>DFLT01000012.1:484-303121 GCA_002375465.1 Alphaproteobacteria bacterium UBA3612 | reverse complement strand
GGCTGATTGGGTTTGGACCCTAATTAAGCTGGCTTGCTGATAAGCTTTCTTGCAGCCCTTTTTACAACCCACGCATTGATGGAGCGCAGAATGTCCTTGCCGCACAATCAAAAGGGAATCCCTGAGCGGCTTGGTAGCGGTACTGTGAGGTCGTTATTGCATGGCGAGCCGCATCGGGAATTCAGCCCCCTATCAAACTCGCTTCTCGCTTATCCCAATTATGTGAGTGAGGCCGAATGGCAGGCGCTGAACGACATCGCAAAAGGCGAAAAAGCCGTCGAAGCAGGCACCGAGCTTCATACTCCGCGTAGCAAGGAATCCGACGTCCATCTGCTGGTAAAAGGCTGGGCGTGCCGTGCGGCGACAACAGAGTCCGGAAAGCAGCCAATTTCCACCCTCTATCTTCCCGGCGACGTCATCAACCTTGATGCACTGATCGATCAGGAATCCGGTGATTTCGTTCAGATGATCACCGATGGCAGTATCATTTCCTTTCCCCGCGCAAGGCTTTGCGCGTTGAAAATGCAGATGCCGGGCATCGCCAATACATTCCTCTGGCTTTCGCTGGTTGAAAATGCCCGCATATCTGAATGGTTGAAGTGTTTGGGGGCGAAACCAGCGCTGCAGCGCGTAGCGCATCTATTCTGCGAAATCGCTATACGCCTTAATGCAATAAAGGGCGACGATGTCATTGAAATTAAGCTGCCACTGACGCAGGTTCAGATCGCGGATACGATTGGAATCACCCAGATCCATACGAATCGAACCGTCTCCGCATTGCGTGAAAGAGGTCTGATCGAAACCTCCTACAAAACATTGCTTATCCGCGACTTCCCCGAATTATGTCATATTGCCGAGTTCGACCCGTCTTACCTGCAACGGCATGAAATCCGAACACTGGATGGCGACGGCTCTGCGACAACAGCGATCCCTAGCTTAGGCGCATAATACCCTGGCCCAGGCGGAGAGCGGCCTCGATCAGCAGCTCATCGGCCTTGGCAAAGCAGAGCCTGACAATACGGTCTTCTTTCTGAGACGCATAGAAGGGCGACAAGGGGATCATCGCCACTCCCGCCTCCTGAACCATCTTCAGACAGAAGGATCTGTCGTCCATGTCGATCCCGGAGGCGCTGAGGTCGATGCAGAGGAAATAGGTTCCTTCGCTTGGCAGAACGGTCAGCCCCTCTGCCGTGAGGCTTTTCGCCAGGGTATCGCGGCTCCGCGCAAAGCCTTCACGCATTCCAGTGAAATATGACGGCGACATGGTCAGGCCATGTGCCGTGCCGATCTGCAGCGCCGGGGGCGTGCTGAACGTCAGATACTGGTGCATCCTGGTCATTGCGGCCAGAAGCGGCGGCGGCGCTATGGCGAAACCCACCTTCCATCCCGTCAGGGAAAATATCTTGCCGGCCGATCCGATCTTGATCGTGCGCTCCGCCATACCCGGCAGGCCGTGCAGCGGAACGTGGGTGCGTCCGTCAAAGACGATATGCTCCCAAACCTCATCGGAAATAACGATTACATCGTTACGGATGCAGACATCCGCCAGCAGCGACAGCTCCTCACGAGTAAACGCCCGCCCAGCGGGATTTAACGGGTTGTTGAAGACGATTGCCTTTGTGGTCGGGTCGATGACACGATCCAGCGTCTCGGCGTCCAGACGCCATTCGGGTGGACGCAGCGTGATGAAATGCGGAACACCGCCCGCCTGCCGCACCAATGGCAAATAGGCGTCGTACATCGGCTCGATCATGACCACCTTGTCGCCAGGCTCGATCAGCGACAATATCGAGGCCGCCAACGCCTCCGTAGCGCCCGACGTGATCAGAACATTTTCAGCGGTGATGCCAAGCCCCTGATGTTGGGCGTAATGCGTCGCCACCGCCTCCCTCAACAGGGGTAAGCCGCGCATGGGCGGATACTGATTGGGACCAGCCATAATCGCATCGGCCGCAGCCTGCCGAATTTCGGCCGGACCATCCCTGTCCGGAAAGCCCTGCCCCAAATTTATCGCATCATGCTGCCGCGCCAGAAGCGACATTTCCTCAAAAATGGTAGTTTGTTCGGCAGGCAGATGTAAATTCATATGCCCAGCCTACGACATCGTGGGGGCGACACGCCAGAAGAGAACGAGTTGCCCGGCAGGCAAGATCGAAAAGAAATCGGCAGCAGATTGGCGAGACCCGCTGAAATACGGAGTATCTCCGTCGTGAGCCGAAAATAAAATGGTCGGGGAGACAGGATTCGAACCTGCGACCCTCTGTTCCCAAAACAGATGCGCTACCAGGCTGCGCTACTCCCCGACACCCGCGCCTCTAGGCAGGTGCCGCGCCGCAAGCAAGGTGCATTTGCAGATACGTGGTCCTTGTGGCCAGTGCGCCCTGCTCGGTTGATTGACCTTCGGCGCTCAGCGCTTATGGGCGCGGTGCGAGGCATTCCTCAGATGGGACGGGCCTCAGATGGGACGGGGGTTTCGATGAGCGGTGGACCAATATTTCGTCTGGACGGCAAAGTCGCCTTCATCAGCGGCGCGGGGTCCGGCATGGGCGCAGGCATCGCATCGATGATGGCGCGGCAGGGCGCGCGGGTTATCGTCAACGATCTCGTACCGGAGCGCGCTGAGGAGACGACTGCCAGCATCCTGCGTGAAGACGGTCAGGCAGTCGCGGCTGCGTTCGACATAACGTCCCTTACCGCGGTACGCGACACTTGCGAAAAGCTGGCACGGGATAATGGCGGCATCGACATATTGGTCAACAATGCTGGAAATGCCGGAGGCAGTCAGTTTGTGCCCACCCCCTTCGCCGACATGCGGCCTGAAGATTGGGATGCCTTTCTCTCAGTCAATATGAGGGGCGTCCTGAACTGCACGCATGCCCTCTTGCCGGGAATGCGCGACCGGGGCTGGGGCAGGATTGTTACGATATCCTCTGATGCAGGACGCATTGCGGCCGTGCCGGGGGTCTCGGTCTATGGCGCGGCTAAGGCGGGAGCAGCTCATTTCATGAGGCACATCGCGCTGGAGACCGCGGAATATGGGGTGACGGCCAATACCCTCTGCCTGGGGCACTTGAATACGATTGGCGAACCCTATGCCAGTGAAATCGTGCGGCAGATCCCCTGTGGTCGGCTGGGCACACCCGAAGACGTGGCATCCGCCGCGCTATTTCTGGCTTCGCAGGAGGCCAGCTGGATCACGGGCGCCACTCTTGCCGTGAATGGTGGCTATCCAGCAATATAAGTGGTCGACCGGGTAAAGCCGATCAGCCCTTTGCCGGCACTGCCGGCGCCTGCGGTCGGAATTCGGCTTCGGTGGCAACGCAGGGCACGATTTCGATGATTTTGTCGTCGGCTCTCAGTTCCTGAACCTCCATTTCCCAAAACCCAAGCGGCTTGCCGTCTCGATAGATGCGTACGCCCAGGCCGGACGTGATGTCGCGCAGGGACGCGCCGACTTCATTCGGCTCCACGTCTCTTTGCACCAGCCGTACACGACCATGGGTTGACGCGAGATCAGCCATATAATCGGACGTGTCGGCGCCATGGGCCGAACCCGCCAGCAATAATCCGGCGAAACTGACCGGGTTGATCACGGTGGTTGCGCCTGCTTGCCGCGCCAGCAATTCGTTGTCCTGCGCCCGAACCGAAACGCTGATCCGCACATTCGGTGCCAGATGCCGCGCTGTAAGACAGATAAGGATGGATGTGTCGTCCCGGCCTGCGGAAACGATCATTACCTTGGCATCGGCAACGTGGACCTCTCGCAGCGTCTCGTCGCGCGTCGCATCCCCCTGCGCGACAATGCACCCCAGCCCCTCTGCCCGAACAAGAGCGTCGTCATTGGAATCCACGACCACGATGCGTTCAGGCGGGGTGCCCCGCGCAATCAGCTCCGCGACTGCGTCGGCACCGCTGGTCCCATAGCCGGCAATGACGATATGATCGCATAGTCGCTTTTGAAGGCGCGCCATAATCCACCTGTCCCAAGTCCGTCTGATTACAAAGGTATACGCTGTTCCCACAAACAGCAGCACGATAAAAATTCGGATCGGCGTTACCACCAGGGCGTCGAACAGCCTTGAGCTGTCTGTGACGGGAACGATGTCGCCATAACCCGTCGTCGTCGCGCTAATCATGGTGAAATAGATCACATCGACGAAGCTGACGTCACCGTCCAATTCGTCGACGAACTTATCCCTTTCTATCCAATGAATGGTAATGATCGAAAGCAGCAGGGCCACCAAGGCAAGGGCACGCCAGCCGACCGTCATCCAGGCTGGCCGCGGAGATCGGCGCCGCAGGGTAATGGACGAGGCAGGCTCGGCCCGCAGAGTGGATGTCTTTTTCCGGGTGGCAGGCATGATTGATCACATAGCGCAGTCTGGGGGGGAAGTGTCCAGTCCGGCCACGGCCTTTTCCAGCCAAAGGTTCACCAGACTGGCCATATGCGATAACGAAAATGGGATGAATGCATCGGGCGTTTCAAATTTACTGCCCGCACGTAAAACGAGATGCGGCGGCTGGATCTGCTGGCGGGGGGATAAATTATGAAGGTCGTCATCTGTGGAGCCGGACAGGTAGGCTCGACCATCGCGCGTCAACTCGCTCGCGAAGGAATGCATGTGACGGTCATCGACGCCGATCCGGATCAGGTGAGGCGAGTCGACGAAAGCTACGAGGTTCGCGGCATCCTTGGCCACGCTTCCCATCCCCGCATCCTGGAGCGGGCGGGCGCCGACGATGCCGATCTGCTGATCGCCGTCACCCGCTCGGACGAGGTGAACATGGTTTCCTGCCAGGTCGCCTATTCGCTGTTCAACGTGAAGCGGCGGATCGCGCGCCTTCGGCATACCGGCTATATCACGCCCGTTCGCGAGGGACTTTACGCGGCAGAGCATCTGCCCATTGACGTGATCATCGCGCCAGAGCTTGAGATCGCCGAATCCATCTTTCGTCGGCTGAAAACGCCTGGCTCCTTCGATATGCAGACCCTGGGCGACGGACGGTTGCAACTGATCGGCGTGCATTGCGACGAGGGTGCGGAGATCATCGGCGAGCGTTATCTCGAGCTCTACAAGAGATCGCCTTTTGACGGTGCGGCCTTCCTCGTGCTCTTTCGCGACGGGGTCGCTCAGTTCCCGACAATGCAGGAGACGGTTCGTGCCGATGATGACGTCTACGTCGTTGTTCCCTCCGATCGGACGAAAGAAGTGCTGCATTGCTTTGGCCATCGGGAGCATGCCGCCCGAAAACTGACCATCGTGGGCGGTGGAAATGTTGGTCTGCACCTCGCCCGAAAACTGGCACGCGAAGCACCAGAAGTGGCCGTCCGCATGATCGAATTCGGAAAGGAAAGAGCGGAATATATCGCGCGAGAGCTTGGCGAAGCCGCGATTGTCCTGCATGGCGACGCCCTGGAGAGCGAGGTTCTGGAGGACGCCCAGGTTGGTGCAGCGGAAACCATCATCGCGGTTACCGATGATGACGAAACCAACATTTTTGTCTCGGTGCTCGCAAGAAGACTGGGGTGTCCGCGCGCAATAACGCTGGTGAACAAGCGGTCTTACGAGCCGCTACTGCCCGCGCTCGGCCTCTACACGGTGGTCAGTCCCAGCGCGACGACGATTTCCACAGTCCTTCGTCATGTAAGGTCGGAGGCGGTACACGCGCTTCACACGCTACGCGGCGACTTCGGCGAGGTAGTGGAAGTGACGCTCGGCGAGAAATCGCCCCTTGCCCAGCGTGTTCTGCGCGACGTCAACATCCCTGCGGGCATACTCCTAGGGCCCGTTTTGCGGGACGACGAACTGATCATTCCCCGGCCGGAAACGCAGCTGGCTGCCGGTGATCGTGTCGTGGCAGTCGTAGAATATTATGCGCTGAAGCGCGCGGAAACGCTGTTCGCCGGGCGCAAGGGGCTTCTTGGGTGACGGCGCTCAGTTCCTTGCTGGATTCTGGCGAACGGAGGACGTTCGACGTTTCGCCGGTCCTTCACCTCATCGGTCTCTTAATGATTGCGGTGGGCAGCCTCATGACGCTGCCACTCCTTGTGGATATCTTCGCCGGAAACAGTGATTGGGTCGCATTTGCACTCAGCAGCCCCCTTTGCATTTTCATCGGTCTGCTTTTCCGTCGGGCATCCCCTGAGGACCTTGCACGTGGCATGAGTG
The DNA here is from genome assembly GCA_002375465.1 of Alphaproteobacteria bacterium UBA3612. Taxonomy (GTDB): domain Bacteria; phylum Pseudomonadota; class Alphaproteobacteria; order Sphingomonadales; family Sphingomonadaceae; genus Pacificimonas. The sequence continues at coordinate 296,951 of DFLT01000012.1, read as the reverse complement.
TCCGACAGTCATTCCTTCTGACCCCTCTGGCCTGGCTGACGGCCGTCACGTTCGGCGCCCTGCCGTTCTTCATGACCGATTTTGGCGAGACGAGCGGCAATATCACGAACGCCTTTTTCGAATCCATGTCCGGGCTCACAACTACCGGAGCTACCGTCGTCACCAACCTCGATTCCGCGCCTCCTGGCTTTCTTTTATGGCGGGCCCTCCTGCAATGGGTCGGAGGGATCGGGATCATCGCCACTGCAATCGCGGTGCTTCCCGCCCTCGGCATCGGCGGCATGCAGCTGTTTCGTACGGAATCCTCGGATCGCTCGGAAAAGGTCATGCCGCGCGTTCGCCACATCGCGTCAGCAGTCGGCTCGGTCTATATTGTCCTCACGGCGCTGGCGGCGATTGCATATTGGCTTGCGGCGATGGCGCCGTTCGATGCTATCGTTCATGCGCTTACGACCGTCGCTACGGGCGGCTTTTCGACGTCCGACAGGTCCTTTGGTGCCTGGAGCGACAATGGAATCCAGTGGATCGCCATCCTTTTCATGCTCTCCGGTTCCGTGCCGTTCGTTCTCTACGTCCGTCTGATCGCAGGCGATCGGAAATCGCTTTGGGACACACAGGTCAAAACGTTTCTGGGCTTCCTTGCCGTCACTATAGTGTGCGCGACCCTTTATCTGTTCCTCTCCGGCAGGTTCGGATTATGGGATGCCTTACGCCTGTCTGCTTTCAACATCGTTTCGGTCGTCACAACGACGGGATATGCGACGACGGATTACACGCTGTGGGGCGGCGCGGCTGTTGGTGTTTTCTTCGGCCTTGCTTTCGTTGGGGGCTGCACCGGCTCCACAACTGGCGGCATAAAGATTTTTCGCTTCGAAGTTCTCTGGAAGCTACTGCAAAGTCATTTTCGCAGCTTGCTTTACCCACGCGGCGTTTTTCCAAGAAGCTATGCGGGCCGGCCCCTGGGGGAGGACGTTGCCGTTTCCGTAATCGTGTTCTTCGCGATTTTCTTCGTATGCTATTCGATGGTTACCATCGCGCTGATGGCGATGGGCCTGGACTTTCTGACCAGCGCGAGCGGCGCTGTAAGTGCTCTTGCGAATGTCGGCCCGGGATTGGGTGACCAGATCGGTCCGGCCGGCAATTTCTCCGGCCTGCCAGCGGCAGCGAAGTGGCTCCTCTCATTTTCAATGCTGCTGGGCCGGTTGGAGCTTTTCACCGTCCTGATGCTGTTTCTGCCGAGTTTCTGGAAAAAATAACGGTATCTGCAAACAAAAAGGGCGGCCCAGCACAGGACCGCCCTTTCCCATTCAATCGCATCGTCCAACCGGGCTTAGAAAGCTACCTGGAACCCGGCACGAGCGCCTACCTTGCCGCTGTCGAACCCAACGCCCACGCCCGCGGACACGGACGACATCTGTCCAACGGCCGCGCTGATCGCGGAGGAGATGGCGGCCTTGTCGTCATAATAGCCGACACCGCCGGACAGCGCGAACTTGGCACCAGCAGGGATGGCGGGTGTCTCCATCGACATCGCCAGCGCGACGCCTTCCGTCGCCCGGTCGACGCCCCGGCGGTTCTCTTCGGACATGTCGAACAGCGTGGCGGTCTGCCCCTGCAGCGTGTTGATCGCCGCAGAGTTGGCGCCAATGGCCTGACTGTTATTGGCGATGGCAGTGGTGTTCGCCATTACGTCATTGGCACTGGCAAGCCCGCCGGGCGTACCGACGTTCGACAGGCCGAGCGTACCGTTGGAATCCGCCGTGACGAAGTTGATACTGCCGGTCTGGCTGTTGGTGGAACCGTCCAGACTGCCGATAACCACCTGCTCGTTCATCGTTGCCGTGGCGCCATTGCCGATGGCAATCGAATTCGTGCCAGAAGCGGACGCCTGATTACCCATGGCGACGCTATTCTCGCCAGACGCGGTCGCACCTTCGCCGACAGCGGTCGATGCCGTCCCGGATGCTTCTGACAAATGGCCCAGCGAGGTGCTCATCCCGGCACTGGCATTGGACCGCCACCCATAAGCAGTAGCGCCGGGGCCATTTGCGTTGGATTGACCACCGACGGCAGTGGTGGATGCCCCCGTGGCGACGGCGGCCTGATTTCCATTATCATCGACGCCGTCTCCGTCCGCGTCAACGAAGTCACGATTGCCGCCAATGGCGATCGAGTCTCCACCAGAGGCTACCGACTTATTGCCAATCGCAATCGCGTTGCTGCCGGATGCGACCGCATCCTCGGCACCTGCAAAGCTCTGATCGCCGGATGCCTCGGTCTGGTGGCCGACCGCGGTGGCCATTGCGCCGGTTGCTTCGGCCTGCCAGCCGAGTGCCGTGGAACCGGGTGTGGAGGCTACGCTTTCGCCGCCAACTGCCGTTGTCGATGCCCCCTGCGCATTGGCAGAATCACCAATCGCAAGAGCATCTTCGCCGTTCGCGATCGATTCATTGCCAATCGCCGTGGAGAGGTCGGTCTGTGCATCCGCATTCTCGCCGACCGCAGTGGAACGAACGCCCTGGGCTGTGGCCAGATGCCCGAGCGCCGTGGCGCGCTCTGCAGCGGCGTCGGCACGCCAGCCATAGGAGGTGGCTCCCGGTCCCTCAGCATTGGCCTGGCCGCCTACGGCCGTCGTCGATGGGCCAGTAGCCGTGGTTGATCGGACATCATTGTCGGGGTCGGCATCTTCGTTGACGTCGGCAATTCCGTTTCCGTCTGAGTCGACAAAGTCGCGATTGCCGCCAATGGCAATGGCGTCGCCGCCCTCCGCAACCGATTTATTGCCGATGGCAACGGCATTGGAACCGGACGCCACGGCATCCTCACCACCGGCAAAGCTCTGATCGCCGGATGCTACCGTCTGGTGACCGACTGCGGTTCCCATGGCCCCTGTTGCCTGAGCCTGCCACCCAAGCGCGGTTGCGCCGGGCGTCGTCGCATCGCTCTCGCCGCCCACCGCGACCGTCGACGCAGCGGAGGCGGTGGCGGGTTCCGCCCCGGCATTGTCGCCGCCGACTGCCACTGCGTCCGTACCAGATGCCACTGCACCCGCGCCGACGGCCGTCGCACCCTCGGCATCTGCCGCGCTGTCGACGCCGCATTCTGTGGAATTCGCGTCGGCGGCCTCGTTACACGGCGCCGTTTCGTCGGCCAGCGCGGGCTGCGCGAGCATGAGCGCGAAGCCGCTTGTTGCGGCTAGCATCAGGCTGTTTTTCTGTATTCTGGTCATGTCGTCTTCCCTCTTTTTTAACTTCATTCGAAAAAAACGTGGAAGGGCAAGTTCAACGCAAACGATATGCCGGCTCCGACCCCCGGGTGACCGAATCGGTCGGTTTCGGGAGATCGAAGGCATTTTCGCTGAACATCCAGAGCCCATGAAAATGGCTGATGCATTGATTGTCCTTCCCTAGGCTCGTCCGGCCATCGCGTTCTCACGCATCCTCCCGAACGAGGCCCCAACAAGACCCCGAGTCTGTTAGTTCCCGTTGCAAATCGACGGTTTAGAGAGTTAGCAGCTTCAAGTGGCTCGCTATTGCAATGCTAGCTGTCGTGACAGCTACGAGCCGGCTTTATGCGCGGATGCGTGACAAAATTTTTTTTATGGGCGCGTGCCGGAACCGCAATGGCAGGGAGCCCACGGGTTCCGCGCTATGGCGGAGATACGCTTGACGCAGTCTGTCCCTTCGCCGATGGTCACGCAAATTGAACGATATGTAGCGAAGTAACTTGTCGGAGAGCTTGTGAACGCACGGGAAGAACTCAGTTCACTGCTTCACGACGTCGCCACTGGCAATTCCGAAGCCATGGCAGAAGTCTATCGGCGAACCCAGGCGAAGCTATTTGGTATCGTGCTGCGTATTTTGAACGAGCACAGCGAAGCCGAGGACGTCCTGCAAAAAGTATATATCACCGTATGGGACCGGGCGGGTCAGTTCGACTCCGCAAAGGCAAGTCCTATCACTTGGTTAGGCACAATCGCGCGTAACCGCGCGCTTGATCGCCTTCGGCAAAGGCGGTCCGACCGGATCGTCCCTTCCGGCTCCGTTCCCGCAGTTGCGCTCGAAAGCGCAGACCCGTCACCGGGGGCGTTGCAATCGCTGGAGCGCAAGGAAGAGGCCCAACTCTTGGAAAAATGTCTCGATACGCTCGACCAGGCGGCAGGGGCGGCCATAAGAAGTGCTTTCTGGGGCGGCATCAGTTACAGAATGCTGGCCGAAAAAGTCGACGTGCCCTTATCCACGATGAAAAGCCGCATGCGGCGCGCCCTCGCCCGGCTTCGCGATTGCCTTGTCCATGAGTGAGGATGCCCCCCTCCCCCTTGATGGCGACGATCTCGTCGCTGCCGAATTCGTGCTCGGGCTGCCGGACGCCGCCGAGATGGCGCAGCTTGCAGCGCGGCGGGCAAGCGACCCTGCCTTTGCGCGCGCAGTCGATCTGTGGGAGCAGCGCTTTGCCCCCCTGCTGGACGAGGCCGCTCCTGTGGACGCCCCCGATGATATGTGGGCTCGCATCGCAACCGAATTACAAGGCCGCCGTGCCGCAAACTCAGATCCGGGGGACGTCGTGACTAGTCCGGGCAAACTTCGCTTCTGGCGGCTGTATGGGAGCGCGATGACTGCTGCGGCAGCAGTGTTGGTCGCCGCCCTTCTGACCGAGCGGCAGACAATCCCGGAACGTCCGGCAGTTGCGCCGGATGCTTCGGCCCCCACGGAGTCTGAACTGACTGGCATCGAACCCGTGACTCTCGAATCGGCAACGCTGGCGCCAGAGGAAGGCGTACCGGTGGCGGTCATCACCTATGATGCGGCCAATAAGCGTCTTTTTGTCTCGCCCGTGGGAATCCCCGCAGATGCGGACACGGTGCCGCAACTGTGGTTTATCCCCGGCGATGGCGTCCCGCGGTCCCTCGGCACGATAGAGGCAGGCCAGACTGTAACGTTGCAACTGGCGGAAGATTTCGATGACGCCGCAACGCTGGCTATCTCCATCGAACCTGAGGGGGGCTCGCCTACGGGAGCGCCTACCGGGCCGATTGTGGGAACAGGTAGTCTGTCTAGCCTATGAATTCAGACAATTAGTCGTAGCGCTGTTCCAGCCAGGGGTCGCCCACATTGTGGTAGCCGCGCTCCTCCCAAAAGCCGGGTTTGTCCTCAGCGCTGAAGGTTATGCGCTTCAGCCATTTCGGGCTTTTCCAGAAATAATAGCGGGGCACGACAAGCCGTACCGGTCCCCCATGCTCCCGGCTGATCGCCTGCCCGTCATGCCTGTGGGCGAGCACGCAGTCCTCATCAAGGAAGTCCTCGAGGCGCAGATTAGTCGTATAGCCGTCGTAGCTTGCCAGCAGCACATGCGTAGCGTCCTTTGCCACGTCGGCAGCTTCGAACAGATGCCTGGTTGAAACGCCGGTCCATCGATTATCGTAGCGCGACCACTGGGTAACACAGTGGATGTCAGAAACGATCTCGATCTGCGGATGCGCAAGAAAACTGTTCCAGTCCCAGGTCAGATCCTGGGCCACCATGCCGTCGATTGTCAGCCGCCAATCGGCTGGCGCCACATCCGGCTGTATGCCGAGATCCAAAATAGGCCAGTTTTCGACCAGTCTTTGACCCGGTGGCAAACGATCGACGCCATGCTCTCCAGTCTTTCCTGTCAGCAATCGACCGGCCCGCGCCCAGGCCTGTTTCGTTTCGACGAGCTTCGCCTTGTACCCTTCGGTGTATTCTTCGGTCATGACGTCAGGATTAGGCGCACTCCCGCCGCCTCGCAAGTCGCGCCCTCCAGCGCCGAGATACCCAGAACCGCCACAGGAAATGAATGGTCAGAAAGCCCACCGTGGCGCTGATCGTACCCAGGAAGATGCCCCCGATGAACCAGGGGATCGGCATATCCTTTATAGCGTGCAGGACATCTGCATTTGCGGGCAGCAGGTTAGTATCTCTACCCAGCAGCCAATCACCTGTCATCACCGTGGCGGGGTAAAGCACGACGATCGTGACCGGATTTGAAACCGATGTGAAGAGGGCAGCGACCGCGATGTTCGCGCGTGCCGAAACGGCGATGAGCGCCGCGAGGAAAATCTGGAAACCCATGGGGATCGCAAAGCCCAGAAAAAGACCGAGCGCGACCCCCCGCGCAATACTGCGGCGGTTAAAGTGCCAGACGTTCGGGTCTCCGATATAGCGAGCCACTGGCTGCAGCAGGCGGCTGCCACCCAGCGTCTCCTTCGAAGGCGCGTATCGTCTCAGACAGCGCCCCATGCGCTTCACGGACATTCTCTGGCCTCCCGTCTGCCGGATGAGGCTATCTCACCCAACTATAACCAATTTGTGAACGCGGCCGAAGAAAAGCAAGGCCTTACAGGGCGGCTGACGAGAGTGATATCACTCGCGCGCCCTCATCCCTTCTCTCGCAGCAGGCGCGCCTTATCGCGTTTCCAGTCGCGCTCCTTCTGCGTTGCGCGCTTGTCATGCAATTGCTTTCCCTTGGCTAGCGCAAGTTCGACCTTCGCCCTGCCGGAAGAATCGAAATACATGCTCAGCGGCACCAACGTCATCCCCTCGCGCTGGATCGCTCCGCCGAGACGGTCGATCTGGCGGCGCTTCAATAACAGCTTTCGCGGCCGTTTCGGCTCGTGATTTTGCCGATTTCCGTGGGAATATTCGGGAATATTGGCGTTCACCAGCCACGCCTCGCCGTTGCGCACCTCGGCATAACTCTCGCCGATGGTCGATTTGCCGCTTCGCAGAGACTTCACTTCGGTGCCATGCAGGACGATGCCTGCCTCCATGACATCTTCGATGCTGAACTCGAACCGCGCCTTGCGGTTTTCAGCGATCATCTTCTGCTTGTCGGCAGCGGGGGCCATCAGGAAAGACCGGCCAATTCCAGCGCCGCATCCACAAGAGCCTTTTCCGCATCGGTGCACGGAACGATCGGCAGGCGAACCTCGGAATCCGCCAGATTTCCCATCTTCGCCATCGCATATTTCGCAGGCGCGGGGCTTGGTGCGGCGAACATGGCCAGGTGCAGGGTGTGAAGGCGCTTCGCAAGCACCAGACCTTCGCCCCAGTCGTCCCTTTCGCAGGCGGCAACGAATTCGGCGCAGAGGCGTGGCGCCACGTTGGCGGTAACGGAAATAACGCCCCGGGCGCCCGACACCATCATACCCAATGTCAACTCATCTGAACCCGACAGAACGCAGAAATCGTCTGGGCAATCTATGCCCGCCTGCACTGTACGGGAAACATCGCCCGACGCGTCCTTTATCCCGACGATATTCGGCAGCTGGGCAAGCCGCCGGACCGTATCCGGCAATATATCTGCCACCGTGCGCCCCGGCACATTGTACAGGAAGATAGGCAAGTCGCTGGCCTCCGCAACCGTGCGGAAATGCTGATACAGCCCCTCCTGATTGGGCTTGTTATAATAGGGGGCGATCACCAACGCTGCATCGGCGCCGGCCTTCTTTGCCTCCTGCACGTGCAGGCATGCGGTCGCCGTGTCGTTCGACCCTGCGCCTGCGATGACGGGTACGCGCCCTGCTGCAACCTCCACGACGCGCCCGACTATTTCGTGATGCTCGTCGATGGTTAGAGTGGGAGATTCACCCGTCGTTCCGCAGGGAACAAGCCCGCGCGAGCCTTCCGCGATTTGCCACTCCACAAGGCGCTCCAGCGCCGGGAAATCGACTTTGCCGCCCTTGAACGGCGTGACCAGCGCGGGCATCGAGCCGGTAAACCTGTGTGCCAAGAATATGCTCCAATTTTTTTGGCCTCTTTTTTCAACAGACCAACTTTTTAAACTGCTCATGCGTTCACGCAGGTGAAACCACCGCGCCGTTACGCAAGATACTATATGAATGGCTCTATGAACACGAGGAACCGCATGTCCACCCCTGCCCGTCTGCTCACGACTGCCGGAATTGGCGCCATGTTGGCCTCCGGATCCCTTGCCGCCACATCCCAGAACGAAGAGCCGACGCCTGTAGCGGCGACAACGGCCGAAACCAATCAAACGCCGCCGCCGCAGGCTGCCGCCCCCGCGGCCGCTTTGCCCGCCGAGCTGATCGTTGCGCGTTGGGAGCGGCTGCTCGACGCACGAGCGACGCCATCACTGGGTGAATACACCGCCTTTCTGCGCGACTATCCAAATTTCCCCGACGAACTTGGCGTTCGCCAGCGCGCCGAAACCGCCATAACGGCTTCCACACCAATAGCGGAAAGGCTTGCATTTTTCGCCGTTTCCGAACCGTCGACAGCGGCCGGCCGTTTCCGCTACGCCGAAGCGCTGCGCCAAAGCGGCCGCGGCGAAGAGGCGATCGCCATGGCCAGAGAGGCCTGGCGATCAGGCTATCTGGATCGCGATGTCCGCGGTGAGTTCCTCGCTCGGTTCGGCACCGATATGCGTCCGGAAGATCATGCCCAGCGCGTCGACGTGATGCTGTGGCGAGAGGACCTGGATGGCGCGGCCAACATGATCTCCTTGCTGGGTACCGATGACCGTGTTCTGACCTCCGCCCGTATCGCTTTGCAACGCGGCGCAAAATCGGGCGGCGATGTCGACGCCGCCTATGCCGCCATCGCAAATGTTCCCGAGGGGCTGAAACAGCATCCCGGATTCATTGAGGATCTTTATCAATTCTACCGCGCGAACAGCCAAAGCGGTCAAGCCCGGGCGCTGCTTGCAAAGACCCGTATCGCCCCTGGCAGTGCCGCAGACCCGGACCGCTGGATGAAGGCGCATCTCAGCGCCGCGCAGTCCGCCGTCGCGGATCGACAGTATCAATTGGCCTATGAAATCTCTGCGCATCATGGCGGCCTCAGTTTCGCCACCCCGCTCCTCGACAATAATGGCGCGGAACGGGACACGTTCACCAGTCTGGAATGGCTTGCCGGCTGGACTGCACTGCACGACCTCAATCGACCCTCCGACGCCGTTCGCCATTTTCAAAACTTCTCGAATGCCGCCAATTTTGCAGCAACCCGTTCGCGTGGGTTATATTGGGCGGGACGTGCGGCGGAAGCGGCGGGACGCGCCGATGCCAACGCCTTCTTTGAAGAAGCGGCTAAGTACGAGCTGACCTTCTACGGCCAATTGGCCCACGAGAAATTGGGCCGGCCCCTTCAGATCGCAGCGGGAGATACACCGACGCCGTCGCCACAGACGGTCAGCGCCTGGAATGCCGATCCGCGCGTTCGGGCGGTACAAATCTACGGCCAACAAAACGAATCCGGCAAACAACAGCAATTTCTTAGCGCCCTGGCGGGAACGCTCACCCGGGAACAGCTGCCGCTATATGCACAGCTTGCACGGCAATGGGGACATGGAAGATATGCCATCCTGAATTCTCGCGGCGCCGATTCGACCGGGCCCGATGCCGTGGTCGACATTAGCTGGCGGACAATCGACCTGCCGCGCCAGACCGAGGGACAGTGGACGATGATCCACGCGATCACGCGCCAGGAAAGCCAGTTCGAAGTCGACGCTGTAAGTCCGGCAGGCGCACGCGGCCTGATGCAGCTGATGCGGCCCACAGCGCAGGAAACGGCGGGGAAGATCGGACTGCCCTATCGCCCCGAAGCGCTTACCAGTGATGGGGCATATAATATTCAGCTGGGTAGCGCCTATTTCGCCAATTTGGTGGATTATTGGGCAGGCAGCCACGTACTCGCGATTGCCAGCTACAATGCTGGGCCAGGCAATGTCCGTAAGTGGATTGGGGAGCATGGAGACCCCCGCATGTCTGGCGTCGACGTTCTGGAATGGATCGAGGAAATCCCCTTCTACGAAACGAAAACCTACGTTCGGAACGTATTGGAAAACGCGGTAATCTACGATCAGATTCAACCGCAGATGCGCCGCGGCGGCCCACAGGAGGCAAGATTGAGCTGGTATCTGGGGAAGAATGACAGGGGATAGCGGACAATCGAAAAACGGCTTCCAGCCAAGGCCACGCTTTGCGCTCACGCGTTAGCGAAACGCGTAGCGATACTCGTCTCGTAGTTCATAAAGCCCCTCGTCGATCTCCCGACGCGACAAGTGGCGGTCGCGATCATAGTCGGCTAATCTTTCGAAGGCCCGGTTCGCCCGGCCAGCCTCAGCCTCGGTCAGACGCCCATCGCGATTATTGTCGAACTGCCACATGACCCAGTGTCTGCCAGCGGGGTCGTCCTTCAGCCAGGGATGCAGCACGCGCCAGCCGTTGGCGGACGTGGGTCCGAAATAGCCGTATCCCGGACGATAATCGCGCACATAACCATAATCGCGGTAGCGGTCGTCCCAGCGGAAAACATTCGATCCCCAAAAATGCGGCCGATAGACGTAACTGGGGCGCGGGCGCACGATGACCCTGGGGGGCAAATATTGCCGTTGCGGGCCACGACCGTAATGTTTGCCGCGCCAGTTATCGTTGCGATCGCCGCGCTCGTCATGACGTCCGCTCTGGTAGCGATCCCTGGCATCGCGGTGGTCTCCCCCGCGAGCGCCGCGCCAGGACCGCTCGCGCCCGCCCTCGAAGCGGCCCCCATCCCGGCGGTCGCCATCGGCCCGGGGTCCTCTATCGCGACTATCGCCCCAGTTTCCACGCTCCGCCGAACGTTCGGAACGTGAGCGGTCGCCCCCTTCTTCAGCATTGGCCCCGGCGGATAATCCGGCCAGCAGCATCAGCGCTGCACCGGCCCCAAGCCACTTCACATAGGTTCGTGTCATGTGATCTCTCCTCGACAGCGTCCCACTGCCCTCTGGAAAGCTCTAACCATCCCGTTTGAACCGCCCGTTAAGGCTCGCGCCTCACATTCTTGAGGGGCGCGGTGCCGAACGCTTCGGTCGCCAATCGGACAATTTCCTGGTCGAGCGGCGGCGGTTCCAGTGACACATCATCTTCAAGGTGGTGAAGGATCGCGCCGATGGCGGCCAGCCGCGCCTTCTTCTTTTTGCGGCCATCCACCCTGACCCAAGGAGCTTCCGAACAGTCCGTTTTCGCCAACATATCGTCGATCGCTGCCTCATAGTCGGCGCGACGCGACCTGTTGCGGAAATCTTCCTGCGACAGCTTCCAGTGCTTTGCCGGATTGGCAAAGCGCGCAAGGAAACGCTTGTCCTGGGTTTCGGCGTCCACATCCATGAACAGCTTTACGACGCGGGCGCCATCGCTCGCCAACAAGGCCTCGAAATGATTTATTTCCCCATAAGCGCGCGACCATTCCGTTTCGCTGGCGAGACCCTCGACTCGCTCGACCAGGACGCGGCCGTACCAACTGCGGTCGAAGACGCACATGGTGCCGTCCGGGGGCATGCGCCGCCAGAAACGCCACAGATAATGGTGGCTGCGTTCTTCTTCGTCCGGCGCCGCCACCGGCCAGACCTTATAAAAGCGCGGATCCAATGAAGCCGTCAGGCGACGGATCGTGCCACCCTTCCCTGCGGCGTCGTGACCCTCAAACACGATTATCGCGCGCCGCCCGGTCCGCATATAGGCGGACTGAACGGCAACAAGACGTTCTTGTAAAGCCTTTAGATCTTTATTGTATCCCACCGTCGTCCCGTGGCTTGATCATCGTCTCCGCAGCTTTGGGCGCGGTTTTCGCCTTCGGCAGGTCGAGCTTCAAATGCAGTTCCTTCAACTGCCGCTCAGAAACAGGCGAGGGAGCGTTCATCATCAGGTCTTCGGCGCGTTGATTCATGGGAAATAGCACGACTTCGCGAATATTGGGTTCGTTCGCCAGCAGCATGACGATGCGGTCGATACCAGGCGCGGACCCGCCATGCGGCGGCGCGCCATATTTGAAAGCGCCAATCATGCCAGCAAAGTCGCGGTCCACGTCTTCCCGGGAATATCCGGCAATTTCAAATGCCTTGTACATGATGTCCGGGCGGTGGTTACGAATGGCGCCAGAGGAGAGCTCGACACCGTTGCAGACGATGTCATATTGCCACGCGAGGATGTCGAGCGGGTCCTTCGTTTCCAATGCCTCCAGCTCTCCCTGCGGCATTGAGAAGGGATTGTGCGAAAAGACAGTCTGGCCGGTTTCCTCGTCCCGCTCGAACATGGGAAAATCGACAATCCAGCAGAAATCGAAACGGTCTTCCGCAATCAGGTCAAGCTGCGTTCCCACCCGCGTGCGCGCCAGCCCCGCCAGCTTCGCCGCTTCATCGGCCTTACCAGCCGCAAAGAAAACACCGTCATTGTTGCCCAGGCCGAGCGCCTCGACGAGCTTGGCAGTGGCCTCAGGCCCATGGTTCTTGGCAATTGGGCCGCCAGGCTCTCCATCGGTGATCTTGATGTAGCCCAGACCCGCATGCCCCTCGCTGCGTGCCCAGTCGTTCATCTCGTCAAAGAATTTGCGGCTTTTCGACCCCGCACCGGGCGCCGGGATCGCGCGGACCACGTTGCCGGCGGCTACCAGCTTCGCGAAAAGGCCGAACCCTGAATCGGTGAAATGATCCGACACATCGCTGATTTGGATGGGGTTCCGCAGGTCGGGCTTGTCGCTGCCATATTTCAGCATGGCCTCGCGATAAGGAATGCGTGGGAACGGGGCCGCCGTCACCTTCTTGTCGGAAAACTCCTTGAAAACCTCCTCAAGAACAGGCTCGATCGCTGCAAAAACATCGTCTTGCGTCACAAAGCTCATCTCGAAGTCGAGCTGGTAGAACTCACCGGGACTGCGGTCCGCCCGGGCATCCTCATCCCGGAAACAGGGGGCAATCTGGAAATAGCGGTCGAATCCGGCCACCATCAACAGCTGCTTGAACATCTGCGGCGCCTGCGGCAGCGCATAGAATTTCCCTGGGTGCACGCGGCTGGGAACCAGATAATCGCGTGCGCCCTCGGGGCTGGATGCAGTCAGGATCGGCGTCTGCAATTCCTGAAATCCCTGACCGATCATGCGCTGGCGGATCGAGGAGATCACGTTGGATCGCAGCATGATGTTCGCATGCATTTTTTCGCGACGCAGATCGAGATAACGGTACTTTAGACGGATATCCTCAGGGTATTCGGCATCGCCGAATACCGGCATTGGCAGTTCTGCGGCAGCCGACTGTACCTCGACCCCCTCTGCCCGCACCTCTATCTCGCCGGTAGGGAGGTCGACATTCACCGTCTCGTCGGAGCGGGCAACCACCTTGCCGGTAATCGTGACGACGCTTTCCACACGAAGGCCGTCCAGCGTAGCGAAATCGCCCTCGCCTTCCTCTGCGACGATCTGCGTAATGCCGTAATGGTCGCGCAGGTCGACGAACAGCAGGCCGCCATGATCGCGCTTGCGGTGGATCCAGCCACTCAGGCGCACCTCTGTGCCGACATCGGCCTTTCGAAGCGCGGAACAGTCATGCGTGCGATAGGCGTGCATCGGGTCGAAACTCCAGAAGGTATAAGGAAAGGACGCTGGCGCGAGCGGCGCACGCACCCTATGAATTCGTAATGAGCGATTACCAACTGATCACAGATACCGCCACCCTTCAAAGCTTCGTCGAGCATCTGCGGACCGCCGATTTCGTCACCGTCGATACGGAGTTCATGCGCGAGAGTACCTATTACCCCGAACTCTGCCTGATCCAGTTGGCGGGTAACGGCAGGGCCGCCGCCGTCGACCCAAAGGCCGATATCGATCTCGCCCCGCTATTGGATCTGCTGATCGATGAGGATGTGCTGAAGGTTATGCACGCCGCCGGACAGGATGTGGAAATCGTGTATCACCTGACCGGAAAGACGCCGTGGCCGCTGTTCGATACCCAGATCGCCGCCATGGCGCTCGGGATGGGGGAGCAGCTTGGCTATGCCGGGCTGGTTCAGCAAATGCTCGGAATCGCGCTGGACAAGGGGGCACGGTTTACGGACTGGGCGCGCCGTCCCCTCGACAAACGTCAGTTGGATTATGCCATTGCGGACGTAACCCATCTGGCAGACCTGTTTCCAAAGATGCTGTCTGAACTGAAGCGGCTGGGCCGGGGGGCATGGCTGGATGCCGACATGACCCGCCTGACCGATCCGGAGACATATGCGAACGATCCGGAAAAGGCCTGGTCCCGGGTAAAATTCCAGGGACGAAATCCTGAGGCGCTGGGGCGCCTCAAGGCGCTTGCAGCGTGGCGCGAACGTGAAGCGCAGAACAAGGATTTGCCGCGTGGACGCATCATCAAGGACGAAACCTTGGCTGACCTTGCCGGCCACCCCCCCACCGAGCAGGCTGGACTGGCGCGTGTACGCGGCCTTTCCCGCACCTGGGCGGACAATGATATTGGCGCGCGGCTGATGGATGCGCTGGAAAGGGCGAAGCCGATGGCCAAGTCGGAAATGCCGGAGAAACCGCGCGGCCGGCCCCGCCTTGGCGCCGACTCTTCGCTGATCGCCGATCTGTTAAAACTTCTTCTGAAGGTTCGATCAAAGGAAGCTGATGTTGCAGCAAAATTGATCGGACGTGCGCAGGATTTGGAGCAACTTGCGGCAGGCGAACGCGACGATATTCCGCTGCTGGAAGGCTGGCGCTATGAAGTCTTTGGCAGGGATGCCTTGGCCTTGGTCGAAGGACGGCTCAGCTTCGCCGTGAAGGACGGCAAGATGGTGATGACGGAAATCTAGCCGCGCCGAATCCTCTCACACGGAAGTCGAGCTCACACATACCTAGACTACTCGCAGTTCATAAGGCATGGCGAGGTGAGCCGCCAGAAGACTGAGGCGGCGTTCCACGGCGCCTGACCACAGACAGGCATATTTGCTCGACAATTCGAGCACGACCTTTTCCTCCTCCCGTTTCAGCGCGCTTTGCGACAAAGGTTCCGCCGTGCCGCCGGTAAGGCGCTGACCGAGCCGCAGGGCGAGCCCCCAAGACGTTGCCCTTTCCACTGCCTCATAGCCCGCAAGCAGGCTCAACGGCGCAGGCAGTTGTTCGTTGAAATTGCCGCCATAAAGCGCGTAGAGCGCCGCGCCCAGAATGGCACGGCCACGCTGATTAATCCCCGCCCAATTACCGTGCAGAGCGAGGTCGAGTGCACGCTCCGCCCGGAAATCCGGGTGCGCCCGCCAGGCAATGTCGCTCAATTCCGCAGCAGCCCGGCGAAGGCGGGTCGACTCCGCATCTTCACCGGAGAACATGCCCTCCATCCACCGCATCAAGGCACCGGCGTGCTGGGGAAAGCGCCCCATGGCCGCCCCCTCCTCACGCGCCGCAGAAATGAGTGGATCACGGCGTGCGATCTCCTGTGGCAAGGTATCGAAGAATACGCCTTCGCGGATGCCGTAGGCACTGACGACTGCATGGCTCGACCCCAGCCGCTTCATGACCGCGCGCAACAGCAGCGCCGCACCCGGCAAGTGCGGCGTGCGGGAGGACGACACATTGGTGATGGACCGCATCCGCTTCTGACGAAGATTCGGAACCGCCCGGGCAAGCCGATCCACCGCCTTCGTCGACAATTCATATTGGTGAACGATATGGAGCGGGTAACTGGTCAGATGCATTTCTAGCTGCGCCAGAGCGCGCCACGAACCGCCCACCATGTAAAATGGCAACCCCTCGCCTTCGACGGCCCACTCAACCTTGTCGAGCGCCTTCTTGACGATGCGGCGCATCTTGTCGGTGCCGCCCTTGCGGGCTTCGGCCAGCTTCAAACTACCGATCGGGAGTGACATCACCTTGCGCGGCTCCCCCCGTTTCAGCCGCACCAGCTCCAGGCTGCCGCCACCAAGGTCGCCGACGATCCCGTCAGCATACGGGATACCGGCAAGAACGCCGAGGGCGGCATATTCGCCCTCTTCCTTGCCATCGATGATGCGAATGTCGATGCCGGTGCGTTTCTTGACGGTTG
Organism: Alphaproteobacteria bacterium UBA3612; assembly: GCA_002375465.1. Lineage (GTDB taxonomy): Bacteria > Pseudomonadota > Alphaproteobacteria > Sphingomonadales > Sphingomonadaceae > Pacificimonas. The sequence continues at coordinate 281,141 of DFLT01000012.1, read as the reverse complement.
CGACGAATTCAGCCCCATTGGAGGCTTCGCGCACGGCAGCGGTCGCAAATGCCTCAATACTTCCCACCCGCATATCGCTGCAAAGGACCGCGAACCGCTCAAGGGTTGCATAGGCCTCCGCCAGGCGGGCCTCGTCCATCGCCCCTGTTTCGGCGACTCCTGTCCCTAAACCAGCCATCACCTTCTCGTTAAACAGGGTGAATGGAGTGCGCCGGTCCTTGTGAAAGGCGACAAGGCGGATCGAGTTCGATCCAATGTCGATGACCGCACGAATCCGGTCGCCGGGTTCGACCGTCATGGCGCTTTGCAAAACTGGCGCGTCGGCGATCCGATCCGCCATCAAGATGCACCTGCGGAGTTTTTGGAGTTTGTGAGGTTGAGGCTGGGCACGTCGGGCGCATCTTCGATTACCGTACCACGTCCGCTAAGCGAGGGGTTGTTCATGAAATAATGGTGCACGTTGAACGGCTCCCCGGTCGCCTGGATGCGGTGATACGTGCCATCAGGCGCCAATTCCCAGCTTTGCTCGGTATCCTTCAGATTCGCCAGCATGACCTGATCGATGATCTGATCGTGCACCGTCGAATTGCGAACCGGCACAAGCACCTCGACACGGCGGTCCAGGTTGCGCGGCATCAGATCAGCCGAGGCAATGAACAAATCCGCCTTATCCGACGGCAGCTCCGCTCCGTTGGCAAAGGCGTAGATGCGGCTATGCTCCAGGAAGCGCCCGACGATTGAGCGAACGCGGATGTTTTCCGACATGCCCGGCACGCCGGGACGCAGGCAGCAAATACCGCGCACGACCAGGTCAATCGACACCCCCTCGGCACTCGCGTCGTAAAGCCGCTCGATCAGTTCCGCATCAACCAGTGCGTTCATCTTCATCCAGATGCCAGAGGGTTTGCCGGCCTGCTTATTCTCTATTTCGCGCTGAATAAGGCCAGACAGACGCTGGCGCAGGCTGTGCGGTGAAATTGCCATCGCTTCCAAGCGCTTCGGCTCAACATATGAAGTAATATAGTTGAATATCTGCGCAGCGTCCCTGCCCAGCACGGGATCCGCACTGAACAGGCTGAGGTCGGTGTAAATTTTCGCTGTGACGGGATGATAGTTGCCGGTACCGAAATGACAGTAGGTGCGCAGTCCCTGCCCCTCCCGCCGCACAACCAGCGATATCTTGGCGTGCGTTTTCCATTCGATGAAACCGTAAACCACCTGAACACCGGCACGCTCGAGCTCCGCCGCCCAGGCGAGATTCTGCTCCTCATCGAACCTTGCCTTCAATTCGACGACGGCGGTCACCGACTTTCCTGCCTCGGCTGCGTCAATTAGGGCGCGAATGACGGATGACTGCTTGCCCGCACGATAAAGCGTCTGCTTGATCGCGACGACATCGGGATCGGCCGCCGCCTGCCGCAGGAATGCAATCACCACCTCAAAACTTTCATAGGGGTGATGAACGACAATGTCCTTCTCTCCGATAGCGGAGAAACAATCGCCTCCATGCTCTCGGATTCGTTCAGGAAAACGCGCCGTATAGGGGGGGAATTTCAGGTCCGGCCGCGGCTCGTCGTACAATTGCATCAAATCGCCAATGCCTATGATGCCTTCCACAGTCGCGACGTCCTGTTCACCGATCTGGAACGCCTTTCGCACGACGCGGCAAACCCGGCCCGGCATGGCGGTTTCGACCTTCAGGCGGATGACCTCTCCGCGACGTCGCCGCTTGATCGCGGTCTGGAAATAGCGGACCAGATCCTCCGCTTCTTCCTCTACCTCGATATCGCTGTCTCGCAGGATCCGGAAAACGCCGTCGCCTTCGATGGCATAACCGGGGAACAGCTCGTTCACGTTCAGCCGGATGATATCCTCGATGGCGATGTAACGCGCATCCGCGCCGGGCAGCCTGACAAATCGGGGCAGAGCCGGCGGCATCATCACCAGCGCCATCAGGTCCTCGTCTGTCTCCGGGTGTTCCAGCGCCATGACGAGGCCCAGGCCCTTATTGCCGATGAACGGAAAGGGGTGCGCGGGATCGATCGTCTGGGGGGTGAGCACCGGAAAAATCTGCGCCAGATAATAATCCGACAGCCATTCGCGTTCCGCCGAATCGATGGTCGAGGGAGACAACACTTCCACGCCGCTCGCCTCAAGCTCGCGTCTGAGACTGGACCAGATGTCCTGCTGATCCTGCATCAGCTTTTCTGCTTCCACCAGAACAGCGGCCAAGGCCTCCTTGGGTGACATCCCATCGGGCGAGCGGCTTTCAACCCCCTCTTCCACCTGCCCCCGCAAGCCGGCGACCCGAACCATGTAAAATTCGTCAAGATTATCGCCTGATATCGCCAGGAATTTCAGACGCTCCAACAGCGGATGAGCGGTGTTTACCGCCTCTTCGAGAACTCGCTCGTTAAACTTCAGCCAGGAAAGCTCCCGGTTGAAATAGCGCTCGCTGGCATCCCCGGCTCCAGTCGACATCAATTCCACTCAATCCTCCTGGTCGAACAACGTCCTCCTGGCGAGGGGAACGGACAGATTTCTACCCATGGCAAGCGCAGCGGCATCCAGCCGAGCGGCGGCATCGTGTATTGCCGCATAACGCCTTTCCAGCCTCAGCGCGACATAGGACAATACATCCGGCGGAGCGACGACGCCCCGCGCCCTTAGCGCCTTTGCTAGCAGTTCGGGCATCAACGCCTCGTCCGGTTCTTCTATCCGTAGAATCGGCAAAGACCGCACCCGGGAGCCGAGATCGGCCAGAGTAATGGACCAGGACGCGGGCGGCGTACGCGCCGTGATCAACAAGGCGGCACCGCCATTCCTGGCACGATTTGCGAGATGAAAAAGTCCTGCCTCATCGCGGTTTTGATCGGCATCCTCTACGACGACGAGGCATTTGCCGGCACGCTCGCTCGTCAGGCGGGCGAGGTGCGACTTCCCCGATCCCTCCGGTCCGAGGAGGACCGCCCCGCCTTCAGGCCACTCCCTCCACTGATCGATCTGGGCGACTGCGCTTCGATTGGCATCGGAAACGAAAAACCTGCTCTGTCCGGGACCGCCCCGATAGGAGAGCGGCAACGGCATCTGACCAGTCATTCGAACGCCGGTTCCGATAGGGAAATTGACCTGCCGGGGAATGCGAGATCATCCATCAATGTCAGGTAGCAGCGATTCCGGTGCGTTCTCGGCGTCAGGAGCGTCAGGAGTAGTTGGCGATGGCGGAGATCCGGGCGGCGTCGCCGGATCAGAACCCGGCCGCGTATTGGCAGGGTCAGGGATGGGCGATGCCGATGGACTGGGGATGGCGGGGGGCGGCAAAGGCGCCTCGCCCTCGATCCTTGGGCGCAAGCGATATCCGGCTTCGCCCGGTTCCAGGCGAAGGCCGCGACTGTCGAGGGAATAACGAAGGTTGGCAAGCTCCCCGGCATAGGCAATGCGGACAATTGAGGTACCACCGATATTCAACGTTTCCAAAGTAAAGCCCGCCACCTGTGGCACCTGATCGAGTACCGCCCTGATGCGGGTCCAGTCGTCGGCTTCCGGCGTCACCACGGTCGCCGTCAACGCCTGCTCGGCCGTGAATCCGTCGTCCAATTGCCCGGCGGGAGCCTCGATCGGAGCGAGGGCGACGCTGAGCGAATCGTCGGCCACGATCGTTCCGTCCTGCAATGCGCGGGAATAAATACCATCGATGCGCTTGATCGCGTCCGCCAGCATGTCGGAAATGCCAGCGGTGCCGTTCGCACTGAGCGTGAATGTCTGCAACACGGTACTGTCGGGACCGTAGCGGGCCACGAACTGGCCCGTGACAGGACCGCCAGGGTACGAGCGAATCAGCCGCGCCTCTGCCACCAAAACATTGTCCGCATCATATTTGGCTAGCGCAGCACGCCATAGCGCGCGGTCATCACGAAGCGCCTGCCAACTGCCCAGCAGGATCCTGTCGGCGACCGTCGCTTGTGGCCGAACATAATCGATGACGCTGGCGCCGGTAGAAAATTCCTGCCACGCCGCGAACCAGGCACTGTCAGGATCCAGTGTCGAAGCAGCGCCGGCATCCGTCAGCAAGGGAATCAACAGCAAGGGGCCGGACTGCAACACCCGCGCCCCGGCCGGCAACCGGCGCCCTGCCCTGGTTCGTTCGAATATGACGCCGAGGGTGGCGATGTAGCGACCGTCGCCAAACCGTTCCGCCTCCACCTCTATCGATTCGATCATCGCATCCAGCGCCGCGTCGGTCATTGCCGGAGCCTCGTCGATCTCATTGCCGGTCATGCGCGCCCAGAGGCGCGGCCAGGCCTGTCGAGGCGCCTCCCGAAAGGCGGCGTCGCGCGCCTGCTCTACAGTGGCGGCCCGCACATCGAGCTGGATGCCCTCTACCGCAAAGGCGACACCGGCGTTCGCCGCAGAGGCAGCATCGCCCTCGCCCGCAGACCTGGCGCCCTCCGCATCCTGCTGCGCCTCGGCAGCGTTCAACATCAGCGCGCCAAGAAGCAACGCCGCCAGGACAAGGAAACCTCGAAACATCATGCGCTCGCCCCTAGCGCACCCAAGAGGCTATTTGGGAGTCGGATTCTGACCGGCGAGGCGTTAAGCGCGCGGGTCATATGACAAAGACCGGCTATACATATGAGCAGGCGGGCGTTTCGATCGCCGCCGGAAACGCCCTTGTTCGCGCCATCGCGCCTCTTGTGGCGGCGACCAAGCGACCCGGCAGCGATGCCGATATTGGCGGCTTCGGCGCGTTCTTCGATCCCAAGGCAGCGGGTTTCAACGACCCCCTGCTGGTCGCGGCAACCGATGGCGTCGGTACGAAGCTGAAGCTGGCCATCGACATGAACCGGCACGAGAGCGTCGGCATCGACCTGGTGGCGATGTGCGTCAACGACCTGATCGTTCAGGGTGCCGAGCCGCTGTTCTTTCTGGACTATTTTGCAACCGGCAAGCTGGAGGCCGGCGTCGCCGAAGCCGTGATCGCGGGCATCGCCGAAGGATGCCGCCAGGCGGGCTGCGCGCTGATCGGCGGCGAGACGGCGGAAATGCCCGGCATGTATGGCGCAGGCGATTACGACCTTGCGGGCTTTTGCGTGGGCGCGGTGGAGCGCGGCGACCAGCTGACCGGAGAGACGATTGCGGCTGGCGACGTCATTCTGGGCATTGCCTCGAACGGGTTCCATTCCAACGGCTATTCACTGGTGCGCCGCATCGTCGACGATTTCGGCCATGACCTGTCCTCAGCGGCCCCCTTCGACGCATCGCGCAGCCTTGGCGAAGCATTGCTTGAACCGACCCGCATCTATATCGAATCGCTGCTGCCTGCAGTGCGCAGCGGCGGGATCAAGGCGCTGGCGCACATAACCGGCGGGGGCCTGCTGGAGAACATCCCCCGGGTGCTGGGCAAGACGCACCGGGCGGTACTGGACGCAAATAGCTGGACGCTGCCGTCGGCCATCGACTGGATTCGCGACCAAGGCAGCATCGCGCCCGCCGAACTGGCCCGCACGTTCAATTGCGGCATCGGCATGGCGGTGATTTGCGGCGCGGCCGACGCCGACAGGCTGACGCAGATCCTGACCGAAGCGGGCGAGACAGTGAGCCGCATCGGCCAGATCGAAGAGGGCGAGCGCGCCACCGTCATCACTGGCGCAGAAGGATCGTGGGGCAACCCAGAAGCTTGGACGGCCCGCTACGATGGCTGAGCGGGCGCGGGTTGCCGTACTGATATCCGGCACCGGCAGCAATATGGCCGCCCTCCTCTATGCGTCGAAGGCGGACGATTGCCCCTATGAAATCGGACTTGTCCTGTCGAACGATCCTGCCGCCGCAGGTCTGCAAATCGCAAAGGCCGAAGGGATCCCGGTCTGGGCACAAAGCCACAGGGGGATGGAGCGGTCCGCGTTCGATGCCCTGATCGACGAGCAACTGACAAAGGCAGGAGCGGATTACGTCGCCCTGGCGGGGTATATGCGGCTGCTGTCGCCGGAATTCGTGGCGAAATGGCAGGACCGCATGCTGAACATCCACCCTTCACTGCTCCCCAAATATAAGGGGCTGGACACGTTCCGGCGGGCGCTGGAGGCCGGTGACGAATTTGCGGGCTGCTCCATCCACGTCGTGACAGCCGGAGTCGACGAGGGCCCGGTGCTGGGGCAGACGAAAGTCCGCATTACGGCGGGAGACACGCCGGACAGTCTGGCCCGCCGCGTTCAATTTGCCGAGCACCAGCTTTATCCAAGGACATTGTCCGCGTGGATCACACAGCAGCGGTCACGCGCCGAATAGGCCGGGCGAGCGGCGCGATTCAGGCAAACCGGACAGCCCCTCGGGATTTTCGAACCGGACAAAACGCACACTCAGCGCGCATGCGCGCGCGCACGTGCCTGCGAGTTACGGGTGGACAACCCGCCCTGACGGCCCCACCGGCGTAGCTGAGCTGTTGTGTCGATGAGAAGGAACAGCGCTAACGATCTCATTTGAAATCCTATTTTTCAAAAAATTTCAAAGATCTCTGGTCGATTTCTCCGACGCTGTGACCATGCGGTCACAGAACTGTGCGGTTTGGTGTGCGGTTTTGCTGTCCGGTTAGGCGACGCGCTGGCTCCGGCTTTTGTCGGCGCGCAGGGTCTGGATTACCCCGCGCGCCGAGATTTCAGGCGCTCGCGCCAGAGGGGCCGTCGGCGGGGATGCGCAAAACCTGGCCGGGATAAATCTTGTCGGGATCGGTCAGCATTGGCTTGTTCGCCTCGAAGATGACGGGATATTTTCCGGCGTCGCCATAATATTCCTTGGCGATCTTCGACAGATTGTCGCCGCTTGCAACCGTGTGGAAGCGGCTGGCCGGGGCGCTCGACGGGGCGCCCTCGGTACCCATTTCATCATCGTCGACCTGCTCGATATGTTTGGTGTTCCCAGCCAGCACCATCAGCTTTTCCTTGGTGGCCTGATCGGGCACCTTGCCGCTGAGTTTGACCTTGTTCCCTTCCACGCGAACCTTGATGTCGCCCTTCAGGCCCATCCGTTCGATTTCGTCGCGGATCTTCTCCGCCTTCTTTTCTGCCGGCGTCTGTTCGTCGAACAGTTCCTTGCCCTTGTCGCGCTTGAAGAAGTCGAAAATGCCCATGGTGCTACTCCGCTGATATGACTGAGATCGTCCAACGGATGAGGGGGCGCTTTGTGCCTTCCGCGTGGAGCGGTGAAAGCCGATAAATCAGATTTCGATCAGAACCTTTCCCATCGCCTTTCGGTCCATCATCCAGCGGATCGCCTGCCCGCCGTCGGCGAGGGGAAACCGCTTCGAGACGTGCGGCTTCAGCTTGCCTGCCGCCAGCCATGAGAGCAGTTCCTCCATGTTCGCCTGGTGCACCTTTGGCTCCTGCCGCGTGAATGCGCCCCAGAACACGCCGACAATGGCAGCGCCCTTTATAAGCGCCAGGTTCAGCGGCAATTTCGGAATATCTCCGGCGGCGAAGCCGACAACGAGATAGCGCCCTTTCCACGCAATCGAACGAAAGGCGGGTTCGGCGAATTTGTCACCGACAGGATCATAGACCACGTCGACGCCCTTTCCGCCGGTGGCGCGCTTGATGCCCTCGCGCAGATCTTCCTCCGCATAATTGATCGTCTCGTCGGCACCATATTCGCGGCAAAGGTCCAGCTTCTCCTGAGTGGAGGCGGCAGCAATGACCTTTGCGCCCATCAGCTTGCCGATTTCAACGGCAGCAAGGCCGACGCCGCCCGCGGCGCCAAGCACGAGCAGCGTTTCACCCGGCTGCAATTCGGCACGCTGTTTCAGCGCGTGGTGCGACGTCGCATAGGTCATGGTGAAACCGGCGGCGATATCATCCGGCATGCTGTCGGGAATCGGTACCACGCGCGATTCCTGCGTCACGACATGTTCGGCGAATGCGCCATGTCCGGTCATGGCGAGCGCCCGCTGCCCCACACGAAGGCCGGTCACCCCCTCGCCCACCGCATCGACGACGCCGGCGGCTTCCCCGCCCGGACTGAACGGCAGATCCGGTTTGAACTGATAGAGGTCGCGAATGATGAGCGTGTCGGGGAAATTGACGCCAGCGACGTTCACTTTCAGCCGCACCTCGCCCTTTCCAGGCTGGGGCAGGTCGACATCCTTCACCACCAGGTTTTCGGGGGGGCCGTGTTCGACACAGAGCAGGGCTTTCATGAATCCGTCTCCTTCAGTTTCGGTCAGGCCTAAGCGGCGCCATCGCGGGCGTCGATTAGCGCTTTGGCCAGCATTCGAAATTCGTCCTCCCGCGGGCTGGAATTACGCCATACCAGGGAAATGTCGCGCGTTGCCGAATCTCCCGCAAGGGGGCGCGCCTGAACATCGGTGCGATCGAGGAGGCCCGCCTCGATGGCCATTTCCGGCACCAATGTCAGGCCGAGCCGGTTGTCCACCATCTGTATCAGCGTGTGAAGCGATGTACCGATGACGCTCGCCTCCGACCGGAATTCCGGCCTTCGGCAGGCGGCGAGGGCATGTTCCTTCAGGCAGTGCCCGTCCTCCAGCAATAGCAGCCGGTGCGGATCGATCTCCCCCGCCTCGACGCTCTCCCGCGCGCCCGGCTGGTCGTCGACATGGGCGGCGACGAAGAAACGGTCGTTGAACAGATGTTCGACCGCCACGTCGCCGCAATGCCATGGCAGCGCAAGAAGGACGCAATCCACCTGCCCCTTGTGCAGCGCCTCGCAGATCTGTGCGCTCGGCTCCTCCCGCAGGAAAAGGCGAAGGGAGGGGAATTTCTCTCGCAGGGTGGGCAAGATGCGTGGCAGCAGAAACGGCGCGATGGTCGGAATGACGCCCATACGCAATTCGCCCGTCAGCGGTTTCGATTCCGCATGGGCAAGATGCGTCAGCTCCTCCGCGCCCGACAGGATCAGCCGCGCCTTGGCCGCGATACGCTCGCCCAGCGGCGTGAAGCGCACCACGCGCCGCGTGCGTTCGACCAGCTTCGCGTCCAATTGCGTTTCGAGTTCGCGCAGCCCGGCAGACAGGGTGGATTGCGTAACAAAGCTGGCCTCCGCAGCGCGGCCGAAATGGCCGTGATCCTGCAAGGCAACCAGATATTGAAGCTGCTTCAGCGTCGGGAGGTGCATCATCGCTTCAGTCGATCATACCGTAAAATAAAATTCATTGGCACGATAACGGAACCAAGACCACATGGAAAGCCTTGGTTAAGCAAATGCCGGGCCGGCGCACATTCGCCACTCCCCCCAACGGCGCATGCCGCGTCGGTTCGGTAGCAAATCCACCACGATAAAGGAGACTTTTATAATGCTTACTATTGGCGATAAACTTCCCGAATTCACCGTTCCCGTCCAGCAGGGCGTTTCGGCTCTGCCTGCCGACGAGACGCTGTCCGACAAGGATTTCGACGGCAAGTGGAAGATCCTGTTCTGGTGGCCGAAGGACTTCACCTTTGTCTGCCCGACCGAGATCATGGGTTATGGCGACCTGAAGGCCGATTTCGAAGATCGTGACGCCGTCCTGATCGGTGCCTCCACCGACACGGACTTCGTCCACTTCGCATGGCGCAAGTCGGACGAGCGTCTGGCAGCCTGCGATTTCCCGTGGATCGCCGACAATAAGAAGGAACTGGCGAACGCCCTCGGCATCGTTCACAGCGAAGCTGGCGTCGCCCTGCGCGCCACGTTCATCATCGACCCGGACAATGTCATCCAGCACATCACGGTCAATGGCCTGAACGTCGGTCGTAACCCGAAGGAAACGCTCCGTATCCTGGACGCGCTGCAGACCGATGAGCTGTGCCCGTGCAACTGGGATCAGGGCGAGGAAACGCTGAAGCCCGCCGCCTAAATACTGGCGTCTGCTTCACAATAAGGGCGGCGCTGGCCTCGGCCGTCGCCGCCCTTTTTATATCCAGAAGAAGGAATTCCCTATGTCCGTCAAGGATCTCGCACGCACCCTTCCCGATTATGCGAAGGACACGAAACTTAATATCTCGTCGCTGCTCGACGATCAGATGATCGACGATCAGAAGAAATACGGCCTGCTGGTCGCCTGCGCCCATGCCACATCATATGGCCCGCTGATCGACGCCGCCGAAGAAGAAGCCGCGGAAAACATGACGCCAGAGGCGCTGAACGCCGCAAAGTCGGCAGCGTCCCTGATGGCGATGAACAACATCTATTATCGGTTTACCCATCTGGCCGGTAATGACGATTATGCGAAAATGCCGGCGAAGCTGCGCATGAATGCAATGGCCAATCCCGGCGTCGAGAAGGTCGACTTCGAACTATGGTCGCTGGCCGTCAGCGCCATCAATGGCTGTGGCATGTGCATCGACAGCCATGAAAAAGTCCTGCTGAAGGCCGGCGTCAACGGTGAAACCATTCAATATGCCGTGCGTATGGCTGCTGTGGTCTTTGCGCTGGGCCGCACACTCGCCGCCGCCTGAACCTGACGCGGATTTGCACCGGGGCGGCGGGCATACTAGGTTTCACTCAAGCTTGAAGCGCTAGGAGTGCCCCCGCCCATGTTCGCATCGTTCATTCGCTACCTGGACAGCGTTAAAGACAGGGACCCCGCCGCCCGGTCGCGCTGGGAGGTGCTGCTGTACCCCGGCGTCTGGGCGCTGGGCATGCACCGTATCGCGCACTTCCTGTATCGCGGGGAGCTGTTCCTGCTTGCGCGGCTGGTCAACCATATTTCACGCATGTTTACGGCGATTGACATACACCCCGGCGCAACGATCGGCCGCAACCTGTTCATAGATCACGGCTTTACAGTGATCGGCGAGACGGCGCATATTGGCGATGACGTCACCATCTATCAGTGCGTCACCCTGGGCGGCACGAACCCCGCGAACGGCGTTCCCGGCAAACGGCATCCCACCCTGCACGACGGCGTGATCGTCGGATCGGGCGCCCAGATCCTGGGACCGATCGATGTGGGACAGCGCGCCCGGATCGGCGCCAATGCAGTCGTGACGCGCGAAGTTCCCGAAGGGGCCACCATGGTCGGCATTCCCGGCAGGCCGGTGCCTGTCGCGGCAGAAAATTACAGCCAGGATTTCGTGCCCTATGGCACGCCCTGTTCCGAAAAGTTCGATCCCCAGACGCAGCAGGTGGAAATCCTGCGCTGCGAATTGGCGACGCTGCAGAAGCGCCTCGATAGTTTGGAGGCAGAACGCAGGGGGCCGGAGGCTCAGCAGGAACGGCGTGCCTGAATGGCGAGCGTAACGCCGCTGTTCGACCCGGCACGTCCACAGAGCCGGCAAACGCCGTGGGATCGACAGGAACTGATGCGCCTGATGGATCTGTACGGCCGCATGGTGGCGGCGGGTGAATGGCGTGACTATGCCCTATCCATGGAAAAGGAGGAGGCGCGGTTTGCCGCCTTTCGCCGCGCCGCCGACCGGCCCGAGATTACCGTCGTCAAGCGCCCAGCGCTGGCGCGAAAGCAGGGTATTTACGCGCTGATGGGCGAACATGGCCAGGTGCTGAAACGCGGCGGCGACCTGAGCGCCCTTTTGGCGCCAATTGAACGACGGTTGGTGAAGCTGGTCGAGGCCTGACGCCCGTCCCTCCCACCTGCCCGCTAGCCAGCGGCACACTTGTCTGATAATCACTCGCAATAACATTTTGCGAGTTTATCAATTTACATGTATATCAACGATTTAACCCCTGGCGTCCGCGCCTATATCGACAGCATCGATGCCAGCGGGGTCGATGAGCGACGGCTGCGCGAACATGGGCTGGACCAGGGCGTTGAGGTGGAGTTACTACACAGGGCTGCCTTTGGCGCTGACCCGATTGCCGTTCGCGTCGGCAATGCCTGCATCGCCATGCGCCGCGCACAGGCGGCATCCGTTCGTGTCAGACTGACCGAGTTCGCGGACGCCCCGAAAGAAGCTGCGGAATGAGCGATGCCGCCGTCGCGCCGATGCTGGCACTGGTCGGCAATCCCAATGCCGGCAAGACCAGTCTTTTCAATGCCCTGACTGGCGCGCGCCAGAAGGTCGCCAATTATCCCGGCGTTACGGTGGAGCGGAAGGCGGGCACATTGCGCCTGCCCGACGGATCAAGCGCTGACCTGATCGATTTGCCGGGTGCCTACAGCCTTGACCCGCGTTCCCCCGATGAAGCGGTCACGCGCAACGTTCTGCTGGGCGAGCAGGCGGGCGAGCGGCTGCCCGATGCCATCGTCGCCGTCGTCGATTCAACCAATCTGCGCAGCCAGTTGCGCTTCGTGCTGGAACTGAAGGCGCTGGGGCGCCCCTTGATCGTCGCGCTGAACATGATGGACCTGGCTGCGCGCGACGGCCTGACCGTCGATGCGGAGCGTCTGGAGCAGGAACTGGGCGTGCCCGTCATTCCGACCGTCGCCGTCAGGCGCCGTGGCCTCGATGAACTGAACGCGGCTGCCCGCAAGATGCTGGACATTCGCGCGGTGGCCCCGTCCACCTCGCTGGACCTGCCCGCGCTGCAGCGGGAGGCACGCAGGATCGCCGATGCGGCGGTCAGCGGCGGTGGCACGGCCGGGGGCTTTACCCGGCGGGTGGACAGAATCGCGCTGCATCCGCTGATCGGGCCGCTGTTGCTGGCGGCGATCCTGTTCCTGATGTTCCAGTCGGTGTTCGCCTGGGCAGAACTGCCAATGAACATGATCGACAGCGGCATAGGCTGGTTGCAGGGTGTCGTCGCCGAAGGTCTGCCCCCCGGCCCCATAAGGGCATTTCTGATCGAAGGCCTGCTGGCGGGCGTTGGCGCGGTGGTCATCTTTCTGCCGCAGATCGTCATCCTGTTCGCCTTCATCCTGCTATTGGAACAGTCCGGCTATATGACCCGTGCCGCGTTCCTGATGGACCGGCTGATGGCGAGCGTGGGGCTTTCCGGCCGGGCTTTCATCCCGCTGCTGTCCAGCTTTGCATGCGCCATTCCGGGCATAATGGCGACGCGGACGATCGCCGATCCAAAGGACAGGCTGACAACGATTCTGATCGCGCCGCTGATGACATGTTCGGCGCGCCTACCTGTCTATGCCGTGATCATCGCCGCCTTCATTCCAAATCGCAGCGTTGGCGGCTTCGCCAATCTGCAGGGGCTCGTTCTATTCGGGCTATATGCCTTTGGCGTGATCGGTGCGCTGGTCGCCGCATGGGCATTGCGCATGACGGTAACAAAGGGCGCGCATGGCGGATTCCTTATGGAAATGCCGAAATATCAGCTGCCCGTGATCCGCGATCTCGCCATCGGGCTGTGGCAACGCGCATGGGCGTTCCTGCGCCGCGCCGGCACCATCATTCTGGTTTCAACGATGGTGTTGTGGGTTTTCGCCAGCTATCCGAAAGCGCCCGCCGGCGAGAGTCAGGTAGAATATAGCGTGGCGGGCCGTATCGGCGGTGCGCTGGAGCATGTGTTTTCCCCAATCGGCTTCAACCGAGAAATCTCCATCGCCCTTGTCCCCGGCATGGCGGCGCGTGAAGTCGCTGTCGCTGCGCTGGGCACGGTGTACGCCATCGATGCCGACGATGAAGAGGTTCTGGAGACGGAACTGGCGGATCGCCTGCGGGCGGCATGGCCCCTGCCGACCGCACTGGCCTTTCTGGCGTGGTTCGTTTTCGCCCCGCAGTGCATTTCCACCTTCGCCGTTACGCGGCGGGAGACAAATGGTTGGAAATGGCCGGCGTTCATGTTCGGTTATCTGTTCGTCATGGCCTATGTCGGCGCCGGCCTGACATATTGGACGGCAGTATGGCTGATGGGCGGCTGAGCCGGGGGGAAGACCGGGGAAAGTCACGGTCCGTCCTGTGTCACCACTCGACGCGTCCGCCTCGCTATGCTGAATGGCGGCAATTGAAATTAGCAGGAGCGCGCCATGGCGGGCAGTGTCAACAAGGTCATTCTGGTCGGAAATCTGGGCAATGAGCCAGAATTCAAATCCTTTTCCAACGGCGGAGAGGTCTGCAACCTGTCCGTCGCGACGTCCGAGACGTGGCGCGACAAGCAGTCGGGCGAACGGCGCGAGAAAACGGAATGGCACCGGGTTGCCATCTTCAACGAGAATCTGGTCCGCGTCGCACGTGAATATCTGAAGAAGGGCGACAAGGTCTATCTGGAAGGATCCCTGCAGACGCGCAAATGGCAGGATCAGAATGGCCAGGACAAATATACCACCGAGGTCGTCCTGCAACGCTTCAACGGCGAGCTGGTGATGCTGGGGGGCCGTAGCGACGGCGGCGGCGGCGGAGGCGGCGGCTCCTCCTATGGCGGCGGCGGCGGCGGTAGCAATTATGGCGGCGCTGGCGGTTCATCCTATGGCGGCGACCGAGGCGACGACCGCGGCGGTGGCGGCGGTGGCGGGCAGCGTCCGTCATATGACCAGGATCTCGACGACGACGTTCCGTTTTAACGTCCGCGCCTGCCAGTCCCGGATTTTTCAAGCACCCTCGGCCTGCCTTTAAAGGCCGGTGGTGCTGGGGCGATTATTTTGGCGCGGGCCACTTGCCCTCCTTCAGTGCAGCGAAAGGCGAATTCTGCTGCTTCAGGGCTTCTGAAGCTGCTCGTGCTTCCTCTTCGCTCTTGAGATGCTGACGCGCGGCAGCGATCGTCTCCTCGTCGGCGCGAGGGAACGGGTCCAGCGCCAGCGCAAAGCTGTCCGCGGCGATTTCCCCGAGATCGATCTTTCCCCCCTCGATATGAATGACGTCGAGGGCAGAGGCGTCGAGTTCTATTTCCTCATCAGGCCCAACGGCCGGTTTATCCCGCGTGACGAGCAAATCCAGTTCCTCCCGAACCTCCTGCGGAACATCCTCGGCCGATATGGAGCAAGCTGCCACCGCATCCCCCGAAAGCGTGCCGTGGACACGAAAACCGGCGTCTTCAGGCACGATGTTGAGAGAGGCGGCGAGATCCTTGATCGAGACCAGGCCGAAGCGATCGGCCAGGGCCGCGCATTCCTGCTCAGTTGCGGCGATGTCGCGCCGGGCACCCTGCCCGATCTCGTCGAGGCGAAGTGGCCGCGAAAATTCCGTCATGGCAACAGCTCCTGCTCCGTCATGCCATTGAGCCGGGCAATCTCCTCCACCGCCCGCTCCGTGGCCCAGCGCAGAGCCTCCGGCTGCTCCTCGCCACGATAAAGATTGCGGGCGAGCGCGGCCCGCATCGCATCCCTATCGTTCCACGCATCGCGATAGGCGCCCAGGCGGCCGCCAAATGCGGACATGGCCTTTCCGACATTCTTGCCGATAACCATGTCGCCGATGCCGACCTGGCGCAGCGAAATATCCATATCTTCCACAAACAATTCGTGCATCTGGACGATCAGGCGGCGCGACGCCGCAGTGTCGATCCGTTCCAGACGAACCGTCAGCAGCGACAGCATCAAGACCACCATGTCGAAACGGCCATTGACGCTGTCCGGCACCTGCCCCGCCAGATACCAGTCAGGCTGCCGTGCGCGTGCCGTTACACCATCGTAGAGGTGTTTCGCCTTTACATCGAAGGGATCGGCTTTGCGTTTTCGAAAGAACATGGGCCTCCGCAGTGAAGCAAAATGGGGGAGCGGCAGGGATTGCCGCGTAGCAGTGAACCCCATATTGAGACAGGCATGACAAACGGCAAGACATATGCGAGCGCCATCGCGCTGACCGCGGCACTAATTCTGACGACCGGCTGCACGAGGCTGCGCGATCATCAGGGCTATGTTGAGGATGAGGAACTGGTGGCCGCGATCTCCCCAGGGGTCGACAACCGGGAATCGGTGGAAAAGACGCTGGGACGTGCGACCTTCGTATCGAGGTGGGACGAGAACACCTGGTATTATGTCGCCCGCAGCACCGAACAATTGGCATTTCTGATGCCGCAGCCGACAGACCAGGAGGTCGTCACCATACGTTTCGATGCGAATGGCAATGTGGCCGCAGTTGATCGCCAGACCGGACTTGAACAGATTGCCAATGTTGACGTGTCGGGCGACAAGACACCGGTATTCGGACGCGACAACAGCCTGTTCGAAGATATTTTTGGAAATATCGGCCGCGTGTCGAGCGTTCCGGGCGGCGGTGGCGCCCCGACGGGCCCATAAAACCGGATTGTCGCTTAGGGGGCCGGCTCTTCCAGAGCGTCTTCCAGGGCGGCGTCCAGTTCCTCAATCCGTTGCGGCGAATCGCCGACGGCCTCTTCGATACGCTGTTCGATCTGCTCTGCGGTGAAGTCTCCGTCTTCGACACGCTGCGCAAGCCGGTCAGCTGCCTCGGCATCGCCAGCGGCAAGTTCGCCGAGATCCTCGTCGAGAATGCCGATCAGCTCGCCAATATCCAGAGCCTCCGATTCCTCCTGCTGCTGCCGTTCGGCCTGGGCGTTTGCCCGCGCGATGCGGGATTGAGCTGCCCTTACAGCGTCTGAATTTGCAAGCATGAAGCTGTGCCAGATGTCGGCCGGTACGTTCGAGCCGGTGACGCCGTTCATCGGGCTGTTGTCATCATTTCCGACCCAGACACCGACGACCAGATCCTCGACGAAGCCGATGAACAGCGCATCGCGGTAATCCGATGTGGTGCCGGTCTTGCCATAAGCGGGGACCGGCAGGCGCACGCGGCTGCCCGTGCCGCGATCGACGACGCCTTGCAGGAGGGTGAGCATCTTGCGGCGTTCGGGTATCCCCTGCAGCCTTCCAAATATGCCGCTCAGGCGGTCGGTCCAGCCCTCTGACCCGCGCTCTACGCCATAGGGCTGGATGGGGCGGACGCCCGCGGCAAAAGCGGCATAGGCAGCCGTCATTTCCAAGAGTGACGTTTCGGACGTTCCAAGAGCAATGGTGAGATCGTCGGTCAGATCGCTTTCGATCCCCAGATCGCGGGCAGCGCCGCGTACCGCGCGCGCACCCACCGTTTCCGTCAGCCGCGCGGCAGCCACATTGCTGGAGCGGGCGAAGGCATCGGCAAGCGTTATGGAGCCGGCATAGCGGCCATCATGGTTTTCCGGGCTCCAGTCACCGATGGTGACAGGCGTATCCTCGATCATGGTGTCGGGCGACATGCCCTGGCGCAGCGCAGCGTCGTAAACGAACAGCTTGAACGCGCTGCCGGACTGGCGTTTCGCCTGGACAGCGCGATTGAACGATGATTGCGAATAGTCGACGCCGCCCACCATGGCGACGATGCGCCCGTCGGGACGCATGGCGATCAACGCGCCCTGCGTGGCCGAAGAACTTGCGAGCCGCTGTCGCAGGATGCGCTCCGCGCTTTTCTGCATGGCGGGATCGAGCGTCGTCCGCACACGCGCCTCGCCATAGGCAACCCCCACCCTGTCGGCAGCGGCAGGATAGACCCAGTCGGCGAAATAGGAGCCAGTGGGAAGGGTGGAGCGGCCGGGGTTCAGGCGGGCGCGCTCGGCGGCTTGCCACTCTGCCTCGGTGATCAGGCCCTGTTCCTTCAAGGCGGCGATGACCAGCCTGCCGCGTGCGCGCGCCGCCTCGTAATTCTTCGTCGGGGCCAGACGCGAGGGCGCCTTCATCAGACCCGCCAGCATCGCGGCCTCGCCCAGCGTCAGTTCCTCAGGTGTCTTTGAAAAATACTGGCGGGAGGCAGCGCGCAAGCCATATGCGCCGTCGCCATAATAGACGCTGGAGACATAGCGGGAGAGGATTTCCTCCTTCGTCAGCCACGCCTCGAGCCACAGGGCGATCAGCACCTCCTGCGCCTTGCGCTTGTAGGAGCGGTCGAGCGACAGGAAGCTGGTCTTTGCCAGTTGCTGCGTCAGCGTGGATCCGCCCTGAACGACGCCGCCTGCCTGCATATTCGCGAAGAAGGCGCGGGCAATGCCACGCGGGTCGATCCCCCAATGCTCATAGAACCGCCTGTCCTCTATGGCGATGAACGCCTCCCCGACATAATCGGGCAGGGCCGTTATATCGACAGGCTCGTCCTTATATTGGCCACGGCGCGCAATGGGGGTGCCGTCGGCTGCCTCGATGACGATGGCCGGGCTTTCCAGCGGCTCCAGCGCCTTGCCGAGCGGGGCGGTCCACGCCAGCCAGGCGACGGTAATGACGAACAGCAGGAGGAAAACGGCGGACGCTCTGGACAGTCGGCGCGGCCATTTACGCTGCCGGAAGGGGATGTGCTCCGTCGGGGCATCGGCATGGGGGTCCGCCGCCGGCCAGGGATCGTCGCCCACAGCCGCACTTGCTTTTTTGTCTCCCCGGAACAACGCCATGCTGTCCTATTCGCGCAAGACAGTTGAAACCGCAAGGGGGCTCCGGTGCGGAGATCCAAAAGGATGGATCACAGCACCGGATTTCTCGAAATCAATGCGCGAGCGCCGCCAGCAGCAGGATCGCCACGATGTTCGTGATCTTGATCATCGGATTTACAGCCGGACCTGCGGTGTCCTTATAGGGGTCGCCGACGGTGTCGCCGGTGACGGCGGCCTTGTGCGCCTCCGACCCCTTGCCGCCATGATTGCCATCCTCGATATATTTCTTGGCATTGTCCCACGCGCCGCCGCCCGACGTCATGGAGATGGCGACGAAGAGGCCGGAAACGATGACTCCGAGAAGCAGTGCGCCGAGAGCGGCGAAACCCTGCGCGGGATCGGCGATCCAGGCGATGAGGAAATAGACCACGATCGGCGCCAGTACCGGCAGCAGCGACGGAATGATCATTTCCTTGATCGCCGCCTTCGTTACCAGATCAACGGTTGAGGCGTAATTGGGACGGCTGGTGCCCGCCATGATGCCGGGATTGGATTTGAACTGCTGGCGTACATCCTTGACGACCTCCCCCGCCGCGCGGCCCACGGCCGTCATGCCGAAGGCGCCGAATAAATAGGGCAGCAAGGCACCCAGCAGCAATCCGACGATCACATAGGGATTGGACAGGCTGAAATTGACGGGTCCGGTCAGGCCCAGCGCCTCGCCGAAATATTTCAGATCCTCGGTATAGGCACCGAACAGAACGAGGGCGGCAAGGGCTGCGGAGCCGATGGCATAGCCCTTTGTCACCGCCTTTGTCGTGTTGCCGACGGCGTCGAGGGCATCGGTCCTGCTCCTGACGCTTTCATCGAGGCCCGCCATTTCGGCGATGCCCCCGGCATTGTCGGTTACGGGGCCATAGGCATCGAGCGCGACGATCATGCCGGCAAGTGCCAACATGGCAGTCGCGGCAAAGGCGATGCCGATGATGCCGGCAAGGCTGTAGGAGACGATGATGCCGGCGCAGATGACGAGCGTCGGCAGGGCCGTCGCCTCCAGGCTGATCGCGAGGCCCTGAATAACATTGGTGCCATGGCCGGTGACGGATGCCGCCGCGATCGATCTGACCGGACGGTAGGCGACCGAGGTATAATATTCCGTGATCCAGACGATCAGGCCGGTCACGACCAGACCCACCATCATGGACCAGAAAATATCGTTGCCGGAGAAGTTGGCGGCGGCGAGGAAAGACTGGCTGGCGTCGGATTCTGCCGCGCCGAGATCCAGGATCGCCTCCTTCGCCTCCGCATATTCGCCGATATTGGTGCCCATTTCAGGAATGGCCCATTGAGTGACGAACCAGAGTGCGGGCACCGCGAGCAGCGCCGAGACGAGAAAGCCCTTGTAGAGCGCACCCATGATGTTCTGCGATTTACCCAACCGCACGAAGAAGGTGCCGACGATCGACGTCAGGATGCAGACGCCGCCGACGATCAGCGGCAGGGCCATCAGGGCGCCCAGCGTCTCGTCACCGACACCGAATCCCAGTTGCAGCGCCGTCAATACCATGGTGGCGCCGACGGTGACGACGTAGGTTTCGAAAAGGTCGGCGGCCATACCCGCGCAGTCACCCACATTGTCGCCGACATTGTCCGCAATCACCGCTGGATTGCGGGGGTCATCCTCGGGGATGCCCGCCTCTACCTTGCCGACCAGGTCGGCGCCGACATCAGCGGCCTTTGTGAAGATACCGCCGCCAAGACGGGCGAAGATCGAGATCAGCGATGCGCCGAATGCGAGGGCGACGAGGCCGTCAATCACGGTGCGATCATCGGGTGCAAGGCCACTGAGGGTGACAAGCACGTAGAAGAGTCCGGCGACCGCCAGCAGGGCGAGACCAGCGACAAGCATGCCGGTGACGGCACCGGCGCGGAAAGCGACGCTGAGTCCGGATTGCAGCGACACACTGGCGGCCTGTGCGGTGCGCACATTGCTCTTCACCGAAATATTCATGCCGATGAAGCCGGTGAGACCGGAAAGGATGGCGCCGACCAGAAAGCCTATGGCGGGAACAGTGCCAAGAAAAACGAAGACAAGGACGGCGACGATGACGCCGACGATTGCGATGGCAGTATATTGCCGCCCCAGATAGGCGCGCGCGCCCTCCTGAATGGCGCCGGCGATTTCCTGCATCTTCGCATTACCAGCGTCGGCAGATAATAGTGATCGGGATGTGATGATGCCGTAAAGTACGGCGGCAAGTCCGCAAAGCAGCGCAGCAACGACAATGGTCATGTCTGTTTCGTCCCCCCAAGTTCCCTTATGTCGCCGAGATATCCCTCCCCGACGTTTATTTGCGTATTGCTACGCGGAATTGGGAACGCGTCAAGTAGCGCTGTTAATGTTCGAAACCGAGACGTTCCGGACGAAGTTCGCTGCCATCAGCCGAGACGATGGAAAGCCCCGCACCTGCCACGATGCCGCCAATGCGGGTCAGCGTGGTGCGAGTCGCTTTGCCGAGGGAGTGGAGAGTGTCGGCAGCGGACGGCGGCGCCGAAAAAAGGAGCTCGTAATCGTCACCCGCGGTCGCGGCGAGCAGCCTTCCCTCAGTACCGGACGGTAGCCTTGCAGCAGCCTCGGTCGACAGGGGCACGTCCGACAAATGCAGCCGGATCGCAATGCCGCTCGCCTCCGCCAGCCGCCGCGCGTCGATCAGCAGACCGTCGCTGACATCCATGGCGGCCGTCGCGCCGGCCCGGAAAAGTCCCTGCCCCATGGCGAGCCGTGGCATGGGCAGGCGGTAGCGCCGCTGGAGATATTTGTCCGCCGGCGCATCGCCCCTTTGCGCCGCGAGACCGAGGCCCGCATCGCCAATGCTGCCGGTGACATACAGGTCATCGCCCACCATCGCCCCACCGCGCGCAAGGCTCGTTCCCGGTTCTACATCGCCGATCGCCGTGCAACCGAGGGTCGTTGAATCCGCGCGAATGGTGTCCCCGCCAAAGAGAGCCGTGTCATATTCGCCAAGGACGCGCGCCAGGCCATCGCAGAACCGTTCCGTCCAGCGATCATCCTCTTGCGAGAAGGTTAGACCGAGAAGAACGCCGCGGGGCGTGGCGCCCTTTGCGGCGAGGTCGGACAGATTCGTCGCCACTAGTTTCCAGGCGATGTCGCTGGGATCGTCGCCCGGAAGATAATGCACATTCGCCGCAATGGCGTCATGGGTGAGGACGAGTTCGCGCCCAAGTGGCGGCAGCCAGACTGCCGCATCATCGGAAAGGCTGCGGGCGGCGGGGTGCGGTGCGATCCTGCGCAGGCGTGCGATGATATCGGATTCGGCGGGGAGGCGCTGGTCCGCCATCAGGCCTCCTGCGTTCGCCTCAGCTCTTCGAACGGACGCGTTTGGCGATCGTATCGAGAACGCCATTGGCAAAGCCAGGCTCCGGCGAATCGTAAAAAGCCTTTGCCACCTCAACATATTCAGAAATGATGGCGGGAGTCGGCGTCGACTTACGTTCCGCCAGTTCGAATGCGCCGCAGCGGAGAATCTGTCGCAAGGGACGATCGAGCCGGTCGATGGTCCAACCGGTAACGAGCGCAGCGGCGATAACCGCGTCGCAATCCGCCTCCTTCAAGGCGACCCCGGAAACGATTTCGTCGAACAGATCGACGTCCGCATCGGCAAATTCATTGCCCTCTATCTCGCGGCCCAGACGATGTTCGTGAAATTCCCGCAGCAGATCGGGAACGCGCGCGCCCGACATGTCACGCTGGTATAGTGCCTGGACGGCGGCCAGCCTGGCAGCAGCGCGTGAGGGACGGGGCGGTCGTGAGAGCTTTACTGCTGGCATGCCGCGCTATGTAGGGAAGCGGACCTGCGAACCCAAGCGGCTTTCGTGCCCCGTCCACAGTTTTCCGCCCGCCCCACGACGAAGCGGGCTACTCTCCGAACTGTTCCCGCAGGGAGAGAAGCGCGAGCGCCGCCTTTGCAGCCTCCCCGCCCTTGTCCTTTTGCCCGCGTTCGGCGCGGACGCGTGCCTGAATCTCGTTCTCTACCGTGATGATGCCATTGCCGATGGCGAGGCCGTCGAGCGTCATCGCCATGATCGCCCGTGCGCTTTCCCCCGCCACGATTTCGAAATGATAGGTTTCGCCGCGAATGACCGTGCCGAGCGCGACATAGCCGTCATAGCGGCTCGATCCGTCGGCAAGCGCGATCGCTGCGGGAATTTCAAGCGCGCCGGGAACGGTGATCGTCTCATGCGTATGCCCCTCAGCCTCAAGGGCATGGCGCGCGCCATCCAGGAGTGCGTCTGCAAAGCCCGTATAGAAACGCGCCTCTACCAACAGGATATGGGCCATCAGCGTTTCTCCATCACTTGCTTCATGCGGCCCAGATAGCGGGCCAATGTGTCTATCTCGATATTGATGTCGTCGCCGACCTGGGCGCCGCGATGTTCATTCTGCGACCCAAATGTCGTTTGTTCGGCGCTGTGGGGGATTAAATTGATACTGAACCGCACGCCGTCCGCCACATCCTCAACCTCGTTCACCGTCAGCGATGCGCCGTCCAGGCACACGGACCCCTTTGGCGCAATGAAGGCGGCGACCGAGGCAGGCCCGTCTATCCGAAACTCCCGGCTATCGCCGACAGGCTCTATGCCGACAATCTTGCCGACCGCGTCGACATGGCCCGTGACGATATGCCCGCCCAGTTCGTCGCCGAGTTTCAACGCGCGTTCCAGATTTACGCGCGCACCCTGCTGCCAGCGGTGCCGTGCGGTTCTGGCGATCGTTTCAGCGGAAATATCGACGGCAAACTGGTCATCGCGCTTTTCGACAACGGTCAGGCATACTCCGGAACATGCGATGGACGCGCCGATGTCGATGCCATCGGAGTCATAGCGGCTGCTGATCCACAGCCGCAGGTCGCCGCGCTGTTCGACGCGCGTGACGGTGCCAATGTCGGTGATGATGCCGGTGAACATGAGATTCCCTTTTGCCTTCTAAAGCCGGGCGTAGATTTCCAGCCGGTCCTTGCCAAGAGGCCGCGTCGCATAAAGCTGCCACCGGTCGTGCGCCTCCCCCAGATTTTTCAGACCGAGCTGGCCGATGCCCGGTGCCTGGTCGCCCAGCAGGATGGGCGCGCGATAGACAAGGAGCCGGTCGATCCTGTCCTCCGCCAGCAACGAGCCAGCCATTCCGGCACCGCCTTCGATAAGGACGTCATTATAGGGCAGCCCGTCGAAATCCGCGAAGTTACGCAGCAGAACCGGGTCGCGGGCGGCGATTTTCGTCGCCTGCGGAATTTCGGCAAGGGTTGCCGACATAACGGCAATGGCCGGGCTGCGTCCCCCAAGCCCCGGCAGGCGCACATCAAGGGATGGGTCGTCCGCCTCCAGCGTACCGCGGCCGACCACGATCAAATCCGCCTCCGCCCGAACGAGGTGCACATGCGCGCGCGCCTCCGCCCCCGTTATCCATTGGCTTTCACCCGAGGGAAGGGCAACGCGCCCGTCGATGGAGACGGCTATTTTCAGCGTGATACGCGGCCGCCCCTTTTGTTGCCGAACGAGATAGCCGTTCATTTCGCGCGCTGCGAGATCACCGCACAGCCCGCTGATCACCTCGATCCCCGCCTGCCGCAGCCTGGCGATGCCGCGCCCGGACGTGCGGGCGTCGGGATCCTGCATGGCAAGCACGACCCGTTTCGGCCGGGCGGCGGCGAGAAGGTCGGCGCATGCAGGGCCGCGGTCGCTGTCATGCGCGCAAGGCTCCAACGTCACATAGACGTCGGCCCCCTCCGCCCGGTCACCAGCCTGTTCAAGCGCAACGGCCTCCGCATGGGGACGACCGCCCGGCTGCGTCCAGCCTGCGCCGACGACGACACCATCCCGTACGATGACACATCCGACGGAAGGATTGGGTGCCGTCAGGCCCCTGCCGCGTGCTGCCAGCGCGACGGCTGCGCGCATGCGGCGAGGGTCCGGGGCACCCGATCTGGTCATTCGGGCGGCGCCTCTGTAGCGGCGGTCGATGTAGCCAGCCCCTCCCTCGCCTCAGCGGCCAGCTGGTCGGCCAGCGCCTCCGTCTGTTCACGTATGCGACGTTCCTCCATCTGGACGCCACGCGCATCCTCGACGGAGCGGTCAGCCTCCCAGCTTTGGAAATAGACGATCTCTGGCTCAGGCTTCCAATATCCATAGAGATATTCGAGAAAGAACAGCGAACCGATGATGCCCACCGCACCAATGGCGATTCCCGCCCCGATCCATTGACGCGGCTCGATGGCGGAGAGGGTTAAGCGAAGCGACTTTAGCATGGCGCGAATGTAAGCGGCGCCCCGCAACGATGCTAGCCCGCCAATATGCGGTCGATCAGCGCGTCGATGATTTCCGGATCGGTAGGGAAGCCCTCGCTGATCCAGAGGTCCTGAAACGCCTGCAGCCGTTCGCTGACCACGGGGCCTGGTGTCAGACCGCGTGCAATCAGGTGCTTGCCGCTGATCGGCAATTGCGGCTTTTGCCACTCCGCCAGCGTAGAAAGCGCGGCGCGTGCCTCTCCGTCGCCCAGCAGCAGGCGGTCCGTCGCCGTCACATGACCCTGCCGGAATGCGAGGGCGCGTATATCGTCGTCCGCTGAAGGCGGCGGCGACGCGGCGGCGATCATGCGGCTGCGCTGCGCTCGCGAAAGACGCAGGCGTTGGGCCACGCTTTCCGCCGTATCGGCACCCTGCGGAAGAAGCGCGGAGAGGCGACGAATGGCGTCAGGGGGAATGCCATAGCGCCCCTCCCGCTCGATGAGGCGCGACAGCGACTGGACGCCCGCACTGCCAATTTCGGGAAGGACTGAAGCAAGGATGCCATTTTCCACCATCAGGCGTATCGTCGGCAGCGGGTTCTCTAATTCCAGCAGCTTCAACAGCTCCATGGCGATCCGCTCCCGGCTGAGTGCCATAAGGTCGCGGGCGCGGGCAATGCAGGCGGAGAGTCCGGCTGCATCGGGCTCCCCCTCAGCAAAGCGCGCATGGAAGCGGAAGAAGCGCAGGATCCTGAGATGATCCTCCGCAATGCGAATCAGGGGATCGCCGATAAAGCGTACGTGCCGCGCCGCCAGATCCTCGATGCCACCGAAAAAGTCGGTGACTTGTCCCGCCGGCAGCGTTGCATTCAGCGCGTTTATAGTGAAGTCGCGACGTGCCGCATCCTCCTGCCAATCATCGGTATAGGCGATTTCCGCGTGGCGACCGTCAGTGGCGACATCGCGGCGCAGGGTCGTGACCTCTGCGACCAGATCGCCCGCGACGGCGGTGATGGTTCCATGCGCGATGCCGGTCGGTACCGCCTTTACTCCCGCGGCCTGCAGGCGCTCCATAACCTCATGCGGGGGAAGTTCGGTGGCAAGGTCGATATCGCTGACCGGCAGGCCCAGGAGTGCATCCCTGACCGCGCCGCCCACCAGCCGCGTTCTGCCGCTGTTCGCATCCAGCGCCTGAAGCAGGGTCGTCGCAGACAAGCCGCGCGTCCATTGCTGCGGCGGCAGAATCATGCGCGCGCAGCCAGGATGCGCGACAGATTGACGATGATGCCGGCGGTGGCGCCCCATACGTTCTGCGGCTCCCAATCCACGCTGTAATAGGTGCGAACCCTGCCCCGCCATTCGGCGCTGTTTTCGATATGGTAATCGCCGTTCAGCGCGCGTTCCAGCGGCAGTTCGAACATATCGCTGACTTCGGCCTCGTGCGGCGTCAGATGCTGACCCGGCGCGACGATGCCGACGATGGGGGTGATCAGATAGCCGGTTCCTGTCGTATAATCGTCGATGCGTCCGACGACCTCTACGGAGCGGGGGGACAGGCCGACCTCCTCCTCAGCCTCTCGCAAGGCGGTCTCCACGGGTGTCTCGCCCGCATCGGCGCGGCCGCCGGGGAAGGCCACCTGCCCCGCATGGCGGTTCATGCGCTCGTTTCGCACAGTCATCAGCAGCGTAGCGCCATCCGGGTGCGCAATGATGGGGATCAGCACGGCTGCGGGCTTCAGCGCCTGCGGCGGGCGGTCCTGTCCATAATCATCGGCGGAGAGCCGGTCGGAAAACGCGCCGGGCGTGTAATCGGCCAGCCGCCTGCGGACTTCGTCGGGTGTGATCATGCCAGCGGGAAGAAGTGACCGTTCGCGACAATGCCGGTGCTGCCGCCACGCTCCACCACCGCCTCTGCAAGGCGGTACCATGGCGCCCGCGCGACGCGCGCGTCCAGCCCCGAACGCACATGCACATAGGGCACGTCGCCGCGCATGGTGAGCGGATGCTCCGCATCGACCTCTACGAAGTCACCAGTGTTCAGCCGGAAAACCACGCGGCCCTCGTCCATGGCGACCTCCACCGCGACGAAGGGAACATCCTCCACAATGATCGACAATTTTTCCGCAGGCGTCACCAGCACATATTCGTCGCCGTCTCGGCGCAGGATGCGCGAGAACAGGCGAACAAGACGCTTGCGGCGGATCGGATCACCCTGGTGATACCAGGTGCCGTCCGACGCGATCCGCATCTCGCTGTCGCCCGTGCGCTCCGGGTGCCAGGTGTCAACGGGCGGCAGCTTTTCTGCCGCAGCAAGCTTCAGAACCTCCGAGAGGGAGATTGGCGTCCCGGTGTCGGGCGCGGTAAGGGCTTCGTCCGAGGTCATGCGTAACATCCCTATGGGGTGCGGTGTTTGACGGCAATCCGACAGTTTCCTCAGAGGATTTTTATGAACCGGCACGAACCAGAACCCTCTGCAGCCGAAGCGGTCGCACGTCTGGACGCCCTGGCGATACGATTCGGTGCGGTCGTCGAAGATATTGAACGCGTGGTGGTCGGGCAGACAGAGGTCGTCGAGCAGGTTATCATCACGCTATTGGCCGGTGGCCACGCCCTGCTGGTGGGCCTGCCGGGACTTGCCAAGACGCGGCTGGTAAACACGGTCGGCACCGCGCTGGGCATGGACACGAAGCGGGTGCAGTTCACGCCCGACCTGGTGCCGTCGGATATTCTGGGTGCCGAAGTGCTGGAAACCGGCGCCGACGGATCGCGCATGTTTCGGTTCATCGAAGGGCCTGTTTTCGCGCAATTGCTGATGGCGGACGAAATCAATCGCGCCAGCCCGCGTACTCAGTCCGCCCTGTTGGAGGCGATGCAGGAGCGGCAGGTCACGGCGGCCGGCGCCGCGCGAAGCCTGCCGCGCCCCTTCCATGTGTTGGCAACGCAAAACCCCATCGAGCAGGACGGCACCTACCCGCTGCCAGAGGCACAGCTGGACCGCTTTCTGCTGCAGATCAATGTCGGCTTCCCTTCCGAGGCAGATGAACGCCGCATGCTGATGATGACGACAGGCGCAGAGGACGCCGTGGCGAAGAAGGTCCTGACGCCGGATGAACTGATGGAAACGCAAAAACTGCTGACGCACATGCCCCTGTCCGAGGATGTGATGACGGGTATCCTGCGTGTGGTTCGCCGCCTGCGGCCGCAGGAAACCGACGTGCCGTTGATCTGGGGACCGGGACCGCGCGCGGGCCAGGCGCTGATCGGGGCGGCACGTGCGCGCGCCTTTCTGAAGGGGCGGAGCGCGCCGATCCTGGATGACGTCGCCGCGCTGCTGGCGCCGGTACTGCGCCACCGCATGGCGCTGGATTATGGCGCGCGCGCGGATGGCCTGAGCGTCGAGACCGTGATCGCGGAGGCTGCCGAACGGCTGTGAGCGGTAAAGGAAGCGATAGCCTGGCGGAGGCGGAGCGACTGGCTGCCGCAATTGGCCCGCTGCGCCTGGGCCGCCAGCATGCGCGGCTTTCCATCCAGGCGGGGCAGCATGCGCAACGGCGCGCGGGCAGCGGCACGGAATTCTGGCAATACCGGCCCCTTGCCGCCGGGGAAGCACATGCGCGCGTCGATTGGCGCCGATCTGCGCGCAGCGACGATTTCTATGTGCGCGAACGCGAACGGGAAGAGCCGGGCCGACTGCTATTGTGGGTCGACGGGTCGGGCTCGATGAGGTTCCGTTCAGGGGAACAGGTCCCGGAAAAATTCCAAAGAGCGCATGAGATCCTGGTCGCCCTCGCCATCGCCGCGAAGGAGGCGGAGGAGCATGTGCGCGTCGCCGGCTCGCCTGATGTGCGCACCGTGCCCGCAATCGCGCAGGCGCTGATCGGGCTGGACCAGCGGTTCGATCCGGCGCGGGTGCGGCCGGGCGACATGCTGGTCATCGCCAGCGACTTTCTGGACGGAGGAAGCCTCGATTTTGTGGAGCGCCTTTCCGGCCAGGGAATCGGCGGTGTCCTTCTGACCGTCGTCGATCCTGCAGAGGACGACTTTCCATTCAAGGGACATGTCCGCTTCGAGCGGAGCGAGCCGCACGACCCAGAGACGGATGTCGGACGCGCGGAGATGATCGCCGACCGGTACAGCGCCGCATGGGGGGCGCATCGCGAACGCCTGAAAGCTGCGGGCGGCAGGGCGGGCTGGACGCAAGTGATGCACCGCACCGATATCGCTGCGGCCGCCGCGCTCGAGACGATTGCTGGCTTTCTTAGAGACGGGCGGGAACCGTGGGCGGCCTGAGCTTCGCCGCCCCCTTCCTGCTGGCGGCGCTGGTGGCATTGCCGGCTTTATGGTTCATCCTGCGTCAGTCACCGCCGGCGCCTGCAAGGGTACGGCTGCCCAGTCTGAAACTGCTGGACCCGGAAGACATTCCGCCGCCGCAGGCTGCGCGTCCGCCCTGGTGGCTGCTATTGTTGAGACTGCTGATCGTCGCACTGTTGATCGGCGCGCTGGCGGGCCCGCGGTGGCAGGCGCGCATTCTGGAAGATGTGCCGGCGCGCCTGACCATCATTATCGACAATGGCTGGGCCGCCGCGACGCGCTGGCCGGAAATGAGGGAGGCGGCGCAGGACCGCATTGCGGAATTGCAGGGTTCCGGAACCCGCTTTGCAATCACCCCCACCGCCGCGACCGCAGAGCCGCCCGGCGACAATGTTCGGTTCATGGATGGCGGTACCGCGCAGAGCGCCCTCGACGCGCTGGAGCCCATGCCCTGGGATCTGGACCGCGCCGCCGCCGCACGTCGCATCCCCGCCGGCAGCGACATGCTGTGGATTGCCGATGGCGTTGCGGATGACGGCAGCGATGAGATGCGCGCGCGTATTGCGGGCGCGGAAATTGCCACCTTTCCATCACCGGAGCCAGTTATCCGTGTCGCGGGACGGACGGCGTCCGGATGGGCAGTCCAGGTGGTTCGCCCATCCGAGGACATCGAGCGCGCCCGCGTGGACGTCGTCGCGGAGAACGGGGAAACGCTGGCCAGCGACCTCGCCCTGTTCGATTCCGAGGCAACGTCGGTACGCCTGAACGTCCCTCCTGCGCGGCGGGACTCCGTGTCACGGCTGCGCGTGGGTCGCGGTCCGGCGTCGCTGTTCCTTGCCGATGGCAGCGGAGCGAGGCCGCAGGTGGTGATCGTCGATCCGGGCGGCAATGCGCCGCCGCTGGAATCGGGTTCATTCTACCTGAGGCGCGCGCTGGACCCCCATGCAAAGATCATATCGGCAAGTCTGGCCGATGCGGCAGAGGCGGAGGCGAACATGTTCTTCCTGCCCGATGTCGGCATTAGCGGCACGGCGGCAGAACCCCTGCTGGACAGGGTGGAAAAGGGCGCTGTTGCGATAAGTTTCGCTGGGCCCCGCCTGGCAGAAAACGGCTCTGCCCTGTCACCCGTCGCCCTGCGCAGCGGCGCCCGCGCCCTGGGCGGCGTCATGTCCTGGCAGGAGCCGCAGCAAGTGGCCGATTTTAGCGAGGGAACACCGCTGGCAGGCCTGCCCACGCCGGAGGACGCAACCATAGCGAAGCAATTGCTGGCGCGCGGAGTCGATGACGAGGTGCAGGCATGGGCGACGCTGGCCGACGGTACGCCGCTGGTGAGTGCCCGTCGTCATGGCGCCGGATTGCTGATTCTGGTTCACACGAGCGCGGACCCCGGCTGGTCGGACCTGCCATTGTCCGGACTGTTCGAGGCCATGCTGGTGCGGATGCTGCCGCTGGCCGGAAATCCCGCCGCGATCGACATTGCCGCGCAGGAACCCTGGCGGCTGGAGCGAGGTCTGTCCGCCGCAGGCACGTTGGCACCGGCCCCATCGCCCGCGACCATCGAGGCGGACGCGTGGGAAGAGGCCGTGGCCGGCCCGGAAACTCCACCCGGCATTTGGCGGAGCGGCGACGTGCGCCGCGCACTGAACCTGACCAACCTGATTGGGCCACGTTATACCTTTGAACCGCTAGCAACCGAGGGCCTGCGCCCCGCGAGCAAGGCAGTGCCGCCGGTCGAACTAGGCCGCTGGCTGTTGCTGGCGGCGGGGCTGTTGTTCGCGGTGGATATTCTGGTCGCGCTCGCCCTGCGCGGCAATTTGCGACGCTTTACCGTCGGCGCTCCGACCGCGACCGCAGCGGTTGCAGTAATGGCGACCCTGTTCCTGGCATCCCCGGGCCACGCCCAGGCGGAGGAACAGGGCAAATTACAGCTCGCCTATGTCGGCGGCACCTCTGCCGATACCGAGATCGCGCGCGGTCTGGAAAGCCTGTCCCTCGCCCTGCGGCGGCGGACCTCCGTCGATCCCGGGCCGGTCGCGCGTGTCGATCCGGCAGCAGAGGGCATTGGCCGCTACCCCCTGGTTTATTGGCCCGCCGCCAGCAAACCGCGCATGTCGGCGGCAGAGGCGGCCAACCTGCGTGGCTATCTGGCCCGGGGCGGCATGATCCTGTTCGATTTTGGCGCGCCCCTGGGTTCGGGCAGCGGTGCGCGCGCGCTGCTGTCGCCGCTGGGCCTGCCATCGCTGCAGCAGGCCGATGACGAACATGTGCTGTTTCGCAGTTACTATCTGCTGCGCGAGGCGGGCGGCGGCGCACTGTGGGTCGAATCCGGAACCGACGGCCAGAGCGGTCGCGTGTCCGGCACCCTGATCGGCGGCGGCGACTGGGCCGCGCTGTGGGCGGGCACGGCGGGTGCTTCTCCCTCCCAGCGCGAATCGGCCCTGCGCTTTGGCATCAATGCCGTCATGTACGCCCTGACGGGCACCTATAAGGCGGACCAGGTGCATACCAAGACCCTGCTGGGGCGCATTGGCGAGTGATCGGATTTGCGCCGCTACTGCCGGGATGGGCGCTGTTGCTGGGTGGCGGGGCCATCCTCCTCGCGCTTCTCTTCACAGCGTTTCGGTCGGCGCGCACATTGTGGCCGCGTCTGGTGGTGGCACTAATCCTGTCGGTTGTCGCCCTGAATCCCGTGACGAGAGAAGAAGTCAGGGAAGCGAGCGACGATGTCGCCCTGCTGTTGAGAGATCGAACGGACAGCATGTCGGTCGACGACCGCCAAGAGGTGGCGGAGCGCGCCGTCACGGCCCTGCAGGCGGAACGGGAAGGCATTGAATGGCAGGTCGTCGACGTACCCGGAGAAGCGGGCGAGGCAACCGCCCTCGGTGCTGCCCTGAACGACGCCATGGCGAGCATTCCGTCGGGACGGCTGGGCGCGGTCTTCGTCGTCAGCGATGGCATTAGTTCGGACGAACCGCCCCCCGGCCTGCTGCCCGCCGACGTACCGCTGCACCTGTTGTTGGCGGGCGACCGCGACCTGATCGACCGGCGCCTGATCGTCGAGCGTGTTCCGCCCTATTCCGTCACCGGCGAAACCGCCGAGCTGACCATTCGCATCGAGGATTCCTCGGCGGAGCGGGTCGAGGTCGATATCAGGACGAGTGCGGGCACAGATCAGCAGCGGATCGTCGCCACCAACGAATCGGTGACGGTAAATATCCCCATCGAACGACGCGGGCCGCTGGACGTCGCGCTGTCTGTCGGCGCCGCAGAGGGCGAGACGAACCTGGTCAACAACCGCGCGCTGGCACGTCTGAACGGCGTCACCGACCGTCTGTCCGTTCTGCTGGTTTCCGGCGTCCCCTATCCGGGCGGGCGGGTGTGGCGCGACCTGTTCAAGTCGGACCCGAATGTCGATCTGGTGCATTTCACCATTCTGCGCCTGCCCTCCAGCTTTGATCAGACGCCGCCGGACCAACTGGCGCTCATCCCCTTTCCGGTCGAAGAACTGTTTCAGGAGCGGTTGGGTGATTTCGACCTGATCATCTTTGATCGGTTCACGCTGACCCAATTAATGTCGCCGCTATATTTCCAGAATCTGGCGGATCGTGTGCGACAGGGCGGCGGACTGCTGGTGGTCGCAGGCCCTGAATATGCCGAGCGGTCCAGCGTCGCCTTTACGGATCTGCGCCGCATCCTGCCGGCGGTGCCTGCCGGTGCCGGCAAACGCACACCCTTCCGGCCCGCCCTGACGGAAACCGGCAGACGCCATCCGGTGACCCGCTCCCTGCCGGAAAGCTGGGGCGGCACCGATTGGGGCCGCTGGAGCATGATTGCCGAACTGGCGTCGGTCGAGGGCAACGTGCTGATGGAGGGGCCGGAGGAGCGCCCCCTCCTGATCCTGAACCGCGTCGGCGACGGGCGCGTCGGCCTGATCGGCTCCACCGACATATGGTGGTGGGCGCGCGCCGTCGATGGCGCTGGTCCGCGTGACGAACTGCTGCGCCGCACAGCCCATTGGCTGATGCAGGAACCTGATCTGGAGGAAGAACAACTGGCCGTAAGCGGCGGCGAGCAAAGCCTGAATATCGACAGCCAGAGCATGGGCAATGTTTCCGAGGCAGTCGTGCGCGGACCGGATGGCGGAGAGGCCAGTGTGCCTCTGAACGCGGGGCGATCGGGCAGCAGCACCACCGTTCCCGCCGCACAGCCCGGTCTTTACGAAGTGATCAGCGGAGAGCGACGGCGCTTTGCCCTGGTCGGCGGCGTCGAGGAACTGGCAGAGATCCGCCCGCGCGCAAAACCGCTGGATGCCAGCGCGACGGCAAGCGGCGGCGGCGTCTACTGGCTGGACGAAGGCATGCCGGGCATTCGCCGTGTCGATGCGGGGGACGATGCCGCCGGCAGCGATTGGGCCGGCGTCGCCAGGCGCGGCGGCGGCGCATTGGTCGCCGTTGAAACCAGATCATTGATCCCTGCCTGGGCAGCCTTGATCGCGCTTGCTTCGCTTCTGGCCTTCAGCTGGTGGCGCGAACGCAGGTGATCGCTCACCCTCCCCCTTAAGGGAGGAATAGCGGCGACGGCCATTGCAGCGCCGGCCATCACGAGGCAGCATGGCCGACATGAAACTTTACGACATGAAGCGGGCGCCGAACCCGCGCCGCGTGCGAATCTTTCTGGCCGAAAAGGGCATCGAAGTGCCGATGGTGGAGGTCGACATCGTCAGCGGCGAAAACCGGGCGCCGGAGTTTCTGGCGACCAACCCCAGAGGCACCCTGCCGGTGCTGCAACTGGATGATGGCACACTGATCGACGAATCGATGGCCATCTGCCGGTATTTCGAAGCCCGTCATCCGGACCCGCCCCTGTTCGGCCGCGACCCGCTGGAGCAGGCGAAGGTGGAACAATGGCAACGGCGTATCGAATTGGACGGCCTCTATAATGTCGCCGGGATTTTCAGGAATACCGCTCCGCACCTTGCGGAACGTGCCGCACCCGGCGCCGCCCCGGACATGAAGCAGATACCCGAACTGGCGGAACGAAGCAGGGCGCTGCTGCCCGGTTTCTTCAGGATGGTCGAATCGCAACTGGCGGATCAGGAATATGTCGCCGGCGGGAATTATTCTGTCGCCGACATTACGCTGTTCTGTACAATCGGCTTTGCCCGCTGGGTCGACGTGGGCATTCCTGATGATGCGCCAAACCTGCAGCGTTGGAACGCCGCCATGATGCAACGCCCCAGCGCAAAGGCCTGAACTCATGCAGACGTAGCCCTAGGCGGCCGAGCGGATCGCTTTCACCCGTTCCTCGAAGCTGGTCTGCGCAGCGGACATCCCCTCGGGCAGGCGGACATTGGGATCGACGATGCCCGGATCGCAGTTTGTCGTCATCGCAATCGACAGGCCCGCATCAGGGTAGCTGGCCA
This sequence comes from Alphaproteobacteria bacterium UBA3612, assembly GCA_002375465.1. GTDB lineage: Bacteria > Pseudomonadota > Alphaproteobacteria > Sphingomonadales > Sphingomonadaceae > Pacificimonas. Next base: position 246,927 of record DFLT01000012.1, on the reverse strand, counting down.
GACGGGATATGAACCCCTGAATGCCGCCGCCATGTGAGATTATGCGTCCGTAATCGCCTTCGCCGACATTGACGCCGAGGCCGTAATTGATGGGCGTGGCGTCCGCGCCGCTGCCCCGCATGGGCAAGGCGCCGTTGGACAGGCGGCCAGAAGTCGTGAACTGCTGAAAGCTGTCAGGCTTCAATATCTTTCCCGCCATCAAAAGCTGGTGCCAATGGCAGAGGTCGGTAACGCTCGACGTCATCGCCCCCGCAGCGCCGGGAATCATCATGCTGATAAAGGATGCGTTGGCAAAGCCCGTGGGCGAGGATGGGGCCGGTGTGTAACCGTTCACGCGATCGCGCACGACGGTCGCTGCATTGTCGACGCTCGTCTGACGCAAATCGTACGGTGCAAACAGGCGGCTGTTCAGGAAGTCGCCATATTCCATGCCGCTGACCTGCGTCATGATCATTCCCAGCAAGACGTAGGCGGTGTTGCTATAGGCCCACTCCGTGCCCGGTTCGGAGGTGTAGAGCGGATCGGATTCGCGGAGCCACTCCAGCAGGGCCGGATCGTCGAGATCCATGCGGCTGCGCTGCAGAAACTCCTGCGGGGTCTCAGTGTCAGTGTAATTTCCGAGACCGCTCGTATGCGTCGCCATCTGCCGCAGGGTTATTTCGTTCGCACGCGGGAAATCCGGCATGTAGCGAGACAGGGGATCGTCTAGCGAAAGCTTGCCATCCTCCTGCAACAGGAGGAGCCCGGCGGCGGTAAATTGTTTCGACACCGATCCGATGCGGTAAATGCTCGCCGCGCTACAGGGAGTACCGGTTTCGAGATTCGCGGTGCCGATATATCGCGAATGAACGATCACGCCGTCTCTGGCGATTGCGACCGCGATACTGGGCGTATGGCGGTCCCAGACCAGGTTTTCCAAAGTGGAGTCGATCTGACCCCAGTCGCCAGCCCGTGCCGCAGTCGGGAGCACGGAAGCGAGCAGCCCAGCGGCACCTACCCCCAGAACAGAGCGCCTGCTCGGACGAAAAACTTCGGCTTCATTCATGTATGGATCCCCCCATCAACAGCTGCGACTGAGGGTCACGCTCTAACCGGTGGAGAGCGTAAGGGCCAGAGGGTGCGCATCGGCACCCTCCCGCGTATACGGATTTAATTGAGGCGCGTGATTAGTTGAGACGCGTCCCGAGGTCCGCAATGGCGCGGTCGGTAAGGTCACGCTGGGCCGCGGCGTCGGTCTGGCGCTCGATCAGCGTGGCGGCGGCAGCGGTTGCGAGGGACGCAACGCGCGCCTTGATATCGGCCTCTGCTGCGCGTTCGGCCGCAGCGATCTTGCCTTCAGCCGCCTGCTGGCGACGTGCCACCATCGCAGTGGCGGTTGTTTCGGCATCTTCTATGATCGTGCCGGCTTCGGCCCGCGCATTGGCGAGGATCGTTTCCGCATCCTGCGCACTTTGGGCGGCACGTGCCTGCTGCTCGGCGAGAAGTGCCTCCGCCTCTGCCCGCAAGGCCTTCGCCTCGTCCAGTTCCGACCTGATCCGTGTTCCGCGCGAATCGAGCGCATCGGCAATCTTGGCCGGGACCTTCAGATAAAGAAGGATCGCAACGAAAAGGAAAAAGCTCGCACCGACCCAGCCATAGCTGTCCAGGCCAAGGAAATATTCGTGGTTCTCGCCATCTTCGGCAGCGACGACTTCTTCCGACTGGGCGACTTCCGTGCCGGCGCCGACTGAGTCCAAAACGACTTCGTTCTGGTCGGTTGCATCGCGGGCGCTGCTTGCCGGTACATCGACGGAGCGAACGGTATCCTGCATGGCCTTAGCCTCTCGCCGCGGCGACTGCTGTCGCTGCTTCTGTTTCGGGCGGACGGTTGCCCGTCAGACGCTCGACAATGTCCTGTGTCGCATCGGCGGCAATCGCCTCCAGTTTCTGAAGGGCGGAATCCTTGGCGGCACGAAGCTCTGCCTCGGCCGCCGTCATCTTTTCAGAAGCAGCCGCATCGGCCGCTTTCATCTTTGCCTCGTTCTCGCGAGCGGCATCGGCCTTTGCGTCGTTGATCACGTCCTGCGCTTCGGCGCGGGTTTTTGCGATCGACGTCTCATAAGCCTCCCGGCGTGCCTCTGCATCGAGGCGCGCCTTGTCCGCCGCGTCCAGATCACCACCGATGGTGCCGGAGCGCCGCTCTGCGACGCCGACGACCTTCGGCAGCATGGAGCGCATCAGCAGGAACAGGATTCCAAAGCTGATGAGCAGCCATACGATCTGGGGCAGTGCCACACGGGCAATGTCAAACTGAGGCATGTCTTACTCCTGAACCGTCTTTAAAATCAGACGACGAAGAGCAGGATCAGCGCGACGAGGAAGGCGAAGATGCCCAGAGCCTCGGTCACGGCGAAGCCGAACAGCAGGTTCGGGCGCTGCGAGTTGGCCGCGGCCGGGTTGCGAAGCGCGCCAAGGAGGAACAGGCCGAAAATCAGGCCCACACCGATTGCGGCCATGCCGAGGCCCATTGCCGCGAAACCTGCACCGAGGAGCTTTGCTGCTACTGCGTCCATGATAATTAACCTTTCGAGGGACTTAATGTTCGAGATTGATGCTGTCGTTAAGATAGACAGTGGTGAGAAGAGCAAAAACATACGCCTGCACGACGGCAACGATCAGTTCGAGCGCGTAGAGAGCGACGTTCATGGCAAAGGGAAGGATGCCCACCGCCGCCCAGATGCCGCCGGCGAGACCCAATGAGATCACGAAGCCGGCGAAAATCTTGAGCAGGATGTGCCCGGCGGTCATGTTCGCGAACAGACGTACGCTGAGCGTGATAGGACGTGCCAGGAAGCTGATGATCTCGATGGGGATGATCAGCGGCATCAGGTACCAGGGCGTGCCCGGGGGCATGAAGAAACCGAACCATGCCAGTCCGTGGCGCGCCAGTCCGATCAGAATGCACATCAGGAATATGAATGCCGCAAAGGCAAAGGTGACCGCGATATGGCTGGTCACGGTAAAGGCATAAGGCAGGAGGCCCGCCATGTTCGCGACAAGAATGAAGATAAAGAGGCTGAAAATGAAGGGCACATAGGCGCGCCCGTTCGGCCCGATATTTTCGTCCACCATGCCGACGACGAATTCGTGCAGTCCCTCGACCGCCGACTGCCAGCGCCCTGGGACCAGTTCGGCCTTTCGCATGCCAAAGAACATGAAGGCCCAGATGGCGACAAGAATGCCGATCATCCACGCCGAAGCGTTCGTGAAACTAAGGTCGTAGCCGCCGATCTCAATCGGATAAAGCGGCTTGATTTCAAACTGTTCGAGCGGTCCGGCCACGTCAGAATAATCTTTCTTCGTCGTCGTCATCTTCGACACGCGGCAAAGCCGCCAGTTCAGCGTCAGTCACTTTGGCAGCCTCTCGGTTCACGGCGCGCATCAGGTTCATGAACCCGGCGACCAGCCCGAGAAGAAATCCCCCGATCATACCGAAGGGCGAAGAGCCCAGCCAGCGATCAAGAAAATACCCCAGTGCCGCCCCGACCAGAATGCCCGCCACAAGCTCCAGCGCCAACCGCGTCCCTTGCGCAAAGGCATTCCCCGCAACGGAGCGGGGATCAGCCTCTGGATTGGCGCGAGCCTTTGCAGCAGCAAGCCGGGCCTCAAGAGACTCGGAAGAGCGGGAATCGGTCAAGACCAGAGTTCTCCCGCGCCACGCTGGATGCGATGGGCGCCACGGATACGGCAAAGCGCCGGCGCGAAGTGTAGAACCCCTGCCGAAGCGAGGCCTGCACTAGAAAGTCATGGGCCCCGAGTCAACGGTTTGCTGCACGTGGAAAGTAGGGAACGGTGAACAAATCAGAAAATTGGCCCGGCCCATGCGCCCGCCCTACATCCCGGCAGGGTCGCGGTGCTTTCCTGTCAAGACCCGCCCTGCCCCCGTCAATAAGAGGCATGCAACCACATGCCTTCTTGAAATGTTAATGCTGCAGTGCAACATACAGCATCTAACCGGGAGTGCTTATGCTTTACCAAGCTTATGAGATGCAGAGAGCCATGCTGGCAGGAGTCGGCGCGGCCGCGCAGGCGGGCGCCAATCTGCTGTCCAACGCGACGAACCCGCTGGCCTATACCCCCGCCGGCCCCGTCGTAGCGTCAGCCCTCGACGTTTTCGCGCACGCGGTGGAGCCGCGTGGGAAGCCAGATTTCGGTCTGGAGACGGTCGAGCTCGAGGGCAAAACCTACCATGTGACGGAAAAAATCGAAAAGCGGCTTGCCTTTGGCCAGTTAAAGCACTTCGTCAAAGAGGGCGGGAATGTGGATGCCGACGGTAAGGCCCAGCCGCGCCTGTTGATCGTCGCCCCCATGTCCGGCCATTATGCCACGCTGCTGCGCGGCACGGTCGAGCGCATGATCCCGAATCATGATGTCTGGATCACCGACTGGCGTGACGCGAAGATGGTGCCCATGAGCGACGGGACCTTCGATCTCGACGATTATATCGATTATGTTCAGGCATATCTGGAGCATATTGGGGGCGGCAGCCACGTACTTGCCGTCTGCCAACCGAGTGTGCCCGTCTATGCGGCCGTGGCCTTGATGTCCGCCGAAAAGAGCCCCGCCCTGCCCGCCACCCTGACAATGATGGGCGGGCCGATCGACACGCGCGAAGCACCGACCGCCGTGAATGGCATGGCGACGAACAAGCCGCACGCCTGGTTCGAACAGAACGCAATCGCGACCGTGCCACCATTTTATCCCGGGGCAATGCGGCGGGTCTATCCCGGCTTCATGCAATTGGCTGGGTTCATGTCAATGAACCTGGCCGGGCATATGATGAGCCATTGGGAGATGTTCAAACATATGGTGGCAGGCGATGGCGAGAGCGCCGAATCGACCAAGAGCTTCTATGACGAATATCGCGCGGTGTGCGACATGACGGCCGAATTCTATTTGCAGACCGTGGACACCGTGTTCCAAAGCCACCTGTTACCGACGGGCCAGATGACGCGCCGGGGTGAACCGGTGGATCCTGGGCAAATCACCGACGTCGCCTTACTGGCCATCGAAGGAGAGCGCGACGACATCTCCGGCCTTGGCCAGACGAAGGCGGCACTCTCGCTGGCGACAAACTTGTCGGACGAGAAGAAGCGCTATTTGCTGGCGAAGGGCGTCGGTCATTACGGCATATTCAACGGCAGCAAATGGAGGAGCCGCATCGCTCCGGTGCTGGAAGAGTTCATCAAACAGCATGACGGCTAGCAGATGACGACCTAGGCGAAATTGGCGTCATCGCCGGCTGGATGGTATTCGCGTCACGCGTGCCGGTGTACTGCCCCAAGGGTCGGGCTGTCCGTTCGGATGCGGCCAGAGAAGACTGCGGTCGCCGGGGCGACCTTGCTAACGGTCCCCGTATGGGCGGTTTCGTTATAGAATCTATTGCGGCGAACGTGATCGGCATGCCTGCAGGACAGCACCCGTTGCCCGCGCGCGACCCAGAAAGATGTTTCCCGAAGCGCGCGGGAACGCCAGCCATAAAAAAAGGCGGCCCGTGCAGGACCGCCTCTTCTTGCCGAAATATCGGAAATTATCTCAGACCGGCGTAGGCCTCATTGCCCACGAACCCGATCTTCGAGACGCCATTGCGCTGAGCGCTGGCCATGATCTCGCTGACTACCTCGTACCGCGCAAGCGCATCGGGACGGACGTGGATCTCAGGCTGCGGATCGAGACTTGCGGACTGCGTGAAATACGCCTCCAGCTGGGTCGGCGTCACCGGCGTATCGTTCCAGTAGATGTCGTTCAGGAAGTCGATGCTGATGCGATTGACGACCGGGTCGACTTCAGGCGGCTGAGCGTTGGGATCGTCAATCGGAAGATCCAGCTTCACCGCATGCGTTTGGATCGGAATTGTGATGATGAACATGATCAACAGGACCAGCATCACGTCGATCAGCGGCGTGGTGTTCATTTCCACCATGGGGCCACCGCCCCCGCCCATTGAAATGGCCATTGTCTAGCCTCCTAGTAAATTGCGCGCTGGACGTTACCAGCAGGCGGTTCGGAGATGAATGCGATCTTGATATACCCGGCGCGTTGCACGGTGAAGATCACTCCGCCGACATTCTGATACTCGACGCCAGCGTCTCCGCGAATGTGAACCTCCGGCAATTCGGTAACCGTCTCGCCAGCCGCTTCCTTCTCGTCCAGATAATCCTGCAGCCTGGTCGACAGCTTCTCGCGAAGTTCGTCATAATCGTTGATGCGATCCGTACCGATGTAAACATCGCCCTGTGAGTTGACGGAGAGGCTGACATTCTCCGGCTTCGTCGTTGTCGCCACCGAACGAACATTCGGCAGTGTCAACGGTACGGTCTGAATAACGACCGGAACAGTAATCAGGAAGATGATCAGGAGAACCAGCATAACGTCGACGAGCGGCGTCGTGTTGATCTCGTTCATCGGGGCGTTGGGGTCGGATTCCCCGACTTTCATTGCCATGTTGCGGCTTTCCTTCAGTAACCCTTACAGGACAGGCACAAGGGCGGCGAAAGAACGCCGCCCTCACCACCTAACTACTTCTTGGGCGTGTTGGTCGCCGTCGTCGTCGTGGAACCAACGCTTGCCGAACCGGCCGGACGAACGCCCGCGGTGCCCGAAGCAGGCTTCGCTGCTGCTGCTGCACCAGCAGCACTGACGCGAGCACCGGAAACCAGGAAGCCGTGCACGTCGTCGGCAAAGTTGCCGATGTGCTTCAGCACGTCGCGGTTACGACCAAGCAGCCAGTTATAGGCAAGCACGGCGGGAACGGCGACGAACAGGCCGAGCGCGGTCATGATGAGCGCCTCACCAACCGGACCCGCGACCTTGTCGATCGACGCCTGGCCAGCGACACCGATACCGATCAGAGCGCGGTAAATACCGACAACGGTGCCCAGCAGACCGACGAACGGTGCTGTCGAACCGACCGATGCGAGAAACGACAGGCCGCTGCCCAGCTTCGAAGAGATCGCTGCCTGCGAACGGTCGAGCGACATCGTCACCCACTCATGCTCGTCGATCTTGTCGGTCAGGCGACCTTCGTGATGCTCGGATGCACGGATGCCATCGTCGACGATCAGGCGATAAGGCGAGTTCTTCGGCAGCTTGGATGCGCCCTCGCGAAGGCTGGGAGCGGTCCAGAACTTCTTGTCGATGTCCTTCGCCTCGGACATGATCCGCTTCTGGTCCCACCATTTGGTGAACAGCAGATACCAGGTACCGAGGGACATAATCAGCAGCACGCCGAACAGGAACCACGCGATCGGTCCACCCTGCTTCAGAGCGGGAAGAAGACCATATGGATTTTCAGTTTCGATTGCCGTCGCCATGGCGGGAGACGCCAGGAGAAGGGTGCCGGCGGCGATCGATGCCTTGGCGGTAAGGTTAGAGATACGCATTTTCATTTCCTTATGTCCCCTAAGAGATACTTCTGTTCACACACGTCGGACCGCCGACGCTATTGAATTTCCCAACGAAACCTGTCGGTACGTGACGTCACGGCCTCTTCGCCAGCCCTGTTGAGGCCGGGATTGAAGCGGAAGTTCCGTTCTGCAAGCCGGCAGGACTGATCGTCCAGGCGCGAGTGCCCGCTGGAATCTACAACCCTACAGCTGCCGTTCACGACGCGCCCGTTGGTCCCGATCTGATATGTAATCGTCACGGTACCCTCCTCCTCGTTGCGCAAGGAAGCCGAGGGATAGTCGTCCTGACCAAAGCCAAAGTCAGACCCGCGACGCGGTTCGGCCTGACGCGACAGGTCGGGGGCAGGCGGTGGCGCCGGAGGCGCTGGCGGCGCCGGAATCTGGACCCGCGGCGGCGGTGCTGGCGGTGGCGGTGTGCGAACCGTCGTCACCGGCGCAGGCGGCGGCGGAAGGTTCTGCACCACGATATCAGGCGGCGGAACGTAAGGCGGAATTTCATCCAGCTGTTCCGGCGGAGGTGGTGGCTCTTCTTCAGGTTCCACCGGTTCCTCAACTTCGAAGGTTTCCAGCGGACCTGCTACAACCTTCACCGCCTTCAAGGCGAGACCGCTGATCACGGCATAGCCGAGAGCAACGTGGATCAAACCGACAAGTATCAGCGACACCAGCCGCTTGTTACTCATCCCAGGTTCGTCAACATATGAAGCCATGGTTGTCCCAATTACTCCCTGACATTTCTCGGGCTAACGCGGAACTGCGCCAACCGTTTCATGAACGCATGTGAAGAGAGAACCGTTGGCCCCAGACACACCAAGTGCGCCGCGACGGCCCGACTCCCTTCCCTTTCAAAAGTGCTAACAGCGCGTTCCCGCCCCCGCAAGCGCAGAATCCGGTACAGCGCCTGTTCACCCGCGCTCATGTCTATGGCATAAGCATGCAAGCGACTAGGATTTTACAAGGAATTCCAGAATGATAAAAGCGCCCCAAAGCTTTGCGATAATGCTGTTTGCGTTCACCGCAATGGGAATGGCGCAAGCCATTCCGGGCACGGAATCACCTGTTGCCGGCCGCGTAGACCTGATTGACATGGCGGTCGACGCCGAGACGATTCTATCTGCAACGGTAACAAAGACCCGTACAATTCCGCAGGACAAGTCACCCGGTCTGGCACCAGGATACCGCAGATTGCTGGTCGATGCGGAAGTGGACGCGCTGCTGACGGCGCGCGGCTCCGTGCCTGCCGAAATAAAATATCTGGTCGACCTGCCGGAAGACGCCCGCGGCCGCGCGCCCAACATCCGCGAGCAACGCGTATTGCTTTTCCTGGGGCGCGAATATGGACCCGGCGAGTTCGCGCTGGCGCATAAATATGGTCAGCAGCCATGGACCTCTGAACGCGAAACAGACGTGCGGCGCTTCGTGACCGAACTGGCGGATCCTAAGCTGAACGCACTGGCCCCCACCGAGGTGGTTTCAGCGTTTCATGTTCCAGGGTCGCTGCCAGGAGAATCGGAAAGCCAGGTCTTCCTGCAAACGGAATCCGAACAGCCCATGTCGCTGGTCATCCTGAACCGCCCCGGCGAAACGCCGCGCTACGCCGTTGCCACAGGCGACATCATCGATCCCAATGCCGGGGCGCCGGCCAAAGGGTCGGTCGTAGCGCTTGGCATGGCATGCGATCTGCCGGCCGCCCTGCCCGACGACGTACTGGAGGAAAAAAGCCCATCGGAGCGGGCGGCATTGGAGAAGGACTTTGCCTTCGTCAGAGAGCAATTGGGTGAGTGCGAGCGGCGGTTCTGATCGAGCCGCCGGCACGCTGGCCGATCAATCCAAGCGGTCGAAATCCGCAGAAAAGCTGACATGCCGCGCTCCGGCGTCGACGTGAATCGTCTCTCCTGTGACAGCCGGGGCGGCCAGCAGGAACGCCACGGCGTCGGCAACATCCTCCGGATCCGGCAGGCGATTCAGCGGCATGGCCGCCTCGGCCTTCATCATCATGGCGGCATCGTAGCTTTCCGTCGGCAATGTCAGGCCGGGGGCCACGGCATTGACACGAATGCGCGGCGCCAGGCTGCGGGCGAGGATTTCCGTCAATCCGGCCAGCGCGTATTTTGACAATGTATATGCGAAATTGTCGCCATGTGGCTGCTGCAGCCGCTGATCCAGCAGGTTGACGATGACGCCGCCCTGATCATCCGGCAACCTGGCGGCGAATTCCTTGCACAGAAGAGCGGGCGCCATTGCGTTGACAGCAAAATGCTCGCTGATTGCGGATGCGTCAGTGGTGGCCAACGTGTCCGTCCCAAACATGGAGGCACTGTTGACGAGGGCCGTGACAGGTGAACCGAAACAGGCCTCTATCGCGGAAAAAAGATCGGCAGGCGCCTCTGGCTGCGAAAGGTCCGCGGCAAAACGTTCGTAACGCACGCCGCTGAACGCCAGCGCATGTGCCAGATCCTCGTCCACCTCTTCCTGCGTGTGATAGTGCAGCGCCAATGCCCAGCCTTCCTCGGCAAGGCGCGCCGCGATTGCGGCACCAATGCGCTGCGTGCCACCAGTGACGAGTGCAAGGTTCACCGGCGGCGTGTCCGCTCTATGCCGATGGTTTCGTTCTTTTCCGTTAGTGCGGTTTTGACGATCGTGACCGACGCGCACGTCACACGGGAATCCTCGAATAGCCGGTCGATGATGGCGTCCGCGACGGCCTCTACCAGAACATAGTGCTGCCCCTGGGGGCAGGTTTCCAGAATCGCCTCTTTCAGATCCATATAATTCTTTGAATCGGTCAGCTTTGCATCCGGTCCGAAATGATCCGGCGCTTCCAGATCAGCCAGCACCGAGACGCGCAGCAGCTGTGGCAGATGGGTTTCTTCGGAATAAATGCCGGTTAGGACCATCAGGTCGACATCGCGAACCTGCAATTGCAGGGAGGATTTGCTCGATAACGTCATGCCGGGCGAATAGCGGTACATTGGCGGCGACGTCCAGACACCTTACATCCAATGCCATGGCGACAGGCAAACAGCATGACCGTTTTTCCGAGGAAACATCCGCCTATACGGTAAGAGGCACGGAGCAACCCGATTTAGACACCGGCGTAGCCGCGATTCGCAATGTGTTGAAAACGCTGCCTGCGCGCCCAGGCGTGTATCGCATGCAGGACGCCGGGGGGACCGTGCTGTATGTTGGGAAGGCGCGGTCCTTGCGGGCACGCGTAACGAATTATACGCAGGTTGCCAGGCTGCCAAAGCGGTTGCAGCGAATGGTCTCGCTGACACGGGAAATGACCATCGTCACCACCGCGACGGAGGCAGAGGCCCTGTTGCTGGAAGCCCAGCTGATCAAGCGGTTCAGGCCTGCGTTCAACGTGTTGCTGCGCGACGACAAAAGCTTTCCCTTCATCTTTCTGCGCGAAGATCATGATTTCCCGCAAATCCGGAAGCACCGCGGGGCAAGGCGCGGCAAGGGTATCTATTTCGGACCGTTCGCGAGCGCCGGTTCCGTCAACAGAACCCTTAATGCCTTGCAGAAAGTTTTTCTGCTAAGATCATGTTCCGACAGCTATATGAACAACAGGTCGCGGCCCTGCCTGCTGTATCAAATCCGGCGCTGTTCGGCCCCGTGCGTGGGCAAGATCGAAGAGGCGGGCTATGCCGATCTGGTCGCTGATACGAAGGATTTTCTGGCGGGAAAGAGCCAGCAGGTGCAGCGAAAGCTGGGCGACGCCATGACCGCGGCCGCCGAGGATCAGGATTTCGAATTGGCCGCCATTTATCGGGACCGGCTGCGCGCGTTGACCTATATCCAGGGTCAGGCGGGCACGGCTGAGGGTGCGCGCGATGCCGACGTAATCGCCATGGCGGCAAAGGCCAATCAGGTATGCATCCAGGCCTTCTTCATTCGCGGCGGACAGAATTGGGGGCACCGTGCCTTTTTTCCGCAAAACGTGACCGGCGAGGACATGGACGAAATTCTGTCCAGTTTTCTGATGCAATTCTATGAAGATATGCCGGCACCACCTGAGATTCTGGTGGATCGGGATCTAAGCGAGAAAGACTTGATTGCCGAGGCGCTGTGCGAGCGCGCAGATCGCAAAGTGATCGTGAAGCGCCCCCAGCGCGGCCCCCTGCGCCGCCTGATCGAGCAGGCTGAGCGTAATGCCACTGAAGCGCTGGACCGGCGACTGGCGGAATCAACAACGCAGGCGAAGCTGCTGCGGCAGGTTGCGGACCTGTTCGAGCTGGAACAGACGCCGCGGCGGATCGAAACCTATGACAATTCGCATATCCAGGGGACGAATGCCGGGGGCGCGATGATCGTCGCAGGTCCCGACGGGTTCCAGAAAAACGCCTATCGCAAGTTCAACATAAAGGACGCCGCCGTCGTCCCCGGTGATGATTTCGGCATGATGAAGCACGTCCTGCGGCGCCGTCTGGCACGTCTGCCGAAGGAAGATCCCGACCGGTCAAAGGGAATGTGGCCCGACCTGATCCTGATCGATGGCGGCAAGGGGCAATTGTCCGCCGCGCGTGAAATTGCCGAGGAACTGGATGTTGCCGACATCCCGATGGTGGGCGTTGCCAAGGGGCCGGACCGCAATGCGGGCCGCGAGACCTTCTATCTGGACGATGGGCGAGAGCTGACCCTGCCCGTCAACGATCCCGTGCTGTTCTACTTGCAGCGTCTACGCGACGAAGCGCACCGATTCGCCATTGGCGCTCACCGCGCGAAGCGGTCGAAAGACATATCGGCTAATCCCCTCGACGAAATTCCCGGCATTGGGCCATCCCGTAAGCGCGCGCTATTGATGCATTTCGGCACTGCCAAGGCCGTGCGCGGCGCGGCGCTGGAGGCGCTTCTGGATGCGCCTGGAATTTCAAAGGCGGTGGCCCGGCGCATATATGATCATTTTCATCCCGCAGGATAATGACGCCGCCATTCGACGCGACACGGACGCGAGGGCCATGATGTCGGGCGACAAACAATGGACATGCAGCGCGGCACCTTCATTGCCCTTTCCCCTGCCATTGGACTAGGAGGAAGCTGCAATGTCCAGCCTTCCCAACCTTCTTACACTTTCGCGCATCCTGGCGGTGCCCCTGATCATGATTTTGATGTGGAACGCAGGATGGGCCGGCTATCTGGCCGCTTTCGCGCTGTACTGCGTCGCCGGGGCGACGGATTATCTGGATGGTTATCTGGCCCGGTCGCAGGGGACCGTGTCAAAGCTGGGACAGTTTCTGGACCCTATTGCCGACAAGATCATGGTGGCCGCCGCCATTGTTCTGCTGATCGAAAACGGCATCGTCAGTGGCTGGCTGACGATCGCCGCCCTGATCATCCTGCTGCGTGAAATCATCGTCTCCGGCTTGCGGGAATTCCTGGGCGGCGTGCAGGTGTCGGTGCCTGTGTCGAAATTGGCAAAGTGGAAGACTGCGGTTCAGATGATCGCGCTGGGTGCCCTGATCCTGGAGGGATTCGCAATGCGCGTATGGCCTGCCCTCCCCGCCATGGAGGTGGGGGAAGTCGGCCTGTGGATCGCGGCGATCCTGACCCTGATCACCGGATATGATTATATGCGCATCGGGCTGAGGCATATGAAATGAACATCCGGTTGGTTTATTTCGCGCGTGTCCGCGAGACGATCGGCAAGGATGGCGAAACCCGCGAGTTTGACAGCAGCGTCACCTGTGTCGCCGAAGCACTTACCGCGCTGAGGGCAGAAGGCGAAACATACCGGATCGCATTTCAGGAGCCCGAAAAGCTGCGTTTCGCCCTCGATCATCAATTCGTCGACGTAAGTGCGAAACTGCACGAGGGAGCAGAGCTGGGCATTTTTCCGCCTGTCACCGGCGGATGATCAATACCAGGGTTCAGGCGGAAACCTTCGATGTCGCCACCGAGTCCGCCCGTCTGACCAGCGGAAGCAGGGACATCGGCGCGCTGGTCAGCTTTACCGGACTGGTGCGTGGCGATGCCGGCGATACGCTGACGCTGGAACATTATCCGGGAATGACGGAGCGCATGTTGCAGGAGATAGCGACGGAGGCCGAAAGGCGCTGGGCGCTTTCCGGCGGGCTGGTCGTCCACCGTTATGGCAGACTGTCCGTGGGCGACCCCATCGTGCTGGTGCTGATTGCCGCCCGTCATCGCGGTGAAGCGTTCGAGGCGGCAAATTTCCTGATGGACTGGCTGAAGGTAAAGGCGCCGTTCTGGAAGAAGGATGCAGACGGCTGGGTCGAGGCGCAGGGCAGCGACGATGTGGCAGCAGAACGCTGGTCTTAACCGTGCTGGAGGCCGCCGTCCTGCCCCCAGAACCGCTATTTCTTCAAATATTCATCCAGCCAGCGAAACACCTGCGAATGCCATTGCAGGCTGTTTGCCGGTGACAGGATCCAGTGATTTTCGTTGTCGAACACCAGCAAGCGGCTGTCGATGCCCTGACGCTGGAGTGCGGTAAATGCCATCAGGCTTTGCGTGTAGGGAACGCGATAATCCCGCAGCCCCTGAATAACGAGCATCGGCGTCTTCCAATCCGTCACACGCGTGGCTGGATTCCATCGCTCAATGGCCTCGACACGCTCAAAATAGGGTCCGCCGAAGTCCCATTCGGGGAACCATAATTCCTCGGTCGAATAGTAGAAGCTGCGCATATCGAACAGGCCGGCATGATTGACCAGACAGACAAATTCGTCCGGCCAGGCCCCCTCGATCCAGTTCATCATGTAGCCGCCGTAGGAGGCGCCGGCCGCGCAGGCCTGCTCGTCATCGATGAAATCGAACTGGTCGCGCGCCGCCGCCAGCCCAAGCTGCAGGTCCTGAAGCGGCTTCCCGCCCCAGTCATTGTTGATCGAGTCCGTGAAATCCTGCCCGTAGCCGCTGGAGCCGTGGAAATCGACCGTGATGATGGCATATCCCGCGCCCGCCCAGGCCTGAGGATTCCAGCGCGAGGACCAGGCATTCGTCCAATGTCCCTGCGGACCGCCATGGGACCATAGGACGGTGGGCGCCGTCGCCCCCTCCGCCAGGTCAGGGGGACGGACGACATAGCCGAAAACCTCGTCTCCCTCCGCGCCCGCGAAAGAGAAACGGCTGATTTCCCCCATATCGATGTCGGCCAGCAGGTCCGCATTAATGGCGGTCAGGCGGCGTTCGCCCTGATCCGTACGCCAATACAGATCACCCGGTTCGGTCAGCGAGTTGCGGTTGACCAATGCCCCCTGCTCCGTCACTGACAGGACGGAATAGCTCCCCTCGGGGACCGATAGTCGTTCCGACGTGCCATCGGGCGTGATGCGAAACAGCGCATCGTTCCAGCCGTCTGCGGTCGTGATCAGCATCGAACGGGAATCCGGCGCCCATTCGATATGGCCGACGCCGTTGGGCAGCAGGTCGGGGAAAGCATCCACCTCGCCGGTGGCAAGATCGCGTACCTTCAAAACCAGCTGATCGGCTTCATAGGTAGCCCGCGCCATCGACGCATAGGCCATGTAGCGGCCATCGGGGGACAGGCTGGGCGCGGTGTCGGTTCCCGCATTGTCGGCAGTCAGATTGACGGGCGCCGCACTGCCATCGGTCGGAACGTTCCAGATATCGAGGTTCGTCGACCACGGCTCTGACGTGCCCTTTTCCCTGAGGACAAAGTAAACGCTGGCGCCGTCGGCGGAAATCGCCACGTCGTCCGGGCCGCCAAAGGGCTTCGTCGGGACATCCCCATCCATTTGCGCGGTCAGCGCAACGGGGGTGCCCTCGCCGCTCGTGGACACGGAGAATAATTGCGAGCGGGCGCCCCGATCCCAGCTATCCCAATGGCGTACGAACAATTTGTCGTAGACTCGGCCTTCTCCCGGACTATCAGCGGAATCTGGCGTTACATCCGTCCAGTAAACCAACGTTTCCCCGTCCGGCGCCAGATGAAACCCGCTTACCCCGCCCTCGACCGAGAGGACCATATTTGGCTCTCCACCATCAATGGGCGCGGTCCAGATTTGTGAACTGCCGCTGCGGCCAGATAGCCAGTAAATCTGTCTGCCATCCGGAGAGAACACAGGGCTGCCGTCATTTTCGGCATGACCGTTCCAGCGTGCAGGCGCGGCATCGCCACCCGTCAGATCGAGTGTGAAGAGGTCGGAACGGCCGCGATTGGCATCCAGATCCGTGGTATGCAGGGTGAATATTGCAAGCGAACCATCCGGCGACACGGCCGCGTCTGAAATACGCTGCAGGGCGACGAGGTCTTCGGGGGACAGGGGTCGGGCGGCGGCCCCGGGCGCGGCAAACAAGGTCAATGTAGCGGCGGCGGCGATCGAAATTTTCTTCTTCATGGCCGATGCCTAGCGGCTAGCGCAGCGTCAGGAAAGTCGCCGCATGTTCAAATGCCTGTCGCCGGTGCGCACGCATCACCGCTGCCTCCTGATCCTCGCCCCATTGTTCGACCTGCCACAGCTCGTCCAGATGCCCGGCATTCCATGCGGTCTCCACATCGATTTCTCCCTCAAGAAGGGCGAGGGTCACGATCAGAGAGCCGGAAATCGTTGTCAGGGGCTGCGCGGCGGCAAGCGCGAAATCGTCGAACCCGTCCAGCGCGGCGGCAAGCCGCTGCAGGGTCATGTCCGGCTGCGCCTCGTGCATGATCCCGTCCACAAGGGTCAGGGCGATGTCGTAGCGTCGCCCCGCCCATTCGACGAGCGGATTCCAGACGGCACATTGCCGTTCCACGAGCGGTTCGGGATTCGTGGCCCGATAGCAGAGGAGATCGCTTTCGCCATAAGCGGCAATTCCGGCGACAAAGGCGCGGCGGTCGGCCGCCACGTGATCGATGGCGGCATTGGCGAGCCCCGTCACGGGCATCGATACGGGATCGATCACATCGCCCTGCCCCGCCCATTCCGCGACGACCGCATCGGCCATGGCCTGCGTCGGCAGGATCAGATCGTTGCGCTTCGGAGTCTTCAGCGGACGACCATCGAGATTGACGGCATAGCCACTTTCACCGGCAATGGCGGTGGCCTGTTTATAAAAACGCCTCATCGTCCATCCCGCTGGCGCCAGTGACGGCGCAGCATCGCAGGAACCAGGAACATGCAGGCGACACCAAGGACGGCGACGAGCTTGCCGGTCATTTCATCCTGATAGCCAAACGCATCCTTCAGCCAGATCTGCATGCCCAGGATCACCAGAACCATGCCGAAGATGCGGACGGCGCTCATGCGGAGAAAGCGGGACTTGGCGGTGGGTTCGTCAGGCATATTGGTCATTGCGACAGGATATAGTCTGCCAGTGCGGAATAATCATCGGCCACCATCTCCGCCCCCTCACCCAGCAATTCTTCCGGTGCGTGATAGCCCCAGGAAACCCCCAGCGCGCGGACGCCGGCATTCACGCCCATGGCCACATCGAAAATCGTGTCGCCGATCATGACGGTGTTCAGAATGTCCGCGCCCGTGTCGGACAGCGCCTGATGGATCATCGAAGGGTGCGGCTTTGACGGGTGCCGGTCCGCTGTCTGCAGGCTGACGAACCGGTGCCGCATGCCGTGATAGTCGAGCGCGTGTTCCAACCCCTTGTCGGATTTGCCGGTCGCGACGGCAAAGAGCCAGCCCGCTGCCTGCAATCTATCAAGCGCTTCGATGAGCCCCGGATAAAGTGGCTCGTGCGCCAGCCGAGACTCGGCCCGCATGCGGCGGAAACAGATCTTGTAATGGTCTGCCAGCCGGTCATGGTCGGACGCATCCGCATCCGGCAACAGAGTGGCCATCGCCTGCGGCAGGGAAAGACCCACCACCCGCCGCGTGTCGTTGGCAGCGGGGGGCGGCAAGCCATTTTCCGAAAAGCAGGCATCCATCGCCGCGACGATGTTGGCCTGGCTGTCCAGCAGAGTACCGTCGCAGTCGAATATGGCGAGCCGGACGCTCACCGTTTCCTGCCCCTCGGCACCTTTCCCCCGCCCCGGCGTGCGCGGGTAGCGTCGCGGTGCTCGCGGCGGATATCACGCGATTTATGCTTCCTAAGGCGCGCCTTTGCGCCGGGATCGTCAATGTCCTCTTCCAGCGGCAGGTCGCCGATTTCAGGATCGAAGCCCAGATTTTCGAGGCTGGCGGCAAAATGTTCGGCGGGATCCGCCTTCACATCCAGCATGCCGCCGCCGGGCAATTCGATACGCAGGCGGCGGGCATGAAGATGCAGCTTTCGCGAAATGCCGCCGGTAAGAAAGGAATCCTTGCCGCCATATTTGCCGTCGCCGACAATGGGATGTCCGATCGCCTCCATATGCACGCGCAGCTGGTGCGTGCGACCGGTCAGCGGCTGCAGTTCCAGCCAGGCGGCGCGTCCTGCGGCGCGGTCGATGCGACGATAGCGGCTGACCGCGCGCTGCCCCTCCTCCTTGTCGATGAACATGCGTTCGCCGTTGAAACCGGGCTGCTTCGAAATGGGCAATTCTATGCGGCCATTGGCGACCTCTGGAACGCCCATGACGATTGCCCAGTAAAGCTTGCGTGCCGTGCGCCCTGAAAAGGCCTTTGCAAAATGTGCCGCCGCGCGTGCCGAGCGCGCGATCAGGAGCGCCCCCGACGTATCCTTGTCCAGCCGATGCACCAGCTTTGGCCGGTCGTCGCGATCGAACCTCAGCGCATCGAGCAGGCCGTCGACATGTTCGCGAATACCTGTGCCGCCCTGCGTCGCGAGGCCGGCGGGCTTGTTGATGACGATGGCGTGCGCGCTCTTGTGAATCACCAGGCTGCGCGCGAATTCGATCTGGTCGTCCGTCAAAGAGGGGCGATCCCGCTTC
Organism: Alphaproteobacteria bacterium UBA3612; assembly: GCA_002375465.1. Classification (GTDB taxonomy): domain Bacteria; phylum Pseudomonadota; class Alphaproteobacteria; order Sphingomonadales; family Sphingomonadaceae; genus Pacificimonas. The sequence goes on along the minus strand of DFLT01000012.1, from coordinate 228,693 downwards.
TGCGCCAGCGGACTGACCTTCGCGGCCTCCAGCGGCGGCACGCGGATGATCTGGCCCGCGGCGATGCGGTCGCCCGGCTTTGCCCGCTTCCCATCGACGCGCAGCTGGCCGGTGCGGGCCCAGCGAGAGACCGTACCAAAGCTCGCCTCTGGCATGTGGCGTTTGAACCACCGGTCCAGGCGGATATCGTCATCGTCGGGCGCGACGGTAAACTGCCGAACGTCGGTCGTCGTCATCGTCATCGTGCGAGCAAGCGCGTCAGATAGGCACCGGCAAGTGTGCCCAGAACGCAGAGAACAACCGAACCCGCCGCATAGACTATCGCCGGACCGACGCGCCGATCCATCAGCATTTCGGAAATTTCGAACGAGAAGGCCGAAAAGGTCGTAAAGCCGCCCAGCAGGCCGGTAATAAACAGCAGGCGCGTCCGACTGGTGCCACCGTGTTCGATGGTCAACATGATGATGACCCCAATAAGAAAACTGCCGATCAAATTGACGGCGAATGTGCCCCACGGAAGCCGGGGCCGCATGATATATTCATTGACCAGGTGGGTGGTGATCAGGCGGCCCGCAGCACCCAGGCCACCGCCGAACGCAACCAGAGCGATATGAGACAGGGGAACGGGAAGCATGGTGCCGTGCATAGCGGCCGTTTCGGTGCGGCGGAAGGGTGCTAGCGGACGCCGAACGTCCATCCCTCGGTCATGGCGATTTCCGGGGTCAGCTGCGGCGGAAACCAATATGCGGCGGAGGGCGCGATGTGGCGCAGGCCGGCCGCGCTGATCAGCACATCGGTTTCGTGGTCGGTATAGTTAGCATTCGCCACGGGATCGGTATCGAAACCGGCAAGGGCCTTATTCAGGTCTGCTGTCGTCCGCAATTTCAGCCCCCGGCCGCCTCCTGCGGCCAAACGGATGAAACTGCGTGCATACATTTCCACCAGAACGCTGCCGTTGCCGGGGGGCGGTGACGTCGCCGCAGGAAAATCGAACGGCCAGACGGCGACCGCGCCGTCCAGATGATGCAGCAGGCGCATGCCGGCAAAGCTGGCCTTTGCCACCTGCCCCGCGCCAATGGCGTCATAGACGGTCGATGCCTTGCCGCCGCCGTGTTCGTTGAACAGCTTTTCGCAGCGGCGGAAGTGCATATAGTCCGCCTTCGTGCCGTCGATGGCGCCCAGATAGAAATGTTCCCGGAAGGAGCTTTCCAGGAAACTGGCGGCGCCAAGGTCCTGATCGTCGCAATGACTGTTCACGAACGCCCAGAATTGCCGCGCCGCCGCAGGAGCATCGGTGCCCGGCAGATAATGGCCGCGTTCATGGCGCGGCGGTGCAAAGCTGAAATCCATCGCGATCAGCGTCGCCTCGTCCCCGGTCGCAGTACAGCGAATCCAGTCGAGAACGTCGGTACGAGACCAGACACGGCCCGGATGGATCAGTTGCGGGGCGGCACGGCCGGGGCGGCATTCGGCAAGAGCGATGCCCTTGTGCCGCCGTCCCCTGGCACCGGACCAGTCGATGGCGGCGAAACGCTGAAAGGAAAAGGGGGCCGCGTCGTCGCCGCTCACATGCCCTCAAGCGCCGCAACCACATCGCGGGAGAAGGCCGTGACATCAAAGCCGCCATCCTCCCCGATCGGGTCATAGCCGCGCCGGATGACCAAGATATCACGATCCGGCACGATCACCAGATATTGACCGCGATTGCCAAAGGCGGCGAATGTTCCCCTCGGCAGACCGGTCTGAGGCTGCGCCACCCAGAAGGTGCCGCCATATCCCCATTCCCTGTCCGGCTGGGCCGGGCCCATGGTCGACACGCGCTTCACGAACCCGAGCGGTAGAAGGCGCTCACCCTCCCACACCCCATCGTTGAGATAGAGCAGCCCCAGTCGCGCAAGATCACGGGCCGTGGTCCAGACCTGACTCGACATCACAAAATCGCCGCGCCAATCCGTTTCAGGAAAAGTGCGGGTCATGCCGATTTTCCAGAACAAATCCGTAAACGGCAGCGCGCGATACGCATCATCGTCGCCCATGGCGTGGCGCAGGCCGTAGAGCGACAGCAAAATGTCATTATTCGAATAACGAAAGGTCGAACCCGGTTCGTGCAACAGCGGCTGACCGGGTGCGGAATCGGCAACACTGGTGCCCCCAATGTAGATGGCATCGGTCCGGTTGCCGGCAAAATCGCTGGTGAGGCCGGATGCCATCCGCATCAAATGATCCGTCGTGATCTGTCGGCGTGGGTCGAGCGGTGATTGCCATTCCGGCACCTGTGCCGGGGCAAGCAGGTCGATCTTCTGCTGCGCGGCGGCAATGCCCAGGACCGTTCCGGCGATTGATTTTGCCACAGACCAGGTCCGCTGCGGCGTGTCCGCGTCCACCCCGTGGGCATAGCGTTCCGCAATGATCCGGCCGTCCTTCACGATCAGGATAGCCGAGGTTTTCGAACCGGCCCCATAGGTCCTGCTATCAAAGGCCGCCTCCACGCGGGTCGTCAGGTCCGGATCGTTGGAAAGCCGTTCCGCCCCCGCATCGCCCCAGGGCCAGTCAGGCGCGCGGACGAATTGCGGCGGACCACCCTCGACGGTCGGAAGGCTGGCCGCCAGGGAGGGATCAGCGCCGATGGGAAGCTGTGAGCAACCCAGATTGGGGCGCCAGGCGGCGACCCGGGGCGGCATGTTTTCTGAATAGCTGACGGACACGGTCTTTGCATCCTCGTCGATGACCGCAGACAACTCGCCCACGTCATTCCGATATTCATCGTAAATTCGGTTCAGCTCGTTCGCATCGATTTCGGCCGGGGTCTGGCCGGCATTGAATGTGGCGGAGCATGTGAACGCTGCCTCGTAACCCGCTGCAAGAGCGCGAATATAGTCCGCATCCTGGGCGACGGCTGGCGCCGTGCCCATGGTGATCAGAACGGTAAGGACGGCGGCGTGTTTCATCATCGTGCTCTCCCTCACGCGCTTCTCTGCCGAGGATGTAGACCAGCGTCCAGAGCGGACGATCAGTCGCCACGGCCCTTTCGACGCTCGGCCCACCAGGCCAGGCGTTCGGAAAGACGCTTTTCAAAGCCGCGTTCAGTCGGCGTATAGTAGGACTGGCCCTGCATCTCCTCGGGCCAGTAATTCGCGCCCGAAAAGCCCTGATCCGCGTCATGATCATAGGCATAATCCTTGCCATAGCCGATGTCCTTCATCAGCTTTGTCGGCGCGTTGACGATGTTCATCGGCGGCATCAACGAGCCGGTTTCCCTGGCACTTCTCCACGCCTGCTTCTGCGCCTTATAGGCGGCATTGGATTTGGGGGCGGTCGCGCAATAGAGGCATGCCTGAACGATCGCCAGCTCCCCCTCTGGGCTGCCCAGGAAATCATAGGCGTCCTTTGCCGCAAGCGCCTGCACGAGCGCCTGCGGGTCGGCGAGGCCGATATCCTCCGAAGCGAAGCGGACGATCCGGCGCAGGACGTAGAGCGGCTCCTCCCCCGCTGTCAGCATGCGGGCGAGATAATAAAGCGCCGCGTCGGGATCGCTGCCGCGCATCGATTTATGCAGGGCGCTGATAAGGTTGTAGTGCCCCTCCCTATCCTTGTCGTAGACAGCGACGCGCCGATGCAGAAGCCCACGCAGGTCGATCGGCTCAAGCGGCTGGGCCACATCCATGTTCATCAGCGTTTCCACCTGATTAAGGAGGAAACGGCCATCACCATCGGCGCTGCCGATCAGGGCCATGCGCGCATCGGGGGTCAGGGGCAGTTCGGAAGAATAGAGCGCCTCCGCCCGCTGCAGCAATTTTGCAAGCGCGGCCTCGTCCAGCCGGTTGAGCAGCAACACCTGACAGCGGGAAAGAAGAGCCGCATTCAGTTCAAAACTGGGATTTTCCGTCGTTGCCCCCACCAGCGTGACGGTGCCGTCCTCGACATAGGGGAGAAAGCCGTCTTGTTGTGCCCGGTTGAACCGGTGAATCTCGTCCACGAACAATAGTGTTTTCTGCCCTGCCCTCGCGGCGGTGCGCGCTTCGGCAAAAGCCTTCTTCAGATCGGCAACGCCAGAAAATACCGCGCTGATGGAATGGAAACGAAGCCCGACAGCATCAGCCAGCAACCGCGCCACCGTCGTCTTCCCCGTCCCCGGCGGCCCCCAGAAGATGATGGACGACAGCTTGCCCGCAGCCACCATGCGGCCAATTGCGCCGTCGGGGCCAGTCAGATGATCCTGGCCAACGACCTCATCAAGAGCGCGTGGACGAAGCCGCTCTGCCAGCGGCGCAGCCGCGTCGGGCGCTTCGTTCGGGTTTTCGTCGCTGGCAAACAGGTCGGGCATGGCTGGCGCCTTGCATATCAACAAGCGGGGTGCGCGGAACCGGATTTTTAGGCAGGTCGCAAAGGTCACGCCTGAATAATCGGGTGCTATGGCCCGAGGTCCGTCGAGGCGCGTTGGAATCGCTTGCCTAAGCTTTCAGGAAGGGACGGCCCCCTCTAGAGGGTTTTTCTGAATGTAACAGCGCTATCCCCGTCTTCCTGTACCGCAGACGCGCCATCCGCCGTTTCACGGCCGGAATCTGACGACCAGTCACTTGCCATTGCGTTTGTGGTAGGGGCATCGTCGACGGGGACACCGTTCTGGTCCACAATCACGATACCGCCAGGTTCCATCTTGGGATCGGAATTGTCGGAGGTATCGCCGCAGGCGGCCAGTGCTAGAGCGGCGAGACTAACGAAAATCGGTAGTTTCTGTCTCATAAGATCAACTGATTTTAATATATGTTCATTTTCTAAACGGAGAAGCTATCTCTTCGTTCCATCCGAAAGGCAGAGAATTTCAACATTTTTAGGTCACGGCAGACGAAGGTCTCGCCGGCGGTCTTCCGGACCGCAAAGGAAAGGGCCGCACACGATGTGTATCGCGCGCAGCCCCCCTTATTTTCAAACTGTTCGGAAAACTTACGCTTTCTCGTCAGCCTCTTCGCCTGCATCTTCGGAAGGCTCGGCGCGCGGTGCGGCGTCATCTTCGTCAGCAGCAGCTTCTTCATCATCTTCCGAATCCGTCGCCGGGCCGGCACCTTCTTCGAAGACTTCACCACGCGCTTCGGCATCCGCCTGCGCTTCGGCGCGGGCAAGCGCCTCTGCAGCGGCGCGTTCGGACGCGGACATCATGTCATCGTCGTCGTCACCGGCAAAGATGTCGATGCCCTCGGCCTGCATTTCGGCCTCTTCCTTCGAACGGGCGACGTTCGCCTCGACCTGCACGATCACCTCAGGGTGAAGTGCGACATCGACCTGATGGATGCCGAGGTTCTTGATCGGCGAACCGATCATCACCTGGTTCTTGTCCACCTCATGGCCGGCCTCGACCAGGGCAGTGGCGATGTCACGCGCGCTGACGGAACCATAAAGCTGACCCGAGTCGGAGGACTGACGGATCATGGTGACCTGCGTACCGGAAAGCTGCTCGCCTGCCTTTTCGGCGGCACTGCGCTTCTCGGCATTTTCCTTCTCGATCCGCTCACGATCAGCCTCGAACGTGGCGCGGTTCGCTTCATTGGCACGAAGCGCCTTGCCCTTCGGCAGCAGGAAATTGCGTGCAAAGCCGGGCTTTACCGAAACGACATCACCAATATTGCCGAGCTTTTCCACCCGCTCGAGGAGGATAATATCCATGTTTGCCATGTTTCTATCTCCCCTTAGCGGACGATGTACGGCAGCAGGCCGAGATGACGGGCGCGCTTGATCGCCTTGGCCAGCTCACGCTGCTTCTTGGCGGAAACAGCCGTAATCCGGCTGGGAACGATCTTGCCACGCTCGGACAGGAAACCGCCAAGCAGCTTCACGTCCTTGTAATCAATCTTCGGCGCGTCGGGACGGCTGAAAGGGCAGGATTTCTTGCGGCGGAAAAAGGGACGACCCATAATATTATACTCCCTTAGTCGCGCTCGCGGCGCTCACGGCGCTCGCGACGTTCGTCTGCCTTGCGCATCTGGACAGAGGGGCCCTCTTCCAGTTCTTCAACGGCAATGGTCAGGTGGCGAATGACATCATCGGAGATGGAGATGTTGCGCTCCATTTCCTTCACGGCGGCAGGCGGCGCATCGATGTTCAACATCACGAAGTGTGCCTTGCGGTTCTTCTTGATCTTGTAGGCGAGGGATTTGAGGCCCCAATATTCGGTCTTCTTGACCGCGCCTTCGTTCGATTCGATGATCTTGGTGAATTCCTCCGCCAGCGCATCTACCTGCGCTGTCGAGAGGTCCTGGCGCGCCAGGAAGGTGTGCTCGTAGAGCCCCATCTCGCTATCTCTCTTCTATCTTGCCGATCGCTGACGTGCGGCAATCGCAACGCCCCTCCGGCCTTCCAAAAACATACGAGGCGGAAACCATGGTTCCCACCTCGCATGCTTCGTCACATATACGAGGCTGCGAAAATCGCAAGCCCCCTCCCGGTCCAAATCAGCTGGCCGTCGTTTCCGCATAGAGCGACCACAAGGCGGCGACTTCCCGGAATGCGCTGTTGTCCTCGACGAGTGCAAAGGCTTTTCTCGCCATCGCCGGATCGCCAGCACGAAGGGCACTGATCCCCGCTCCGATGAGAGCCTGGTTCGAGTAAGGCGACGACGCGATGTCCTTTTGCATCTTGTAGGACCGCCAATAGGCAACGGCAGCCGCACGATAGTCACCCTCACCGAACAGAGCGTTCGCTGCACGGAAATACCCTTCCGGACCGCGCTTCAGCGTCGGGAACTCCGCGACCACCTGCGCGTGACGCTTGTCAGCGGCATTCAGGAGCGAGCGAACCTGCGGGTCCTCATCCGAGAGCTCGCCCCCTTCGATGCCCGCCTGTACGACGTTGCGCGCAACGCCAGGCTCCTGCGCCACGGTGGCGAACTTCGCAAATTCGACATAATCTTCTGGCCGCGTGATATTGTCGGTTTCCGCAAGCAGCTTGTAGAGCGCGAGCTTGCTGTCGCGCGTCAGCGATTCACCTTTCAGATTGTTGAGAAGCGCACGCCACCGCATCGGCTGCGGATCGGCCCGGATCAGGCGCTCGATCGTCTGCAGATACGCCTGCTTGTCATCCATCTTGAACTGAGCGCTTGCGAGGTTTTCCAGATATTCGACCTGCGGACCGTTCTGATCGATCAGGTCCTGATAGATTTTCGCGGCTTCGGCGCTATTGCCCGTTTTGATATAGGACTGGGCAACGATTTTCAGACCGTTGGTACCGCCCATCTGGCGCCCCAGTTCGATTGCCTTGTCATAATTTTCCGCCTGATAATAAAGCGGAGCCAGACGCGAGGCGGGTGCGCCAATGCTCGCCAGGTCGCTGGCAGCCGCGCTGTAATTTCTTGCGGCAGTATTCACATAGGCCGACATTTCCGTGACCTTGCGGCGCTCGGCCGAAGTGTCCGCAGCGGACCGCGCGGCACGAACCTTTGCCGCGGCAGCACTTAGCTGGCCACGAGAGGCCAGGCTCTGCGCCTCCTGAAGCGGTACGCCGACATCGCGAGACAGAGCCTGTGCAAATGCGCCACCGGCGGGAATGGAAAGGGACAGCGCGGTAGCCAGCGCCAGAGTACAGATGGTCTTCATAGGTTTTAGGTCTCACTCCCAATATTCGTAATGTAAACTAATATACGAAGGCTGCGAACGGTTTCCCACTCTTTAACGCCACCTGCCCTCGAAATCCGGTTTGGCCTGCATGAAGCCGACGGCGCGGACACTAGCGGCAAAGGCGCCGCTTGCAAGGGCGCGAGCCATATTGGCGCCCCCGGCCTTGCAAGCATGTGGCGGCCCAGCCTATGCGCGCACGGCGAGTTCATCATGAGGAGTTCCCCGAAATGCCTATGCGCGCCTTCCTTTTCCCCGGCCAGGGCAGCCAGTCGCCAGGAATGGGCAAGACCCTCGCAGAGGCGAGCGCCGCCGCCAAATCGGTCTTCGAAGAAGTAGACGATGCGCTTTCGCAAAAGCTGTCGACGCTGATGTTCGAAGGGCCCGCAGACGAGCTGACGCTGACCGCCAACGCACAACCAGCGATCATGGCACATTCCCTCGCCGTCTTGCGGGTCATGGAAGCGGAAGCCGGCCTGGTGCTTTCCGAACGCGCAGCCTTCGTCGCCGGCCATTCATTGGGGGAATATAGCGCCTTGTGTGCAGCAGGCAGTCTGAACCTGGCCGACACAGCCCGGCTGCTGCGCGTTCGCGGGGATGCAATGCAGGCTGCGGTTCCGGTTGGCGAAGGCGCGATGGCGGCCCTTCTTGGCCTGTCATTCGAGGACGCGATGGCGGCGGCCAGGGAAGCGACCACGGCAGAGGAAATCTGCGTCGCCGCCAATGACAATGCCGACGGCCAGGTCGTCGTTTCCGGTCACAAAGCGGCGGTCGAACGCGCAATTGAGGCGGCAAAGGCAAAAGGGGCGAAGCGCGGGATGCTGCTGCCCGTTTCCGCCCCCTTCCATTCGCCCCTGATGCAGCCTGCCGCCGACAAGATGCAGGAGGCGCTGGCCGCCGCCTCATTCGATGCGCCGACGGTGCCCGTCGTCACCAATGTGACGGCAGCGCCGGAAACGGATCCGGACCGCCTGAAGCAATTGCTGGTCGAACAGGTAACCGGCACCGTACGCTGGCGGGAAAGCATTCTGGCCATGGCGGCTGCGGGCGTCGAGGAATTCGTCGAACTGGGCGCCAAGGTCGTAGGGCCGATGGTGAAGCGTATCACCCCGGATGCCGAACCGATCAGCATCGTCACGATGGCAGACATCGAGAGCTGGGCAAAGCGGCTGTAGGCCCCGCCCCTTAGTTTAGGAGATTTCCATGTTCGATCTTTCAGGACGCCGCGCCCTCGTAACCGGCGCATCCGGCGGTATTGGCTCCAGCATCGCCCGCGCCCTTGCCGCGCAAGGTGCCGTCATTGCGATATCCGGCACGAATGAAGAAAAGCTGGCGGCATTGGCGAAGGACTTGGGTGGGGATGTCCATCAACTGCCCTGCGATCTTTCCGACGCGGCGGCCGTCGACGGCTTGGTCGGCCGCGCGGTGGAAGCGATGGGCGGGCTCGATATTCTCGTGAACAATGCCGGTGTTACCCGCGACAACCTCGCCATGCGCATGAAGGACGAGGAATGGGACAGCGTCATCAGCGTCAATCTTGAGGCGAGTTTCCGGCTGGCACGCGCCGCGCTGCGCCCCATGATGAAGGGTCGTTTCGGACGGATCGTATCTATTACCAGCATCGTCGGAACCACGGGCAATCCCGGACAGGCAAACTATGCCGCATCGAAGGCCGGACTGGTCGGCATGTCGAAGGCGCTGGCGCAAGAGGTCGCAAGCCGCGGCGTGACGGTAAATTGCGTGGCGCCCGGCTTCATCCAATCGGCAATGACGGATGCACTGCCCGATGCGCAGAAAGAGGCGTTGACGACGAAGATTCCGGCGGGATCGCTCGGCACCGGCGACGATGTCGCGGCTGCGGTGGTTTATCTATCCTCGAACGAAGCGGCCTACGTTACCGGCCAGACGCTGCATGTGAACGGCGGCATGGCGATGATCTGACGATCATCGCCATGTCTGCGCGTCCTAGGATGCGGCCAGCTTTGAGCGAACGCGCAGCCCGGCGACACCTGCGATGCCAAGACCGAAAAGGGCGAGGGCGGCGGGTGCGGGGACCTCGCCGGGCGGCAGTTCCTCTTCGAAGCTGAGATTATTGCCGGAATAGGTGCCGAGGTGAATCTCGCTGTTCAGATTGGCACTGCCGAACACGACGCTGCCGTTGATCGGGCTGTTGTTCGTACCGAACGCTTTCGGTGCGAGTACGGAACCCCAGAATTCACGGTTGAACGTCAGACGCTCCGCATTGACGAAATTCCAGATGATCGTCGAGCCAAGGGCTTCATTGGCACCGTTCCTGCAGGGAAAATTCCGTATCCGCGACGTTGATGACGATCGTGTCCAGGTCACTGCTGCCCGCGCCGAAACCCAGACCGCTGACGATGTCGTTGCCATTGCTGGCGAGCAGATTGGTAAGGCTGTCAACGTTGAAAACGGCGACGCCATTCTGATCCGCGACGGGGTTGAAGATACGATTCTGTCCCTGAATGGTGGTGGACCCACCCGTGTCAGAGAGAGAGGCGAGCGCGGTCGAAAGGGACAGAAAATCGTCGTCGAACATGGGCACGTCGACAGCCGCATTCGACTGAAGGCTGTTGCCATTGGCATTGACGCCACTGATCGCGCCGCCGGCCTTTACCGTGTAATAGCCGCCATTCAGGTTGATCTGGCTGATATTGCCGCCGGCGACGACCGAACCGCCACCCTGAATATTCTGCCAGCCACTGCCGATATTGCCGCCGACCTGCAGCTTCGGCGCGTCGCCTGCTGCCTGAAAGCCTGCGCCGCCGACATTGTAGTTCGACGACCCGGAAAGATTGCCGCCAACATGGGTGCGGCCCTCGACCTCAGAAGAATTCTGCAGGTTGCCGAGAGTGACGAGGTTATAGGTACGCATCACCTCCAGGCCCTCAATGGGGCCGGCGGTGGCGGAGGTAGATACGCCGGCAGCAAGGCCGACGAGCGAAGCGATCAGCACGCGAGACATTTTCATTCCATTCCCATCAGGCAATCCCCGTGACGAAGATCACCCGCAGATTAAACATATTACGGATTAAGTTTCCGTATCGCCGCCTGCATAACATGGGATAATGTTTCGTACAAGAAACGGAACTTTAGTCCACCCGCCGGGCCCAACCCACCAGCGGGGCGTCCAAGCCTCCCTAATGCCTCCACCTTTCGATCCGACGGGCCGGCCGACCGCCTGCTAGGCGAGGCGATCTAAAGCTGCGCGCAAACGTCGCACCTCCAATTGCCGCTCAACCAGCTTCTCCTCTGTTTCCGCCACGACTTCCGGTTTTGCCTTTTCGCGGAAATTGGGGTTGCCGAGGCGTCCCTCGATGCTCTTAATCTCCTTTTCGGCGGCATCGACCGTTTTCGCGAGGCGTGCGCTTTCGGCAGCAAGGTCGACGACCCCCTCCAGCGGAATGACATAAGTCGCCTCGCCGACGAGGATCTGCGCCGATCCCCCTTCGGGCGCCGGCTCGGTGGAAATCCCCTCTGCGCGGGCAAGGCGCTCGATCATGTCGCGGTTGCGGGTAAGGCGCGCCTGCGTTTCTGCATCGGCTTCCCGGACATACAGGGGCAGTTTCGCGCCTGCAGGCACGTTGAGCTCGCTGCGGCTGGAGCGGATGGCGCCGATCAGGTCGATCAGCCAATCAACCTCTGCTGCCGCCTCCTTGTCGATCGAACGACTATCTGCCTCCACCCATTTGGCGTGGATCAAGCTGTAGGGCCGTGCGCCCATCTTGTGCCACAGCTCCTCCGTGATGAAGGGCATGACAGGGTGCAGGAGCACCAGAATCTGATCGAGGACCCAGCCGGCGACGGCGCGGGTTTCCTCCTTCGCTGCCTCGTCCTCCCCTTGCAGGACAGGTTTGATCAGTTCCAGATACCAGTCGCAGAAGCGGTTCCAGGCAAAATGGTAGATCGCATCGGCATAGGCGTCGAAACGAAGATCGGCGATTGCCAGGTCGATTTTCTGGGCCGTGCGGATCGTTTCGCCGATAATCCACTTATTGACGGCGCTGGTCGCGGCGGGCGGCGCGAGCGTCTGACTGGCACCGATGCCATATCCTTGTGCAAAACGCGCGGCATTCCACAGCTTTGTCGCGAAATTGCGATAGCCCTCGATCCGGGCGACATCCATCTTGATATCGCGACCCTGGCTTTCCATCGCCGTCATGAAAAAGCGCAGCGCATCCGCGCCATATTGGTCGATCAGTTCCAGCGGGTCGGAGGTATTGCCCTTCGACTTCGACATTTTCTGGCCGTCTGCGGCACGGACAAGCCCATGCAGATAAAGCTGCCGAAACGGCACCTCCCCCAGCAAATGCATGCCCATCATCATCATGCGGGCATCCCAGAAGAACAGAATGTCGAACCCCGATATGAGGAGGTCGTTCGGATAACGCCCCTGCCCCTTCACATCCTCCTTCGGCCAGCCCTGCGTCGCGAACGGCCACAGAGCCGAGGAGAACCAGGTGTCGAGAACATCGTCGTCGCGTCGAAGCTGTGCGGAACCCGCCTGTTCCTGCGCGGCGTCCTCTGTCATGGCGACATAGGCTTTGCCATTTTCGTCATACCATGCGGGAATGCGGTGCCCCCACCATAATTGCCGCGACACGCACCAAGGCTGGATATTCTCCATCCAGTTGAAAAAGGTCTTTTCCCAGGTCTTTGGCACGATCTGAATATCGCCCGAACGCACCGCCTCAATGGGTCGCTTCGCCAGCGCTTCGGCGTCGACATACCATTGGTCGGTCAACCAGGGCTCGATCACCACGCCGGATCGATCGCCATAGGGCGTCTGGATCTTTCGCGGTTCGGCGTCGTGCTCCTCTTGTTCGCCTTCCTTCGTCGTGACGACGTGCGGGATCAGGACACCTTCCGCCTTCAGTTTTTCAACAACCAGCTTGCGGGCATCGAACCTGTCAAGGCCCAGAAACTCGTCGGGAATCAGTCCGTCTGCCGTCTGGACGACATGTGCATCGGCGTCGAACATGTTGAGCATATCGGCGGGCGCGATGCCGGCGCGCTTACCAACGTCGAAATCGTTGAAATCATGGCCGGGCGTGATCTTCACCGCACCGGAGCCGAGTTCCGGATCGGCATGTTCGTCGGCGACGATCTTGAGCCGGCGCCCGGTAAGGGGCTGTTCGATCTCCTTGCCGATGGCGGATGCGTAGCGGGCATCCTCGGGGTGCACCGCAACGACCATGTCGGCGAACATCGTTTCCGGGCGGGTCGTCGCAACGACAATATGATCGCCGCCATCCGCCAGCGTCGCTCCGTCCGCCAGCGGGTATCTGATCTGCCAGAAATGACCGCTGACCTCGACCGTTTCCACCTCCAGATCGGAAATGGCGGTCTTCAGGCCGGGATCCCAATTTACCAGCCGCTTGTCGCGATAAATCAGCCCATCATTATAGAGGTCGACGAACACCTTTGTGACCGCTTCCGCGAAATGCGGGTCCATCGTAAACTGCTCGTTCGCCCAGTCCATCGAACAGCCGAGGCGACGCAACTGGCCGGTAATGTTGCCGCCGGATTCCTGTTTCCAGTCCCAGACCTTCGCGATGAACTCGTCGCGCGTGAAATCGGTACGCTTCTGCTGCTTCGCATTCAGCTGCCGCTCTACCACCATTTGCGTGGCGATGCCGGCATGGTCGGTGCCGACCACCCATTTGGCATCCCGCCCCCGCATGCGGGCATGGCGCACCATCACATCCTGCAGCGTATTATCAAGCGCGTGACCGATGTGCAGATTGCCCGTCACATTGGGCGGCGGGTTCACCAGCGTCCACGGTTCGGCGCCCGGGCGTTCGGGGCGGAAGGCACCAGCGGACTCCCACTGCGCGTACCAGCGGGATTCGATTTCGGCGGGGTCGAAGGTTTTGGGGATTTCGGTCATGAATCGCCCTCTGCCAAGGATGCTGCGCTGCGGCAACAGAGTGCTGTGCTAGCCCACCTGTGCGCGATGCATCAGGAACGCGTCGGCCAGCACCAGCGCCATCATCGCCTCTGCCACCGGAACGGCACGGATGCCTACGCAGGGGTCATGCCGCCCCTTCGTACGGATCTCCGTTGCCGCCCCGTCGCGGTCGATCGTTTCAACCGGCGTCAGGATGGATGATGTCGGCTTCAGCGCGATGCGGCAGACAATCTGCTGTCCCGTCGAGATGCCGCCCGCCGTGCCGCCCGCATGATTGCTGTCGAACACGGGCGGGTCGCCGGGGCGCATCGCGTCGGCGTTCTGCTCTCCGGTCAGGCGCGCGGCGTCGAAACCATCGCCGATTTCCATGCCCTTCACCGCGTTGATCGACATCATGGCGCTGCCCAGCTCGCTATCCAGCTTGGCGTAGATCGGACTGCCCCATCCGGCGGGAACGCCGTCGGCGAGAATTTCCACTATCGCCCCCAGCGAGGAACCGGACTTTCGCGCGGCATCCAGCGCCCCCTCCCATCTGGAGGCGGCAGCAGCATCCGCGCACCAGAAGGGATTTCGGGAAATTTCCGCTGCGTCGAAGCCGCTGACGCGGTCGCCGCCCAATTCGACCACATGACCAAGAATGCCGACGTGCGGAATCACCTTGCGCGCGACGGCCCCCGCCGCCACGCGTGCCGCGGTTTCCCGCGCGCTGGAGCGGCCCCCGCCCCTATAGTCGCGAAGGCCATATTTGGCGTCATAGGCGTAATCGGCGTGACCGGGCCGGTATTTCCGGGCGATGTCGCCATAATCCTTCGACCGCTGGTCGGTATTTTCGATCATCAGGCTGATCGGCGTGCCGGTCGTGCGCCCCTCGAATACGCCCGACAGAATACGAACCTCGTCCGCCTCCTGCCGCTGCGTCGTGAAGCGGGACTGGCCCGGTTTGCGCGCATCCAGATAGGGCTGAATGTCCGCTTCGCCCAGGTGGATGCCGGGGGGGCACCCATCGATGACGACCCCCAGGGCAGGCCCGTGGGATTCCCCCCAGCTGGTAAAGCGAAATGCGCGTCCGAATGTATTAAATGACATGAGGGCCGCTCTTGGCGCGGCGGCAGGCCCTAATCAATCATTTCCATCTCCACGAATCGGAAGTCGAATTGCAGGTTCGACCTACCCGTCCTGACGCTCGAACAGCGCGCGATAATGTTGCGTACGCGTCACGCGCAGACCCGCGAGACCCGCACGGTCCACCGCCCGTTGCCAGGATGTGAACTCCTCCAGGCTGAGGTCATAGCGTTCGCATGCCTCGTCGATCGTCATCATCCCGCCCTTCACTGCGGCGACCACTTCGGCCTTTCTGCGCACGACCCAGCGACGGGTCGACGGGGGTGGCAGATCGTCCATCGTGATCGGTTCGCCCAGGGGACCAATGACGGAGGCTGGCTTGAAGTCTTGATTTTCTAACATGTTACTCCCGGGATCTTCGCCCCATACAGACTCATTTGGATCTTCTTGCTCCATGGATTCAGTCTTATCGCGCCACACGGTTAGAAATTAGCTAACCGCCGATTGTCTTTTTTACCGTGTCATTCCCGTGGGCGGGGTGGCGTGAGAGGCCGGTGCCATGTTATCCGCGCTTTAATGGCCCTCGACCTGCAGCTTCCCGGCCCCGCAAAGGGGAAACGCATCGTCGTCGCGATGTCAGGCGGCGTCGATTCCTCCGTGGTCGCGGCGCTGGTGGCCGAAGCCGGGTACGAGACGATCGGCGTCACCCTGCAACTTTACGATCATGGCGCCGCGGTCCCCTCCTCAAAAACCTGCTGCGCGGGCAGCGACATTCACGATGCGCGGCGCGTCGCGGATCGCATCAGTATCCCGCATTACGTTCTGGATTATGAAAGCGCGTTTCGCGACAGCGTGATAGACGATTTCGCGGACAGCTATGCGCGCGGCGAAACGCCTATTCCGTGCGTGCGCTGTAACCAGACGGTGAAATTTCGCGACCTGCTGACGGTGGCGCGCGACCTGGGCGCGGATGCGCTGGCGACAGGGCATTATGTGCGGCGGGTGGAACGAAACGGCAGCGCGGAACTGCACCGCGCCATCGATCCCGCCCGCGACCAAAGCTATTTCCTGTTCGCGACGAACCGGGCGCAACTGGATTTTCTGCGCTTCCCGCTGGGGGACATGGACAAGGCAGAGGTGCGCGAACATGCCCGCCGCCTGCACCTTGCCATCGCGAACAAGCCGGACAGCCAGGATATCTGCTTTGTCCCGACCGGCGACTATGCTGGTCTGGTCAAGAAACTGCGGCCAGAAACGGCAATGCCCGGCGATATTGTCGACCTGAACGGTCGAACCCTCGGTCGGCATGACGGTCTGGTCCACTTCACGGTTGGGCAGCGCAAGGGCATCGACGTCGGCGGGCAGGCAGCGCCGCTGTACGTCGTGCGGCTGGAACCCAAGACACATCGACTGGTGGTGGGGCCGCGTGAAGCCCTGGGCGTCGCCAGCGTCGCCCTCTCCGACATAAATTGGCTGGGGGGAGACATACCCGAGGGCGGCTTGCAGGTGGGCGCGAAGATCCGCTCAATGGCAAAGCCGACCCCGGCCCTGTTCGACGGTGAACGGCTTCACTTCGCCGCGCCCGAATATGGCGTGGCGCCGGGACAGGCGGGCGTCATCTATGATGGCGACCGTGTTCTTGGCGGCGGATGGATCGCAGCAACCGAACCCGCGCTGGCGGACCTCGCCGCCTAGACTTTCCCGAGGTTTAGCTGAGTTTCAGGCGCGCCCATATCGGCAAATGGTCACTCGCACGCTGCGACGTCGCCGTCATGTGGACGCCGCACCCATCGCAGTGGAAATCCAGGCTGTGAATGATCCGGTCGAGCGCAAGCGTCGGCCGGCGGGTGTGAAAGCTGGGGCCGCAGGGAGCGATCCGATATTGCCCGGGCAAGGTTGGCATCGCCGCCCTGCGCCCGCGATTCCAGTCGTTCGTATCACCCATCAGGATGGTCGGCATCGGCTTTCGCCGCTCTATCAGGTCGAGCAGGCTACGCAGCTGCCGCACACGAAACAGGCCGGACAGGTCCAGGTGCATGCCGACGATCCGCAACGGCCCCTGCCCCATATCGACCTCCGCCATTACCGCACCTCGCGGCTCCAGCGTCTCCAGCCACAGCGGCTCGGCGTGCAGGATTTCTGTCCCCTCGCGTACCAGAATGGCGTTGCCGTGCCATCCAATGCTCTTGGGACGCATGTCGAAACCGACATGCTTATAGTCTCCGACGCCCTCCTTCAGCAGGCCGGCGTCGACCACGGCGCGCCGCTCGAAAAAGCGGCGGTCCGCCTCCTGCAGGGCGATGATGTCGGCGTCCATTTCCGCGATGACGCGAAGGATGCGTTCGGGATCGCGGCGCCGGTCGAGGCCGATGCCCTTATGTATATTATAGCTGGCGACGGTGATCATATGCGAGGCAACGCACACTGGAGCGTTCATGTGCCGTCAGACCAGCAATTCACCCCGAATAACGTCAACGCAACTGCCGGTCAGAACTGCCCGATTGCCGCTGCGCCGGCATAGAACGTGGCCGCCCCGCTCGCTCGCCTGATAGGCGTGGAATTCATCGCGACCCAGCCTGTCCGCCCAATAAGGCGTCAGGATCGCGTGGGCGGAGCCGGTAACAGGATCCTCGTTGATCCCCGCGCCCGGTGCGAAAACGCGGCTGACCACGTCGATCCCCGGCTCGTCGCCGGGGGCGGTCGCTATGATCAGATAATTGCCGAGAGGCGCCATGGCGTTGAAGTCGGGCCGCAGGGCGCGCACGTCCGCTGCCGTATCATAGATGGCAAGGAAACTGTCCTCGCCCTCGCTATCGGTGACACGCAATTCCTTCGGCGCTGCGCCGAATGCAGCGGCAAGACGATCATACTCCTTTGGCTGCGTTTCCCACGACGGCAGGTCCAGCGAATAACCATCCTTCTGCCGCGCCACGGTCAGAACGCCTGCCCCCTTCAGCGTGCGAAAGCGGACAGCGTCCCGGTCAGGGTCATCCGACAGAATGGCATGGCCCGAGGCGAGCGTTGCATGGCCGCACAGCTCCACCTCGACCGCCGGCGTGAACCAGCGCAATTGATAATCCGCCTCGCCACTATCGTCGGGCACGACCCACGCGGTTTCCGCCAGATTATGCTCACGCGCGATCTTCAGCATCAAATCGTCCGGCGGGAAGGCATCGAGGCGGTAGACGGCTGCGCTGTTGCCCTCGAACGGCTCTGTCGCGAAGGCGTCTATGTGGCGGAAGGAAGCTGTGCTTCTGGATCGATCTGACAAAAATGGTCCTCCTCTACTTCGCTGTCGTCCATATGGCCCCGCGGATCGACATGAATCAGCAATTCGGTGCCGGGATAGGCCTTCAGCACGGCAGCCTCCACCCTGTCGGAAATCTCGTGCGCTTCCGCCACGGTCAGGTCGGGGTCGACCCACATGTGGAACTGAACGAAGTCCTGGTCGCCCGCGCGCCGCGTGCGCAGTTCATGCACGCCGTGCACATCAGGCATGATCGCCACCATGTTCAGCAATTGCTGGCGTTGCAGTTCGGGCCATTCGCGGTCCATCAGCATGTCGACGGCGCGCCTGCCGCCGCCATAGGCCGTCCAGGCGAACCAGGCGGCAATTGCGAGGCCGAAAACGGGATCTGCGCCCTCTAGTCCGAATCCCGCAAGAACCAGCGCCGCGATAACCGCCACATTGAGGGCAAGGTCGGACTGGTAATGGAGACGATCGGTCTCAATCGCCAGTGACTGTGTCGCGCGGGCGATCCGCCGCTGATAGACGACCAGCAGCAGGGTGACCAGAATTGCGAAGAGGGACACGCCGATTCCGGCCTCTGGCGCCGCAACCGGTTGAGGGTCGATCAGCCGGCGGACGGCCTGTACGGCGACGGCCAGCGCACTGATCCCGATCAGCATGACCTGAAACAGTGCCGAGATCGCCTCTGCCTTGCCATGGCCAAATCGGTGTTCCCGGTCGGCTGGCTCGGCAGCAACGCGTACCGCGAAGAAGGTCACGAGCGAGGCGATCAGGTCGAGACCCGTGTCGGCGAGCGACCCCAGAATCGCCACCGATCCCGTTTCCGCATGCGCCCAGACCTTTGCAACAAGCAACAGCAGCGCAGCCGCGACCGAGGCGATGGCCGCCCGCCGCATCAGGGTGCCGCGCGATGGAACGCCGTTCATGGATATAGCATATGTGTCGACCAGCCTGCCCCCGCGCGGGTATAGATATACCGCTCATGCAGGCGGCTGCGCTTGTCGATCCAGAATTCAAAGGCCCTGGGGATCAGTCGCCAGCCGGACCAGTTTGGCGGGCGGGGAACATCCCGGTCAGCATAGGTTTGCTCGAATTCGGTGACCCGATCCTCCAGCGTCGAGCGGCTATCCAGTTCACTCGACTGCAGGCTGGCCCAGGCGCCGATCTGCGATGCGCGCGGGCGACTGGCGAAATAGGCGTCGGCCTCTTCGGCGCCGACCGGTTCGACCTGTCCTTCCAGGCGGATCTGGCGGCGTAGCGATTTCCAGTGAAACAGCAGTGAGGCCGCGCGATTGTCGGCCAGTTCCCTGCCCTTCCGGCTGTCGAGATTCGTGTAGAAAACGAAGCCGCCCTTCGAAACATCCTTCAGCAATACCATCCGCACCGAAGGCGCTCCTGCCGCCGACGCAGTCGCCAGCGCCATGGCATTGGCATCGTGTGGTTCGGAGGCGTCTGCCTCCGCCATCCAGCGGTCGAACAGGGCGAAGGGGTCGTCGGGCAGGTCCATGATTGCGATCTATGCAGCGCCCCCACGGCAGACAACCGCGATCTTTGCAGGTGGTTCGCAGTAGCTTGCGAAGGCTTGTGCGGCCTCTTATTTCGCTGTCTTAGTGGAATAGGGCAGTTTGATCCGGTGTGGATTCGGGCCGCCCTTTATGATGACGGAACGCGAATGGCTGATCTTTATTCACGACTGGGTGTGCCGCGCGGCGCAGATGAGAAGGCGATCAAGTCCGCCTATCGCACGCTGGCGAAGGAGCTGCACCCCGACCGCAACAAGGACAATCCGCGCGCGGCGGAACGGTTTTCGGACGTTACGAAAGCCTATGACATTCTTTCCGACAAGGCACAGCGTGCCAAATATGATCGTGGCGAGATTGACGAGAATGGCGATCAGAAGGCGCCCTTCGGTTTCGGACGCGGCGGCGCGCGGCCCGGCTCTGCCCAAAATGGCGGCTTCGGAGGAGGCGGATTTGGCGGCGGCGGTTTTGGTGGGGGTCGTGCCGGTACGCAGGAATTTGGCACCGACGACCTGTTGAACGAACTGTTCGGCCGGCGCGGCGGAATGGGCGGCGGCGGTCGCCCGGGCGGCAACCCGTTCGGCGGCGCAAGCCAGCCGCCGCCGCAAAAGGGCGCCGACGTACAATATCGCCTTCCCATCCCGTTTGAGGAAGCGGCGGAGCTCAAGCCCCAGCGCGTGACCCTGCGCAACGGCAAGACGATCGAAGTGAAGCTGCCGCAGGGTTTCGAGGACGGCCAGACCATCAAGCTGACCGGCCAGGGCGAGGAAGGCCCAGGTGGCAAGGGCGATGCGCGTGTCACCCTGTCAATCAAGCCCCACAAATATTTCCGCAAGGATGGCGACGACATCCGCATCGACCTGCCGGTCCGGCTGGAGGAGGCGGTGATGGGGGCGAAGGTGCGCGTGCCCACCACGTCGGGCGGCGTCATGCTGACAATACCCAAAGGCACCAACGGCGGAACCGTCATGCGCCTGAAGGGAAAGGGGTTTTCGAAAAAGCCGTCCGGGCGTGGCGACCTGCTGGTCACAATTGAAATCGACATACCCGCAGGCGACGAGGCATTGGAAGCGTTTGTGCAGAGTTGGGACGCGGACCGGGCGAGAGATCCCCGCGCGGATTTGTAGCCCGGTTTTGCTGAACGACCTTATCCGGTCAGCAAAGACGATCCTGGCGTCCGGCACCCGACCGGTCGAGGTCGCGAAACGCGTGCTTGTCGGTGTGTTCGACGAGGGGTTTCTGCATGCGGGCAACCTCGCCTATCTTTCGCTTTTGACGCTGTTTCCCTTTTTCGTGCTGATCGGATCCATCGCCGGCTTTCTTGGCCGGTCGGGGGACGGCCTGCGCGCAGTGCGCACTTTTTTGCAAACCGTGCCGCCCCGCGTGGCGGATCTTCTGGCCGAACCCATTGCAGCCATCCTGCGAGAAGGTGGAAGCGGGCTGATCACGCTGTCGATCGTCGTGGCGCTGTGGACGACGGCCAGCTATGTCGAAACCATCCGCCTGATCCTTTACAAGGCCTATGGTTTCAAGGCCATCCGACCGATCTGGCAGCGACGACTGCTCAGCTTCGCAATCATTTTGGGCAGCGTTCTGCTGATGCTTGTGGCATTTGCCAGCCAGTTCCTGCTGGTGGGTGTAGAGCAATTGGTGGAACGGCTTATCCCCAATTTGGACATCGGGATGCTCCAAAGCCTGCGCCTGGGGCCGATGGTCGCGCTGTTTCTGGCGCTTTACATCCTGTTCACCAGCCTGACCCCGCGAGAATATCGGGCAGGCTGGCCAAAATGGCCGGGCGCGCTTGCCACGACCTGCGTCTGGATCGGCGGCACCAACATCCTGCCGTGGGTTCTGGCAAATTTTGCGAATACCGACCGCTTTTACGGCCCCCTCGCCGGTGTCATGGTCACATTGATTTTTTTCTTCATCGTCGGCCTGGGATTCGTTCTCGGCGCTCATTTGAACGCGGCGCTGGCCTTGACCGCCACGGCGAAGCTAAAGGAAGACCAATTGAAATTGGAAGGCTTGTAAATGTCGGGACTGATGCAGGGAAAACGCGGCTTGATCATGGGGCTGGCCAATGACAGGTCATTGGCCTGGGGCATTGCGCAGGCGCTGCATGAACACGGCGCTGACCTGGCATTCTCATATCAAGGCGAGGCGCTGAAGAAGCGCGTGGCTCCGCTTGCCGAGCAGGTGGGCAGCGACTTCCTGATCGAATGCGATGTTTCGTCGATGGACGCGCTCGACACCGCCTTTGACGAATTAAAGGCACGCTGGGACAGCATCGACTTTCTGGTCCACGCCATCGGCTTTTCCGACAAGGGCGAATTGCGCGGCAAATATGCCGACACGAGCCTGGACAACTTCCTGAACACCATGAACATTTCGGTTTACAGCTTTACCGCCTGCGCACAGCGCGCGGCTGCCATGATGCCAAATGGCGGCAGCCTACTGACGCTGAGCTATTATGGCGCCGAAAAGGTTGTCCCGCATTATAATGTGATGGGCGTCGCCAAATCAGCGCTGGAAACCAGCGTGCAGTATCTTGCCAATGATTTCGGTCCGGAGGGGATCCGCGTGAACGCCCTCAGCGCCGGTCCGATCAAGACGCTGGCGGCGTCGGGAATCGGCGATTTCCGCTATATCTTGAAGTGGAATGAACTGAACAGTCCCCTGCGCCGTAATGTCACCATCAAGGATGTCGGCGGCGCGGGCCTTTACCTGCTGTCCGATTTGGCGAGCGGCGTTACCGGCGAGACGCACCATGTCGACGCCGGCTATCATACCGTCGGGATGAAGCAGGAAGACGCACCGGACATAGCGCTAGACTGACGCACCAGCGGCTCTTCGCTCTGCACAAGGAAGACTCATGTTGAATTCATAAGCGTGCTTATTATATTTGCGCTCATGAACGAAAATCTGGGTTTTTTGATCTCCGACGTCGGTCGTCTGCTTCGCCGGCGTTTCGACGCGGACGCCAGTACGCTGGGCGTCACGCGGGCACAGTGGCGTGTGCTTCTGAGCCTTTCGCGCGAAGAGGGCATAAAACAGGCCAGTCTGGCCGAACGGCTGGAGGTGGAGCCGATCAGCCTGTGCCGAATGGTCGACCGCCTGGCAGAGGCATCGCTGGTTGAACGGCGCCGCGATCCCAACGACCGGCGCGCGTGGCTGATCTATTTGAAGGAGCCCGCCCGGCCGCTGATCGATCAGCTGCGCGATGTGGGCACGGGCGTCTCCGCGGCCGCAACGAGCAGTCTGTCGGCAGACGAGATCGAACAGCTGGGCCATCTGCTCAACAAGGTGCGGGACGGTCTGACGAGTCCCGCAAGCGAAGGAAAACGCGCTCATGGCTGAGGCTGATCCGCAATTCCCGTCCTCTGCGCAGCAACGTCCCATGGCGGACGAAACCCCCGGGAAGCGCGGTCCATCACGCCTGCTGATCATGCTGTCCGTTCCGCTGCTGTTACTGGCGATCGGAACCTATTTATGGCTGATGTCGGGCAAGACTGTCAGCACGGACAATGCCTATGTTCATCAGAACGTCGTATCGATCAGCCCCGACGTGACCGGCCGCATCGTCGAGGTTTCCGCTGCTGAAAATACAGAGGTCGAGGCAGGCGACCTGCTGTTCCGTATCGATCCCGACCCCTATCGCATCGCGCTGGCCGCGGCAGAGGCCGATTTGGCGACCGCGAAGGTCGATGTGGGCGGTCTGCAAACGGATATTGGCGGCACCGAAGTCAAGATCGCCGCCGCGCGCGAGGATCTGGCATTCGCGCAGGACGATTATCAACGGCAGAGCGAATTGATGGACCGCGGCTTCACGACCCGAACCCGGTTCCAGGCGGCGGAACATGGCGTCGCCGTCGCGCGGGAAAAACTGAATGCCGCCCTCGCCGCCCGCACGCGAGCGCAGGCATCGCTCTCGAGAGGCGGGGCGAGCACCTATCCGGCGGTGGCATCCGCGCTGGCAAAGGTGGAAAAGGCGCGCCTGGATCTGGCGCGCACGTCCGTCCTCGCCCCCGCCGCCGGCACTGTCAGCCAGGCCGATCGGCTGCAGGTCGGTCAGGTGATGGTTTCGGGCGTCCCGGCGCTAAGCCTGGTAGTTCGCGGCGAGAGCTGGATCGAGGCGAATTACAAGGAAACCGATCTGAACCAGATCCGCCCCGGCCAGCCGGCGAAGATTTCCATAGACGCCTATGACGGGCTGGAACTCGACGGGCATGTGGCCAGCATCGGCGCCGGCACGGGGTCCAGCTTCGCCCTTCTTCCCGCCCAGAATGCCAATGGAAATTGGGTAAAGGTGACGCAACGCGTGCCCGTTCGCCTGGAACTCGACTCCCCCTCGCCTCGACCGCTGATCACCGGCCTTTCGGCGCATGTATCGGTAGACATCGAAGGCGCGGATCATGCCAGCCGCTGACCGGTCCATCGTCGGACAGGCCAATACGCCGGTCGCCCATAGAGGTCTGCTTACCATCGGCGTCATGCTGGCCACGGTCATGCAAGTGCTCGATTCGACAATTGCCAACGTCGCCCTGCCCCACATGCAGGCGAGCCTGGGTGCCACGGTCGACACGATTACTTGGGTGCTGACCAGCTATATCGTCGCAAGTGCCATTGCCATTCCCATCACCGGCTGGCTGGCCGACCGGGTCGGTGCGCGGAACCTGTTCCTGTTTTCGGCGATCGGTTTCGTGGGAGCCTCCATGCTGTGCGGCATCGCCACCAGCCTGGAGGAGATGGTCGCCTTCCGTGTGCTGCAGGGTATCGCCGGCGCCTTTATCGGCCCCCTTTCCCAGACCGTCCTTCTCGATATCAATCCGCCGGAGCGCCACGGAAAGGCCATGTCGATCTGGGGAATGGGCGTCATGATCGGCCCGATCACCGGCCCCGTGCTTGGCGGGCTCCTCACTGAAAATTACAGCTGGCGCTGGGTTTTCTATGTTAATCTGCCGATTGGTATCCTGTGCGTTGCCTTGTTGTGGTGGCTATTGCCGCGCAGGCCGCCCAGCCGGCGCAGCTTCGACCTTTTCGGCTTCTCCATGCTCGCCCTGGGGCTGGCCGCGCTACAATTGCTGCTGGATCGCGGGCAGGGCGAGGACTGGCTGCACAGCACGGAAATCCTGATCGAGATCGGCGTTGCAGTGGCTGCTCTCTGGGTGTTCGGCATCCACATGGCGACAGCAAAATCTCCGATGTTCAGTCGCGTTTTGCTGACGGACAGGAATCTGATGACATCGCTGCTGTTCATGATCGTCATTGGCGTCATGATGTTTGCGACCATGGCCCTGCTGCCGACGATGTTGCAGCAGCTCTATGGCTATCCGGTCATCGATAC
Organism: Alphaproteobacteria bacterium UBA3612; assembly: GCA_002375465.1. Taxonomy (GTDB): domain Bacteria; phylum Pseudomonadota; class Alphaproteobacteria; order Sphingomonadales; family Sphingomonadaceae; genus Pacificimonas. The sequence goes on along the minus strand of DFLT01000012.1, from coordinate 203,984 downwards.
CGGACTGTTGCTGGCACCGCGCGGAATTGGGGTGCTGATATCGATGGCGCTGGCGGGGCAGTTGATGGGCAGAGTGGATTCACGCTGGTTGATCGGCTTTGGCATGATCCTGGCGGCGGTATCCCTGTGGTGGATGACCACCTGGTCCCTGGAAATGGGCTGGTGGCCGATCGTTACGTCCGGGTTCGTGCAGGGGCTGGGCATGGGTTTTGTCTTCATCCCGCTCAACACGCTGGCATTTGCGACACTGCCACCCAGCGCCCGCACAGACGGCTCCAGCCTGCTCAACCTGTTGAGGAGCGTCGGTGCCTCCATCGGCATTTCGGTAGTATCCACATTTCTGGCCCGCAACCTGCAGGTCAGCCATGCCGATCTGTCGGCGCACGTCACCAGCTACAGCATCTTTTCGTTCGATCCCCAGCAAGCGACCCGTTTCGGTGAAATGGGGAACCAGTTGTTCGCCCTGATCGACGCAGAAATCAGCCGCCAGGCGCTGATGATCGCCTATCTGGACGATTTCTGGCTAATCATGTGGCTCAGCATGGCGGCAATCCCGCTCGTATTCCTGCTTAAGCGTGCGCCGTTGCAGGCTGGATCGTCCCCAGCTGTCATTGAGTAGCCACTGCGCCATTGTTGCTTTCGAACGAAAATTAGCTATATTTCATACGGTACGCGCTGCAAACTTCTTTCCGGTCATCTTCATATTTCGTCCCCGACAGCCATGAAACGAGGTCCGCGGTGCACCGCCCGTCTTCCAGCTTTGCCAATACTCCCAACGAAGGGGGCAGCGCTCCTCTTGATATGACATTGCTGTCGACGGTGGATGCGGGCCCGGACAATTATCTGCGTTCCGAAGCGGAGATTGCTGCGTCTGCAACGATTTTCGATCATGTGGCGGCGGGGCGGACTCTCATTCTGCTGGCGGGCTTTCCGGGTGTCGGAAAAAGCGCGTTGTTGCGCCGCATCGAGAGGGACTGGGCGACACATTTTGGCGCGATCCTGCTCGCTGCCCGGGGCGCCGCACTTGGCGGCATGGAATGCCAGACGCCTGATTTGCTTTTGGTCGACGAGGCGGAGGATCTGGACGATGCGGGACGCGACTGCCTGAGCGAGCGCGTGGCCGCCGGTCGGCCCAGCATCATCGTCGCCGCGCGCCCGGACGATGTCCGGGCCCTGCCCGCTGGCGCAGAACTCACCATCGTTCGTCTCGACCCGCTAACCCCGGAAGAGGTTGCACGGCTTGCTACGGCGCTTTGCGGTGATCTGGAATTGTGGGGGGGCACCCTCAGGCGGATTTCGCTGCATGCCGAAGGACGGCCGCGTCTGGTGCGCTCCCTGCTGCGATCCGCTGCAATCGAGGCGACACTGGAAAATGCAGGGACGGTCGAGCCTGACCATGTCGATCTGGCCGCCGCGCGACTGGCGCTGAAGAATCAGAGACGCATGGCGACGGACGATCCCGCAATGTCTCCGCACGCATCCGTCCCCCTCTCGCGGCCGAGAGGCGACAGCGAAATTTCACTTGTCGAGCGGAACGAAAACGACGGCGCTCCGCAGGGGCCAGCCATTGCCGCCATCAGCCCGCAGGAGGAAGGCCGCGTATCGAGGTCGCGCCGGGGCAAGGCGTTCGGTACAGGCGCGGCATTGATCGCGGGCCTGGCAGCATCCTATGCCCTGTTCCTGGCGCCACAGCCGATCAGGCCCCTCAACGGAGCTGACGAGATCGGCGACCGCTCGGCCACCGCAACAGGGCAGCAGGAGGTCGCCGTGCTGAACAGGTCGCACCATGAGGGCGCGGGTTCCGGGGAACCGGCATCAGGTGATACTGGATCAGGTGATACTGGATCAGGTGAGGCAGGATCGGCCACGCGGATCGACGGCGCCCTGACCTATTCCGAACCTACGGAGCCGTTGTTCGCAGGTGAGAGGGCTTCGGCCTCCGTCGCCGACACGTCCGCCGCCCCCTCATCGAACAGCCCTCCGCCATCGCCTGCGCCGCAGACTCGCAAACTTCCTGTGGAAATAGCCGTGCTGGCCGAAGCGGACGAGCCTGCGGTCCTTGTCGAGCAGTTGGAACCTCTAACCCTGTCACAAGATACTCTCCCGCTGCTGGTCGCCGAGGCCCCCTCCAGCCCTCCCCCGGCGCAGGCTGACAATGCCGCACCGGAAACTGATGATCGCGCTGCAAAGGCGACGCGAGAGGCGCGTGATCGCCTGCGCGCCATGCGAAACTGAAGAGGTAGTCATGAAATCGAGATTTTTTGTCAGCGCCCTGATCGGGACAAGCTTCTTCGGCGCTGCGGCGATCAAGGCTGCGGAATCGGGACCAATGCCGAACCCCCGGCTGGACGACGTGACGAGCCTGTCAGGGTTTAGCGCGTCGACCGGCGTCGCCTATTGGCAGGGCGATTTTGGCCTGCCGACCCGGTCCAACCTGCTCGTCGTTCCATTGAGCCTGAAATATGATTTCGGCGATCTGCGGGTGTGGGGAACGCTGCCCTATATGCGGGTGGAAAGCGATGCACTGCTATTCGCCGGAACCGACGGCGGCCCCATCGAGGCGGGCGCGGCAATTTCGCCTGGCCAGGCGCGCGTTCGCGATGGACTGGCCGATCTGACGCTGGGGGGAACCTGGTCGCTGACCCGTTCTGCCGAAGATGGTTTCGACGTGGACGTGACGACCCGCGTAAAACTCCCGACCGCATCCAACGACAGTGGCCTCAGCACGGGAAAAACGGACGTTACCTTGGCGGCCGACATCGCCAAGCCCATCGGCGGCATCGTTCCCTATGTTTCCGCCGGCTACCGTTTTCTGGGCGACCCAGACGGCTTCGACCTGAACAACACATTGCATCTGGCCGGCGGCTTTTCCGTCCCGCTGGGCGAACGGGGCGACACGGTGGCTTTGCTCGCTTATGAATATGATGAAAGCCCCAGCCGCCTGGTCGATGACGGCCACGAGTTATTTTCCGCCGTCAGCGGGTCGATCAACGACCGCTTCAGCTGGACCGGATATGGCTCGGTGGGCCTTAACGAAGGTGCCAGCGATTTCGCCCTTGGCCTACTGCTGACGGCCGCATTTTAACGGATCGCCCCGCCACTGCCGATGCTTTCACCAGGCGCAAAATGAAAAGGGCCCGGACATTTGTCCGGGCCCTTTCCTGTGCCGAGGCGGCGATGCGCGCCTTAGCCGGAATAGTACATATCGAATTCGACCGGGCTGGGTGCCATCTCCCAGCGGAGGTTTTCCTCCATCTTCAGATCAATATAGCTGTCGATCAGCGTGTCGGAGAATACGCCGCCGCGCGTGAAGATCTTGCGGTTCTTGTCGAGTTGCGTCAGCGCCTCGCGCAGGGAACCGGCAACGGTCGGGACGCGCTTCAGCTGCTTCGGCGGCAGATCATACAGGTTCTTGTCCATCGGGTCGCCCGGATGGATGCGGTTCTCGATACCATCGAGGCCCGCCATCAGAAGCGCGGTGTAGGCGAGGTACGGGTTGGCAAGCGCATCAGGGAACCGGAATTCCGCACGGCGGCTCTTTTCGCCGCTACCATAGGGAATGCGGCAGGATGCGGAGCGGTTACGGCTGGAATAAGCCAGCAGAACCGGTGCCTCAAAGCCCGGAACGAGCCGCTTATAGCTGTTCGTCGTCGGGTTGGTGAAGGCGTTCACCGCCTTGGCGTGCTTCAGGACGCCGCCGATGAAGTGCAGTGCCGTCTCGCTGAGGCCGGCATAACCGTCGCCGGCAAAGGTGTTCTTCTTGCCGTCCCAGATCGAAATATGCGTGTGCATGCCCGATCCGTTATCCTGTGCGATCGGCTTCGGCATGAAGGTCGCCGTCTTGCCATATGCATGCGCCACATTGTGCACGACATATTTGTAGATCTGCATGCGGTCGGCGGTTTCCACCAATTCGCCGAAGGTCAGGCCAAGCTCGTGCTGGGCGGCGCCGACTTCGTGATGCTGCTTGTCCATGGGCAGGCCCATTTCCAGCATGGTGGAGACCATTTCGGCGCGCAGATCATGGGCGGGGTCGACGGGTGCGACGGGGAAATAGCCGCCCTTTGCACGCGGACGGTGGGCGTAATTGCCCTCGTCATATTTGCGGCCGGTATTGGTCGGCAGTTCGATATCGTCAATCTCGTAGGATGACTTGTTATAGCCGCTGTCGAAGCGAACATCGTCAAAGCAGAAGAATTCCGCCTCAGGTCCGATAAACACCTTGTCGCCAATGCCGAGCTGGCTGACGAAGGTGTCGGCGCGTTTCGCGACGGAGCGCGGATCGCTGTCGTACAGTTCGCCGGTGGAGGGTTCGACGACATCGCAGAACACGATCATCATCGGCGTCGCGCTGAACGGGTCGAAATAGACCGCGTCCAGGTCGGGCCTCAGGATCATGTCGGATTCATTGATCGCTTTCCACCCTGCGATGGAGGACCCGTCGAACATGAATCCCTCGGACAGCATGTCCTCGTCAACAACGGACGACACCATGCCCAGATGATGCCATTTACCGCGCAGATCGGTGAAGCGGATGTCCACCCACTCGATCTCCTTGTCCTTGATCAGTTTAAGAATATCAGAAGCCTGATTGGCCATTTTTCGTCCTTTCGGTTGGTATGTTTGAGGGTAGGTTCCGGCAGCGCGCTAGACGGCGTCGGCGTCGCGTTCGCCGGTCCGGATGCGATAGGCCTGTGCGATGTGGGATACGAAGATCTTGCCATCGCCGATGCGGCCGGTTTTGGCAGCATTGGCAATCGCCTCGACCACGCGGTCGCACAGCGATTCTTCGACGACCACTTCCAGTTTCACCTTGGGCAGAAAGTCGACGATATATTCGGCGCCGCGATAAAGTTCGGTATGGCCCTTCTGCCGCCCAAACCCCTTCGCCTCGGTAACGGTAAGCCCCTGGACGCCGACCTCGTGCAGCGCCTCCTTAACTTCGTCGAGTTTGAAAGGTTTGATGATCGCCTCGATCTTGTTCATGCGCCCTCGATTTTCATGTCGTCCCTGCCCCACAGGAATTTGGTTTCTGTTACGCGCGTCCCAGCACGTTTCATGCCAAGGAGGAAACCGATAGCTTTCCATGAGAAAACTACCGCGTCGCGGCCGGGGACGTGCCTAATCGACAGGCACCTGCCTAGTCGGGCGGCATGGCGGAGATGCGCCTAGGGGGTGCGCGGCCTGCCCATGTTCCCGTTTAGCTGCTGTTCAACGCGCCAGTCGCCTTGACGCTCCGTCACACCGCGCATATGTGCGCGTGCCTGAACGGGGGCTTTGCCCTTTGTCTGTGGCGACCGTAGCTCAGCTGGTTAGAGCGCTGGTTTGTGGTACCAGAGGTCGCGGGTTCAAACCCCGTCGGTCGCCCCACGTTTTTCTTTACGCGAAAGCCCTCGCATGTCCGTGTTCGATCTGCCCGCCTTCGACGATCACGAGGCGGTTCACATCTTCGACGACGCGAAAAGCGGCATGCGCGCAATCATCGCGATACACTCGACCCATCTGGGGCCCGCCGCCGGCGGGTGCCGCTATCATCAATATGCCGACAGTGAGGCGGCCCTGGTCGACGCGCTGCGCCTTTCGCGCGGCATGAGCTATAAGAACGCACTGGCCGGCCTGCCAGCCGGCGGCGGCAAGGCTGTATTGTTCAAGCGCAGCGCATTTCCGAAATCGGACGCCATCCTGGAAGCGCTGGGCGGCGCAATCAGCAGTCTGAACGGAAATTACGTCACCGCAGAAGACATCGGCATGAGCGATGCCGACATGGAAGTCATCGCGCGGCGCACCAAGCATGTCAGTGGCTTGCCGGTCGCAGGCGGCAAAGCCGGGGGCAATCCCGGGCCCTGGACGGCGGAGGGTGTTTTCCTGGGTATGCGCGCAGCAGTCCGGCACCGTTTGGGTCGTGAAGGTTTCAAGGGCGTACATGTGGCCATTCAGGGACTCGGCAGTGTCGGCATCGCGCTTGCGCGGCATCTGGCGGCGGACGGCGCCCGCCTGACAGTCGCCGATATCGACGAGGCGAAGGCCGCACAGCTTGCCGGCGAATTGCGGGCACACGTCGTGGCGCCAGAAGAAATCCTGTTCACCGAAGCTGACGTCCTGGCGCCCTGTGCATTGGGCGCAGTCCTGAACGAGGAGACCATCCCCGCCTTGAACGCGGAGATCGTCGCCGGGGCAGCCAATAATCAGTTGCGGCGACCGGAGGATGGCGACCGTCTGAAGGAGCGCGGCGTGCTTTACGTTCCGGATTATGCGTTGAATGCTGGCGGGATCATCAATGTCATGGCCGAATATTTCGGCGACGGCGATGCCGAGGCAGTAAAAACCCGCATCGCGAAAATCGAGGATCGGGTCGCGAAAATTCTCACCCGCGCAGATCAGGAGGGCGAAGCGACCAATCGCGTCGCCGACCAGATGGCGCGTGAGTTGATCGGACGCGGCTGAGCCACGAAACGAGCGCGCCGGGACAAGGCTAACGCTTCGCTCTCATTATGCTTTGTAGACGATCTCGCCGCCCTTGATCGTCATCGATACTTTCCCCGTCACCGGCAGACGGTCGAAGGGTGTATTTGCAGCAGGATGCGCCAGCGCCGACGCATCGATACGCCATGCTCTGTCGGGCTTAACCAGCGTGACGTCCGCAGGCGCTCCCTCAGCCAGCGTACCGCCCGGAAGGCCAAAAATGCGCGCCGGGGCGCTGGAGAGAACCTCCACCAGTCGTGAATATGCACTGTCCCCGCCCAGCGCCATCAGGGTAAGCGGTAACAGCGTTTCCAGGCCCGCCATGCCAGGGGCGGCCTGCGTCCACGGCAGGCGCTTCTCCTCCTGCGTGCGGGGGTCGTGACCGGACGAGACGACATCGATGGTGCCGTCCTTCAGCGCCTCTACCATGGCCAGGCGGTCCGTTTCGCTGCGCAGGGGCGGCGATAACCGCGCGAAGCTGCGATAATCCGTTGCTTCCGCATCGTTCAGCAGCAAATGTGCCGGGGTCGTGCCACAGGTAATGCGTACCCCGCGCTCCTTCGCGCGCGCCACGATCGCCGCACTTTCGGCGGTGCTGATGCAGCGTATATGCAGCCGGGCGCCGGTGTCCTCGGCCAGGCGCGTGTCACGCGCGACGGCAATGCTTTCCGCGATGGCGGGCGCGGACGGCAGGCCAAGGCGTGTGGCGGTCTCGCCATCGGTGGCGCTCGCCCCCTCGACCAGATCGGCATCCTCGGCGTGGCTGACGATGGTCATGTCGAACGCCCGCGAATAACTTAGCAGCCGATGCATGACAGCGGTGGACGCAATGCCGCTGCGTCCCGTCGCTGCGGCGGCAGCGCCCGCTTCCCGCATCAGCCCGATTTCGGCCAGCTCTTCGCCCGCAAGTCCGTTCGTCGCGGCGGAAAAGGGATGAACCCACACGTGCGGCTTGCCGATCCGCATGGCACGTTCGACCAGCGCAGGATCGTCGAGAGGGGGAAACTGATCCGGCATCAAGAGAACGCGGGTGATTCCCCCCGCCAGACATGCGGCCGCATCGGCGCGGAATATGCCGGCATCAATGAAGGCGGGCGACGCAACCATTCCCGTGGCGTCGATAATTTGGGCGTCTGCCGGCGCTTCGACCTGACCCGTAGCAACGATGTGCCTGCCCTCGATTAGTATGTCGCCGACGGCGTCCCTGCCCTGTGCCGGATCCACGATGCGGGCATTGGCGATGTGCAGGCTGGTCATGCCCATGCCTTTCCGTTCCAAGCAATGCCCCGCCGCTTGCGCGTCAGCACGTCGAGACACGCCATGCGCACCGCGACGCCCATCTCCACCTGTTCCGTAATGGCGGAGCGCTGGATGTCGTCCGCGACCGACGTGGCAATCTCGACGCCCCGGTTCATCGGCCCCGGATGCATGACGAGCACGTCGCTTGCGGCCGCAGCCAGCCGTTCCTCCGTCAGGCCGTAGAAGTGAAAATATTCACGCGGGGACGGCAGGTAAGCCCCGGTCATGCGCTCCTGCTGCAGCCGCAGCATCATGACGACATCCGCGCCCGCCAACCCCTTGTCCATGTCCGTGAAAGGAATGACGCCCAGACGATCAACAGCCGGCGGCATCAGGGTCGGCGGCGCCACCGCCCGCACCTCAGCCCCCATGGCGCTCAGCAGGTGAAAATTCGACCGGGCGACGCGGCTGTGCAGTACGTCGCCGCAAATCGCGATCTTCAGCCCCTCCAGCCTGCCCTTTCGACGCCGAATGGTCAGCGCGTCGAGCAGGGCCTGCGTCGGGTGTTCGTGACGACCGTCACCCGCATTCAATACCGGGCAGCTGACCTTTGACGCTATCAGCTGAACGGCGCCTGCCGCCTCGTGCCTGATAACGATTACATCGGGGTGCATCGCATCCAGCGTCAGCGCAGTGTCGAGCAGCGTTTCGCCTTTTTTGACCGACGATGCTGCAACCGCCATCGACACGACGTCAGCGCGAAGGCGTTTGCCGGCAATTTCAAAGGAGACGAGCGTTCGGGTGGAGTTCTCGAAGAAAGCATTGATCTGCGTGAGACCTCTCAGCTGCTTGCCGCGCTGCTTATGGGTCGTCCAATGCTCGGCCTCGTCGAGCAGGAAGCCGATTTCCCATGGCTGCATACCCTCAATGGCAAGCAGATGGTCGTGCGGGAACGGGTGCGCTCCGTCCGGGACGGGCGTTCGCGAGGTGTGGGGCGCTTTCATTGAAACCGAGGCCTTAAATATTGCGGCAGATGCGCGCAACTCCGCCGCTAGGGCAAAAGGGGCAGGAATGGCGCATCATCATCGCCTCTCACGCGCAAACCAGTCGATTGCATTCTGCAAAATGATTGCCGCCGCGTGGGCGTCGATTTTCTCTGCCCAGCGCGCGCGGGGGATGCCGGCGGCAAACATCGCCTCCTCCGCAGCGACGGACGTAAGGCTCTCGTCCCACAATAGCACAGGCAGGCCAAATGCCCCCTCCAGCGTGCGGGCGAAAGCGCGGCTGCGCTGCGCAGAGGCGCCCGGCGTACCGTCCATATTGAGCGGCAGGCCCACGACGAGACCCCTGACCTGATACGCCGAAAGGCGCGCGCCGACCGCCTCCAGATCGTCTGCCAACTTACGCCTTCGCACCACGATGTCGGGGCCGGCAAAGCGCCACTCCGCATCGCTGATCGCCAGCCCTATGGTCTTGGTGCCCAGATCCACACCGGCAAGGGCACCGCCTGCGGGCAGGGCCTCACGAAAACGTTCCGGCGTCAGCGGGCCTGAAATGCGCCCACCCTCCGTTCCGCATCGGCGCGCAGATTCGCCCAGAACAGCGCGTAATCATAAACGTGGTAATTATTACCGGGCAGGACATATTCACCCATGGAAAGCGCGTTTTCCCCCAGGCTGAGATAGCCGCGCCCGGTGCATTCCGCAGAGACCAGTCCCGCCTCCAGCACAGCATTTGCCAATGTGTCATCGGGGATCAATGCGCCGATATTTCCCTCTGCCGGCGAAGGGCCGGGCAATCCGCCGGTCTGCGGGTTGGTGCAAAGGAGGTCGGTGCCTGCCCGCGGCGCACCGTCAAATCCGTTGGTCTGGTCGAACGCATCGAAAATCAGGCCGGGATCGGCAGGTTCTGAGAAGCTTTGCCAGGCGAGGATGCAGCCGCTCTGTTCGGGCGATACGCAGGGCGGCAAGCCGAGACTGGGCAAGTCGGCGGTGATAGAAATCGGCCAGCCCGGCAGGTAGGCGGCGACGATGCGGTCGGCAACCGGGGTCCCAGCAATGCGCTGCGCCAGCAGGGTAACCAGATGAAAGGATCCCTGGCTATGCCCTGCCAGAATGATCGGGCGGTCCTCCGGGATGGACTTCAGAAATGTCTCGAACGCCTTGGCAATGTCGTCATAGGCAAGCGCGAATGACAGCGTGGCATCCGGCTCTGCGAATGAAAGGAAGGCGCCGAATGCAGATTGCCGGTATTTCGGCGCCCATATCTCGCCAATGCCGTTAAACACGCTGGCTTGGCTGCGCGTGAATATCCCGCGGCGATAAAGCGCTCCTTCATCAACCGGTTCCAGCGGCGCGTTCCACCGGTCTGAACGCAAATAGGTGGTCGGGTGAACATAAAAGACGGAGACCTGCGTTTCAGGGGCGGGCCGATATCCGTCTGGCGTCCACTGGACATCCGTTGAGGGTATGCCGGGCCGCGCTATCCAGGCGTCGGGCCGGTCATAAATGCCAGGCGTCGGCTTCGGACTTTCCGCGAAGGTGACAGTCGGGCGCATATATAATTTCATCATTTCATCGCCGAACGCGGCCCAGGCCACTACGGCCAGCAGCGCGATCATGATGAGAACGGCAATGACGGTAAGGAATCGGCGCGCAGCCATGGATTGACGTCTAGCTCATAGGTTCGGGGAGTTCAGAGGCGCCCCTTAACGACTGGCCGTCTCGGCGGGAAGCTGCGATAGGCGCGGCATGCGAGCGGAAAAACAATTCGATGTCGTCATTCTGGGTGCCGGCGGCGCCGGTCTTATGTGCGCCGCCGTCGCGGCCCGCAGAGGACGGCGGGTGCTGCTGATCGATCATGCCGATCAACCCGGCCGAAAGATCCTTATTTCCGGCGGTGGACGGTGCAATTTTACCAACATCCACACCGCTCCCGATCGCTTTCTGTCTGCCAATGCCCATTACGCGAAATCGGCGTTGGCCCGCTATACGCCGCGCGATTTCATCCAGTTGGTCGACCGTCATGGGATCGCCTGGCATGAAAAGACGCTGGGGCAGCTGTTCTGCGATTCCAGTGCGCGCCAGATCGTGGACATGCTGATGCAGGAATGCGCCGATGCGAACGTCACGCTGTCACTCGGTCGGCCAGTGGGAGAGGTCGCCAAGACCGATGAGGGCTTTAGCGTTCGTGTCGGGCTGGACAGCTATGACACAAGCTCTCTTGTCGTTGCGACGGGCGGGCCCAGTATCCCGCAGATGGGGGCGACCGGATTTGCCTATGAACTGGCGCGCAAATTCCGCCTGAAAGTGGTGGAGCCGCGCCCTGCCCTGGTGCCCTTCACCCTGGGCGGCTCCCAGGTTTTGTTTCGCGAATTGTCCGGCGTCAGTGCAGAGGTGATTGCCAGCTGCGGAAAGACAAGCTTTCGCGAGGCTGCGCTGTTTACCCATCGCGGTCTCTCGGGGCCGGCCATTCTGCAGATTTCAAGCTATTGGAAGCATGGCGACGACGTGGCGATCGATTTTCTGCCTGGACGCTCCGTCGACTGGCTGGTCGAACAAAAGCGGGAGCGTCCCCGCGCCCATCTAGCCAGCGTGCTGGGCAGCGCCTTGCCGGATCGGCTGGCCGGGGTCCTGGCGGAACGCATCGGCCTGACCGGCGAACTGGCCAATATGCCCGACCGAAAGCTCTCGGGCGCCTCTACGCGCCTGCACCGCTGGGCATTCAGCCCGAACGGAACGGAGGGCTTTGCCAAGGCCGAGGTGACCGCCGGGGGCGTCTCTACCGCCGAACTGTCATCGAAGACCATGGAGGCGAAAAATGTTCCCGGCCTGTATGTCATCGGTGAAGCGGTCGATGTAACCGGCTGGCTTGGCGGATATAATTTTCAATGGGCCTGGGCCAGCGGCGTCGCCGCCGGAGAGGTGGCCTGACCTGGCGGTGGGTTCGCCCGGCAGAGGTCGGGCGGAAAGCCTACGTCATTGCCATTGCCGCACAGCGACCTGCTCTGCTATCGCAGCGCTTCCCAGGAAAATACCGGAGCCCGAATGTCCGTCGACGCCGATACCGTACGCAAGATCGCCCATCTGGCGCGCATCAAATTGCCCGATGAACGGGTCGAGCCAATGATGAACGAACTCAATAATATACTCGACTGGGTTGAGCAGCTGCGCGAAGTCGACACGGCGGACGTTGAGCCAACGACCGCGGTGATCGCCAACCGGCTGCGCTGGCGCGAAGACGAAGTGACCGACGGAAATGTGCAGGAAAAGGTGCTCGCCAACGCACCCAAGCCGCTGCACGGATTTTTCGCGGTGCCGAAGGTGATCGAATAGTGAGCGACCTGACGAACCTGCCCATCGCCGCGATGCGCGACGGCCTGAACCGCAAGGATTTTTCGGCCAAAGAACTGGCGGAGGCGCACATTCGGGCAGTGGAGGGCGCACGCACTCTGAACGCATTTACCGTCGAGACGCCGGAGCGGGCGCTGGCCGCCGCCGATGCCGCCGACAAGGATTTTGCCGCTGGGACCGCCAAGCCGTTGTCCGGCATTCCGTTGGGTATCAAGGACCTGTTCTGCACCGAAGGTGTGGAGACAAGTGCATCGTCCAACATATTGAAAGGCTTCGTTCCGCAATATGAATCGACGATCAGCGCCAGGCTGTTCGCCGACGGTGCGGGGATGCTGGGCAAGCTGAACCTGGACGAATTCGCCATGGGGTCCTCCACGGAAACCAGTGCCTGCGGCGACACGATCAATCCGTGGCGCGCAGCCGATGGACGCAATCTGGTGCCCGGCGGTTCGTCGGGCGGAAGCTCCACCGCCGTTGCCGCGCGGCTGGTTGCGGGCGCGACGGGCACGGATACGGGCGGGTCCATCCGCCAGCCCGCCGCCTTTACCGGCATTACCGGTTTCAAGCCGACCTATGGCCGCTGTTCGCGCTGGGGCACGGTCGCCTTCGCCTCCTCCCTGGATCAGGCGGGGCCGATGGCGCGCGACGTGCGCGACTGCGCCATCCTGCTGCAGTCGATGGCGGGGTTCGATGCCAAGGATTCGACCAGCCTGGAGCTGCCCGTCCCCGATTTCGAAGCAGCGCTGACCGGCGATCTGCTGGGCAAGCGCGTCGGTATTCCCCGCGAATATGCCATCGACAATATTCCCGCCGACATTACGGCACTGTGGGAGGCGGGTCGCGCCATGTTGCGCGATGCGGGTGCGGAGATCGTCGACATTTCCCTGCCCCACACCAAATATGCGCTGCCGACCTATTACATCATCGCACCGGCAGAGGCGTCGTCCAATCTGGCCCGCTATGACGGTGTTCGCTACGGACAGCGCGAGACGCCGGATGGCGGCAATCTGATCGACATGTACGAGGCGACCCGTTCCGCCGGGTTCGGCGACGAGGTCAAGCGGCGCATCATGATCGGTACCTATGTCCTGTCGGCAGGATATTATGACGCCTATTATCTGCAGGCGCAGAAGGTGCGGACGCTGATCAAGCGCGATTTCGAGCAGGCGTTCCGGGAATGCGACGTCATCCTAACGCCGACGGCGCCCAGCGCGGCCTTTCCGCTGGCAGAGAAGATGGACGATCCCGTCTCCATGTATCTGAACGATGTGTTCTGCGTTCCGGCAAGTCTCGCCGGTCTGCCAGCCATGAGTGTGCCGGTCGGCCTGAACGCCGATGGCCTGCCCCTCGGCTTGCAACTGATCGGCGATGCATTGGATGAGGAAGGGCTGTTTAACGCAGGATATGCGCTGGAGCGCGCGGCCGGGTTCTCCGCCCAGCCTGAGAAATGGTGGTAAGATGAGCAATTATCGCATTGAAGGCGAAACGGGCGAATGGGAGGTCGTGATCGGCCTGGAGATCCACGCGCAGGTCACAACGAAGGCCAAGCTGTTTTCCGGCGCCGCCACCGACTTCGGTGCGGAGCCGAATACGCAGGTATCCTTGGTGGATGCAGCCATGCCCGGCATGTTGCCGGTCATCAATGGCGAGGCGGTGCGGCAGGCGGTGCGGACCGGCGTCGCGCTGAACTGCGAGATCCACAAATGGTCGCGTTTCGACCGGAAGAATTATTTCTACGCCGATCTGCCGCAGGGCTACCAGATCAGCCAGTTCGCGCATCCGATCGTCGGCGAAGGAGAAATTCTGGTCGAGCCGGAAGGCGGCGAGCCTGCAACCATCGGCATTGAACGCATCCACCTGGAACAGGATGCGGGCAAATCGATCCACGATCAGAGCCCGGAATTTTCCTTGGTCGACCTCAACCGCTCCGGCGTCGCCCTGATGGAAATCGTGTCGAAGCCCGACATGCGTTCCCCTGCCGAAGCAGGCGCTTATGTACGAAAGCTGCGATCCATTCTGCGATATGTCGGATCCTGCGACGGCAATATGGACCAGGGTTCGATGCGCGCCGACGTCAATGTGTCCGTGCGCAAACCGGGCGGCGCGCTGGGCACGAGAACCGAGTGCAAGAACGTCAATTCCGTTCGCTTTGTCGAGGCCGCCATTGCCTATGAGGCCCAGCGGCAGGTCGAGGTTCTGGAGTCGGGCGGCACGGTCAATCAGGAAACCCGCCTGTTCGACCCGGCACGCATGGAAACGCGGCCGCTGCGTTCGAAGGAAGAGGCGCATGACTATCGCTACTTCCCCGACCCCGACCTGCTGCCGCTGGTGTTCGACGATGCCTATGTCGAGGAATGCCGCAAGACGCTGCCGGAACTGCCGGATACCAAGCGCATGCGCTATATCGAACAGTTGGAGATCAGCCCCTACAATGCCGCAGTCCTGACGGCGGAGCAGGAGACGGCGGCCTATTTCGAACTGCTGTTGAACGAGACGGCGCTGAAACAGGGCAAGGACGCGAAGGATGTCGGCAAGGCCGCCGCCAATTGGGTGATTTCCGATTTGTTCGGCGCCCTGAACAGCGAAGGCAAGTCGATCACCGAGAGCCCCATTTCGGCGGCGCAGGGTGCGGAGCTGCTGGCACTGGTCGCCGACGGGACGCTGTCGGGCCGTCTGGCCAAGGACGTGTTTGCGATCATGCTGGAAACCGGCGACGATCCCGGAAAGATCGTCGAAGAACGCGGCATGAAACAGGTGTCCGACACCGGCGCCATCGAAGCGGAAATCGCCAAGGTTCTGGAAGCGAACGCCGACAAGGTCGACCAATATAGGGGCGGTAAGGACAAGCTGTTCGGCTTCTTCGTTGGGCAAACGATGAAGGCGACGAAAGGCCAGGCCAATCCGGCGGTCGTCAACGAATTGCTGAAAAAGGCGCTCGACGGCTAACCGGCGAACAGTTCCATTTTACGAGATAGCTTCGCGGCTGGGCGATCACCCGTTCTGAAGCGCGAAGCGCGAAGTGGACACCTGCGCCGACCATGGCGAACCGGACAAAACGCACACTCAGCGCGCGTGCGCGCGCGTGCGTAGGGCGGGCCCGCGCCTGTCAGTCGCGGTGACTGCCCGCCGGGGGCCCCAGCCTCCTTGCGATGAGAAAGAAAGATCGCAAGGTCTCACCCGAAATCCTATTTTTCAAAATATTTTTAGCGGGATCCGGTCGATTGTTCCTACAGCGTGACAATCGGGAAACAAAACTGTGCGGTTTGCTGTCCGGTTCGCTGTCCGCTTGGCGCTAGGACTTTTCCGGCCCTTTGGGGTTCATGATGCGGCGCGCAACTCCGCAACAGGAAAGGCCATGACAAGGTCCTCGACGCCCCCCACATCGCCGCTGAGCGTCAGGCCCGCCTGTTGCAGACTGTCGACCGGTTCCCGTCCGTAGAAGAGCCGTTTCAGAAGGCCGGTATCGCCGGCTATGACCGCGTCGGGCGCGTCGGGCGCAGCCGAAGAAACCGTTATCCGCCCCTTTTCGACCTGCGCGCCAAAGGAATCTGCGCCGATGTTCAGGCCGATGGTGACGGCCAGACCCTTTGCGCGATCAGGATCGAAGAAAGCGCGCAGCGACAGCAGGAAGGACGTGGCGCTCATCGAGGCCGAAGTCGGAAAATCCGCCGACCGGATGCCCCAGCGCACCAGTTCGGCAATGACGGGCCAAAGATCCCTGCCCCATGACGTTAAGACATAGGCCCGCACGTCAGCAGGTGCCGGCAATTGCTGTTGCTGCACGATGCCCGCGCTCGCCATTTCCTCGAGTCTTTGAGTGAGGATGTTGGCGCTGAGACCCGGCAAGTCGCGGCGGAGGCGGGAAAACCGCTTTGGACCCAACATCAGCTCCCTCACGATCAGCAGCGCCCAGCGGTCACCCATCAGATTCAGCGCATGGCTGGCGGCGCAGCCATCGCGGTAAGCACGCCGGCCGTGGCGATCAGACATGTCGGAAAAGCTTCATAAACTTCATGGTTGCAAAAGATAACTACTCCGTTCAATTTTACAACCTGACGGCTGACCGAGTCGGGAGCGAAAAGATGATCGGTGAATTCCTTTGGCACGAGCTGATGACGCCCGATCCCGCCGGGGCGTCCGAATTTTATCGGCACGTGGTCGGTTGGGACGCGCGCACGATCGAAATGCCCGACCTGGACTATCGCATCATGAGCAAGGGCGGCGCCGATATCGCCGGCATCATGCCGCCCGTCCCCGGCGCGGAAGGCGCAGGCGCATTCTGGTTTTCCTATATCGGCGTATCCGATGTCGACGAGGCAGCGCAGATTTTGTCAGGTGCGGGTGGCGCGGTTCACAAGGAACCGGAAGATATTGAGGGCGTCGGCCGTTTTGCCATGGTAACCGACCCACAGGGCGCCGCGTTCGCCCTGTTTACGCCTGTGGGGCCGATGGATACCCGGCCCCATCCGATGACACCCGGCCATGTCGGCTGGCACGAACTGCACAGCACCGAGGGGAAGGCGGCATGGGCCTTCTACAAGGAGCAGTTTGGCTGGCAGGAGCAGGACGCGATGGATATGGGCGAAATGGGCATTTACCAGATTTTTCGCCCTGCTGGCGGAGCGCCGGCCGATGGCGGAGTCGGCGCGATCTTCACGAGCCCGGACATGCCGCGCCCCCTGTGGCTGCTGTATTTTTCCGTTCCCGACATAGACGAAGGCCGCACGCGCATCGAAGCGGGCGGCGGCACCACCGTCGGCGAGAAGATGGAGGTGCCGGGCGGCGCATGGATCATCAACGCAAAGGACCCGCAGGGCGCCATGTTCGCGCTGGTCGCCGGTCCGAAGGGATAGCATCATGGCCATATCCGCACCGGTCACGTTTCTGTGGCATGACGGCACCGCCGAAGAAGCGGCGCGGCTTTACACGTCCCTGATACCGAATTCCAAAATGGGAAATATCCTGCGCGCGCCGGGGGATACGCCGGGACCGAAGCAGGGCGACGTTCTGACCGTGGATTTTACCATCAATGGCGCCCCCTTCATCGCCATGAACGGCGGCGCGCCGGAAGGCCATGCGGAATATAGCGACGCCGTTTCCATCCTGCTGACCTGCGACACGCAGGAGGAGATCGACAGACTGTGGGATGGCCTGATCGCCGATGGCGGCAGACCCGTAGCGTGCGGCTGGCTGATCGACCGTTATGGCCTGCGGTGGCAAATCACGCCGAAGCGTCTGCTGGAGCTGAATGCGAGCGACGACGCGAACGTCGCAAAACGAACGTTCGAGGCGATGACAAACATGGTGAAACTGGATCTGGCGAAGCTGGAAGCGGCGGCGAGGGGCGAATGAGCGGAGAATTGATCCTCTATGGGCATCCTTTTTCTTCCTACACGTGGCAGGCGCTGATCGCGCTGTACGAGAACGAACTGGCTTTTGACTTTCGCAATGTCGACCCATCCTGCCCCGGCCATGCCGAGGAACTGAAAGCGCTGTGGCCGCGCGGGAAATTTCCACTGCTGGTACATGGCGACCAGGTGCAGTTCGAAACCTCTGTAATTGTGGAATATCTCGACCTCACCTTTCCGGAAACCATATGCCTGCTGCCGCACGACGCCATGGCCGCACTGGAGGTGAGGCGCTGGGACCGGGTATTCGACAATTACGTCATGGAGATTGCCCAGCATGTCGTGAACGATGCCCTTCGCGGGCCCGATGGACATTGCCAGCCGATCGTCGACCGGGCGAAAGCCGACCTGGATATAATCTACGATTATCTGGACGCGGAACTGCCCGCCGAGGGCTGGGTGTGCGGCGCATTTTCGATGGCCGACATCTCTGCCGCCCCGGCGCTGTTCTACGCCGACTGGGTGCATGAAATCGGGGACATGCGGCCAAGGCTGACAGCCTACAGACGCAGGCTGCTGGCGCGTCCGTCCGTGGCCCGCTGTGTCGAGGATGCGCGGCCATACCGCCACTATTTCCCCCTCGGCGCCCCCGACCGCGATTGAGAGGACGACAGATGACCGACCCGCACGAGCTATCCGTCACGCGCTATATCGATGCACCGCCTGAAAAGGTGTGGGAGGTCTATACGACCCGCAAGGACGAGTTTTTTTGCCCCAAGCCCTGGCGCGCTGAAGTCGTCGAGGAAGATCATCGCGCGGGTGGGCGATCCCGCATTAACATGTATGGCCCGCAAGGGGAGAAGAACGAAGTGAACGGCACCATATTGGAAGTCGTTCCGCACCGGCGCATCGTCTCGACAGATGCGTTTGTCGATGACTGGCAGCCAGCCGGGCCCTTCATCGTCGCCGTCACGACCTTCGAACCGGAAGGAAAGGGCACCCGCTATACGGCGGCGGCGCGCCATTGGACCGCCGAGGCCATGAAGCAACATGAAGACATGGGTTTTCATGAGGGATGGGGTGCAGTTGTCGAGCAACTGGCGCAGCTGTGCGAGGACGACACGAAATGACCGTCATCACCGCCTTTCCCTGGGTTCCGAAATTCGCGCGAGGTCTGGTGCGCGACCTCCGCATTCGCTGGGCCCTGGAAGAAATCGGCCTGCCCTATGACGTGCATCTGCTGCAGCGCGGCGAGACGGACAGCGCCGAATATCGCAGCTGGCAACCGTTTGGGCAGGTGCCCGCCTATGATGATGGCACGGTGCGCCTGTTCGAATCGGGCGCCATCCTGCTGCGCATTGCCGAAGAGAATGGACGCCTGCTAGGCGACGGAGAGCAGGGAAAATGGGCTGTCATCACTTGGGTGATGGCGATCCTGAACACGCTGGAGCCGCACATATTCCAGCTCGCCTCAACCGACATATTCCACAAGGGCGAAGGGTGGACCGCGGAGCGCCGCCCCCAAATCGTCGAGATGATCGAGAAGCGCCTGCGCGAAATCAGCGACGCGCTGGGCGACAAGGACTGGCTGGCCGGCGAGTTTTCCATCGCCGACATATTGTTCGTCCACGCGCTCGACGCGCTGGGCCATTCCGAGATCCTGCAGGGCTTTCCGCGTCTGACCGCATATCGCGATCGCGGTCATGGGCGTCCGGCCTATCAGACGGCACTTCAGGCGCAGCTGCGCGTTTTCGAAGCCACCGAGAAGGAGATGTCAGCATGACCTATGTTCAGGGCTTCGTCCTCGCCGTTCCCGCCGACAAGAAGGACGTCTATCGCAAGATGGCAGAGGCCGCATGGCCCACCTTTCGCGACAAGGGCGCGCTGACCATCCAGGAAAACTGGGCAGTCGATGTGCAGAAAGGCAAGCAGACGGACTTTTACCGCGCAACCGACGCGAAGGAAGGCGAGGAGATCGTCTTTTCCTGGATAAGCTGGCCGGACCGTGCCACCTGCGATGCCGCGGCGAAGGCCATGGAGGAGGAGGGCATGCCGGAGGGGATGGAAATGCCATTCGACGGGATGCGGATGTTCTGGGGCGGCTTCGAGCCCATTTTTACCGGCAGCCGAAGCGGCTAGCCGTCTTGCAATACTAAGACAGCTGCGGCAATGAGGCCGCATGGCAGAACAGACATTTTCCGAAGAAGTCCCGCACAGCCTGGGCCGTGAAGAGGCAAGGCGGCGAATGGCCGACGGCCTGCCGCAATTGCTGGAGATGCTGCCCGGCGGCAAGGCGGAGCATCATTGGACGGGCGATACGATGTTCCTGTCCTATAGCGCGCTGGGGCAGAGCGCCGATGCGCAGCTGGAAGTCTTTGACGACAAGGTTCGGGTATCGGTGCGCCTGACCGGCCTGTTGGCCGCGATGGGCGACAAGATTTCGCGCCTGATGGGACGCGGGACGCGCGAATTGCTGGAGGACAAAAGCAAGCGCTGATACGGGCGCATTGCGACTTTTAGCTTTCCAAAGGCTGCCAGCATTGCGATAGCGCCTGCTGCCTTTCCTCCCCCCATATCCTGCCCCCTACCGGAGCCCCTGTCGACAAATGGCCGGTTTCGCGCGCTTCTTTCTTGAAAAATACCTGTATCCGCTGAGGTACAGCGTGAACGACTATGTCGGGCGCCATTCGCTGATCGCCGACAAGGCGGTCTTTCCGGCAGAGGAATTTACCTGGCCCGCCGAGGCACAGAGGGAATGGCAGGCAATGCGCGACGAATTCGCCGCCCAGTCCGTGGGTGACGAGAGCTTTATCCCCATCGGCCAATTGTCGCCGGATCATATCGGGCTGGACCGGGATGAGAAATGGCACAGCGCCGTGCTGCACGGGTATGGCCACAGGATCGATGCGAATTATGCACGCTATCCACGAACCGCAGCTGTGATCGAGAAGATCCCCGGCCTGGTGTCGGCCATGTTTTCAGTGCATCAGCCCGGCGCGCACCTGCCGGAACATTCCGGCGTCACGAAGGGCATGCTGACCTGCCATCTGAGCCTGGACGTGCCGGAGGGCGACTGCGCGATCCGTGTGGAGGATCATGTCCACCAATGGCGAGAAGGCGAGTGGTTCATCTTTGACGATACCCGGCGGCACGAGGCTTGGAACCGCACTGGTCAGCCACGGCTGAACCTGCTGGTGCACGTGAAACGCCCCCTGCACGGCGGCGGCAAGGCGCTGCAATGGTTGTTCGACCGGATCATCGATCGAACGCCCTTCGTGCAGGATTTCCACCGCGAGATCGTCGCCCGCGCCAAGGCGCCAGACGACGACCCGCGCCGCTAGTTCAACAG
Source organism: Alphaproteobacteria bacterium UBA3612 (assembly GCA_002375465.1). GTDB lineage: Bacteria > Pseudomonadota > Alphaproteobacteria > Sphingomonadales > Sphingomonadaceae > Pacificimonas. The sequence continues at coordinate 183,234 of DFLT01000012.1, read as the reverse complement.
GTCCATTCGCATTGGCGGCTGAATGACGCTGCCGAGAGCGGCAATCTTTTCCACCGCCTGCGCCGTCCTGTGCAGCTGTGTCTCGTGCGTGATGATCGCAATGAAGACATCGCCGCCATCACTTCCGTCGCCCCGCTGGATCAGGCTTTCGATGGATACGCCGCAGTCGCGCAGAATGGCGGTGATGTCGGCCATCACGCCGGGCTGGTCCGCCACCGCCGCGCGAATGTATGAACGACCGATACCCTGCTCGTGATCGCCCGGCTGCATCTTGATCTGGGAATCGACAGGCACACCGAAGGCATGAACAGCCTCCCCTCGGGCAATGTCGATCAGGTCGGCGACGACGGCACTGGCCGTGGGACCGGCGCCGGCGCCGGCGCCCTCGAACGTCAGGCGACCGACGAAATCGCCGTCCGCGACCACGGCATTCAGGCTGCCCGTGACCTTTGCGAGCGGATGGTCGAGCGGTACGAGCACCGGATGCACGCGCTGCAAGAGACGATCGCCGTCAAGACGCGCCTCCCCCACCAGACGGATTCGATAGCCGAGCGCCGCCGCGCGCTCCACATCGGCGGTTTCGATCTCTCTGATGCCCCGCGTTTCGACATGATCGAAATCGAGCTCGGTTCCAAATGCGAGACTGGCGAGGATGGCAAGCTTGTGTGCCGCATCGATGCCGTCGATGTCGAATGTCGGGTCAGCCTCCGCATAGCCAAGCGCCTGCGCGGCCTGCAGCACGTCGTCGAAGGAGGACCCCTTCGATTCCATTTCGGTCAGGATGTAATTGCAGGTTCCGTTCAGGATGCCGAACAGGCTCTTGATCTCGTTCGCCGCCGCGCCGCCGCCCAGCGCCTTTATAACCGGAATGCCGCCAGCGACCGCCGCCTCATATTTGAGAGGGGATCCGGAACGCTCAGCCGCGCGGGCAAGCTCCCCGCCATGATGCGCGATCATCGCCTTGTTGGCGGTGACGAACCCCTTGCCGTTTTCCAGCACCTTGCGCGCCAGCGATACCGCGAGCCCGTCGGCGCCGCCGATCAATTCGATCACCACGTCAATATCGTCCGCCGAAGCCATAGCACTGGCATCATCCTGCCAGCGATAAGGGCTGAGATCGACGCCGCGATCCTTGGACCGGTCGCGGGCGTTGACGGCAATAATGTCGATCGGCCGCCCTGCCCGGCCGGTAATCAGGTCGCGATTATCCGTCAGGAGTTTGACGACGCCGGCGCCAACAGTGCCAAGTCCGACGATACCGATACGCAAGGGGGTACTCATTCCGTCTCCGATTTCTGGAAAAATGATTTCACCTGGCGCGCTGCCTGCCGGATGCGCTGTTCGTTTTCAACGAAAGCGATGCGGACATGCGTTTCGCCCTGTTCGCCGAAGCCGACGCCGGGGGAGACCGCCACCCCAGCCTCCTCAATCAGTTTCTTCGCGAAACCGACCGCGCCAAGATGAGCGAACTTGTCGGGGACCGGCGCCCATACATACATGCTGGCATTCGGGACCGGCAGATCCCAGCCTGCGCGGGAAAAGCTTTCAATGAGGACGTCGCGGCGGCGCTTATACATTTCCCGGCGCTTCGCGATTTCCTCCTCCGGCCCGTCGAGCGCGGCGACGGCAGCCACCTGGATGGGTGTGAAGGCGCCGTAATCGAGGTAGGATTTCACCCGCGTCAGGGCGCCGATCATGCGTTCATTGCCGACGGCGAAGCCCATGCGCCAACCGGCCATGGAAAAGGTTTTCGACATTGACGTAAATTCGACTGCGACGTCGCGTCCGCCATCCACCTCCAGGATCGAGGGTGGCGGATTTCCGTCGAAATAGATTTCAGCATAGGCAAGGTCGGAGATGACCCACAGATCGTGGGTTTTCGCAAACTTCACTACGTCCTTGTAGAAGTCCAGATCGACCGTTTCTGCCGTCGGGTTCGACGGATAGCCGATTACCATCCCCGTTGGGCGCGGGATGGTGTATTTCATCTGATATTCCAGCGACTGGAAAAATTCCGGCCCCGGGCTGACCGGGATCGACCGAATCGTTGCACCGGCAATGATGAACCCGAAGGCGTGAATGGGGTAGGACGGATTCGGGCTGAGGATCACGTCGCCGGGCGCGGTGATCGCCTGAGCGAGATTGGCCAGCCCCTCCTTTGACCCAAGGGTCACGCAGATTTCCGTTTCCGGGTTCACGTCCACGTTGAAACGGCGCTTGTAATAGCGTGCCTGCGCCTTTCGCAGGCCAGGAATGCCCCGGCTGGCGGAATAACGGTGCGCCTTCGGATCGGCGGCAACCTCTGCCAATTTGTCGATGACCGCCTGCGGCGGCTGCGTGTCGGGATTGCCCATACCAAGATCGATGACATCGACACCGCGCGCCCGCGCGGCCGCCTTGGCCGCATTCACCTCGGCGAAGACATAGGGAGGCAGGCGCTTTATGCGGTAATATTCTTCAGTCACGATGGTTTCCGATTGTTGAACAAAGCAGGTCCCGACGCATTGTCGGAGACGCGGTCGCTATAAGCGTGAGAGAATCGGCTTGGCGAGCCAAAAACCTAGGGAGGTACGCAATGGCGGACGATAGTAAACTGGCCGACCCCGCCGAAACCTTTGAGCGGATGACATATCTGAGCGGCAAGGCGCAACAGATGATGTTGGAATTTATTGCCCGGCAGGAGAGCGCGGGCGGTACATCAGGTGGCATGAACCTGACGGCGGACCCGTTCGGCATGATGGACATGTGGACAGGCATCACCCAGGCCGCGCTGTCGGACCCCGTAAAGCTGGCCCAGATGCAGATGGACTATGTGCAGGAGGCGGTGCAGCTGTGGCAGGGTATGCTGGGGGGAGAGGCGACGCCAACCGCCGCGACCGGTAAGCAGGATCGGCGATTTTCCGGCGACGCATGGGAAAACGCTCCGGCCTTTTCCTTCATCAAGCAGGCCTATTTGCTGACCAGCCGGTACATCATGGACACGGTCGAGGAGCTTGACGGTATCGAGGACAAGGACCGCGAGAAAATCCAGTTTTATACCAAGCAGTTCGTCGATGCTATGTCGCCATCAAACTATCTGCTGACGAACCCCGAGGTGCTGCAAAAGACCATCGAGACCGGCGGCGAGAACCTGCTGAAGGGGACGGAACATCTGCTGCACGACCTGGAACAGGGTCGGATGCGCATGACAGACGAGAGCGCCTTTGAAGTGGGCGGTAACGTCGCCGTGACGCCCGGCAAGGTCGTCTTTCAGAACAGGCTGTTCCAGCTGATCCAATATGCGCCGACAACATCGCAAGTGTATGAAATACCGCTGCTGATCTTTCCGCCGTGGATCAACAAATTTTATATTCTGGACCTGACGCCGGAAAAAAGTTTCATCCGCTGGGCCGTTGAGCAGGGCCTGACCGTCTATGTCGTCAGCTGGAAAAATGCGGATGAGACAACCGCGGACGTGACGCAGGACAGCTATGTCGAGGAAGGATTCCTGACTGCCCTCGATCAGGTGCTGGCGGATACGAAAGCAGAGGCTGCGCACCTGATCGGATATTGCGTGGCGGGGACAACTTTATCGGCGGTACTGGCGCTGCTTGCGGCGCGCGGCGAAGCCACGAAGGTGAGGACCGCGACCTTCTTTACTGCGCAGGTCGATTTCGAGGACGCAGGCGAATTGAGCGTGTTTATTCGCGAGGGCGAATTGGCGCTGGCCGACGAGCAGTCGAGAGAGCGCGGCTATCTGGACGGGCGGGCTATGGCCGCGACGTTCAACATGTTGCGGTCCAACGACCTGATCTGGAACTATGTCGTCAACAACTATCTGCTGGGGAAGGATTATTTCCCCTTCGACCTGTTATTCTGGAATTCCGACGCGACCAATGTGCCGGCGAAATGGCATCAAAATTACCTGAAGGACCTTTACCGCGACAACAAGCTGGCAACGCCGGGCGGTATTTCGATCTTGGGAACGCCAATCAATCTGTCGAAGGTTGAAACGCCCGCCTATGTTCAGGCCGGCAAGGAGGATCACATTGCCCCGATGCGGTCGGTATGGAAGCTGACGAAGCATTTTTCCGGACCGGTGCGGTTCACGCTGGCCGGTAGCGGCCATATTGCGGGGGTGGTGAATCCGCCCGCTCTCGGCAAATATCAACACTGGACGCTGGACGGCGAATTGCCGGACACAGTCGACGAGTTTGAAAGACTGGCGAAAGAGAACAAGGGCTCCTGGTGGCCGGACTGGATTGCCTGGCTGACGCCGCAGTCAGGCAAGAAGGTCGAGGCCCGCAAACCGGGTAAGCGCAAATTGAAGGTCATTGAGGATGCGCCGGGCAGCTATGTGAAGCAGCGCCTCATCTGATGGCAGTGTGCGGTGGGGAGCGGATCGGCCGCTCCCCAGCCGTAAACTTGCCGCTTAGCGAGGCCGGGGAAGATTGGGCATCGGGGTGCGGCCCGGCCGATCCTTGCGCGCCTGCGGCGCCTGATAGGCGATGGCGCAGTGTGCGTTGCAATAGGGGAAGCCGGGCTCGGACTTATCACCGCAAAAGTGGAATTCCGCTTCGCCCGGATGGCCGATCGGCCATTTGCAGGTGCGCTCGTTCAGATCGAGGAGTGACGTCTTGTCCTTGACCGCCTCCGAAATTCGGGCGGGACGCAGCGGCTTCTTTGGCGCAGGACGCGGCGCGGGTCGTGGATCGTGGATCTGAATGCGCGGCGCTGCCGTGGTCGACTGGTCCACGTCGGAACGGGCGCTGAGCGGCACCTTTGGCACGATAGGGATATCGTCTTCGCCATCTTCCGCCTCTTCGAAATCAGCGGATTGCAAATCGGGCGCCGCGACAGAGGCCGCCACATCTACAGGCGCGGGTGCGGGTGCTGCCTGCGGTTCGGGGCGGGGCGGCTTTGGCGGCTCGGCCTTGACCGGTTTCGCCTCTGCCTTCGCCTTGTCCGGGGCGGGTTTCGAGTCGGTCTTTACCGGCGACGGACGCTTTTCAAGACCCAGCCTGTGCGCCTTGCCGATAACGGCATTGCGGCTGACACCGCCCAGTTCCTCGGCGATCTTCGATGCGGGGTGCCCCTCTTCCCAAAGCTTGGAGAGAATGGCGATACGGTCTTCGGTCCAGGACATGAATAGCCTTCGGTCAATTTCATCTTTACACGCGGCTTGCGGGCGCCGGATCGCCTCACTAGTCGGGCGGGCATGGACCAACCGGCCAACACCATCACGACCACGAAGCACCCGGAACCGGGAGAGCCACTGATCCCGTTCATCAACTGGCGGGGATTGCAGACCCTCTACATGAAGGAGGTGAAGCGTTTCTTCAAGGTGCAGCTCCAGACGATCTGGGCGCCGGCGATCACGACATTATTGTTCCTGGCCATCTTCACGGTGGCGCTGGGCCGCGGCGACCGCGAAGTGCTGGGCTTTCATTTCAACGACTTCCTGGCGCCCGGCCTGATTGTCATGGGCATGATCCAGAATGCGTTTCAGAACAGCCAGTCCAGCCTGCTGATAGGAAAAATCCAGGGAACCATCGTCGACATATTGATGCCGCCCCTGTCGACCGGGGAATTGCTGGCCAGCTTTATCGCCGGTGCGCTGACCCGCGGGTTTCTGGTGGGCCTGGCCGTCTATGGCGCCATGTGGGCCTGGCCGGGGGTGACGCCCTTCATCCGCGAACCATGGGCGGTCGCGTATTTCGCGATAAGCGGGATGATGATGCTGGCGTTGCTGGGCGTTCTGGTCGGTCTGTGGGCGGACAAGTTCGACCATGCGGCGGCGGTGTCCAATTTCATCGTGCAGCCACTGTCGCTGCTGTCCGGCACTTTCTATCTGATCGACCGGCTGCCGCCGCTGGCGCACGATATCAGCCTGGGCAATCCGTTCTTCTACGTCATTGACGGGTTTCGCTATGGCTTCCTCGGCGTTGCCGACGGGCCGATCATGCAAGGGGTCATTGTCCTGGCCGCGATCAACATCCTGATGCTGGGCATTTGTTACTGGGCGCTGGAAAGCGGCTGGCGGATCAAGACCTAGCCTGCCTTCAGCTCCAATATGTCGAGCGCCGATTCATAATAGGGTTGCGGTTGTACGAGACGGTAGTGCCCCTGCCCCAGCCTTTCGACCACTGCGACGACATTGCGATCCGTAATCGCGCCATAGGCGATACCGCCCTGCTCCTCACCCAGAAGGGTGCCGCCAAGAAAAACGCCGTCGGCGAAGATGCGGCCCGTCTGGCGCTGTGACCCGGTTTCCTTCACCACCCAGACCTGCCCCTCATCGTCAAACACGCGGCAGCGGAACCAGTCATAGGCGATGCCGCCAAGCTGCTCCATGCCGAGCTTGATCGTGCGGCAGCGATAAGTGCCGATTTCAGGAACGGCGCGGCGCGCCTCTCCCGGTTGCAGGAGCGCGCCCTCCTGAGCGACCAGATCAGCGTTGGCGTAGGCCGTCACCTCCAGCGCGCGTTGCCAGGTGGAGTCGAGATTTTCCAGCCTCTGCCTGTCTTCTGGAAGGATGACCGCCTGCCAGGTGCCAGCCTTTGGAACGACGGTGGCAGCCTCTACCCCGCGCTCTGGCGACGGCGACGCACAGGCGGCAAGTGCGGCGGAGAGGAGGAGTGCGGCAATCTGTTTCATGCCGTAGTGAACGCGTAACATATGTTTCGGCTCCCATCCGATATGACGCGGTTTGACTTGACCATGGCCCACCCCTTAATTCGGCACCGGGAAAGGTGGCCGCTCGTGCCGCCTTTTTGCCTTCGTAAAGCTGCCTTTCAAGGAAGACCGTCATGACCATGCCCGCCCTGATGCCGACCTATGCACGTTGTGAGGTGGAGCCGGTTCGCGGCGAGGGCGCCTATCTGTTCGGCAAGGACGGCAAGAAATATCTGGATTTCGCCAGCGGCATCGCGGTCAACATATTGGGACACGGACACCCGCATCTGACGAAAGCGATCCAGGATCAGGCGGCGACCCTGATGCATGTCAGCAATCTTTATTCCGTTCCGGCGCAGTGGGAGCTGGCGGAACGGCTGGTCGACCTGACCTTTGCCGACACGGTATTCTTTACGAATTCCGGGGTCGAGGCTTTCGAATGCGCGGCAAAAACCGCGCTGGCCTATCAGCATGTGAACGGCCATCGCGAGCGCAACCGCATCATCACCTTTCACAATGCGTTTCATGGCCGTTCCATCGCGGCGATTTCGGCCACCGCTTCGGAAAAGCTGCGCACCCCGTTCGAGCCGCTGCCCGACTGGTGCGATTACGCGCCGTTCAACGATCTGGACGCGGCAAAGGCGCTGATCACCGATGCGACGGCAGGGATCATGGTGGAACCCATTCAGGGCGAGGGCGGCATCCTGCCCGCGACGCCGGAATTCCTGCGCGGCCTGCGGGCATTGTGCGATGAGCACGACCTGATGCTGATCCTGGACGAGGTGCAGTGCGGCGTCGCCCGGACGGGCACGCTGTTCGCCCATGAACAATATGGCATCAAGCCCGACATCATGGCCATCGCCAAGGGGATCGGTGGCGGTTTTCCGCTGGGGGCGTGCCTGGCGACGGAAAAAGCCGCCAGCGGGATGACCGTAGGTACGCATGGATCGACCTATGGCGGCAATCCGCTGGCAATGGCGGCGGGCATGGCAGTGCTGGATATCGTCGCTAAACCAGAATTCCTGCAGCAGGTGCGCGATACGGGCGAGCGGCTGACCGCCGCCCTGACGCAGTGGATCCCCAATCATGACGACCTATTCGTCGGGGTAAGGGGCGCGGGACTGATGCTGGGCCTGCAAATGACCGAAGCCACGCGCCCCTTCGTAAATTTCGCCCGGCAATTCGGTCTGTTGACCGTGGCGGCGGGCGACAATGTCGTTCGCGTGCTGCCGCCGCTGAACATCGAAGAAAGCCATATCGCCGAATTTACGAGCAAGCTGACCGAGGCCGCGAATGCCTATCGCACCGCCAAGGCGAATGGCGAAATTTCCTAAGACGGATATTCCCGTCGGCACAGTTTGGCCGGCGGGGCAAACAGGAGGCTGTCGACCCCATGCCAGACTTTATCGATCTAGATCCGCTTGGTCCGGCCGCAGTTCGGGCCATTCTGGACGAGGCGCTGCGCCGCAAGGCCGCGCGCAAGGGCATGCCGAAGGGCGCAGTCGACGCAGACCGGCCATTGGAAGGCTATCAACTGGCCTCGATCTTTGAAAAAAGTTCTACGCGCACCCGTATTTCGATGGAAATGGCCATGCGTCAGCTGGGTGGTTCCGTACAGACGCTTTCGTCTGCCGACATGCAGCTGGGCCGGGGCGAAACCATCGAGGATACGGCGCGCGTTCTGAGCCGGTTCGTCGATGTGATTTCCCTGCGCACCGACCTGCACGAGAAAGTGGAAACGATCGCGGCATTGGCCGATGTTCCCGTTATCAACGCGCTGACCAACAATACGCATCCGTGCCAGATCCTGGCCGATTTGATGACAGTGGAGGAGGAGCGTGGCGGCCCGGTCGACGGGACCGTGTGGGCGTGGCTGGGCGACGGCAATAATGTCAGCCATTCGCTGATCGAGGCGGCGGGCCTGCTGGGCTTTACCCTGCGCCTGTCGACACCGCCGGCCTATGACCCCGAACCCCGCTATGTCGCGGCAGCCGAAGCGCGTGGCGGCAAGATCGAAGTAATCCGGCACCCCGAAGAGGCGGTGGAGGGTGCCGATGTCGTCGTGACCGACACCTGGGTATCCATGGGCGACACGGATTCGGCGAAGCGGCTGGTCGCCTTCAGCGCGTTCCAGGTGACGCCGGAAATGATGGCTCGTGCCAAGCCCGACGCCATATTCCTGCATTGCCTGCCGGCCCATCGCGGTGAGGAAGTATCCGCCGAGGTGATCGACGGGCCGCAATCCCGCGTTTTCGAGGAGGCGGAAAACCGCGTGCACGCACAGAAGGCCGTGCTGCTGTGGTGCCTGGGAAAGCTTTAGGGCAGGAAACTTTCGGGCGGGAAACTCTAAGGCTGTATTGCGGCGCAACCCTTCCTAAATAGCAGGGCATGACGATCACCGCCGCCGTGCACGCCCCCTCACCCGAAGACAATCGCGTTCTGGGATTTACCATTCCCGCCCATTCCGGGCGCGGCCGCGCCATGCGGCTGGGCGATACGCTAGGCGTTATCCTGTCGGCGCATGATTATCCCCCCGTCGCCGCCAAGGCGCTGGGCGAGGCACTGATCCTGACGGCGCTGATCGGATCCGCGCTGAAGGGTGAAGGCGCGCAGACGACGGTGCAGGCAAAGGCGGATGGCGGCGCCATCGGCCTGATCGTGTGCGACTATCGCGCCGGCGAATTGCGCGGTTATCTGCAGTTCGACGCGGAGGCGCTGGCCCAATTGTCGGATGGCGCGGACCTGCCGCAATTATTCGGTGAAGGCTATCTGGCCGTCACGATCGACCCCGCCGAAGGGAAAGAACGCTTTCAGGGCATCGTCCCGCTGGAAGGGGCGAATTTGTGCGAAGCCTTTCAGCATTATTTTGAGTCCTCCGAACAGATCCCGACGGTCTTGCGCGCCGGAGTGCGGCAGGACGAAACAGGCGCCTGGCATGCGGGCGGCATATTGGTGCAGCACCTGCCGCGCGGAGAGCAGGACCGCGAGCGCCTGCATGTCGCCGATGACCGCGAGGACTGGGCGCATCTGCACGCGATCACGGCGACCGTTTCCGCCGCCGAACTGACCGACCCGGACCTGTCGCTGGAAGCGCTGCTGTGGCGGCTGTTCCATGAGGACGAAGTTCGGTTGCTGCCGCCGACGCCGCTGTCGCGCGGGTGCCGCTGCTCCGCCAGCCATATAGAGGACCGGCTGGGCGCACTGCCGGAGGATCACCGCGCCGACCTGCGCGACGATGACGGCAAGGTTCGCGTCGATTGCGAATTCTGCGCGAAGCAGTTTGTCGTGGCGATCTGATCCAAACCAGACTGCCGGTTGAAACCGTCAGCCGAGAAGATGTGGCAATATCCAGGCAGAAAGTGTTGAAATAGCAAGGATCACCAGAAGGTTCAGCACGAGCCCAATCTTCGCCATGCGGGAAATGGAGATCGCCCCCGAGGCATAGGCAATCGCGTTCGGACCGGTCGCCATGGGCAGCATGAAGGCGCAGCTGGCCGCCGCCGCCACGGGTAAGGCGAGGTAGAGAGGGTCGTCGCCACCCGCCAACGCCACGGCACCGATGACAGGCATCAGGGCGCTAGCCGTCGCTACATTGCTGGTCACCTCGGTCCAGAAAATGACGAATGCGACCATCACGCCGATCAGCAGGATGAGCGGCAGGGCGTTCACCACCTCTAGCCGGGCGCCCATCCAGTCGCCGAGACCGGTTGCGGTGATGGCGGCGGCAAGGCTGAGCCCGCCGCCGAAAAGCAGGAGGACGCCCCAGGGAATGCGTTCCGCCTCTGGCCACGTCAGCAGCGCCCGCCCCTCCCCCGTGCCGCTGGGCACCAGAAAGAACAGGATCGCGCCGGCAATGGCGATCCAATGATCGGTCACTGCCGCCAGCGGCCTAGTGCCGAACAATTCGAGTTCGTTCATCGGCTGCCGCAGAATCCAGGCGAGCGCGATAATCGCAAAGGTCAGCGCGACCCGGCGTTCCGGCGTGCTGATCGGCCCCAATTTGCGCCGTTCCTCTGCAATGACGTCGCGCGCGGGCGCCTCTGCACTGCTGCCCACCTTCAGCGATATCCGGGTGAGAACCAGCCAGGCGAGCGGCAGGACGGTGGCAACGACCGGAACGCCGTAGCTCATCCAGTCGGTAAAACCGATCGTGCGGCCGAATTCATTTTCGATGTAGCCCAGCACGATTAGATTTGTCGGCGTTCCGATCGGTGTACCGACGCCGCCAATCGAGCAGCCATAAGCGACGCCAAGTAGCAGGGCGATCGACGCTGGCGCCGTATTCCACCCCTTTCCACCAATGCGCTGTGCCACCGACAAGGCAATGGGCGTCAGCATGATGGCGGTGGCGGTATTCGATATCCACATGGACAATAGGGCGGCCGCCAGCATGAAGCCGCCCACCATGGCCGCCGGGCTGCTGCCTGCCTTATAAACCACGGCAAGAGCGATGCGCGCATGCAGATTCCAGGCGGCGACCGACTGCGCGATTATAAAGCCGCCAAGTAGCAGCAGGACGATGGGGCTGGCATAGGCAGGCGCCGCAGCGGCAAAGTCCATCACACCGAACAGCGGCAGGATAATCAGCGGCAGCAAGGAGGTCACCGGAATCGGAACGGCCTCCGTCACCCACCAGACCAGCATGAGGACGCCGAGCGCCGCAACCGTCCATGCCTCTGGCGACAGGCCCGCAGGAGCGGGGATCAGCCGCAGAACGGTGAAGGCGATCAGACCCGCCACGATCCACAGCGGACGGTACGTCATAGCGGCAGGACAGAGAGGGCGGCCCGCTCTACATTATCGAGCAGTGCCTTTAATTCGCGAACCTGATCATCGCCCACATGACGTTCGATGCGCGCATCGAGCGCCTGAACCTGCGGCATGATACGCTGGTAGAGCGCCCTGCCCGCCGTCGTGGTGGTCAGAAGCTGGGAACGGCCGTCATTGGGATTGGGCGTGCTTTTCAGAAAATCGCGTTCCCGCAGCGCCTGTGTCGCGCGGCTGACCGTCACCTTGTCCATGCGGGTACGGGCGACGACCTCTCTTTGCGGCAGGCCGTCTTCTTCGGCAACGACGGCAAGAACACGCCATTCCGCCATTTTCAGGCCGTCGCCTTCGTAACTGGAGGCGATGACACGGCTGACAAGGTTTGAGACGACAGAGAGCCGATAGGGCAGGAAATCCTTGAGGTGCAGCAGATCGGGGCCATCGGTCATCCAGCGAGGGCTAGCATAGAGACCGGATTGACAAGAAGCGGCATTTTGGTTACATTTGAAACCTGTTTTCCAAACGCCATTCTTCAGGAGCCGCCCATGTCCGATATACACGCCAACCCCGCCGGTCTCGACGGTTTCGAATTCCTGGAATTCGCAGGCGAGTCCGAAAAGCTGGACAAGATGTTCCGCCAGATGGGCTTCACAGCGGTCGCCAAGCACCGGTCGAAGGATGTGACCCTGTACCGCCAGAACGGCATCAACTTCCTGTTGAACGCGGAGCCGCGCTCCCCCGCATCCTATTTCGCAGAGGAACATAATGAGGGCGCCTGCGCCATGGGATTCCGCGTGAAGGATGCCGCCGCCGCCTATGAGCACGCGCTGGCCAATGGAGCGGAGCCGGCGGAGCAGGAAACCGGCTGGATGGAGCTGCGCCTGCCCGCCATCCGTGGCATCGGCAACAGCCTGATCTACTTCATCGATCGTTATGGCGAGGAAGCGAACATTTACGACATCGACTTCCGTTATTTCGACGGCGTCGACAGAAATCCCAAGGGCGCGGGACTGGAGATCATCGATCATCTGACGCACAACGTCTACCGCGGCCGCATGAAATTCTGGGCCGATTTCTATGAAAAGCTTTTCAATTTTCGTGAAATCCGCTTTTTCGACATCAAGGGCGAATATACCGGCCTGACGTCGAAGGCGTTGACCGCGCCCGACGGCAAGATCAAGATCCCGCTGAACGAGGAATCCAAGGAGGGCGGCGGCCAGATCGAGGAGTTCCTGATGGACTTCAATGGCGAGGGTATCCAGCACATCGCGCTGGCAACCCCGGATATTTACGCGACCATCGATCAGCTGCGCGAAAATGGCCTGCCCTTCATGACGCCGCCGCCGGAAACCTATTATGAGATGCTGGCCGACCGTCTGCCGGGGCATGGCGAACCAGTGGACGAGATGAAAGCACGTGGGCTGCTGCTGGACGGATCGACGGAAAATGACGATCCGCGCCTGCTGCTGCAGATCTTCACCGGCAATCTGATGGGACCGGTCTTCTTTGAGATCATTCAGCGCAAGAAGGATGAAGGCTTTGGCGAGGGCAATTTCAAAGCGCTGTTCGAATCCATCGAGCGCGACCAGATGGAGCGCGGCGTTCTGAAGGCGAACGCCTAAGATGTTGACCGGCTTCGGAAATCATCACGCATCTGAAGCCATTGAAGGTGCGCTGCCGGTCGGACGCAACTCTCCGCAGGAGGTGCCGTTCGGACTATATGCAGAGCAATTGTCGGGGACGGCCTTCACGGCGCCCCGACATGAAAATCTGCGGTCCTGGCTGTATCGCATGCGGCCGAGCGCATCGCATGGCGCCTACACGCCCTATTTAGGCGCCGAGCGGCTGGCCTCGGGGCCGTTCACCGAGGCGCGGGTCAGCCCCAACAGGCTGCGCTGGGATCCGATCGAGACGGTCGGCGGCGATTTTGTCGACAGTCTGACCAGCTATGCCGGATCGGGCACGCCCGACGCACAGCATGGCCTGGCGGTGCATCATTATGGCACAGACCGGGACATGAAGGACCGCGCCTTCGTAAATGCCGATGGCGAAATGCTGATCGTGCCGCGCGCAGGCCGTCTCTCCATTCGCACGGAATTCGGCGTTCTGGATGTCGAACCATTGCAGATCGCAGTGATCCCGCGCGGCGCCCGCTTTTCCGTATCGCTGCCCGATGGCAAGGCACAGGGCTATATTTGCGAGAATTACGGCGCCCCCTTCCGCCTGCCCGAGCTGGGGCCGATCGGATCAAACGGACTTGCCAATGCCCGCGATTTCGAATCGCCGGAGGCCGAGTTCGAGGATCGCGACGTTCCCTATGAAATCGTGCAGAAATATCTGGGCGGTCTGTGGACGGTGACGCTGGACCACAGCCCCTTTGATGTGGTGGCATGGCACGGCAATCTGGCGCCCTACCGCTATGATTTGCGCCGGTTCAACACGATGGGGACGGTCAGCTATGATCATCCCGACCCCAGCATCTTTACCGTCCTGACCAGCCCGTCCGATACCGAAGGGACGGCGAATTGCGATTTCGTCATCTTCCCGCCGCGCTGGATGGTGGCGGAGGACACGTTCCGCCCGCCCTGGTTCCACCGCAATATCATGTCGGAGTTCATGGGCCTGATCCATGGCGATTATGACGCGAAATCGGGCGGCTTCGCCCCCGGCGGCGCCAGCCTTCACAATATGATGTCGGGGCATGGCCCGGACGCGGAATCCTATCGCAAGGCCGTCGCGAAAGATCTGGTGCCTGAGAAGATCGACGACACGATGGCGTTCATGTTCGAAAGCCGATACCCGTTTCGCCCGACGGCTTGGGCGATGGAAACACCGCTGCTACAGCCGGATTACGACGCCTGCTGGGACGGCTTCAGCAAGGCCCGCTTACCGTAATAATCAGTCTTTTCGGAGCCTTGTATTGCGGCGGCGTTCCCGGATCGTCGCCACAATGGCAAGTATGATTCCGACGCCGAGACCAATGAGAAAGCCCGCCGACGGCTGATAAGTGGCGATACCGATGGCCGCGCCGATAATGACGCAGAGCGCGAGAAGAATTCCGGCCGCGCTCATCGGACGAATCTCCCCGCACCGCGGGCCGCTGCTCCGCTTGTCCCAAAATGATACGGCTGAAGCGCCTGTTCGGACATTTTCACTGAGCGTTCTTCCCGTTTTTCATATACTTACGACTATGGCACGTGGCTTGCAAAGGCTTCGCATATCTGAACTTTCGCCGGGGACGAGAGCCATGCACCTGCAAGCCGTAAACGACCGCCATTCCTTTGACGAGGCAGCGCTTCTTGTCGAGCGTTTCGGCGATGATGCCGTCCTGGAGGCGGCGAGCATAGCGGACCGCCACTTGAACGCCGGGGATTCGTCCAGCTTTGCACGCTGGCGCCAGGTGGAACGCGCCGTTCTCATGCTTCAACTCGTCGATGTGGTCGGCGAGGTTCACTGAGTCTGGCGGGGCCAGCCTGCGGATGGCGGGCGCCCATTCGATCCAAACGCAATAGCGCGCCCAGAGTCGTCGCCACCTGCGCCCGAACGGCGTCGTCGTCGATGCCGAGTTCTGCCTCCAGATGGTCCGACACCAGCGCGTGTCCCAATGCGGGCAACATCACTGCCAGCGTAACGCGCGCCGAATCTATCTTTCGGCGTCCGGGTACTTCGCCCGTCAGAGCTTCGACCAATTCCCCCACGGCAGCGTGAAAGGGTGCAAGGTCGGCCGGCTTTCCCGACAGCATTACCCACGCGATAAGACGCGTCGCCCCGCCGCCGCCGAACGCGTCGAACACGGTATCGACGATTTCCCGCGTGGTCGCGCGATGATCGCGCAATTCCGCCGCCAGATGCTCGACGATGCCGGTCAGTTCCCTCGTCATATCGCCGATCAGCGCGCTGTGCAGGCCACCCGCAGAACCGAAATGATGAGTTATGTTGCCGTGCGTCATGCCCAGAGCCTTCGCCACCGCCTGCAACGTGACGGCCTGCGGCCCCTCCGCGATCAGCAAGGCGCGGGCGGCGACGATCGCATCGGCCCGCACTTCCGCTGCCGCACGACGGGTCTTACGAATCCTTATTGGCATCGGTGCTAATTGCCTTAGGGTGGTCATCATGAACTTTGCGCAAATCGACTACCCCCTCGCCATCCAGCCTTCGCATATCGACCATATGGGCCACGTCAATAATGCCGTCTACCTGAACTGGGTGCAGGAAGCAGTGATTAAGCACTGGGAAAAATTCGCGCCTGCCGATGCACAGGCACGGTATTTGTGGGTCGCCCTGAAACACAGCATCACATATCGCAAAGCGGCATTTCTGAGCGATAATCTGATTGCGAGCGTAGCGCTGGAAAAGGTTAAGGGGGTCCGCGCCTTTTACCGGACGGCGATCAAACGCGGCGAGGAGGTGCTTGCCGAGATCGACAGCACCTGGTGCTCTGTCGATGCCGAGTCACACCGCCCCGCCCGCGTGGCGGCGGACGTCGTTCGCCGATTTCAGCGCGACTGAAGCTGCGGGATCAGGGGTGCGGCCCGCCGGTGAACGTGTCGCTGTGTGTCCGGCCTGATGCAGCCTGTGACTGCGAATGGGATTTTCCGCGCATTTTGCGGTAAAGTGCAAGGCCGCCCATCAGGGCAAGACCGCCCATAGCGGCACCCCGGAAGCGGCGGGAGGCGAGGCCATAACCCAATGCGGCGCCAACCGGGCCACCCACCGAAGTGCCAACCGCGCTGGCAGCCTTACGTCCGATCGTGGCGCCGATGATCTTCCCGAGCATATTCTGTTCCTTTTTTGCGTATCTGCCAAAGGAAAGCCTGAAGCGGTCGTCCGGTTCCGCGTCTAAAACAGGAAACGCACGGCAAGAAACCCGCCGACGAACAAGATTCCGAGGGCCATGGTGATCAAACCGAAATGCCGGTCGAGCAGCGCTTTCATCGGTTCGCCAAAATACTTCAGCAGCCCGGCCAGAAGAAAGAACCGCGCGCCGCGCGCGACCAGGCTGGCCGCCAGCATTGTGTAGATCGACAGCCCGGTCGCACCGCTGGCGATGGTGATGACCTTGAACGGGATGGGCGTGAATCCGGCAAGCAGCACGATCATCACGCCGCGTTTGTTGAATTCCGCACTGATCGTCGCAAACTGATCACGCACGCCATAGACGTCGAGCAGCCAAACGCCGACCGTCTGGAAAAAACTGGCGCCTATCACCCATCCCAGCGCGGCCCCTGCCACCGAGGAGAGTGTCGCGATGAGGGCAAAGCGTATCGCCCGGTGGGGCCGCGACAACGCCATCGGCGCCAGCAGAATATCTGGCGGAATAGGAAAGAAGCTTGATTCCATGAAGGAAATCAGGGCCAGCCAGCGTTCCGCAAGGGGGTGCGCCGCCTTTGCAAGCGTCCAGTGGTAAAGCCGTCTCAACATGGTAGGAGCCGCTAGCGACTGCGTGCGCGCTGGTCCATGTTAAAACCATGCAACCATTTCGGTCGCCGGGCGTCTTTCATGTGGGTTATTGTAAATGCGATGCGGGGGAAGCATCATCCTGACAGGTAGAACGGTTCTTCTCGTCGAAGACGAGATACTTATTGCGATGGATATCGAGGCAGAACTGGAGGAGCGCGGCGCTATCGTCCGCGGTCCTGTAACCAGGCTGAGCGAAGGTTTGCCGATTGTCGCGGATAGCGACCAGCATGTCGACGTAGCCATTCTGGACATTAATTTGCAGGGCAAGGAGGTTTATCCGATCGCCGAAGTGCTGGTGGCGCGCGGGATACCCTTTCTGTTCCATACCGGCCATGGGGAGGCGGAGCGGCTTCGGGCGCGCTTCTCGGACGCGCCGGTGTGCAACAAGCCGGTGCAGACCGAGTTCCTGGTCGACGAAGTCGAGAGGCTGCTGAACCTGCGGCCCTGAGCGCGACCGAGCCGCGCTAGCGTTCGCGGATCCGCAGGGCGGCCGCTGCGGCGAACGGAGCGAGTGCCGTCAGGAAAAGGCTGGCGGCGGCCACCAGCCGTACGGCGTTGCCCGAGCCGAAGATCAGAATGGGAAGCGTCAGCGGAAGGGCGAGGATACCCGCGATTGCCGCACCGCCCCGCGCGCCGGAGATCAGCGCGGCAGCGATGACGCCCACAGCCGCCAGCCCAATGCTGCCAACCGCCAGGATGAGGAGCAGTGATACAGGCGCGCCGATGAGACCCATCGAGAGAAGCGCCGCGGCGAGAAGTGCAGGCCCAAAACCCAGCCAGTGCGACAGGATGCGCGCCGCCATGATCGCTTCCAGGCTGAGCCCGCCGATCCTTAGCTGGTCAACGGTGCCGTTCCTGACGTCTTGTTCGATCAAGGTGCCGACCGGCAACAGACTGGCCAGCAGGGCGGCGACCCACAGCATGCCGGGTCCAATGCGTGCAAGGAGTCGCGCATCGGGTCCTACGGAAAAGGCGGTCAGGCTGATGACGATGATGAAAAACAGAGCGGGGATCAGCGCTTCTGCCGGCTGAATGCCGCGACGGATCAACCGGGCAATCGTCACGCAGCATCGCCCAGGCGAAGGATTTGCGCATCATTCAGAATAGTTTCGCCGTGCGTTGCCATGACGACCATACCGCCCGCCTGCCGGAATTCAGCAATGGCGGCAGAAAAGCTGGCGAGGGAGCCGGCATCAAGGCCGACACCGGGTTCGTCCAACAACCAGATTGCGGTCCGCTGTCCCACGAGGCGCCAAAGGGCCGCACGCCGCTTCTGTCCCTGCGACAACGTACCGAGACGGACGTCGAGAAGCGGGCGCAGCCCGAAATCGGGGCGGTCCGGTCCGGGAACCTGCCCCAGCCAGAACGTCAATTCCTGCCGCAACGTGTGATCTGTCGAAAAGCCATTATCGTGGCCTACCCAGCCAATGCTACCCGACCGGTCAATCGTACCCGCATAGAGCGGAAGGAGGCCGGACAATATCCGCAACAGGGTGGACTTGCCCGAACCGTTTGCCCCCTCAAGGCGAATGGCATCGCCCGGCATCAGATCAATGTCTAGGTTGCGAAACAGGAGCCGGTCCCGGCGAACGGCTGCCACGCCGCGGGCCAGCAGGAAAGTGCGCTGCACCGGCGTCACGCGGCCGGGGCCGCGCCGCAAAAACTATTCGGCAGGCAGGACATCCAGGGACTCGGGGCCGCTGTCGGCAGGGGCGCCGCCCATGCCGGACAGCCCCATCTCTCTAGCGCGGCGAACCTCCTCTGGCGCGATTCCGAGCAATTCAACCTCGAACATGAGATCGGCATTGGGCGGAATGGTGTCGCCCGCGCCGGTCGCGCCATATCCAAGTTCTGACGGAATGAAGAAGCGATATTTCGAATCCACACCCATCAGCTGCAGCCCCTCGGCGAAGCCGGGGATCACCTGCGAGACGGCAAAGGGGGCCGGCTCGCCGCGCGCGTAGCTGGAATCGAACACCGTGCCATCGGCAAGGCGGCCTTCATAATGCACCAGAATCAGGTCGTCGGCCGTGGGCTTCTGCGCACCTGCGGGCGCTTCCCGCAGGACCTGATATTCCAGACCGCTGTCCGTTTCCGTGCGCAGCATGGAGGAGGTGCCGACACAGGAAAACAGCGCCATGGCCACCGCCGCCAGCGCGAGCAGGCCGAGCCAGAAACCGGCACCGTGCTGCCGAATCTTATTTTCGGGCGCCGGATCGGCGATCGTCGAACGCTTGGCCATCTTACGCATCAGCCTTCAATGTCGAACTTCAGGGACGCCTAGCGGATGCCGTCGCGTTCCTCGCGCTTGCGCTCCAGCTTCCGGGCGCGGCGTATCGCGGCAGCACGCTCACGAGCGCGCTTTTCCGAAGGCTTTTCATAATGACGACGCAACTTCATCTCGCGATAAACGCCTTCGCGCTGCAGCTTCTTCTTCAGTGCGCGTAGCGCCTGATCGACATTATTATCGCGAACGATGATTTGCATATGAGGTCGTCACTCCAAATTCTTATCTGATCGGCACAAAAGCGTACCTTGGCCGCCGGGCACACCCGCCAGCAGAGCGCGCGCGACATACCAATGACGCGTGAAGTGCGCAAGCTGTTCCCGTATTCCCCCTGCGCCGCAACAGCGGATCGTGGTTTCCCGGCAACGCCCGGCCGCGATCATGCGGTCAGGCTGGCCGTCTCTACACCGGGAATGTCCATAATGCGATGGGCAAGTTCCGTGTCGGTCTTTATGCCACCGCCTAGCCGGATACGGGCAACGCCGCCGCGCTCCAGAGGCAGGTCGATCAGGACACTGCCCTGCCCGTCCTCCTTCGGCAATGCCGCAGGAAGCGAATCTACGGCGGCGATATCGTCCAGCTTCACAAGCATGCAGGCGGAGTTGCCGCCGGCAATGGATGAGAGCGGCACCGCACTGCGGATGGCCAGACGCGGCCCCTCGTCACTGCCCCAGCTAAGCTGCGCGCGGACAAGCAAGCATTCGCCGGAACTGGCCGCCTCCTGCAGCGCCGCCTTTGCGTCATCGTCATAGGCACTGGCCAGATATTGCCCGCCCTGGTCGGACAGCGTCGCAAATACATATTTGTCGCCCCCCTTTTGCGGCATGCGCCAGCGAAAGGAATCGACGATCGCGCCCATGGTCACGACTTCCCTGGACCCCGGCGCCCCGCCGCGTTCCAGAAGCTGCGAATAGGTGCGCGCCCGCTGTGCATCGAGGACATGCTGCCACGCGGACAGCGGGTGCGCGGCGAAGAAGAAGCCGAAAGCCTCCCGCTCCCGCGCCATTGCTTCGGCCAGCGACCATTTCTCTACACCCTTGGGGGCCATGAGAGCGATGCCGCCGCCACCACCGCCATCGCCGCCGAACAACGCCCCTTGATTGGTCCGGCGCGCCTCCGCAGCACTGTTCGCGGCAGCGAGAATGGATTCGGCCATCGCATGTGCGGCGGCGCGGTTCGGTTCCAGATCGTCGAATGCGCCCGCGGCGATCAACTGTTCGATCTGCCGCTTGTTGAGAAGCTGCGGATCGACACGGTTCGCAAAATCGCCCAGCGAGGCGAAGGGGCCGTTGGCCTCACGCTCTGCCACGATGGTCTGCATCGCCCTGAGTCCGACACCCTTCAGCGCGGCGAGCGCCCATCGCAGGCTGCGCGTGCCATCCTCGTTCTTTTCAACAGTGAAGTCGGCACCCGATTTATTGATGTTCGGCGGGCGGCATTCAATGCCGCCCTTGCGCGCATCCTCAAGGAATATGCACAGCTTGTCGGTGAGGGCCAGATCGAAGGCCATGGAAGCGGCATAGAATTCCGCCGGATAATAGGCCTTTACCCAGGCCGTATGATAGCTGACCAGCGCATAGGCGGCGGCGTGGGACTTGTTGAAGCCATAGCCTGCGAATTTCGCGACCAGATCGAAGATCCGGCCCGCCTGGTCCGCGTCGACGCTGCGTTCCTTTGCGCCGGACAGGAAGCGGACACGCTGTGCATCCATTTCCTCCTTCTTTTTCTTGCCCATGGCGCGGCGGAGAAGATCGGCCTCGCCCAGGGAATAGCCGGCCAGTTCCTGCGCGACCTGCATCACCTGTTCCTGATAGATGATGACGCCGTAGGTTTCGGTCAGATACTGTTCTAGCCGGGGATGCAGATAATCCGGTTCCTCCAGCTTGTGCTTACGCCGTGCGAAGGATGGGATATTGTCCATCGGACCCGGCCGGTAGAGCGAGACGAGCGCGATGATATCCTCGAACTTGTCGGGCTTCACCTGCGCCAGCGCGGAACGCATGCCGGGGGATTCCAGCTGGAACACGCCAGCGGTGTCGCCGCGGGTGATCAGCTCGTAGACCTTTGGATCGTCCCAGGTCAGGGCGTCTAGGTCTATGTCTTCGCCGGTGGACTTCTTTATCAATTCCTTGGCGCGCTGCAGCACGCTGAGCGTCTTCAGGCCCAGAAAGTCGAATTTGACCAGGCCGGCCTGCTCGACATATTTCATGTCAAACTGCGTGACGGGCATATCGGAGCGCGGATCGCGATATAGCGGCACCAGCTCCGCCAGCGGACGATCGCCGATGACCACGCCCGCCGCGTGCGTCGACGAATGGCGCGGCATGCCCTCCAGCTTCAGCGCGAGGTCGATCAGGCGGCGAACATCGGGATCCTGCTTCCGTTCGCGCCGCAGGTCCGGATTCTCCTCCAGCGCCGTTTTAAGATCCTGCGGATTGGCCGGATTATTGTCGATCATCTTTGCCAGACGGTCGATCTGGCCGAAAGGCATCTGCAGGACACGGCCGACGTCCTTCAGAACGGCGCGCGCCTTCAGCTTTCCGAAGGTGATGATCTGCGCCACCTGCCCCTCGCCATATTTGCGCTGGACATAGCGAATGACCTCGCCGCGCCGGGTTTCGCAAAAGTCGATGTCGAAGTCGGGCATCGACACGCGTTCGGGGTTGAGGAAGCGTTCGAAGAGCAGGCCGAGCTTGATAGGATCGAGATCGGTGATGGTCAGCGCCCAGGCGACGACCGAGCCTGCACCCGAGCCGCGGCCCGGACCGACGGCGATCCCTTCCGCCTTTGCCCATTGGATGAAGTCGGCAACGATCAGGAAGTAACCGGGAAATCCCATGGATTCGATGATGCCGAGTTCATAGTCCAGCCGCTTTTCATAGACTTCCCGGTCGGCATCGGGGCTGCGCTCCAGGCGTTTTGCCAACCCCTCCCGCGCCAGCCGTCGCAGCTCTGCCACCTCCCCCTGCAGATCTCCGGCCACGCTGGGCAGGATCGGCGACCGCTGCGGTGCCATCACGGCGCAGCGGCGCGCTATCAGCGCGGTATTGGCAATCGCCTCCGGCAGATCCTCGAACGCCCGGCGCATCGCCTCCGGCGGTTTCAGCCAGCAGCCGGGATTGGATCGGCGGCGGTCGGCGGTGGCGATCTTTGCCCCGCTGGCGATGCAAAGCATTGCGTCATGGGCGGAGCTGAACGCCTCCTCCGGGAAACAGGCCGGATTGGTGGCGACCAGCGGCAGGTTCCGTTCGTGTGCGAGGGTGATCAGGGCAAGTTCCGACCGCCTCTCGATCTCATCGCCAGTGCGCGCGATCTCGATATAGAGGCGGTCTGGAAAGATGCGCTCCAGCTCCGTCAAATAGTCGGCCGCCGCCTTATTTTGCCCCTCTGCCAGCAGTCGCGCCAGCGCACCGTCGGCGGCAGCGGTCAAGGCGATCAGCCCCGCCGATTTCGCCTCTAGCTGGTCAAGCGTGACATGCGGCCCCTCGGCTGGCTCGCTGCCCAGATGAGCAGTGGAAACCAGCGAAATCAGATTGGCATAGCCGCCCTCGTCCTGCGCAAGGATCACCAGCGAATCTATCGGTGCGCGCGCGCCGATCTGGCGCGTGCCGGGCCGTTCGACGGAAATGAGCGCTCCCAGGATCGGCTGAACGCCGGCAGCGGACAGCGCCTGCGAAAAATCCATGGCGCCGAACAGAACGTCGCGGTCGGTAAGCGCCGCCGCCGGCATGCCGTGCGCAGCGCAGATTTCCGCAATCGCCTTTGGATACATTGCGCCCTCCAGCATGGAATAGGCGGACTGTATGCGTAGGGGGACGTAGGGAGTTTCGGGAGAAGGCGAGGAAATCGGCGCTGCGCTCATCGCACCATGCTAGCCTTAGGGCGGCGGGAAAGACACCCGATTCTAGATGTCGCGGCGACCCGCGAGCGGCCAGCCGCGACATATAAGAGAGCCTATTTTGCGCGCAAAATGTCGCGGCCGGCATAATGCGCGGCTTCGCCCAGTTCTTCCTCGATCCGCAGAAGCTGGTTATACTTTGCGAGCCGGTCCGACCGCGCAAGGCTGCCCGTTTTGATCTGGCCGCAATTGGTGGCGACGGCGAGGTCGGCAATCGTCGAATCCTCCGTCTCGCCCGAGCGGTGCGACATGACCGAGGTATAGCCCGCGCGGTGCGCCATATTCACGGCATCCAGCGTTTCGGAAAGCGTGCCGATCTGGTTGACCTTGATCAGGATCGAATTGGCGGCGCCCTTCTCGATACCGGTTTTCAGGCGCGCGGGATTGGTCACGAACAGATCGTCGCCAACCAGCTGGACCTTGTCGCCGATACGCTGCTGCAGGGCGACCCAGCCGTCCCAGTCATCCTCGTCCATGCCATCCTCGATCGATAGGATGGGGTAGTCGGCGCTCAGCTTGGCCAGATAGGCGACCTGTTCATCGACGCTGCGCGTCACGCCCTCGCCCGCATAATGATAGGCGCCGTCCTTCTGAAACTCCGTCGCCGCACAGTCGAGGGCTAGCATGACCTCTTTCCCCGGTTCGAAACCGGCATCACGTACGGCCGCCATGACGTAATCCAGCGCCGCCTCTGCACTGGCGAGATTTGGAGCGAAGCCGCCCTCGTCGCCCACAGCCGTCGCGAGGCCGTCCTTGGCCAGCGCCGCCTTCAGCGTGTGGAAGATTTCAGTGCCCCAGCGCAGGCCCTCCGAAAAGGTCTCGGCGCCCACGGGCATGATCATGAATTCCTGGAAGTCGATGGGATTGTCCGCGTGCGCGCCGCCATTGACGATGTTCATCATCGGCACCGGCAGGACATTTGCCGCCGTGCCGCCGACATAGCGATAAAGCGGCAGGCCGCGTGCATTCGCCGCCGCCTTCGCATTGGCAAGGCTGACGCCCAGAATGGCATTCGCGCCCAGCCGCCCCTTATTTTCCGTGCCGTCGAGCGAACGCATGGCGGCGTCCACTTCAAGCTGATCCTCTGCTTCGGCGCCCAGAAGCGCGTCGAGTATTTCGCCATTGACCGCATCAATTGCCTTGCCGACGCCCTTGCCCAGCCAACGGCTCTTGTCGCCATCGCGCACTTCAACAGCCTCGTAAGCGCCGGTCGACGCGCCGGAGGGGACCGCCGCGCGGCCCTGGCTGCCATCTTCGAGAAGGACGTCGACTTCGACCGTCGGATTTCCCCGGCTGTCGATGATCTGGCGGGCATGAATATCGATGATTGCGGTCATGAATGATCCTTTATCCGAAGGCGTGGTTTGGGGCGCTGTTAGCGGGTGCAGCATCGAAGCTCAACGGCGGCGGAACCGCAGGCACGGCACGGCGTTGCCATGGTAATACAAAGGAAAAAAGAGGACCCATATCCATGCCTGACAATATTCCCGGCGAAACCGTCGTTAGCACCCCCTCTGCTCCCATGGGTGCCACAACCACGCATCCGACCATTTCCCAGCATCAGAATGATGCCCAGAACGAGTCCTCGCAGGACGAACAATCCGGCGGGCGCCGTCGCGACGAAGTCAAGGGTCAGGCGAAACGGCTGGCGAGCGACGCCGGCAGCAGAGCCCGCGGTGCAGCAGAAGAAGGCAAGGCAAAGGCGGCGGAAAGCGTGAAGTCGCTGGCCAAGTCGACACGTGACGCCGCGAAGCAGTTCGAGGGTACACAGGCATCGATGCTGAGCGGATACGTAAACACGGCCGCAGACAGCATCGACAGGTTTGGCGACACGCTGGACCAGAAATCCGTCGACGAGATTATCGGCGACGCGCGGGAAATCGTTCGCCGTTCACCCGCGATCGCCATCGGGGCCGCCGCCGCAGTCGGCTTCATGATCTCTCGCTTCATCAAAGCGAGCGAGCGGGCCGGCGACACCGAGGCCGACAATACCACCAGCACGACACGCTACGACGCCTAAGTGACTGAGGGGTACAACAAGGAGCCAAGTCTTGGCGAGATGGTCCACGACCTGGCGGAAGCCGGCAGCGATTTGGTTGCTGCCGAAATTCGCTTGGTCGAGGCCAAGCTGGCGCGCCGTCTGACGATTGCAGGCACTTCTGTCCTGTTCATCGCCGCAGGTGGGGCGTTCGGTTTCATCGCCTTGCTGACATTGATGTTTACCCTGGGCGCCCTGTTGGCGACGGCGATGAGCACGGTCGCAGCCGCAGCCATCGTCACGCTGGTCAGCGTGGTTCTGGGAGCCGTACTCTTTCAGATCGGACGAAAGCGCTTTGTCCGCATCTTTGGGGGTACGCCGACAGGATTGGCGAAGTCGCAATGAAGGGCGGAGGCAAGAACACAATCGCCCATTACCGGGCAGAGGCACAAGTCTCGCGGCAGCGGATCGGTGAGATCATCGACGCGATGGAGACACGCCTGTCCCCGGCTCGCCTGATCCACGATGCGACGGAAGCGGCAAAGGGCGAGATCGCAGACCAGGTCGAGGTGGCGCGGAGAACCGTGCAAAAATATCCCGTCGCCGTCGGCTTCCTCGGGGGACTTTTGGGGCTCTTCGCCGCGTGGCGCTTGAGCGATAACGATTAGAATGGAGTTTGATAACATGGACACGAACGACCGGAATACCAGCGACAGTAAAATTGCGAAGGCCAAGGGCACCGTTTCCGGTGCCGCAGACAGCGTGAAGGGCGCCGCAGCATCGGCGCGGGACTACACCACCGAGCATGCACGCGCTGCCCGCGATTACACCACCGACCACGCAAAGGCGGCCAAGGACTATACGGCGCAGAAATACGCCGAAGCGAAGGACTATTCGTCCGACCGCTATGGACGGGCGCGCGACTATTCCAAGGAGCGGTACGAGGCAGCGCGCGAATATGGCGGTGAGAGCTGGGCAAGAACGCAGGAAAGTGCAGCCGCCGCACGCGAACGTACCGCCCGCGAAGTCGAAGCCAATCCGCTGACGGCGGCGGGTCTGGGCCTTCTGGCCGGTGCAGCTATCGGCCTTCTCTTGCCACGCACGCGTCAGGAAAACAGGGCGATCGGCGGCATTCGCGACGGCCTGTTCGATCAGGCGGCGGCGGCGGCGGCAGCGGCGAAAACCGCCGGGCTGGAGCGTGTTGACGAACTGGGCCTGAAAGACCAGGCGAAATCGCACCTGAGTGAGATGAAAGATCAGGCAGTCGAAGCCGCCAAAAGCGCCGGACAGGCAGCAAAAGGCGAAGTCGGCTAAACCCCCGGTCGCACACGACTAAGAAAAAGGCAGTCACCCCCCTTTGGGGAACGTGGCTGCCTTTTGTCGATAAAGCCCGGTGAAGCCCGGTATCTTGGGCGGATCGTCGAGGCGGGCGGTCATGGGTTCTTTTCGTGTCCTCGGGCCCATGGATGCGCGCCGTCTTCGGCGGCACTGCTGCGCACCCGCCCGCTCGCCAGGTCGATCGACACCGCACCCAGCCTGTTCAATTCGCGGCGCCCCAATCGTAGCCAGCGCGGACGGCACCAGCGTGGCAAATAGCGGTCGCTGATCACGAGATCGCTTTCGCGACATGCAGCTTCAAACTGCGGGCGCGCAATCAGGTCGCGGCTGCGCGTCGCCAGAATGTCCCAGCGGCGCGGGCCGTGCCGCAACAACAGGCGGCACGCAGCGGGCGTACAATCCGCATCTTCCCGATCCTCAAGGCGCGCAACGGCATCGGAACCTGCCGCCCCCGACCACATGGTAGTGATGAAGTCCCCCGCGCGTGGCCGCAACATTGCGATGCTGTCGCCATCGAGATAAGCCAAATGCTTTCCATCCGGGCTGACGAATAAATCCGGCTGCGGCGCGACAAAGGCGATTGCGACCCCGACCGCAGCCGGCAAAATGCCTGCCCACCTGCGCCGACCCTGCCAGATACATATCCATAACCCGCCCGCCACGATGAGCAGAAACGCGCTGACGGGCATGGCCGGAGCCATAGCGACCGCGCCCGGCAGGCCAGCCACCCATTCCGCAAGACCGATCAGAATGTCGATGGTCGCACCCAGCGCTGTGTACACCGGTGCGACCAAGACCGACCCGCCAAGAAGAACGGCGAGGACCAAGAGCGGAATGATCAGGAAACTGGTGAGCGGTATGGCAATCAAATTGGCGCCCGCCCCGAACAGGCCCATCTGATTGAAATGGTAAAGGGCGATAGGACCGATCGTCAGTTCCGCGACGATGCCGGTCAGTATGAGGGCGATGATGCCGCGCAGAAATCGGGTCGGCCATCCGCCCTCGCGGTCCGATTGGCTCCAGCGCTTTCCCCAGGTCGATTGATACAACGCCACGATGCCGGTGACGGCGGCAAAGCTGAGCTGGAAACTGGGGCTGAGCAGATAGTCGGGCCGCCAAATCAGAATGAGGGTCGCACCGACCGCGACGAGCCGGAGGCTGATCGCCTCGCGGCCGGCGGCCAGACCGATCAGGACCAGAAGAACGGCGATGCAGGCGCGCACCGTCGGCACCCCCGCCCCGGCAATCAGCGTATAGGCAATCCCCGCCAGTGCGGCGAAGGCGGCGGCAACGATCCGCGCGTCAAATCGCAGAGCGAACCATGGCCAAAGGGTCAATATACGCCGAACGAGCCACAGCGTACCGCCAACGACGACGGCGATATGCAGTCCGGAGATGGCGATCAGATGCGCAAGGCCGCTGTCGCGCATGGCCTCGGTCACTTCAGGCTCGATGCCGCCGCGGTCGCCGGTCACCAACGCGGCAGCAACGCCGCCGGCACGGCCCCCGACGCCCTGCTGCAATTGCCGGTTCAACGTCGCGCGGAAGTTCGCGAGCCAAGCGGAAAATCCCGTCGGCGGCGGCGCAGGCGACAGGACCGTCACATCGCCCAGCGCATAGCCGGTGCCGCCAATCCCCTCGAACCAGGCGCGCCGTGCGAAATGATAGCCCCCGGGAACGCTGGGCCCCGGTGGCGGCGATATCGTGGCCTTCACGGCGATACGCGCACCCGGCCCCAGATCTTCTGGTACGGCGCGAAAGCTCAGGCGAACGGCCATGTCAGGCGGAAAGCCCGCTAGCTGTCCGACCAGCAGCCGGGTTCTGTCGCGAGCGGGCAGATGTTCAACGGCTGCTACCGTGCCCACCAGCTCTACTCCGAAGTGCGTGCGGTCCAGTACCGGCGCGGCGACGCGTTCCGCCTGCCACCAGGCGATGCCGACGCCTGCCGCAACCAAAATGCCGCCGATGATAACCAGCCGCGCACCTAGCCCCTCTAGAAACAAGCCGACCGCAGCGACGGCCAGTGCGAGGCAGATGGCGCCAATCCAGCCGGCAGGAGCGGCAATGGCGAACCAGGCGGCAATCCCGGCACCAAGAGCGATGGGAATGAACAAGGGCAGTTGGTGACGTTCTGCCGCCAGCCAATCCTCAAAAGCGGCAAGATGCCGGTCGGCAATCGTTTGAACGGCGCGAACGGCGATGCTAGGCATGGCGCGAAGCTGGCCCCCTTTCCCGCCAGTGTCACCACACTTAGCCCAGAGGGACCCAATGGAAAGAGGCGCAGCCTCCAGCGATATCGTGACGCGCTTTGCGCCGTCACCGACCGGCTATCTGCATATTGGCGGAGCCCGCACGGCGCTGTTCAATTATCTGTTCGCGCACGCGAATGGCGGCAAGTTCCTGTTGCGGATCGAAGATACCGACAAGGCGCGGTCCACGGATGATGCAATCGCCGCGATTCTTTCCGGCATGCGGTGGCTGAACCTCGATTGGGACGGCGACCCCGTTTATCAATCGCAACGGTCGGATCGTCATGCCGAGGTCGCCCATGCCCTGCTGGAACGGGGTGCAGCCTATCGCTGCTATGCGACGCCCGAAGAGCTGACGGAGATGCGCGAAACCGCGAAGGCCGAGAAGCGTCCGATCCGCTATGACGGGCGGTGGCGCGAACGCGACCCGGCAGACGCGCCGGAGGGTGCGCCCTTCACCATAAGGCTGAAGGCGCCGCAGACAGGCGAGACCACCATTGACGACCTCGTGCAGGGCACGGTCACCGTACCGAATGCGGAACTGGACGACTTCATCCTGCTGCGCTCCGACGGGTCGCCAACCTATATGCTGGCGGTCGTCGTCGACGATCACGACATGGGCGTCACGCACCTGATCCGTGGCGACGATCATCTGAACAATGCGTTTCGCCAACGGGTGATCATAGAAGCGATGGGCTGGCCCATGCCGCAATGGGCGCATGTCCCGCTGATTCACGGCTCCGACGGCGCGAAATTGTCGAAGCGGCACGGCGCGCTGGGCGTGGAAGCCTATCGCGACCTGGGCATTCTGCCGGAAGCGCTGGAAAATTATCTGCTGCGCCTCGGCTGGGGACATGGCGACGAGGACATCGTCGACCGCGCGCGCGCTCTGGAGCTTTTTTCGTTGAAGGGAGTCGGGCGCAACCCGGCGCGTTTCGATACGAAGAAGCTGGAAAATCTGAATGCACACTATATCCGCCAAGCTGATGACGAGCGGCTGGCGAAGCTGGTGGAACCCACCATTTGTGCCGAGCTGGGGCGGGATCTTGATGATCCGTCACGCGAATTGCTGCTGCGCACAATGCCAGAATTGAAACCCCGCGCAAAGAATATCAATGAGTTGGCGGACGGTGCACTTTTCCTGTTTCGCACCCGCCCCTTAAATCTCGACGAGAAGGCCTCTGCGGTGCTAGAGAAGGAGGGCGGCGAGCTTCTCGGCAAGGCGCGATCGACGCTCGCCCAGGCAGATGAATGGGCGGTGGAACCGCTTGGCAATCTTCTAAGGGAGCTTGCGGAAGCGGAAGGCGTTGGTCTCGGTAAGATCGCCCAGCCCATGCGCGCCGCGCTGACGGGCAGAACGCAGTCGCCTGGCGTGTTCGAGATGCTCGAACTACTGGGCCGCGAGGAAAGCCTCGCACGTATTGACGACCGGCTGTCCTGAAGAAGGGCCGCCCGAACCGGAACGGAGTAGACATGAACGACACGACGGCAAATCTGACCCTCGACGATGAGAACATAGAATTCCCGGTCCACAAGGGCAGTATCGGTCCAGATGTCGTCGATATCCGTACCCTTTATGGCAAATCGGGCCGGTTCACATACGATCCCGGCTTTACGTCGACCGCCTCATGTGAATCGAAGCTGACCTATATTGACGGGCAGAAGGGCGTCTTGCTGCACCGCGGTTATTCGATCGAGGACCTGGCGGAGGATTCCTCGTTCATGGAAACCTCGTACCTTCTCCTGAACGGCGAACTGCCGACGCCGGACGAGTATGACGATTTCACCCGCACGATCACTCTGCACACGATGGTGCACGAGCAGCTGCGCGAACTTTACCGCGGTTTCCGCCGCGACGCCCACCCGATGGCCATCATGTGTGGCGTCGTCGGGTCGATGTCGGCATTCTATCATGATTCGACGGACATCAACGATCCGGAACAGCGCAAGATCGCGTCGCACCGCCTGATCGCCAAGATGCCCACGATCGCAGCGATGGCGTATAAATATGCCGTCGGCCAGCCGACGCTCTACCCTGACAACTCGCTGAGCTACACCGGCAATTTCCTGAAAATGACGTTCGGCGTTCCGGCCGAGCCCTATGAAGTCAATCCGGTGGTGGAGCGTGCTCTCGACCGCATTTTCATCCTGCATGCCGATCATGAGCAGAATGCGTCCACGTCGACCGTCCGCCTGGCCGGTTCGTCGGGTGCAAACCCATTTGCCTGCATCGCGGCCGGCATTGCCTGTCTGTGGGGCCCTGCCCATGGCGGTGCCAATGAGGCGGCACTGAACATGCTGAAGGAAATCGGACATCCTTCCGAGATTCCGAAATATATCGAGCGCGCCAAGGACAAGAACGACCCGTTCCGCCTGATGGGTTTCGGTCATCGCGTTTACAAGAATTACGATCCGCGCGCGACCGTGATGCGTAAGACCGTTCGCGAAGTTCTGGGCGCCCTCGGTGTAAACGATCCGGTTTTCGACGTGGCGCTGGAACTGGAGGAAATGGCCCTGAACGACGATTATTTCGTCGAGAAGAAGCTGTTCCCGAACGTGGATTTCTATTCCGGCATCATCCTGAGCGCCATCGGTTTCCCGACGTCCATGTTCACGGCGCTGTTCGCGCTGGCGCGCACGGTCGGCTGGGTTGCCCAGTGGAACGAGATGATCGCGGATCCCGACCAGCGCATCGGTCGCCCCCGCCAATTGTATACCGGGCCGGTCCAGCGCGACTATGTTCGGCTTGAAAATAGGTAAGGACCTGTCGCCATGCGCGCTCGTTTCGTGATAATTGGCGCGCTGGCGACACTCAGCCTGCAGGCGTGCGCCGTCAGCAGGGATCCCGGCGGCGCATCGACCGGTGAACGGGCGCGGGATGCCGCCATACAGCCGCTTAGCGACGTCGGAATCGTTCAGCCAAAGGTGGAGGATGCGATCCAGCGTATTCTGGATGATCCTTACAGGCTGCCCGAACCCGCAAGTTGTGCGCGTCTGGGTGCCGAAATCACGC
This sequence comes from Alphaproteobacteria bacterium UBA3612, assembly GCA_002375465.1. Classification (GTDB taxonomy): domain Bacteria; phylum Pseudomonadota; class Alphaproteobacteria; order Sphingomonadales; family Sphingomonadaceae; genus Pacificimonas. The sequence goes on along the minus strand of DFLT01000012.1, from coordinate 151,590 downwards.
AGATGAACGAAGTGCTGGGCCCGGATTTCGACACGGTTACGGACGACCCGTCACTGACCGAAAAGCGCCGTAATGCCGCCCTTGGGCTTGCGGGGAAATTCGGGGCGGGAATGCTGATCCCGTTTCGCGGGGTGGTGCGGGAAGTAACGGGTAGCGCGGGCCGCGAACGCGCCTATAGGGCGGCCATCCTGGCCGGCGTTGCGCGACGCAGCTATTTGAAAGGTCGCGCCATCGAACGCGGCTGCACCCTGCCCCCGCCCGTGGACTATGAAGATCTGAATGAAGAATCCAACGAGGATTAGGCGTCGGTGACACTGAAGTGATCGCCGTATCGGCCAACGCCATGGACCAGACGGCCTGATCGACTTTTCTGTTTCCAGCGGACATAAGATTCGGGAGGAGACAGAAAATGCTGACCATTCACCACCTGCGCCTGTCGCAGTCCGAGCGTATCGTCTGGCTTGCAGAGGAATTGGGCCTCGACTACGAACTGAAAGTCTATGAGCGGCGGTCCGACAATCGTCTGGCACCCGACGAATACAAGGCCCTGTCGCCGATGGGCGTTGCGCCGGTTATTACCGACGGCGATCTGGTTCTGGGTGAATCGGGCGCGATCCTGGAATATATCCTCGCCACCCACGGCACCCCCGACCAGCGCGCCAGCTTCGCACCCGGGCCGGACAGTCCGGATCATGCGGATCATCTTTTCTGGTTTCATTGGGCAAACGGCACGTTCATGGCCACGGCCATGCTGTCCCTGATGCTGACCATCGCGAACGCACCAGAAGGAAACCTCGCCGAGGCCTTTAGCCGCGATCGCAACGCAAAGGCCTGGGCCATGATCGAAGCGCGTCTGGGCGAGGCAGATTATTTCGGTGGCCAATCCCTGACACTGGCGGACATAAATATGGGCTATGCCCTGACGACTGGGCGCGCATTTCGCCAGACAAGCGTCGAACCCTTTCCCAATATTCGCGCCTGGCTGCAGCGCATCGGTCAACGGGATGCTTACCGCGCCGCGATGGCAAAGGCCGAGCCCGGCATGACGCCGATGCTGAGCTGATTAACAAGCCATAATCGATGTTTCTTGCCCATAATAGCGGGGCTTTTTAAACGGATTTGAAGGGTTTTGCGGCCGATAACCAAGGGGACGGATGGCCGACGGAGACAAGTACCCCCCGTGTCGAAAATGAGGACAATCAAAGAGGATCAGACGGGCGCCCCCCCACCCGCCGCCATCCTTGCCGCCCAGATAGAGGCACACCGCGCAGGCCTGGTAACCGCAAGGGGCAGCCTGGCGCTGGTTGCGCTGGCGACCTATGGCCTGCTGTTCTGGGCCGCCCTGCCCCAATTTGCGCCCTTTTGGGGCGCGGGGATTTCGGTCGCGGGGCTTCTGCTGCTGACCGGCGCGGCCCGCCTGGTCGGCGACAGGGGCATCGATGTCGCGATCAGGCGCATCGTCGCCGAATATTGCCTTGCCATCATTCCGCTGTTCACGGTCACCTATCTGGTGTTGCCGGACCTGCCCACGTCGTTGCAGATGTCGCTGCTGGCGATGCTTTCCGCCCTGCCCTTTATCGCCACCGCCTCTGCCAGGTTTCTGCCCAATGGCCCGAAACTGGCCGCTGTCTGCGTCGGTCTGGCGTTATTGACCGCATGCTACGCGATCCAGCAGACGAGCGCCTGGTGGCTGGGCAATGCCGCCATCCTGATCGCCTGGCTGTTGGCGGACATCATGGAGGATACCAGCCGCAGCCTGGCCCGTCGCGTGCGCGCGGAGTGGCAGGGCGGCATCGCGCGAAATCTGTTGAACGAATATGAGGAGCAGGGTTCCGACCGGCTGTTCTCCCTGAACAAGGACGGCCACCTGCTGAACGTCACCGCCCCGTTCGCGCAGCTTGCGCGCATGCGGGTGGGGGATCTTGAGGGACGCCATTTCCTGTCTCTGTTCGTACCGGATGAGGCGCAACGGCAATTGGCCGATAAGCTCGCAACCCACCAGCCCGTGCAAAGGCTCGTCGTGACGCTGGGTACACGCGGCGAGCAGCGGCGGTGGTCACTGACGGCGCGGCCGGTAGAGGAGCCGGGGGGACCGGCGTTTCGCGGGGTCATCAGCGACGTGACGAGCGAGATGCGGGCCGAGGAACGCGTATCACGCCTGGCGCATTACGACGCCCTTACGGACCTTTCCAATCGCCAGACCTTCGAAGATCAAGCCATCCAGTATCTGGCGGAGGCGGCAGGATCACGGAAAACCGGCCTTCTCCTCATTAATATAGACCATTTCAAATCCCTGAATGAGGAGCATGGCAGTCGTGCCGGCGACGCCATCCTGAAGGAGACGGGGCGCCGGCTGCAAATGATAGCGGGCCGCGACGCCATCGTCGCACGCCTGGGTGGCGACGAGTTTGCGCTGCTGGTTTCCTCTGTCCACGTATCCGCCAAATTGGAGACGCTTGCCGGAAAGATTCTGGAAGAAATGTCTCTGCCGATCAGAGGCGCGGGCGCACTGGTGCACATGTCGGTCAGCATCGGTATCGCCACGGCGCCCGATGATGCGAAGACATTCCCCACTCTGCTGCAGAACGCCGAAACAGCCCTTCGCGCAGCGCGGGAAGGCGGCAGGAAGAATTGGCAAAAATTCGACAAGGAAATGAATGCCAGCGCCACGGCGCGGCGAACCCTGATCGCCGAGATGGAGCAGGGTCTGGAACGGGGCGAATTCTACCTGAACTATCAGCCGCTGGTCGATTCCCGCACGCTGGAGGTAAAAGGCTTTGAGACGCTGCTGCGCTGGACACACTCTGCGCGCGGCTTTGTCTCTCCTGCGGAATTCATTCCGCTGGCCGAGGAAAGCGGCTTCATCAACGAACTGGGCGCATGGGTCATCCGCTCCGCAACGGCGGAGGCGGCGAGATGGCCGGGCAATCTGAGCGTCGCAATCAACGTGTCGCCCCTGCAGATGCGCGGCGATGGGCTGGAACATATCGTTGCCGAGGCGCTCCGCACGTCCGGCCTGCAGCCATCGCGGTTGGAGATCGAGATTACGGAAGGGGTGCTGCTGCAGGAAAGCCGTCGGACGCGCGCCCTGCTCGAGCGGCTGCGCGCGCTTGGAATCCGGTTTTCTCTGGATGATTTCGGTACGGGGTTCTCGTCATTGGGCTATCTGCAGAAATTCGCGTTCCACAAGATCAAGATCGACAGATCCTTCGTCATCGACATGCAGAACAACAAGAATTGCCATGCCATCATCAAGGCCGTGATCGGACTGGCGCGCGACATGGGAATGGTGACGGTCGCAGAAGGCATCGAACTGCCCGGCCAATTGGCTGCCCTGCAGCAAATGGGGTGTAACCAGATCCAAGGCTATCTGACGGGAAAACCCATGTCGGCGGAGGCCGCCCGCGAACTGATCAGGCTGCCCGACACAGACAGAATGCCCACGGCAAAAAGCGCATAGGCCGAAGCGCTATTAGCGCGGGTTGCAGGCGTCGGGTGCCTCAGGCGGCGTCGTCGAACTGCAACCTTGCCAAGCGGGCATAAAGGCCATCATGGCGCATCAACTGGTCGTGGGTTCCCTCTGCGACGATCCGCCCCTCATCCATGACAACGATGCGATCTGCATTGCGGACGGTGGCAAGCCGGTGCGCAATGACGAGCGTGGTGCGTCCCTGCATAAGACGCTCCAGCGCAAGTTGGACATCCCGTTCGGACTCAGCGTCGAGAGCGCTCGTCGCCTCGTCGAGAAGCAGAATGGGGGCGTCGCGCAGGATCGCCCGCGCAATGGCGATTCGTTGCCGCTGGCCGCCCGACAGGCGGGTGCCGGCCTCGCCCATAAATGTGTCGAGCCCCTCAGGGAGAGCGCGCAGAAAGCCGTCGGCGTTCGCGTTTCTCGCCGCCTCCCAAATTTGTTCTTCGCTGGCGTCCGGACGGCCATAGGCGATGTTCTGTCCCGCCGTCGCGGCGAAGACGACGGTTTCCTGCGGGACCACCGAGAGACGCGAACGGAGGTCGAACGGGCTCACCTCGTCGATGGCGACGCCGTCCACCAGGATGCTGCCCTCCTGCGGGTCGTAGAATCGCTGAACAAGTTGAAACAGAGTGGATTTCCCAGCGCCTGAGGGTCCGACTACAGCAACGGTTTCACCCGCCGCTACCTTCAGATCGAAATTTTTGATCGCCGCGACACCCGGCTTCGTCGGGTAAAGAAAGGTGACGTCGCGGAATTCCACCCTGCCCATTCCAGAGGCAGGCAAGGCAATTGGCGTTTCGGGAGGGCGGATGGCGGGAATCTGGGCCAGGAGCTCTGCCAGTCGCCCCGCCGCACCCGCGCCGCGCATGACGTCGCCATAAACCTCGGTGAGGGCGCCGAACGCACCCGCAACGAGCGCGCTGGCGAAGACGAAGGCGGTGATTGTACCGCCGGTAATGCGGCCGGTAATGACGTCCACCGCGCCCTGCCACAAGACGAGGGTGATCGCCGAAAAGATCAGCAGAATGACCACCCCTGTTAGCAGCGCACGGATACGAATGCGGCGGCGGGCGGCAGCAAAAGCGTCATCGACGGCAGTGGCAAACCTGCGGCTTTCCCGCGGTTCCTGCGTGAATGCCTGAACGATTTTGATCGCACCCAGAGTTTCGGAAATGATCGCCCCGACGTCAGCGATACGATCCTGACTGGTGCGGCTGAGGTTCTGCACCTTACGGCCCAGAAGAATGATCGGGCCAATCGTCAGTGGGATGACGAGAAGGATGAGACCAGTCAGTTTCGGACTGAGGTAGAACAGATAAACGATCCCGCCCAGCCCCATGAACGTGTTTCTGAGCGCAATGGAAAAACTGGTTCCGACTACCTGTTCGATGACGGATGTGTCGGCGGTGAGCCGACTGGCGATCTCCGAGGGGCGGTTCTCCTCGAAATAGGCGGGGTCGAGGGACAGAAGGTTGCGATGGACGGCAACGCGCAAGTCGGCAACCACCCGTTCGCCCAGCCAGGAAACGAAATAGAACCGGACACCGGTTGCGATTGCCATGACGATGACGATGGCAATCAGGCCCAGGAAATATGGCGCGATAGCCGCAGGGTCTTCATTGCCGAAGCCGCGGTCGACAACCAGCTTCAGTCCCTGCGGTATGGCAAGCGTCGCGCTGGCCGCGACGATCAGGGCCAGCAGCGAAACCACGATCTGCATCGGGTACGCGCGTGCAAAGTCCCAGACGATCTTGAGACGCGAGAATTTACGGCTCTTTGGCGGCAAATCGGCGGTGGGGATATCAGCCATTCGAGCGGCACTTAAAGCTGTGCAGGACGATCGTCGAGACTACAAACGCAAACGGGGCAGATCCGCCTGGACCCGGCCCCGTAAGCATTTACCATCTCAACGAGATCAGGCGGAGGTGCCGATCAGGCGTCCTCAGCCTCTTCTTCCTTACCATCCAGCAGCGCGCCGTCGACTTCCGTCGATTTGCCGCGGATGGCCGCCTCGATCTTGGCCAGAAATTCGGGATTGTCGTTGAGGAAGGTTTTGGAATTTTCACGTCCCTGACCGATGCGCGTGGAATCATGACTAAACCATGCACCCGACTTTTCGACGATTCCGGCCTTTACACCGAGGTCGAGGATTTCACCGGTCTTTGAAATGCCTTCGCCATACATGATGTCGAATTCCACCTGCCGGAACGGGGGCGCCACCTTGTTCTTGACGACCTTCACCCGCGTCGTGTTGCCAACGACTTCATCGCGATCCTTGATCTGACCGATGCGGCGAATATCGAGGCGGCAGGAGGCATAGAATTTCAGCGCATTGCCGCCCGTAGTCGTTTCCGGATTGCCGTACATGACGCCGATTTTCATGCGTACCTGATTGATGAAGACGACGGTCGTGCGTGAACGGTTGATGGACCCCGTCAGCTTGCGCAGCGCCTGCGACATCAACCGGGCCTGCAAGCCGACATGGCTGTCGCCCATTTCCCCCTCGATCTCGGCCCGCGGAGTCAGCGCCGCGACGGAATCGACGACGAGAATGTCGACCGCATTGGAGCGAACGAGGGTATCGACGATTTCCAGCGCCTGTTCGCCCGTATCTGGCTGGGAAACGATCAGCTCTGCCGTATCGACACCCAGCTTCTTCGCATAAATGGGATCAAGCGCATGTTCCGCATCGACGAATGCCGCCGTGCCGCCTGCCTTCTGCGCCTCGGCAATGGCGTGTAGCGCCAAAGTCGTCTTACCGGAGCTTTCCGGGCCGTAGATTTCAATGATGCGCCCGCGCGGAAACCCGCCGACGCCCAAGGCCAGATCGAGACCGATGGACCCCGTCGAAATTGCGTCGATCTCGACCTTTTCCTGCTGGCCCAGCTTCATTGCCGACCCCTTGCCAAAGGCGCGATCAATCTGCGCCAGGGCTGCGTCGAGAGCCTTTTGCTTATCCATTCCCGAGTCCACTATCTTTAACGCTGCGGCCATCGTCAGCCTCCCTAGCCCTGCCCCTCGGGGCGTTCAACATAAGCTGCTCGTACCGCATTTGTTCTACCTTCACAAGAAAAAGTTCTTTATATGTTCCTGGACGACGTCCGGGTTGGAAGAAGGTCATCCCTTCAGCGTTTGATAGACCTTCTCCGTGATATCGTTGACGGAAAACGGTTTGGCGAGAAATCCGGCGTCCTCGATTTCCAGGGATGATCGCAGCTGTTCCTCCGCATAGCCCGACATGAAGACGATTTTCAGCTGCGGAAACTTCTCCCGCGCTGCGGCGACGAGGGCAGGCCCATCCATGACCGGCATAACAACGTCGGTGATGAGAAGGTCAGGCGGCGCATCCATCGCCATCAGCATTTCGAGCGCCGCCTCTCCGTCGGAGGCACAGACCACGTCATAGCCCTTTCGGGTCAGCGCCCGCTCCGCCACGGCACGCACCATGTCCTCGTCCTCAGCAATCAGGATGGTCCCTTCACCGAAATTGGTATCGCGCGGCTTTACACTTGCCGCAGCCGATGCGGGTTCCACCAAGGCTTCCTGCGCAGGAAGATAGATCGTGAAGTCCGTTCCGTCGCCCTCGCGCGAATCGGCGAAGATAAAGCCGCCAGATTGCTTGACGATGCCATAGACTGTGGAAAGACCTAGTCCGGTGCCGCGCCCAACCTCCTTTGTCGTGAAGAAGGGTTCGAAGATTTTCGGCAGCGCCTCGGCCGGGATGCCCGTGCCGGTGTCGCACACGGCAATGGCGACATAATCGGCCGGCGGCATGCCTTCTCTCGCCAGGCGCTTTGCCTCCTGGGGGGTAACGGCGAAGGTCCGGATGGTGAGCGTGCCGCCGTCCGGCATGGCATCCCTGGAGTTGACGGCGAGGTTTACGATCACCTGCTCCATCTGGCCCGGATCGGCGCGCACGGGGGCAAGCCCGCGGCCATGATCGACGGTCAATTTGACACGTTCGCCCAGCAACCGTTTCAGGAGGTGGGACAACTCGCCGACAATATCGGACACCTGCAACAGCTGCGGTCGCAAGGTCTGCTGACGGCTGAAGGCCAGAAGCTGGCGCACGAGATTTGCCGCGCGGTTGGCGTTCTGACGGACCTGATTGATGTCGTCGAAATCCGGATCGCCAGGGCTGTGGCGCATCATCATCAGATCGCAATAGCCAATGATCGCCGTCAGGATATTATTGAAGTCGTGCGCAACGCCGCCCGCCAATTGCCCCACGGCCTGCATTTTCGTCGCCTGGGTGATCTGGCGCTCCAGACGCATTTGTTCGCGATTGTCCTTTAGAGACAGGACCACGGCGGGCCCTTCCTGCCACGGCGCGCGGCCGATGGTCAGCACCACCGGTTCGTCGGGGCGATGCTTCAGACGAACGCGAAGATCCCGCACGCCCTCGGAACTGGAGGCGGCGCGGCGGACCATATCGGCGACCGCCGACTTGTCATCTTTTCCAACGAGATCGCTGGGATATAACAAGCCGCGGTTCATATCCTCGGTTACGCCCGCCGCCGCGCGGAACGCATCGTTCATATATTTAAGCTGGCCATCCCGGTCGGTCAGCGCCAGTCCGATCGGCAAAACGCCCATCAAAGCCGGGAGATCGGTCGGTATGGCGGCGGCGGCCACCTGCGGTGTTTCCCGTTCCCGCAGCAGGAAAAGAAAGGCGCCCGCATCGGGCTCAACATCGTCCTCTCCTTCGGCAATGGTCGGTGCACCCTCCGCCACCCGCGCCGCCTCGGCCGTCAACGGCAGGCGAGTAACCAGGACGGGCAGACGATCTGGGTCCCCCGTTCCCGAGCGGCAGATCAGCCAATGATCCCCCTCGTCATCCACATCGACGAGATTTCCGAGATTTAACGACGTTCCGGCCGGTTGTTCGCCAATATATTGCATGAAGGCATGATTACTGGCGAGAACGCGCCCATCGCCGCCTGCCATCGCCGCGAGGATACCCGCACTGCCGAACCAGCCGCCAAGCGGCCCCTCGATCATCTCCCTCGTGTCATCCAGCGCCTTGTCGGTGCGATCGCGCCGCAGGGTCCACAGCAGATAATCCCGGCCCTGCTCGGCAGGACGAACGGTGATTCGCAGGCGCCGGCTGATCCCGTCATCGCCGGTGACGGAAATATCGGCGAAGCCGCTGCCGTCGCGTCGTGCAGCATTGGCGGCGGCAAGCACCGCCGCGTCCCCCACGCCTTCACGCAGGGCAAGCTCCGTCGGCGCGGGAAAACCATTTGCACGGGCGCCATAGGCGGCATTGGCACTGACCAGGCGCCCCTCCCTGTCGGTGATTGCGAGTGCCACCTGTTGAGATTCGAGCGCTGCACGTACAAGCGCCCAGTCGATACGGCCACCGCCCCTGCGCGACCGGCCGAGCGCGGCGAAATAGCCGATGGCCCCACTGGCGACCACCAGCGCGGCAAACAAGGCCGCGAACTCCCAGATCCCGAGCGCGTAACCCACCAGAGCTGCGGACCCCAAAGCGGCGATCACCGCAATCGCGATTGTGGTCCACATATTGCGCTGCACAGTCGGCACGCGCGGCCATTCGGTGGGATCCGGCATCTGGTCGGCCCGAACAGGAGCAATGTTGGATGTCATGGTTCCGCTCTTCGCAGGACGCCAGAGGCGACGTCAATGTCGCGCGCGGAAACAGGAACAGAAATTGGGGGACGTCGCGCCCTCCCGCGCGCCGTCCCCCACCCCCGCGGACACCTGGTGCTAGAAACTATAGCCCAGGGATGCGACAAGCTGGTCATCGGCCACATAGGGATCGCCAGATCCCCCCGTGACGCGCGTACCCACGACATTCTCGCGGGTCTTGCTGATATTGGTATCGAGGTAGGTAAGGCCGAGCGAGAGGCCGAACAGCTCTGTGGAGACGCCGACCGACCAGTCCAGATAATCATCGTCATAGGAAGCGAACGTGCCGTCGGGCGCTATCCCGGAACCGCCGAAGCCCATCGATCCGTTGCTATATCCCAGATGGCCGGCAAGGCTGAACGGCGTTCCCGGAATGTCGGTACCCAAATCGCCGTAGACGTAGATATTATCGCCGCCGAGCGAATCCTGATCGGGGTTCCATGCCGTGCCCACCGTGGCGGCAAAGGGGCCAACCTCTGCGCCCAGCGAACCGTAAAATTCGATATAGTCGTTATTACCCGCGCCGCCGGGATAGAGGTAATAGATGACGCCAATGTCATAAGTGCCAACCCCGCCGAGGGAGCCGCCATAGCCACCGTAAAGGTCGACCTCCAGATTGGGGCCGCCATAGGTGCCGTATCCGCCCAGGCTGGATGCCCATGTGCCGAGATAAAAGCCGGAGGAATGGGCGATGTCGAGGCCGCCTTGGACCGCAAGATTCTCGTCAGAGAAAGAAATGCCGCGGAAACGATAATCGGTCACGAAACCGACATTTCCGGATAGCGACCAGTCGGAGGGAATGGAGGTATCTGTGGCGGCCTCCAGGCCCGTGTCCTGCGCACTCGCTGCAGTGCCGATACCCGCCGCGCCTGCAACAAGTGCAAGTGCCAGAATCCCTTTGGGATGTCCGAAGATCTTCATGCTTTAACCCTTCTCTATGTTCAGCCAGAAGCTGCTCGCCCGGAAGGGGTTGGCGGTTCTTTTTCGACCGCCTGATCGTTACATTGCCGATTACATTGCGATGCACAAGTCTATTTTCTGGGCACAAAAACACAAAGCCTAAAAGTGATGCACATACGCAACAGTATAGTTAACATAAAAAAAGGGCCGACCCGTTGCCAGGCCGGCCCAGTCAATCCTTGGGGAGGATCGCTCTTTCGAGCACCTTGTATATTGCAATGCAGCATAAATGATTCAACCCCCAAGAATGTTAGGCTCTGCGATTGCTGCGTCAGGGAGGAGTGAATCCGCGAAGGCGTATCCGACAAAGGTAGCGAGCGAGCGCGGCGCCGCCTATAGGTTCGCGCATGAGCGATCTTTTTACCGGGGGCGGGCCTCAGTCCACTGATTACAATGCCGACCAGATCGAGGTTCTGGAGGGTCTGGAACCGGTCAGGCGGCGACCCGGCATGTATATTGGCGGTACCGACGAACGCGCACTGCACCACCTTGCCAATGAAGTCGTCGACAATGCCATGGACGAGGCGGTGGCGGGCCATGCCACCCGCATAGAACTGCATCTGTCCGCCGACGGCAGCCTGTCCGTCACCGACAATGGGCGCGGCATTCCTGTCGACGAACATCCGCGATATCCGGGTCGTAGCGCACTGGAAGTCATCTTCATGATGCTGCATTCCGGCGGCAAGTTTTCCGGCAAGGCCTATGAAACGTCGGGCGGGCTGCACGGCGTCGGTGTCAGTGTCGTAAATGCGCTGTCCGAGCGGCTGGATGTCGAGGTGGCGCGCAACAAGGTGCTGTACCGCGCGACATTCTCTCGCGGTGAAGTGGTGGAGCCGCTGGCAGAGGCGGGCCAGGCGCCAAATCGCCGGGGAACGAAGATCAGTTTCCTGCCCGATACCGATATTTTCGGTGCAAAGGCGCGACTGAAGCCGGCGCGCCTGTTCCGGCTCGCCCGATCGAAGGCCTATCTATTTGGCGGCGTCGAGATCCGCTGGTCCTGCGATCCGGAGCTGGCGTCGGATGACGTGCCAGCGGAGGCAGTGTTTCAGTTTCCTGGCGGGCTGGCCGATCATCTTGCCGTTCTTGTCGACGATCGCGAATGCGCCACGACCGAGCCCTTTGCCGGGAAGGCGAAGTTTCCCGACGGTCAGGGCAGCGTCGAGTGGGCAATCGCCTGGCCGCTATACGGCGAAGGGTCGACCAGCTATTATTGCAACACGATCCCCACGCCGGACGGCGGCACCCACGAGACCGGCCTGCGCGGTGCGCTGACCAAGGGCATTCGCGCCTTTGCCGAGCTGACCAGCACGAAAAAGGGCTCTCAACTGACCGCGGACGATATGGTCAATGGTGCGGAGATCATGCTGTCCGTCTTCATCCGCGAGCCGCAATTCCAGTCACAGACGAAGGACCGCCTGACCAGTCCGGAGGCGGCGCGCCTGGTCGAGGTCGCGATCAAGGACCATTTCGATCATTTCCTGTCCGACGACATGAATCGCGGCAAGGCGTTGATGGGCTTCGCGCTGGAGCGTCTCGACGAGCGATTGAAGCGCAAGGCCGAGAAGGAGATCAAGCGCAAGACGGCCACGAACAGACGCAGCCTGCGCTTGCCCGGCAAATTGACCGACTGCGCGGCGGGCAGCGGCAGTGCCGAAACCGAATTGTTCATCGTCGAAGGCGATTCGGCGGGCGGCAGCGCCAAGCAGGCGCGCGATCGCCGCACCCAGGCCATCCTGCCCATTCGCGGCAAGATCCTGAACGTCGCCAGTTCGACGACGGCAAAGATCGCTGCAAATAGCGAGATCGCCGACCTGATCCTGGCCATCGGTGCCGGCGCGGGCAAGAATTATGACGACGAGGCGGTCCGCTATGATCGAATCGTCATCATGACCGATGCCGATGTCGACGGCGCACATATTGCGACGCTGCTGATGACCTTCTTCTTTCAGGAAATGCCCGGTCTTGTGCGCGGCGGGCGGCTATATCTGGCGCAGCCGCCGCTGTACCGGATCGCGCAGGGCGGCAAGGTGGCCTATGCCCGCGACGACGCGCACCGCGAAGAGCTGATGGCGCGGGAATTTACCGGCAAGGGCAAGATCGAGACAAGCCGCTTCAAGGGCCTGGGCGAGATGAGCCCGGCGCAATTGAAGGAGACAACCATGGATCCGGCGAAGCGGACCCTGATCCGGGTCACGCTGCCGCAGGGTTATGAGGACCGCGCGCCGGTCGCAGATCTGGTCGAGCGGCTGATGGGGAAAGACCCGGCCATGCGCTTCCGGTTCATTCAGGAACATGCCCGCGAACTGGACGAAGAAGCCATCGACGCCTGAGCGATGGCGGTACCGTGTGGGGACAAGTATGCGCCCTGCCTGGCTAGGCGGCAGTCAGCGCCTCTACGATCGCTTTCACCTTCGCCTGCCGCCAGCTTTGCGACGGCGCGACGAGCCAGAAATGCTCGTCGCTGGGCGTTCCATCGAACAATTGCGTGATCCGCCCCGCAGCGATGTCGCCCTCGGCAAGGGTCAGCGGCACCCGCGCGACCCCGTAACCTGCGGCGGCGGCGTCTATCGCAAGGCCCGCATCGGCGACGCTGAGCCCGCCGTCGACTTCATCATGGCTGAGCCCCTCGGCATCGAACCAGGCTTGCCAGCTTTGGCTGGGATGATGGATCAGGCTGCGTGTCCTGAGTGAGGCCGGATCGGCAAGTTCCGCCGCGAGTTGCGGCGAGGCGATGACGACGACCTGCTCCTCCGCCAGGCGAACGCCCGACAGCTCCTCCTCCGCCGGCATGGCGCCCCACAGGATCGCCAAATCCATATTCGCGGTGGTGAAGTCCGCGCCCTCGTCGGTCGGGACCAGAATGAACCGCTGGTCCGGCGCGGCGGCACCGACGGCGGCCAGGTGCGGTGCCAGCCATTTGCCGATAATCGCGCGCGAGGCGCCGATCGTCACAACACGGTCCCCCTGCCCCGCCTGCATCCGGTCGACCGCTGTTTCGATGCGCGAAAAGCCGTCCCGTAGCGCGGGTAGCGCCGCCTCCGCCTCCGGCGTCAATTCAAGGTTTCGGGTCAGCCGTCGAAACAGAACGACGCCCAGCACCTCCTCGAGCGTGCGGATCTGCTGCCCCACAGCCGCGGGCGTCACGTGCAGTTCCTCCGCCGCCTTTGTGAACGACAAATGCCGCGCCGCCGCGTCGAATACGCGAAGGCCGTTCAGGGGAAGGAGCGTGCGTTTCATAATATGCGCCATAATACGCAGGGTCGCCAATCGCCACCGTTTTGGCGCTGCCGGGCCGCAGCGGCACCTTGCCCCCGCAGGCGGCCGCAGCTAGTCCGGGACCATGCCAAAACCGAAGGCCATTATCCTCCTATCCGGCGGGCTGGATTCCAGCACCTGCGCCGCCGTGGCGCGCGAGGAGGGCTATGCGCTGCTGGCGCTGACCGTGGATTATAACCAGCGTCACCGCGTCGAACTGGAGGCTGCACGCGCTGCGGCAGAGAAATATGGCGCAGAGCGGCATGTCGTTCTGCCACTGGACCTTTCCGCATTCGGCGGATCGTCCCTGACAGCCGATATCGACGTTCCCAAGGGGGACGGCGCCGTCGACGACAGCATCGTACCACCGACCTATGTGCCAGCCCGCAATACGGTTTTCCTGTCCGTCGCGCTGGCCTGGGCCGAGGCCGCAGGCGCGCGGGACATATTCATCGGCGTGAATGCGCTGGATTATTCCGGCTATCCGGACTGCCGCCCCGATTTCATCGCCGCGTTCGAGGAACTGGCCGCAAAGGCGACCCGGGCCGGGATCGAGGGCGACGCATTTCGTATCCACACGCCGCTTCTGGATCTGGACAAGGCGGGCATTGCAAAGCTGGCGAACCGCCTGGGTGTCGATGCGGGCGCCACCTGGACCTGTTACGACCCGGTTCCGGGACAAACGGAGATGCTGCATTGCGGCCGCTGCGACGCCTGCCGGTTGCGCAAGAAGGGCTTTGAGGAAGCCGCCCTGCCCGATCCCACGCGCTACGCGGCCTGAAACCGCCACGATGAGCTATGCCGTCAAGGAATTGTTCCTGACCCTGCAGGGCGAAGGCGCGCAGGCAGGCAGCCGCGCCGTATTTCTGCGCTTTGCCGGATGCAATCTGTGGAGCGGGCGGGAGCAGGACAGGGAAAGTGCGGTCTGCCGTTTTTGCGACACCGACTTCGTTGGCACGGACGGCGTTGGCGGCGGAAAATTCGCGGATGCCGACCTGTTGGCGGCGGCGGCGGCGGAATGTTGGGGCACGCCGCGCGATCACCGCCTGATCGTCTGCACAGGCGGCGAACCGCTATTGCAGCTGGATAGCGCCCTGATCCTTGCGCTGCACGGGCATGGTTTTCGCATCGCGGTCGAAACCAATGGTACCATCGCTGCGCCGGCGGGCCTGGACTGGATTTGCGTCAGCCCGAAGGCGGCGCAGCCACTGGTACAGCGGTCCGGCAATGAACTGAAGCTGGTTTATCCGCAGGTGGAAAACGACCCGGCGGATTTCGCGTCTCTGCCATTTCGCAATTTTTTCCTGCAGCCCATGGATGGGCCGAACGCCGCCGAAAATACTGCGGCGGCCGTTCGCTATTGCCTGGCGCATCCGCAATGGCGCCTGAGCCTGCAGACCCACAAAATGATCGGCATTGCCTGATCTGCGCCTGATCCGGGCCTGAACGACGGGGTCTTTATCCTCGCCCGCGATAGCCGGGGACGCCCTGATCGGGAATCCACACATCCTCGGGGGGTTTTCCGCTTTGCCAGAAGACATCGATGGGTATGCCCCCACGGGGATACCAATAGCCGCCGATGCGCAGCCATATCGGCTTCATCTCATCCACCAGACGCCTGCCAATGCCGACCGTGCAATCCTCGTGAAAGGCACCGTGGTTGCGGAAACTGCCAAGAAACAGCTTCAGCGATTTCGATTCGACGATGGTATCCGCAGGAACATAATCGATGACCAAATGTGCAAAATCGGGCTGGCCGGTGACGGGGCACAACGACGTAAATTCGGGCGCGGAAAAACGCACCAGATAGCGTTCGCCAGCACGCGGATTTGCGGGATAATCGAGAACCGCCGCGTCCGGGCTTTCGGGAAGAACGCTCGCTTGGCCCAGATGGGCGGGGTTTAAAGGAGGCTGCTGCATTTGATGAGGCCTACATGGTTCGGCCTAGCCTTGCCTAGTGGGGGGCGTTATCTATCAGGCATCAACATATCTTCCTTGGAGAGACGCGCATGGATTCGCTTGTGACGACCGAATGGCTGGCAGGGGAACTGGACAAGACCGACCTGCGCGTTGTCGATGCGACCTATTTCCTGGACCGGGACGCACGGGCGAAATTCGAAAACGGCCATATTCCTGGCGCCGTCTTTCTCGACCTTGCAGAACTGGCCGACAAGGAGAGCGATCTGCCCGGCATGGTTCCGTCCTCGGAGAAATTCGCCAGCCGCATGCAGTCCCTCGGCCTGGGCGACGGCAGCCGCATCGTCGTTTACGACGATAGCGAGCTGAAAACAGCTGCGCGTGCCTGGTGGATGCTGAAGACGTTCGGCGCTCATGAGGTTGCCATCCTCGACGGCGGCCTTGCCAAGTGGAAGGACGAGGGCCGGCCCGTCGAAAGCGGCAAGGCCAGCGTCCGGCATCGCCACTTCACCGTCTGGAAAGACGAAAGCGGCATCCGCAATCTGGAACAGATGAAGGCGAACCAGCAGTCGAAGGACGAGCAGATCGTCGATGCACGACCTTCGGCCCGCTTTACCGGCGCCGAGGACGACCCCCGCAGCGGCGTTGCCGCCGGCCATATGCGTGGTGCAAAGAACGTCCCCCATTCTGAACTGTTCAACGGGGACGGTACTTTCAAATCGCAGGACGAACTGCGCGCCATCTTTGAAGAGGCGGGGATCGACGTTGACAAGCCGGTCGTTACCATGTGCGGCAGCGGCGTGACGGCCGCCGTGCTGTCCTTTGCCCTGCATCTGATCGGCGCAAAAAAGACTGCTCTTTACGATGGCAGCTGGGCCGAATGGGGCGCGCGCGAGGATACCAACAAGGTGACGGGTCCCGCGTGAGCGACGGCGCGCCGGAGAAGTTCGCGAGCGACACGCAGTTGATCCGTGCGGGCCGCGACGCGCGCTACACCCAGGGTGTCGTCAATCCGCCCGTCTATCACGCCAGCACCTGCACGTTCGAAACGCTGGCAGAATTCGATGAGCGGCTGAAGCATCCCGATGACGGCCTCTACTACGGCCGCCGCGGGACGCCGACGATATGGGCGCTTGAGGATGCATTGACCGGGATGCACGCGGACGCGGCGGGGACAAAGCTGTTCCCCTCCGGCGTCGCGGCGCTTGCGGGGGCGTTTCTGGCCGTCTGCAGGGCCGGCGATCATGTTCTGATCGCGGACACGGCCTATGAGCCTACGCGTGTCCTGGCGAACGGTGTCCTGAAACGGATGGGCGTGGAGTGCGAGTTCTACGATCCCCTGATAGGCGGCGATATTTCCGGGCTGATCCGCGACGATACGCGCGCCATATTCATGGAGAGCCCAGGCTCCCTGACGTTCGAAGTGCAGGATGTTCCCGCCATCGTCGCCGCCGCAAAGAAGCGCGATGTCACCACGATCGTCGACAATACCTGGGCAACGCCGCTGCTGTTCCCGTCGCTGCAGCACGGCGTCGATATAGAGGTTCAGTCGCTGACGAAATTCATCGTCGGCCATTCCGACGCCATGATGGGCAGTGTGACCGCAAACAAGGCGTTATGGCCGCGCGTGAAGGCGACAGCGCTAAGACTGGGCCAATGCGCAGGCCCGGACGACGTGTTCCTTGCGCTGCGCGGCGTCCGGACCCTGTCTATGCGCCTGCACCGCCATGGCGAAACGGCGCTGAAGACCGCCGCTGCCGTGCAGATGCATTCGGCAGTCGCGGACGTTCTTTGTCCCGGACTGCCCGGCAATCCGCACCACGATCTGTGGCAGCGAGATTTTCTGGGCTATTCCAGCCTGTTCTCGATCGTGCTGAATGGCGGCGAACGGCATCATTTGGCGGCAATGGTCGACGATCTACGGCTGTTTTCCATGGGTTTCAGCTTTGGCGGATTTGAAAGTCTGATCCTGCCTGTCAGTCCGGAGACGGTTCGCAGCGCCACGCAATGGTCGGCGCCGGGGCCCGTGCTGCGCATCCATTGCGGCCTGGAGGACGCGGACGACCTCATCGCCGATCTGATGGCAGGGCTCGATCGCTTTCAGAAGGCCGCCGCGTGATCGACGACCTCCGCGAGCTGGCGATACTTTTCGGATTGCCGCTCGATGATGTCGTTCGCCAGGAAGCATTGATCTTTGCAGGCCTCGTCGTCGCAGTCGCAATCCTGCTGGGCGGCTTGGTTCAGCGTTTTATCGGACCACGCGTCGGCACTTTCCTGAGCGCACGCGACGCCCAGGCATTTCAGCACATCGCGAAGTGGGCGCCACGCGCACTGGGCGCCTCCACCGCAGCGATCGTGTTAATTGCCGGGCGGGCAATCACGGTTTTCGGAATATATGGCACCCTCATCCTCGCTTTCGTGCTTGGCGTCGTTCTGGGTCGCCTCGTCTATATCTTCGCCCGCATCATAAAGGTGAACTGGCTGTTCTCCGTCATCCTTGGCGTCTTCATAGGTATCGTCTCCGTGGCGAGCAGTCTGGGCGGCCTGGAACCGCTGGTGAACGCATTGGACAGTGCCGCGCTTCGTATTGGTTCACGGCGCGTCAGCGTTCTGGATTTCCTGAACGCAATCATCGTTGTCGTCGCGCTGTACACCGGTGGAAAATTCATTTCGCAGCTTATCTCGAGCCGGATCGGAAATTCGCGGCGGCTAGACCTGTCACAGAGGGTATTGTTTCAAAAGCTGGCCGGCATTGCGGTCATTGCGATTGGATTTTTCCTAGGCATCGAACTGTTGCAAATCGATCTTACCGCCCTCGCCTTTTTCTCCGGCGGCCTGGGCATTGCCATCGGTTTCGGCATGCAGAAGACGTTCGGCAATCTGATCTCCGGCCTGATCCTGCTGATCGACCGGTCGATCAAACCCGGCGACGTCATCGTGGTCGACGATACGTTCGGATGGGTCAACAAGATCGGCGTGCGGGCAGTGTCCATCATAACGCGCGACGGTATCGAATATCTGATCCCGAACGAAATTCTGATGACGGAACAGGTTGAAAATTGGAGTTATTCCAGCCGCAATGTGCGGATCCACATACCGGTGGGCGTCAGTTACCGGTGTGACATCCGCAAGGCGCAGGAACTGATGCTGGAGGCAGCAAAGTCTGTGCCCCGCGTGTTGGAGACGCCGCCGCCAAATGTGTGGCTGAAGGGGTATGGAGATTACAGCCTCGATCACGACATATTGTGCTGGATCGCCGATGCCGAGGAAGGCGTCGGCAATGTCAAAAGTGCCATCCTCAACAAGCTATGGGACCTGTTCCAGGAGAACGACATCGAAGTCCCCTTCCCGCAGCGGGATATCCACCTGAAATCCCTCCCGGATGGGGCGATATTCAATGCCGCCGGGCAGCGGCGAGAGGATGTCAATCAGGCCTAGGCCGCGACCATCGAACGGAGGTCATCCGAACTGCCATTCACGGTCGCCAATATCGCTGGAATTTGATCGGCCGCCAGCGGCTTGCTGAACAGATAGCCCTGTATCAGGGTGCATCCCTGTGCGCGGATCAACGCCAATTGCCCCTCCTCCTCGACGCCTTCGGCGGTGGTCTCCATGCCGAGGGCGGCGGCAAGATCGGTAATTGCGTGAAAGATTCCGGTGGCACTGTCCGTAGCGCCCAGATCCTGAATGAAACTGCGGTCGATCTTCAGCTTGTCGAACGGGAATTTCTGCAAATAGCTGAGGCTGGAAAAGCCGGTACCGAAATCATCGAGCGCGATACGAAGCCCAAGCGCCTGCAACCCCTTCAATATTCGTAGGGTTTCGTCGAGGTCGGCGATGAAGACCGACTCGGTCACCTCCAGCTCCAGCCGCTTCGGGTCAACGCCCGACCGGACGAGCGCCGCCTCGATTTTGGGAAGGAAGGTCGGGCTGCCGAACTGCACGGGCGAAACGTTGACCGCGATGCTGAGCGGCGCGGGCCATTCCTGCAACCGTGCCAGCGCCTCTTCGATAACCCATTCGCCAATTTCGCAGATCATGCCGTTCTGCTCCGCGAGCGGGATGAACTGATCTGGGGGCACACGGCCCCTTTCCGGGTGCTGCCACCTGATCAGCGCCTCCACCCCAGTAATGCGGTTTTCCTCCAGATGCAGGAAAGGCTGGAAAGCGAGGAAGAATTGACCGTCCGCCAAGGCGGTGCGCATGTCTGTATCGAGACGCCGGCGTTCCTGCGCAGCCGCGTCCATCGACATATCGAAGAAGCGGAAAGCGCCGCGACCGTCCTCCTTCACGCAATAAAGCGCAAGATCCGCATTCTTGAACACCTCGCCCGCCGTATGCCCATCCTGATGCGTCAGGCTGATACCGATGCTGGCGCCCACGGTCATGCTGTGTCCGTCCACATCGAACGGTTGCTCCAGCGCCTGAAGGATCCGCTGCGCGGCGTCGACCGCATGCCGGGCCACGGGTTCACCGCCGACCAGCATGACGAACTCGTCCCCGCCAAACCGCGTGATCATACGGTCGGGGAACACGGTCTTCAGCCGCTGTGCCACAGCGCATAGCAGGCCGTCACCGATGCTATGGCCAAGCCAGTCGTTGATGACCTTGAAATTGTCCAGATCGAGCGCGAGAACGGCGACGGGCTGCTGCTCGGCAATGTGCCGGTCGAGCAGGTCGAGCAGCGCCTGCCGATTGGGCAGGCCGGTAAGCGCATCATGCAGCGCCATATGGGTGATTTCGGCCTCATGTGTCGCGATGGCGCCGACCATCCTGTTGAAACTTTTGGCCAAGCTGCCAATTTCGTCGCTGCTGTGCAGTTCGACAGGTTGTCTGCTGCCCTGCGACACCTTGTTGACCGCACGCTCCAGCACGGCAATCGGACGCGTCAGGGAACGCGCTGCAAGCCAGCAGCCGAGCGACAGGAGAAGAAGGCCCACAAACCCGATCAGCGCGATCATGCGAAAAAGCTTGCGGTAAGCCGCCGTCGCCTCGTGCAGGGAAAAATCGATGACGAGCGCGTGCGTGATGCTGCCCTCAAGAAGATCGGGGAGCGGAATCACGCGGCGCAACATCTCCTTACCGTGCTCGTCAAAGGACCATGGCCCTTGGACGGTCCTTGCCGCCGCTGCCGGGCTGCGAAGCTGTGCCGGCAGGCTATCCATTCGGACAATGCGGGCGGTCAGATGTTGATTGCGGAACTCCCGCACCGATGGCAACTCGCCGTCCGCTACCGCCGATCCGAAGATGACGGTGCCAATATGGGTGGGCGCCGACACGCCCACCGTGACGAAACGATAGGTGCGCCCGCCAATCGTCAGGATTTCCGTAGACCTGCCCTCCGCAAGTGCGTGCTGCAAGGACCGTGCCTCACCCCGCGTTACGGAAACGGTGCCGACGACAAATCCGGCATCGGATATATATAGCGCGAGAGGCTGATCATTGCGGGACGATAGGTTCTGCAGCGCCGATACGATGGTAGGGCCATCCTCGGTCGCGGCAGCGCGGCGGAAGCCGAAATCGCGCGCAAGCAGATCCGCACTGGCCTGCATGCGTTCGCCGCTTTTGCGCAGTTCGTTCTGATAGGCATCGGCACTGACCGCCATGTCGCGGGTCGCGACCTGTTCTGCGTAGGTAATGATGCCGATGCGCAGGATCAGGTAAAGCGAGACCAGCACAAGGGCGCACATGGCGCCATAGGTTGCCGTTAATTTCCCGGAGAGCGTGCTTGGAAGCCGCACGAGCCGCGTCATTCCCGTGGTCGCATCTTCAAACTAATTTGTTTCGGATTCGCGGGAAGCGACAGTTCCAGATGCAGCTCGTTCTTCGTCGCGCGCAACAGCGGATGCCATACGACCAGCCGCGCCGCCCCGACCGGCAAATTGTCGACAGACACGGCGCCCTGCTTGTCCGACTTCGCAACGAAGGGCGTGTCGACCACGCGCACAAAGCCGCGCATTTCGTCATGAATATTGCAACCCATGGCGACAGCGCCCGGCGTATCGAACCTCTGACCGCGCTTTTCCTCCCGACCGTAGAGCTTCAGTTCGAAATCATTGGGTCTCGAGAAGGAGTAAACGTGATGGCGCACACGATCGAGGTTCGGAAAGGCGACTGTCGCCCCCTCCGGCACGATCAGGACATGCGGCTGGAACTGCTGATCCTTCTGCGCGACCTGATATTGCCAGTCGAAATCGATCCGCGCCGGCATTGAGAAATCGGCAGGGTAGAGCATGACGACCGCATTCGGAACCGGCTGGCCCTGTTGATCAACGATACGCGCCTGAAAGTCCGCGGCCGCTGCGGGTACGCCCGAAACGGCGAAGAATATGCCGACGCAAATTTGCACCATCCTGAACATAGCAGAACATCTGAACCGATCTCGTGAATATCCTGTAAACGCTTTTTTCGTTTTCACTGCCTAGGCACTGTCTGCATGAGACAGACAGTGCGCTTCTTGCTTGCCGCTCTTTCCGCTGCCGCCGCTGGCACGTCGCAGGCCGCTGATCTGCGCAATGGCGGCAAATTGCTGCTGACCAATGGCATCACGAGCATCGAGGGTAGCTCGGGCGGTGGATTGGCCAGTTGGTCGGTCATTGCCGGCAACGAAACCCGTGACGGAATTGGCGTGTCCGCCCATCTGACCGCGATCGCCCTGCCCGACTATGACTGGCACAGCTATGGTGCCGCCATCGGTGTCAGAAACCGTGTGGAGCTTTCCTATGCGCGGCAGAATCTGGACACGCAGCAGCTTGGCGAAGCGCTGGGGATCGGCAGGGGTTATGTCTTTAGCCAGGACGTCTTCTCGGCAAAGGTCCGCCTGACCGGCGATCTTGTCTATGGGCCGCCGTTGAAGCCGCAGATCGCTGTCGGCATCCAACATAAGAAAAGCGCCAATGACGCCCTGGTAACTGCCGTCGGCGCCGACCGGACCGAAGGCACCGATATATATCTGAGCGCGACGAAGCTGTTCCTGGCACACAGCCTGCTGCTGGATGCGACCGTGCGCCTGACCCGCGCGAATCAGACCGGCCTCCTGGGCCATGACGAAGATAGCAGCGTCCAGTTCGAGGGCTCCGCCGCCTATCAGCTGTCGAGAAGATTGGCCGTCGGGGGCGAGTTCCGAACCAAGCCCGACCGGCTCGGCTTTGCCGCCGAATCCGACTGGTTCGACATTTTCGCGGCCTACGCCGTCACGGATCATCTGACGGTGACGGCCGCCTATGTCGATTTGGGATCGATCGCCACGTCGGAACCACAACGCGGCGCCCTGTTCCAGATTCAGACCGCCTTCTAATCAGACAAGGATTATCCGCATGATCATCTCACTATGCGCACTGCTGCTGGCCGGTGCGGAACCGCCGCAAGAGGTGCACGGACCCGGCGAACTGCCGGTCGACGCTTATACGCAGTCAAATGCCAATGCGGGCACAGACCCCTTTGAAGGGCAGAGGATGTTCGAGGCGTTTGGCGGGAAGCCAGGGATCACACGCATCGTCGCCGATCTGGTCGCCCGCAACCAGCAGGACCCGCGCGTCGCGGACATTTTTCGGGGTCAGGACATGGTACGCCTGCACCGGACATTGGGGGAGCAGTTCTGCCATATTCTGGGGGGCGACTGCGACTATAGCGGCCGGGACATGCAGGCGGCGCATGAGCATATGGGTCTGCAGCATGCGGACATGAACGCTCTCGTCGAAAATCTGCAGGCGGCCATGGCGGCGGAGGGTGTGCCCTTTCGCCTGCAGAATCGCTTTCTGTCGAAGCTGGCGCCCATGCGGGAGGATGTTATCGAACGCTGAGCCCGCCGGACGGGCCTATCGCAAAAAATGAAGCCAGGCGTTACATGGTCTCCAAAATCGTGTTTTCATTCTTGCGGAGTTCCCATGCGCGCTGAAGCCCTCGCCCACATCGACCGTATCAACGAAGCGCTCGCCCTGATCCGGAGGTTTCTTTGACTGGGATGTAGCAACCCGGCGCCTCGACGAGCTGAATGCGCTCGCCGAGGATCCCTCCCTGTGGGACGACCCAAAGAACGCACAGGCACTGATGCAGGAGCGCGGCCGTCTGGAAGAGGCCGTGACCGCCGCGCGTGAGATCAAGTCCGAGATGGAAGACGCGGCCGAGATGATCGAGCTCGCCGAGGCAGAGGGCGATGCCGACCTGATCACAGAATCGGAGAAGGCGCTGGAAAAGCTTGCCATTCGCGCAGACCGCGACAAGGTCGCTGCACTGCTGTCGGGCGAGGCCGACCCCAACGACACCTATATCGAGATCAACGCCGGTGCCGGCGGCACGGAGTCGCAGGACTGGGCCGAAATGCTGCAGCGCATGTACGCGCGCTGGGGCGAGAAGCGCGGCATGAAGGTGGAGGTGGTCGATTATCATGCCGGCGAACAGGCGGGCATCAAATCGGCAACTTTGATGCTGAAGGGGCAGAACGCCTATGGCTATGCCAAAGTGGAATCGGGCGTTCACCGGCTGGTTCGGATCAGCCCGTATGATTCGGCAGCGCGGCGGCATACCAGCTTCGCATCGGTCTGGGTCTATCCCGTCGTCGACGACGATATCGACATCGAGGTCAACGAATCCGACCTGAAGATCGATACCTATCGGGCGTCTGGCGCAGGCGGACAGCACATCAACACGACGGACAGTGCCGTCAGGATCACGCACGTCCCCTCCGGCATCATCGTCGCGTGCCAGAACCAGCGGTCGCAGCACAAGAACCGTGCGCAGGCGATGCAACAGCTGAAGGCGCGGCTCTACGAAGCGGAATTACGGCGCCGCGAGGAAGAGGCGAATGCGACCAACGCCGCCAAAACGGACATTGGCTGGGGGCACCAGATTCGCAGCTATGTCATGCAACCGTATCAGATGGTGAAAGACCTGAGGACCGGGATAACAAAAGGGAATCCCACTGCGGTACTGGATGGCGACCTGGACGAATTCATGGCCGCCGCCCTCGCCCAGCGCGTCACGGGCGAAACCGTCGAGGTTGAGGACGCAGATTAGCGGTACGGAGGGGGTGGGCGACAGGCGCGGCCCCTCCCCTGCGGCTCCGGCGGGCGTTAATTGCCCTCGCCGGCTGCCTGGCTCTGCAACTGGACGTAATTTTGGATGCCCATCCGTTCGATCAGGTCGAACTGCTTCTCGATCCAGTCGACATGCTCTTCCTCATTTTCGAGGATACGCTCGAAAACCTCTCGGCTGACATAATCCTTTACCTGCTCGCAATGGGCGATCGCCTCTCGCAGCAGGGGGATCGCCTCCTCCTCCAAAGCGAGGTCGGCTTTCAGGATTTCTTCGACAGTCTCGCCGATGCGTAACTTTCCGAGCGCCTGGAAATTCGGCAGCCCGTCGAGAAAGAAAATACGCTCCGACAGCGTGTCGGCATGCTTCATCTCGTCGATGGATTCATGCCGTTCATATTCGGCAAGCTTGGAGATTCCCCAATTATCCAACATGCGGTAATGCAGCCAATATTGGTTGATGGCCGTCAGCTCGTTCAAAAGAGCCTTGTTGAGATATTGGATTACCTGCTGGTCGCCCTTCATGGCGCGTGTCTCCTGCTCTTGTGAGCGGCGACTATGCAGATAGTGCCAGCCGAGGACAAGCGAATGCGGGACGGATCGGTGGATTCTGCGGACTGCGTGCCTCGGCCAGGATTTCTTCGGCATCGTCCAAACACTGACGACACTGCGGCGGTCGACCCATGGACGCATAGATCGTCTCCGCGTCGCTGTGGCACTGCCTGGCCGCGGCGCGAAGATCGGTTTCCTTAATGGCGTTACAGATACATACATACATGCGATTCCCTCACACCTTATCTTGTAGGCCCGGTGAGAATGGATCGCAATAGCATTTGCAACAAATAATTGGGGTACCATCCTGACTACAGCAGGAATTAACCCTGTAATCTATGTTAAGACTTCATTTTTATCAGCGGCTTGCAACGATCCCGGCCTGTGCACGTTCATCTATGAACTCCACATCATCAAAGGGCCGCACAATGACCGACCTCAATCTTTCGAAGGGCGGCGCGCCGCACCAGACCGCCAAGGGCGACGACGACACGATGACGACGGCGCAGGGTGCACCGGTTGCCGACGATCAGAATTGGTTGAAGTCAGGACCGCGCGGCCCGTCCCTGCTGGAAGATCAGATCGCACGCGAGAAGATCTTTCATTTTGATCATGAGCGGATCCCTGAGCGCGTCGTCCACGCCCGCGGCTATGGCGTTCATGGTCATTTCGAACTGAAGGAGGCGATCCCGGAACTCTCCCGCGCGAAAATTTTCAACGAGGTGGGCAAGAAGGTGCCCACATTTACGCGCTTTTCAACGGTGGCCGGCAATAAGGGGTCGCCGGATCTGGCGCGTGACGTTCGCGGCTTTGCGACCAAATTCTATACCGAAGAGGGCAATTGGGATCTGGTCGGGAACAATATTCCCGTCTTTTTCATCCAGGACGCTATCAAATTTCCCGACCTGATCCACGCCGCAAAGCCCGCCCCCGACCGTGGCTTTCCTCAGGCCCAGACGGCGCATGACAATTTCTGGGACTTCATCTCGCTGTCGCCGGAATCGATGAACATGGTCATGTGGATCATGTCCGACCGGACCATCCCGCGGTCTTTCCGATTTATGGAGGGCTTCGGCGTCCATAGTTTCCGGCTCGTCAATGCCGAAGGCAAATCGCACTATGTCAAATTCCACTGGAAGCCAAAGCAGGGCCTGCAGTCGGTCGTATGGAACGAGGCGCTGAAGGTGAACGGCATGGACCCCGATTTCCACCGGCGCGACATGTGGGACTCAATCGACGCCGGCGATTTCCCGCAATGGGATCTGGGCATTCAGGTGTTCGACGATGAATTTGCCGACAAGTTCGACTTCGACATTCTGGACGCGACGAAGATCATTCCCGAGGAAGAAGTGCCGGTGCGGATCATCGGCACGCTGACGCTGGATGCCAATGTCGACAATTTCTTCGCCGAGACCGAGCAGGTCGCGTTCTGCACACAGAACGTCGTGCCCGGCATCGATTTCACAAACGACCCGCTGCTGCAGGGCCGGAATTTCTCGTATCTCGACACGCAGCTAAAACGTCTGGGCGGGCCGAACTTCACCCATATCCCGATCAATGCGCCGAAATGCCCAGTGCGGCACTACCAACAGGACGGCCATATGGCGATGACGAACCCGAAGGGCCGCGTCAATTACGAGCCGAACAGTTGGGACCATGGCGAAGGTCCACGCGAGAACCCCCAGAAGGGCTTCACCAGTTATCCAGAGCCAGTTGAAGGCGTGAAGGAGCGTGTGCGTTCGGAAACCTTTGCCGATCATTATAGTCAGGCGCGGCAATTCTATATTTCGCAGACGCCCAATGAGCAGGATCATATGGCGAGCGCCCTCACCTTCGAACTCTCGAAGGTCGAGCGCATGGATATTCGCCAGCGAATGGTCGGTCATCTCCGCAATATTGACGAGGGGTTGGCGCAGGAAGTGGCGGATGGCATCGGGCTGCCCGAGCTACCGGAGAAAGTGCTGGCCGCACGCAAGCCGATCATGGACCTGAAGGAATCGCCCGCGCTGTCCATCATCAAGAATGGCCCTTCGAGCTTTAAGGGCAGGAAGCTTGGCATCTACATTGCCGAAGGTGGCGACGCCGATCTGGTGGCAGCATTGAAGGAAGCTGCGGAGGCAGTGGGCGCGATGGTGGCCATCGTCGCGCCGCACGTGGCCGGTGCAAAATTGTCCGACGGCAAGATGATGGAGGCCGACGAAAAGATCGATGGCGGTCCGTCGGTGGTCTTCGATGCCGTGGCGCTCGTCATGTCAGAAGCCAGCGCCAAGAAGCTTGCCTTGAACAAGCCGAGCCTGGATTTTGTATCTGACGCTTTCGCGCATCTAAAGTTCATCGGCTACGATCCGGCAGTGAAGCCCTTACTGGAAGGTGCGGGTGTGGCATCGCGGATGGATGATGGCTTCATAAAGCTCGGCAGCAAGGCTGATGCGAAGTCGTTCCTGAAAAGCTGCGGTGACCTGCGCTTCTGGAACCGCGAGGCGAAGATGAACGGCTGATTCAAATGCCGGGGGAGCGCTATTGAAGACAGTAGCGTCCCCCCTTTCACCTTGAACTGCGGACCGGCGCTGGGATTTAAATGCCGGCGCCGGTCCGCCCGCTAGTGACCTCTGCGTTCGTGCCGTGCGGTGCGCCGATCCTTCAGCCGTTGTTTGCCCCGCTTTGCGCGGTGTTTGACCCGGGATACAAAGCCGCGCAGCAATTGCCGCTTCGCAAAATCCTCGAACATGTCTTGCGGACCTTCGGGGTCGAGAACTTCATTGTCTGCTAGAAATGCCTCTACCGTATCGAGTTCCGGAACCTTGTAGGGTCGGAGCGTGCGTTCGCCGACCTCCTCTGAAACACGCAGTTTTTCAATCGCGGCGATCAGCGAACCCGCGGCATTACGCTCTTCCAGCACCCGGTCCGGCCCTACGCCAAGATGTTCGCCGATCAGATCACACATCATCCTGCAGATTGTCTCTGCATTATCGTCATTGCCATCCTGCAGATCGTCGATCACGATGTCGCATTCGGTGTCGAGGCGCATCGACCGGTTGTTCAGATTGGCAGATCCGACCCGCACAAGCTCGTCGTCGATGATCGTAATCTTGGCGTGAACGTAGATTGGCGTGCCACCCGCCGTGTAGGGATGGTAGAGGTGCAGCCGATCCTCGAAATCCACAGCTTTCAATGCCTGAAACAGACGCGCACGCGCGCTGTCCATGGCCATAGGCTCCAGCCATCCCTCCGCGGTCAGCGGGTTTACGATGACAATCTCAGGTCCGCCCGGCTCCTCCAGCCGCTCCGCCATGGCCTCAGCCACGGCGCGAGACGCAAAATACTGGCTTTCCATATAGATATGGTTTTTGGCACGGGCGATCTGATCCAGGAACAGCGCCTCGATTTCGTGAACCCCGTCCCAGTCGGGCATGGCGGGCAAAGTCCGGGCGATGCCCACCTGGACGTTCCTAAATTGCGGCTCCAGCTCTTCTGGCCAGCAGTCATTGTCCTTTTCGACCTTTGGTGGCGGCGTGCGGCCGCCTGCCCTTTGCCAGCGCAAACGTACCAGATCGCCCAGTAATTTGGCGACGGGACCGTGCAGCGCAGCGGTTGCGTCATGCCATGGACCGTAGGCTACGCCATTGGCACGACGGCGGCGGGGATCCTCGTCGGCATGATCCCGCGTATCCCAGCGGTCGCCGGTCATGTCGATGCCGCCGCAAAAGGCGAAGCTGTCGTCAATAACGACGATTTTCTGATGATGGCTGGATCCGTAAGGATGCGCACCATCGAGGCGCAGGTGAATGCGCGGATGCAACAGCCATTTGATAATCGTGAAGATCGTCGTCCCGCGGGCAAACACCTTAAATGCACCAAACCGCCAGCGGAGCAGATAGATGTCGAGGTCGGGGTTCTCCTTCACCAAGCGATAGACAAAGTCGCCAAGCTTCTCATCGGGAATGTCGTCCCTGCCTGGAACCAACTCGATGCGCGCATCGAAATCCCAGCCCACCATCATGATGCACTTCGTAGCCTGCGACATGGCAGACCGGGCATGAACGAAATAATTTTCCGCATCGACAACGAGCGCGGCGCGGTCAGCCAGCGCCACCTTCCAGACGTTTTCCCCCTCTTTCAACATTATGTGCGTCTAGCCAACGCGGTCGCCATCAAAGAGCGCCTGCAAAGGGCTAATATATGCCGCCCTCCTGCTGCAGGAAGTCCGCATCCGACCGCACTTCTCGCGCCGGTCGCTGCGTGAACGGATCCTCTGCCTTTGCGATGACACGGCGAGGCTCGTTCTCGGGTTTAAACGCCTCCCAGATGACGGCCGGTTTCGGGCCGGGGCCGGGCCAGGCGCCATAGACACGCTTGCCGGACCGGCGATCGACGCGAACCATCCGCACACCCGGCGCGATGCGGAAAGGCGGAGAGGGTTCGTCCTCATCGAGCGCAAGTTCGAAAAATTCACGCACCGCAGGAGCAGCCAGAGTGCCGCCCTGGGCATAACCACCCATGTTCTTCGGCTGGTCGAATCCCATGTAGAACCCGGCGACAACTTCCTGTGTGCCGCCGACGAACCACACGTTCGTCGGACCGTTATTTGTGCCGGTCTTGCCGAACATCGGCCGGCCCAGGCGGCTGAGCGCCACGGCGGTCCCACGTTCGACGACCCCCTCAAGCATATGCACGACCTGATAGGCTGTTCGCGCATCCATCGCCTGCGGGCGCTGGTCGGCGGGCGTCGGCATGGGCCGGTCGGGATCGTAGCTCTGCTGATTGCAGCCGCCGCACTCCCGATCGTCCGCGCGGTAGATGGCGTTGCCCCGGCGATCCTGGATCAGATCGTAGAGGATGGGCCGCTGCCGCTTTCCGTGATTTGCCAGCATGGCATATGCATTGGTGAGGTCCATGACGGTCGTCTCACCGGCGCCAAGGGAAAAGGCGAGATACGGTTCATAGCTGCCGATACCCATCTT
This sequence comes from Alphaproteobacteria bacterium UBA3612, assembly GCA_002375465.1. Lineage (GTDB taxonomy): Bacteria > Pseudomonadota > Alphaproteobacteria > Sphingomonadales > Sphingomonadaceae > Pacificimonas. The sequence continues at coordinate 121,789 of DFLT01000012.1, read as the reverse complement.
CTCGATCAGTTCGACGACGTTTTCCATTCCCGTCTTGGAAGCGAGGCGAACGGTCATCAGATTGCGGGATTGTTCAAGGCCCCAGCGCATCGTCTGCGCACCCGCCGAACGGCCGGAGAAATTGCGGAAGCACTTCCGCCCGAGAGAGCGCGTCTGGTAAACGCAATAGGGCGCGTCCACGACGATGGATGCGGGCGTGAAGCCGTTTTCCAGCGCTGCTGCATAAACGAACGGCTTGATTGTCGAACCCGGCTGCCGCTTCGCCTGAGTCGCGCGGTTGAAGGAGGATTTGCGCGCATCGAAGCCGCCGACCATGGCGAGGACGCGGCCCGTTGCCACCTCCTGCACGACCATGCCGCCGGAAACTTCAGGGATCTGGCGCAACGTATATTCGTCGCCGGAAACATTCTTTACCGGGATGACGTCACCGGGCGTGATCTCGTTATAGGCGGTCCCGGCCCCGCCGGCGTCGCGAAGCTCCGCATTGCCGGAAACGAGCACACCCTCGCTGCCATCCTCAAACCCCAAATCGAGGCGGCCTGACCCCTTCGATAAGACAACCGCAGCCCGCCAGTCGTCATAACCGACGGGAAGATTGATGGCGATCAGACGCTGCTGCCATCCATCGCCCAATTCTATCGTATCGGTGGCACCGCGCCAGCCACGGCCGCGGTCATAACGCACCAGCGCGTCGCGCACCGCAGTCTCCGCCGCCGCCTGGTAATCGGGATCGATGGTGGAGCGTATCCACAGGCCGCCGGTATAGACGCCGTTCTTGCCCTCCTCGCCATAGCGATCGATCAGGTCACGGCGGATCGCCTCGACGAAATAATTGCCCAGAGTGCCCGAAGGGGCAAGTTGGCGTCGGCGGTCGATCACGGAAATGGGCCGGGAACGAGCCGCCTGCGCCTCTGCCGCAGTGATATAGCCATTGTCGGCCATCTGCCCGAGGATCCAGTCACGGCGGATGGTGGCGCGTCGCAGCCCCTCCTCCGTTCCGGGATTATAATTGCTTGGCGCCTTTGGCAGGGCAGCGAGGAACGCCGCCTCCTCCGTGTTCAGCTCGGTTACCGGCTTGTCGAAATAGGCAAAGCTGGCCGCCTGAACGCCGTAGGCGTTCCGGCCAAGAAATATCTGATTCAGATATAATTCGAGGATGCGTTCCTTCGTAAAGGCATCCTCGATGCGCGTAGCGAGGATCATTTCCTTCAGCTTGCGCGTGACGGAATATTCGTCGGACAGAAGCAGGTTCTTCGCGACCTGCTGCGTGATCGTCGACCCGCCCACCGCGCGGTCGCCCGATCCGATCTTCAGCGTGTAATCGGCCACCGCATTGATGAAGCCGGTCAGGTCGATGCCGCCATGATCGAAGAAGGTCTTGTCCTCAGCGGAAATAAACGCCTCGATCAACGGTGTCGGCAGATCCTCGAAATTCGCATAGATACGCCGTTCGCGCGCGAAGGTGGCAAAGGGCTGTCCATCAATATCACGAACGTGGCTGGGAAGCGGCGGTTCGTATTCCGACAGTTTTGCGGCGTCAGGCAAGCCTGCCGCCAGCCAGAAATAGCCGCCCACAAGAACGGCCAGGCCCACAAGCGCAAAGCCGCCAAGCGCATAAGCGAGCCTGCGCGGCCACGGGCGGCGGGTGGTGGGTTCGTCGATCTCTTCCGGCATCCGCCTGCTTTATCGCCGGAAGCACCTTAATTGCCAGTGAAGAACGACAGACCGAGTGCCGGGGTGGAGGACATGCTGCCGCCCCCACCCCGGCCACCATGGTTCAGGAGTCTTTTCCCTTCGCCTTGCCCCAACTGCGGGCGGCTGTGTAGCCGAGGTAGCCCGTGCCGAAGAGCATGTAGAGTGGCTCTGGAATACCGCTCAGATAGGCCGTCATGCCCCGGGCAATCGCCGCCGCGGTTTCCGGTCGGACTGCGCTGATCACCCCCATGGGGATCGACCACAGCAGCAGCACGTACATGACGTAAAGAAAACTGGGGCGTGCCCTGCTGGTCCATGGATCGCTGCTTTGCGCCTCCGCAACGATGGCAGTCAGTTGCGTACGGACGGATTCCAGCTCCTGGCTACCCTCCAAACGCAGCAGTTCCAGCTTCGCGCGGTCACGCGCCTCCGGGTCGGGAATGACCTTATCGATCAGGCCGGCCAGCGGACCGACCAGGGTTCCGATGACACTCATACCGTGGCCTCCATCGCGTTGCCCAGTCGATGCGCCAGCCAGCCATAGACGAAGCTTTCATTGGCGGCCCTGCCCTCCGCCAGTTCGATGTAGCGCGCGCCCTGCAATGCATCGAGGGCGCGAACCAGTACCCGCTCCCCGCCCTGGCCGCGACGTGCGATAAACGATCGCAACGCGGCAAGCGTGGCCTCGTCGACATGTCGCGATAGGCTGATATCCGCCCAATCGCGCGCATTGCGGTTGAGCGCATTCAACGCCCGCTGAAGAAAGGCCGTGGCGACGGCCGGGCCCATATTGACCCCGGTGTCGAACAGTTCCTCCGCGACATGCGGGGCGATCTCTGCGACGCGATCGAAACGCGGCGCCTCCCAATAACGCTGTGTGTAAATTTCCAGCGCCAGGGCGCGCGGAAAATCACGCATCGCACCATTATATCCATTTGCAGAAGCGGTCTGGCGGGTTATGCCGAATTTGGTTGGGCCGCCACGATCGTCGGGGTGATTGACGAAGCCGCCCTCACGCTGGATCAGTTCGTCCAGCAGGCGGTCGATCGAATTTGCCATTCTTGTCGCTCCTTCATTTTAGGAGCCAGACTAGAAGACAGGAAAATTCCTATTCCGCAAGCAGAATCGTGTCGGCATATTTTTGCATGGCGCTTCTCAAGGCGACTTCATTTGTATTTTGGGAAAGGACGCAAGGCGCCGGAAGGGCGCTGTGCCTGAATAAGCTGGTCGGAGCGACAGGATTCGAACCTGCGACCCCTACACCCCCAGTGTAGTGCGCTACCAGGCTGCGCCACGCTCCGACCGTGGCCGGGGCCTTAATCGGCGCCCCGCCACAAGGCAAGCCGGTTCGAAGCCGGCTTGCCGAAACTCAACCGCCGCTGAGGTTCCGTAACAAAACCTGCGCCTGTGTACGCTCGGCGAATTGTTCGCGGGACTGCAATGACCTCTGCACTTCCTTCAGCGCCTCGGCACGCTTGCCATTGGCCAGCAGAGCTTCTGCCAAATGGTAGCGGATCTCTGCGTTTTTAGGCAGTGTTTTCGATGCACGCTGCAACAATTTCAGCGCATCGGATTTGCTGCCCCCAGCCTTTAGCAAAGCCCAACCATAAGTATCGACGATACTGGGATTCCGTGACGAGAAATTATATGCCATGCGGGCAACCGGGATCGCGCGCGGATCCTCCAGCTGGATATAGGCCCACGCCAGATTGTTGAGGATCGACGGGTCGCGATTGCCGACGACTTTACGCAGACGCTCATAATTCGCGATCGCCTGACGATACTGTCCTTCGCCCAGTTGCAGTTCGGCGATGGACGCAAGCGCCCCTGCATCGGATTTGTTTTCGCGCTGATAGGCCTGCAGGACCTTGATGGCATCCGCCTTGCGATCCAGCCGCACATAGGCATCCGCCAGTCCGCGCGCCGTCGCAAGGTCGAAGCTCTTCTTGCGCGCAGCGGCAAAGGAGGCGAGCGCATCCTGTGGCTGGTTGGCAAGCAAATATGCCCGGCCCAGCGCGTTTTCGGCAACGTTCGAATTCGGCGTTTCCTTACGCAGACGAATCGCCCATTCGCGTGCCTGCTCCATGCGGCCCTGGCGCGCCTCCAGCGCGATCAGTTCCAGATAGGCGGGCGTCGTGGGTTCACCAGTTATCGTCAGCGCACGCTGGAAGGTATTGCGCGCCTCGTCGATGCGGTCATTCGCCTGCAGCGACCGACCCAGCAGAACCCGGGGAAGGAGAGCGTTTGGCTGCACCGACACCATCCGGTCGAACAGGGATACCAGTTGTGCCTGGCGGCCGGTCGCCTCATAGACCCGCGCCGCAGTCAGCAAGGCGTCGCCATTTTGGGGGAAATCACGCAGCAGCGCATTGGCTTCGTTAGAGGCATTGCTCTCCTGATTTGCGGCCATGTAGGCCTCCGTCAGGGCGATGCGCGGACCGGCGGCGCCACGATCAATCGTGGCTGCCTGGCGCAACCATTCCAGCTGCTCCTTTCGGTCCCCCTCCATACCCGCCAGCTCACCCAGCACCATCAGCGCCTGAGTATCCTTGGGATTATCAGCGATTACCCGCCGCAGTTGCGCCTTTGCGCCCCGGGCGTCACCCTTTGCGATCAGTAATTGCGACAGATTTCGGCGCGCCTCGGCATAATCCGGCTTCCGCTTGAGAGCGGACCTGAACGAGGATTCCGCCTTGTCCCTGTCGCCAAGGCCCAAATAGGCCCCGCCGCGCAAGTTCCAGCCAATGGGAAGGTCGGGATATTTCTTCGCGATCTGCGTGGCGGAGGCAAGCGCGCCCTTGAACTGCCCCTGCCTCATGTCGATCAGCGTCTTCATCATCAGGCCGCTCAGCGAATCCTGATCATCCGACAGTACCTGGCTGACGGTTTCCTCGGCAGCCTCCGTCTTGCCTTGCAGCAATTGCGTCATGGCCAGCTGGTTCTGGATGGCGGGCTCTCCACCGGCCTCCTGCGCCTTTTGCAGATATTCCTGCGCCTCCGACGGCATGCCCGACCGCGCGCGCGCGGACCCGGCAATGGCGTAGACACGCGCATCGGCCGCCCCGGCATCAATGATCGGCTTCAGGGTTGCGAAGGCACCTTCGGCATCGCCCTTCTGCAACTGTGCAGTCGCATAGAGCTTACGGGCCGTGATGCTGTTAGGCGCCTTGCCTACGAGAGAGCCGAGGAAGCTGTTCGCCTGCTCCACATTTCCGGCATCCAGCGCAAGCAGCCCCTGCAGCATGATGGCGGGGGGAAAATCGTCCAGAGCCCCGCGGGTTTCCGTCATCAGGGAGCGTGCCTGATCCGTGTTGCCTTCGCGCGTGTCGAGGACCGCCTCCAGATACAGCGCGAGCGGGTGCTTCTCGACCAGATTGTTGACGCGCGCAATGTCGACACGCGCCTCCTTCTCCTTGCGCAAATCACCCAGCGTCGCGGCGCGCTCCAGCAGCGCTTCGATATTGTTCTTATCAACCTCCAGCGCCCGATTGAGGTAAGGCAGCGCCTCCTCAAGTCCCTTGGCGCTGCGGGTCAGGTCGGCCATGGTGACAAGCGTCTTCACATGGTCAGGGCGCTTCTCCAGGATATCACCCACCAGCCCGCGTGCCTGCTCATGCTGTCCGATGGACCCCATGAACTTCGCGACCGAATTGACGGTGGACGGATCGTTCGGCGCCAGCGCCAGCGCCCGGTTGAATTCGCGTTCCGCCGACTGCAGATCGCGATTCTGAAAATCAATCAGGCCCCGAAGGCGCGCGGCATAGGCCTCGAACTGGGGCTCGATGGTGGACGGTTCCAGCAGGTCGGCCGCCTCTGAGGGCTTGCCCTGCAACAGCAGGGCATGTGCCCGCAAATGGCGCACCTTTTCCGGCGCCACGCCCGCCTGCACGGCACGTTCCAGCTCCGTCTGCGCCTCTACGCCGCCGCCAAGCTCCAGCGCGACGCGCGCCTGCAGCACACGAGCGAGGCTGTTACTGGGATTTTCCTTCAGCGCGTTCAGCAGACGAATGCGCGCGGTGCGGTAATCGCCGCCGTAGAAGCTTTTGAAGGCCTCGACATATGCGCTGTTTGAATCGCTTTCCGCGTCGGCAAACGCCGGCGTCGCCGCAAGCGGCGTCAGGATGGCAAAAGCGGCAGCCGTCTTCAGGCTTCGCAAAAACGGCGCGCGGGCAGTGCAGTCTTTTCGGCTTGTCATATCGTTCCCTCCATTGTCCCACGCGAACCAGCGCCTGGGAAACGTCGCTTGCTAAGTCTCAATATCATATTGCTTCATCAAATCGTAGAGCGTTGGACGCGACACACCCAGCAGCTTCGAAGCGCCGGAAACATTATTCTTGGTCCTTGCAAGGGCGAGCTTGATCGCGTGGCGATCCGCATTTTCCCGTACCTGTTTCAGGTTGAAGGGCTGGCTGTCTTCGGGCTCTTCCAGATCCATGTCCGCCGCGCTGACATAACGATCGTCGGCCATGATAACGGAACGCTTTACGCGATTTTCCAACTCACGCACATTTCCCGGCCATTCCCATTTTTCAATGGCGTCCAGCGCCGCCGCGTCGAAGCCTTTTAACGGGCGCTTCAGCTCAGCCGCGAATTTCTGCAGGAAAAAATTTGCAAGCAGTACTGGATCGCCTGCCCGCTCCGCCAAAGACGGGATGCGCACGACGACCTCTGCAACCCGATACCACAGATCTTCGCGAAAGGACCCTGCAGCAATCATCTCTTCAAGGTTCTGGTGCGTGGCGCAGACAATGCGGACGTCGACCGGGATGGTCTTGCGACCGCCAATACGCTCGATCACGCGCTCCTGCAGGAAGCGGAGAAGTTTCACCTGCAGAGGAAGCGGAATATCGCCAACCTCATCCAGGAACAGTGTCCCGCCCTCGGCCAGCTCGATCTTGCCCTCGGTGGTTTTCGCGGCGCCCGTAAATGCCCCCTTTTCATAACCGAACAATTCGGATTCGAGCAGGTTTTCGGGGATAGCCGCGCAATTGATCGCAACGAACGGCCTGTCGGAACGATTGGATTCGTCGTGCAGTCCACGGGCAAGCAGTTCCTTGCCGGTGCCGGACGCGCCCAGCAGCATAACGGAAACGTCCGTCGATGCCACACGCTCTATCATGCGGCAGACTTTCTGCATCGAATCGGCCGCCGTGACGAGACCGCCAAGCTCCGTCGTCGCCTGCTTCGTGGCGAGCGCGCGGTTCTCCGCTTCGATATCGTAAAGGTGAAAGGCACGGCCGACGATATGACCCAATGTGTCGATATCGACCGGCTTCTGATAGAAATCATAGGCGCCCATGGAGACCGCCCTCAGCGCGCTTTCACGCGCACCATGACCCGAGGCGACGATCACCTTCGTGTCGGGCTTCATCCGCATGATATCTTCCAGCGTCGCGAACCCTTCGGTTGCGCCATCGGGATCGGGCGGCAGCCCCAGGTCCAGGGTAACCACATCGGGCTCGTGCAGTCGCAGGGCCTCCACGGCCTCCTTGCGGCTACCGGCAATTATGGTTTCATAGTCTTCGTAAGCCCATTTCAGCTGTCGCTGCAGGCCTTCGTCATCTTCAACGACGAGAAGTTTGCGGGTTCGTGTATCTGCCATCTGTTCAGCCCCGTCTCTGACGTGTTGGGCTTACTGGGAAGTGAACGATGAAGCTGGTTCCTTCTCCCTCCGTCGACTGGACGTCGAGTCGACCGCCGGCCGCGCGAATGATCTCGCGCGATTCATAGGCACCGATCCCAAAGCCCGAAACCTTGGTGGACCTGAACGGTTTGAACAATTCGCGCTCGATGAACTCCGAGCTCATGCCGCAGCCGCGATCATCCACAATCAGTTTCACCGCCCCCGCCTCGTTCCTCAACCTCAGGTCAACGGGCGCACCCGCCGGACTCGCGTCTATCGCATTCTGCACGAGATGTCCTATCGCCTGTTCCATTTTGGCACGAGTTCCGCCGATCTCGAGCGGATAATTGTCTGCATCAAGGCGCACATTGGCACCGGTTCGGTTCTTGTCGTCTGTAATTTCCTGCAAAACCGCGCGCAGATCGAAGCTATCATCCCGTTCGTGGGCCGCAGAGGGAGCCGCCGTCTCCTGAGAAAGCCGCGCCAGCATGTCGTTCATCTTTCCCACCGAGCTTTGCAGGGTCGCGACCATATCCGCGCGAAAATCCGGATTATCCGCGTGCCGCTCGGCATTGCGGGCGACGAGGCTGAGTTGGGAAACAAGGTTCTTTATGTCATGCATGATGAAGGCGAAGCGGCGGTTGAACTCTTCGAATTTCTTCGACTCCTCCAGGCTCTCCAGCGCCGACTGTTCGGCGATATAGCTTGCCGCCTGCCGCCCCACTGTTCGCAGAATATCGTAATCCTCCCAATTCAGCGTTCGCGGTGCGCGCGGCCGTTCCAACAGGATGATCGCGGTCAATGCGTCCACATGCCCTAAAGGTACGATCAGCCAGGCGCGCGGATTGGCAGCGATCTGACGCGGCAGGTCAGACGTCGCCTCGCATTCGACAATTCGGCTGGTCGTTTCCAGCGAGTCGATGATTGCCGGGTCCAGATCGACAGCCGCCAGATCCAGACTGCGGAAATTCCACCGCGCCTCCGGAACGAAATTATTCCCCTCTCGACGTACGTAGAGCGCGCCGCCCGGCGAATCGACGATTGAAGCAACCGCCTCCACAACGCGCGCCGGCAATTCGCCAAAGCCGGGTCCGGAGCGCGAGACGGTGGCGATGAAACGCAGCCATTCTTCCCGATAATCATATTTATAGGCAAAGAAGTGCTTGTTGATCTTGACGCGCAGCCATGCGCGCGCACGGCCGGAAAACAAAACCACCGCACCCGCCAGCATGGCGCCGAATATGAGCACGATCTGAAACAGACGGCCCCAATCGCCGCCGACGATGCCGAGGCCCCAGGCTGCCAGCGACATGGCGACCAGATAGGAACCGACCGCACCCAGCGCGAAGGTCTGGAAAGCCGCCTGCCGCGACAATTGCATGCTGAGACTTCGGTTCCTGAGGGTCGAGATCAGAAACAGCGGCACCGTCACTGCGTTCGCAAAGCCGCGCGCATCGAAGAAATCGGCAGCCAGCGGTGCATCGAGCAGCCTGAGCGTGAAGAGGTTGAGATCATAGCCAAAGATGCCCGCCAGCGCGAGGCAGAGAAGGTTCAGGCTCCAGCGGTTGGCGGGCGCGCTGGACACGAACAGATTGTGCACCAGGACAAGCCCGCCAATTGCAATGGCAACGCGGCACATGCCCGCAAGAAATCCTAGTGCGCCCGACAGACCCAAGCCCCCCGCCAGGGCAATGTCCACCGCCAGCTGAACTACGACGATGCCCAGCATAACGTGGATCACGTTGCGCGACGGGTTCTGCTGCTCGTCCTGCCAGCCTAGCCGCATCAGCACGGCGATCAGGACGATCCAGGTGCCCGTGCGCAGGGTTTCGCCAAGGGACAGCGTCAGGGCGAAAAACTGGCCGGTGGCTGCGCCGTTTGCAAAGGCCGCCGCCCAAAGGGCCGTCACCGCGGCAGCGAGCGCCAGCCACCAGGTAGCGACGGCCTTGCGCGACAGCAGCAGCATGATCGCCATGAATGCGAACGCACCCGCCGCGACCCAGTGGCTGAGGGCTGCGCCGGACCCCGTCACGGACCATCACTCCGCCGCGAACGCCCTGTCATCTGACGCCATCCTGCCAGACGACCACCCGAACAGTCTGGATCAGGGTCACGATGTCCAGGAAAAGGCTGTAATTCTTGATATAATATAGGTCGTATTCAAGCTTGTGACGGGCATCTTCGACACTCGCCCCATAGGGATAATTCAATTGCGCCCAGCCGGTAATACCCGGCTTCACGACATGGCGTTCATCGTAAAAGGGGATCTGGCGACTAAGCTGTTCGACAAAAACGGGGCGCTCCGGTCGTGGCCCGACAAAGCTCATGTCACCCTTGAACACATTGAATATCTGGGGAATTTCGTCGATACGCGTGGCCCGGATGACCCGGCCGACGGAGGTGACACGCGCATCCCCCTTTTGCGCCCAGACGGCGCCATCCTTTTCCGCGTCCTGAACCATGGACCGGAATTTCATGACTTCGAACACCTTGCCGAACTGGCCGACCCGCTCCTGCCGGTAGAAGATCGGTCCGGGGCTGCTGAGCCGGACCGCAAGCGCGCTGACAAGCAGGATCGGAGACGAAAGCAACAAAAGGAGGCCGCTGGCAATCAGATCGAACAGCCGCTTCGACACGACCGCACCGGTGGAAGACCCCAGAAATCCGTCCGAGAAAATAAGCCAGGACGGTCGTACCGATTCAAGATCGACCCTGCCCGTCATCCGCTCCAGAAAGGTAGACATGTCGGTCACGCGAACACCCGACAATTTCGCCTTCAACAGCGTATCCGTCGGCAAGGACCCGCGCCGCTCATCGAGGGCGAGAACGATTTCCTCCACCTCGTTGCGCGCGCAAAAATCGGCCAGCGAAGGAATATCCTGAAGCGTCTCTGATCCTTCTTCCGCATTTACCCGTGAAAGGCTGAGTTGCTTGACGATTCGAAACCCGGCGGTGGGGTCCTCGGACCGCTCCACCATGCGCCTGCCCTGTGCGCCGGTGCCGATGACGATGATCGGCTCCCGAAACCTGCGCCAGCCGATGATCGCCAGGAACAGGATCCGCGTAAGGACAATGAATAAAAAGGAAAAGACGACTGCAAAGAACAGAACGCTGCGCCAGACGTCCAATGTGGGCGCCACTAGAAGCAGGAGCGACAAAATGACGATGCTCATGAGCATTGCCGCGCTCAGGCGGGCGCCGGTCATCCGGAACGAACGGAAAGACGAAAGCTGATATGCCCCAAAACCCAGCATCATCGTGTAGACGGTGACGGTATAGATCAGGCTTTCCAGCAGATGGTCGCGCATCGGCGGCATATCCGCATCGGCCAGGTTCCACGCGACCTTCCAGGCGAGCACCGCGGCGGCGAACACCAGTACCATCTCGAACAGGCCCAGGATCAGCAATGGCCGCGGCAGATAATGTTTAAACAGGCGAATCACGTAATGGGGAGGTCCATGGCTGAATCTTGACGCGGGTTTGGGCGTTATAGGGTTAAGCGATTTATCCGTCCCCTAGTTTGCAAAGGTTACGATTTCCATGCGTTGGCTTGGCGCTGGCGATGAACTTGCTATTGGGGCATCGACACCACGAATAGGATAGCTGCGATATGAAGAAGATCTGGCCCGTCATCCTGTCCGGGGGCAGTGGCACCCGTTTATGGCCATTGTCACGGACGCGTCGCCCGAAGCAGATGCTCAATCTGGGCCAGGACATCAGCATGATCGCGGCCACGGTCGCCCGCGCGTCGGGGGCGAATTTTGCCAATCCTGTGATCGTCGCGGGAGACACACATGAAGCCCTGGTAAAAGAGGCCCTGGCCGGAACTGCCCTTCAGGCGCTGATCCTGGAACCTACGGCGCGCAATACCGCCCCCGCCATCGCGCTGGCCGCCCATATGATCGCCGAAAGCGCGCCCGACGATCTGATGCTGGTGATGCCGTCAGATCATCTGATCGCCGACGAGGCGGCATTTCGTGCTGCCGTCGCATCGGCGGCGCCGCTTGCGGAGGATGGCTGGCTCGTCACTTTCGGGATCGAACCGGATCGACCGGAAACCGGCTATGGCTATATCGAGGCGGCAGAGGCACTGTCCGAGCGGGGCATGCGTGTGGCCAAATTTCACGAAAAGCCGGCCCTTGAAAAGGCGGAAGCCTATGTGAAGGCTGGCGGCTATTACTGGAATGCCGGCATATTCCTGATGCGGGCCCAAACCTATCTCGACGCGCTCGGCGCGAATGCGGCGGATATCGCGGAGGACGCCGCCGCAGCCTGGAGCGGCGCAAATACCACCGGGGGCGTCATCCGTCCCGATGCAGAGCGCTTTTCTGCCTGCGCCTCACAAAGTATCGACTATGCCGTCATGGAGCCAGCCGACAGGAAGGCCGTGGTTCCGGTCAGCATGGGCTGGTCGGACATTGGCGGCTTCGAAGCACTGCACGCCGTCTTGCCACAGGACGCGGACGGCAACGCGGTCATCGGCGACGCTATGGTGGAGGATTGCCGCAACACGCTCGTTTGGGCCGAAGGAACGCTGGCCGCTGCAGTCGGCCTGGACGATATCGTGCTGGTCGCTACGGAGGATGCAGTCGTCGCCCTGCCCCGCACCCGCGCGCAAGAGGTGAAGAAGATCGTCGAGCGGCTGAAGGCGGACGCACGCCGCGAAACAGAAGATCCGCCGAAACCCCGTTGAAACCCCGGCAGCCGTCCGGTATAGCGCGCGCCCTGGCCCTTTTCCGAAGGGCACGGCCAAGCGCGGACACGTGGGTGAGTGGCTGAAACCAGTGGTTTGCTAAACCGCCGTACGGTTTATCCCGTACCGAGGGTTCGAATCCCTCCGTGTCCGCCAGCGGCTTGTTTGGGTCGTTCAGTCTTCCGTGAACGCCCCCCATCAAGCCGCCACAAGTTCATATTAATAGAGAGAACGCTCTGTGCCGAGAATGCCAGGGGTTGGGCAGACTTGCCCGCAAGCAAGTCGCCTATAGCGTCTTCGCGACCCCAATCTCTTTTGATTGGTAAGGGCCCAGCACCGCGATGCCGAAAACGACCAGAAGCAGGACGCCGGTGGAAATCGTCAGGATCAGACCATAGTCGCCCGTCATATCGACGGTCCACCCGAACAGCATGGGTCCGATCGCGGCCCCAAGGCAGAACAATCCCAATATAGTGCCATAGGACGCGCCATAATTTTCCATCTGGACATAGCGGCCCGTCAGATAGGCAAGCATGTCCACTTCGGGCCCTGCCGCCACACCCAGCAGCAGGGCAGCAATGATTACCGGTCCGCCGTTCAGGAGAATGAGACTTGCGACCACCGGAGACAATAGCAGGATTGCGGCCACATAAGGCGCGTGGAAACGGTCGAACAGATACCCTGCGATGATCCGGGTCACCAGAATCGCCACGCCCAATTGAGCCGCAACATTGGCCGCGCCCCGGTCGTCCATGCCGCCGTCGATCAGCATGGGAACAAGGAGGACGATCAAACCCGCGACGACCAAGCCCAGCAGAAACGCGATCAGGGTCAAAAAGACTGATGATCTATTCGCCTCGAACTTTCCCTTTTTACGAGGGCTGGTCGCATCACCCGCCCCGGCGCTAACCTCTTCGCGCGGCATTAACAGGCTTACCGGCAGGCCGATGGCGAGGATCGCCCCGCCCATCACCAGCATTGCCGCACGCCACCCGTGCTCGGCAATCACCTGCCCTAGCAAGGCGGGCGCGAGGATCGACGCCACCCCCGTCCCCACCAGCATCAGCCCCAGCGCAAGGCCGCGGGCTGGTCTATTTCGAACAGGACGGCAGCGGGGTTGACGTTCATCTGGAGCCCCCCTCGGCATTCAGAAATTACGCGCCGATTATCTTATCGGGGCGGACGGTCCCAATTCGCTGGTTCGCAAGTGGCTGGGGATTGAATTCGACGGCTTCACATACCCCGAGCGTTTTTTAACGCTGAGTACGGCTTACCCCATTGAAGAAGGCATGCCCGGTCTTGCCCATGTGAACTATGTGTCGGACCCTGATGAATGGCTGGTTCTGCTGCACGTACAGGGACAGACTTCAGCTTTACCATGAATCACGTCCTTCGTAATTAGAACGCCCGTACCGTAAGGCATCGAGAGAACTCACACGCGGCTTAACAATTCTCCTTAGTGAAGAGGGGAAAAAAACAACGCTGACGTTCTAAGCGGTACCATTGGCGTGATCTTCCTGGTCGGCCTTCTGATTGTGAGCGGACTATTAGTCCTGATATTCTGATCGATTAAGCGATCGAGTGCTTCGCGCAGCAAATGCGGCTAAGCTGTTTCCCGATCCAGAACAGCTGTCTATAGATCGGGATCATGACCCTACTCATTTTCTACGTCGCCCTTGCGCTCGTAATATCTTTCCTTTGCTCGCTGCTCGAGGCATCTCTTCTTACGATCACCCCCTCGACCATTCGTTTGGCCGAGGAGAAGGGGTCTGCATGGGCCCCAAAGCTAAAAATGCTGAAGAACGACGTCGAACGCCCTTTAGCCGCGATCCTGACGCTCAATACGATAGCGCACACAATGGGTGCGGCCGGTGCGGGCGCGCAATATGCGAAGCTATATGGCGCGGGTAGCGAGGCTGTCTTCGCCGCAATCCTGACCCTTGCCATCCTGGTCATTACCGAGATCATCCCGAAGACAATCGGGGCGCGCTACGCCGGCACTCTCGCGCCCTTTACGACCTTCGTACTGCCGATTCTTATCAAGGCCCTAGCGCCGCTTGTATGGGCTTCACGGCAACTGACGCGTCTCATCACCCGCGGAAAGCCTGCTGACCGTCCCCGTCACAGGGAGGAATTGCTGGCAATCGCGAACCTAGGGTTGGATTCCGGCCAAATCGAGAGTGGCGAAGTCCGCTTCATGAAGAACATGCTGCAATTGCATGCCGTCGCCACGTCCGACGTGATGACGCCCAGAACCGTCGTTTTCTCAATCCCGATACGGGCCACGCCGGCGGATCTGGCGAAGATCAGGGAAGCGCCTCACACAAGAATTCCGGTCTTCGAAGGCCAGCCGGAAAAAATCCGAGGCTTCGTCATCAAGCATGAGGTGCTGGGACAACTTTCTGACGGCCGCGCCGACGAGGGCCTCGAAAATCTGGTGCGTCCGCTCCCCAGCGTTCTCAACAAGCTGCCGGTGGACAAGCTGTTCCACAAAATGATTACCGACCGCCATCACATCATGGCGGTCATGGACGAATATGGCACGTTCCTCGGCCTCGTCACGTTGGAGGACGTGCTGGAAACGATCTTCGGGTTCGAAATCATCGACGAACTGGATGAGGTGCCGGATCTTCAGGAATATGCACGCGAATTGTCGCGGCGGCGCACCTCGAATGCTCGTGCTCCAGCGGAATAGCGCGCGCGTCGACGACCAGGCGGGGGCGTGAATTTGCGAACCAAGCCTCTAAGCCCGGGAATAAATTCCCTTCCTTAGGGCCTCGCCATGTCCATCATGGTGTCTCCGTCATCGCGCCAGTGTGCGCTGGTCTGCCGTTTCGTCGCGGAGCGCACGGAATTCGTCGCCTTCGTTCCAGTTGGGCCAATCGCTGCTCATGGCGAGGGCGCGGCCCATGCGATAGTAGAGCTTCAGGTCCGCCATCACACCAGACCAGTCCCAATTTTCGTCAAATTCGTCCTTGGGGCCGTGATAATGGTTGTCGGTGTAATCGGCGGCGGCGGCTTTGCCGGCCTCGCGTCCGCCCTCGATCAGATCCTCGCCACCCTTGAAATAGGCCATGGGCACGCCCTTCTTGGCCAGACTGAAATGGTCTGAGCGGTAGTAATAGCCCTTCTCAGGCGTGGGTTCCCGTTCTGGCATGCGCCCTTCGGCTTCCGCGGCCTTGGCGAGATATGCATCAAGATCGCTCTTGCCCATGCCGATGACGGTCAGATTGCTGGCTGGGCCGGCCATCGAAAACGCGTCCATATTGACGCCGCCGACGGTACGCGCCAGCGGATAGACGGGATTGTCGGCGTAATATTGCGAACCCAGCAGGCCGCTTTCTTCGGCCGTGACAGCCAGAAAGATGATCGAGCGATCGGGTGTCCCAGCCTCGGCATGGGCCTCGGCAAGCGCGACGAGCGCCGCGGTGCCTGTGGCATTATCCACCGCGCCATTGCAGATGTCGTCACCGTCCGGCGCCGCCTTGCACCTGCCGAGATGATCCCAATGTGCGGTGTAGAGCACATATTCATCAGGACGTTCCGCGCCCGGCAGAATGCCGATGACATTATCCGATACCGTGCGTTCGAACTCATTCTGGAAAGACAGCGACGCGCTGAGCCCCAGCGGTACGGCCTGAAAATCCGGGCGCCGCGCTGCCGTCATCATCGCGTCCAGATCCTGACCCGCCGCCGCGAAAATCTCTGTGGCTACGTTCTTCTGAATCCAGCCATTGGCCATTGTTTGGTCGGCGCCTTTATCGTCCGACTGGGCCAGATATTGCGGGCCGCTCCAGCTCGACTCCACGACGTTCCAGCCATAGGCGACCGGTGCTGTATCGTGGATGATCAGGGCGGCAGCCGCGCCCTGGCGTGCCGCCTCCTCATACTTATAGGCCCAGCGGCCATAATAGGTCATGGCGCGCCCGCCAAAATCGCCCTCCAGGCTTTCCGTGCCGAAATCGGGGTCGTTCACCAGAATGACCACGGTCTTTCCCTTGACGTCGACACCTTCATAATCGTTCCAGCCCCGCTCTGGCGCGTTCACGCCATAGCCGACGAACACCATTTCGCTGTTCGCAACGTCGATGGCGGGTGTCTCGCGATAGGTTACCGCCACATAGTCCTTGCCGAAATCATAGCTTAGCGGCTCTGTGCCGCCGCTGACCGTCAGCGGGGAAAAGTCGCTGGCGGTGATCTCGATCAGGGGCACTTCCTGAAACCAGCTGCCGTCATTGCCGGGCTTCAGTCCTGCCGCCGCGAATTTCTGCGTCAGGAGCGCCTTGGTCTTTTCTTCCCCGGCAGTGCCCGGTGCCCGCCCCTCGAATTCATCCGAGGCCAGCTGACGCGTTACGTCTTTCATGGTCTGTTCGGATAGATCGGGCGCGGCGGTCGGGGCCGCCGTCCCGGCATCAGGCTGCGTCGCCAAAGAGGCGCCGGCGGATAGCAGCAGCGCGGAAAAGGCGGCGGAAATGAGCAATTTTTTCAAGGCCAGTCCTGACATCGTTCATATATTCTATGCTGCTCAATCTGGCAGAGCGCATATTGCAGCACAAGGCAGCAGCTGTTCTGCCCATATGTTGGCCTGAGTACGACAATGCGCATTTCGCTTGGCCCGTTGAATTAGACGGCTCGCTGAATGGGCGGCGGGGCAGAAGCGCGTTAAGAGGGTAATGATGGCTCAACCTGTTCCGCCCCCCGCGCCCCGGCTTAATGTCGTCACTATGCGTACAGCGTCATATGACCGGGCACTCGCGGAAGAACGGCCGGTCGCTTTCGAGTTCAATGGCCTCGCTTATGCCGTGATGATGGCAACGCCCCGAGATCTGGAAGATTTCACGGTAGGATTCGCGCTTTCCGAAGGGCTCGCCGAACGTGCCGAGGATCTTCGTTCGATTGACGTGGCGAGGATCGAAAACGGCACGGTTATCCGCTCCATGCTGCCAGACGAACGCGCCGAGCCCTTGCGAGAGCGCCTGCGCCTTCGCCTGGTGGAGGGCAGTTGCGGCCTGTGCGGCCTGGAATCCATCGAGGAGGTGCTGCGCCCCCTGCCCGTCCTGACGGCCCCACCGCGCATGGACGCGCAGGCATTGGCGGCGGCGGCGGGCGCGTTGCGCGATCATCAGCCGCTGGGCCGGGCGAGCGGTGCAATGCACGCCGCCGCCTTTTGCGGACCGGACGGCGCGATCATTGCAGCGCGCGAGGATGTCGGGCGGCACAATGCGCTCGACAAGCTGATCGGGCATTTGGCGCGTGAAGCTATCGACTCGGCAGACGGCTTTATCCTGCTCTCCTCGCGCGGCAGCTATGAACTGGTGGAAAAGACGGTGCGGGCGCGCTGCCCCGCATTGGCGACGGTTTCGGCGGCGACCGATCTGGCGGCGGCGCGGGCGCGCGAGGCGAACCTCACTCTGGTGGCGCTGGTGCGTGATGAGGGCGCACTGATCATGAACGACCCGCATGGAATATTTCGATGAGGATATTGGGCGCCGTGCTGGCGGGCGGACGGTCGAGCCGCTTTGGCAGCGACAAGGCGCTTGCGGAATGGAACGGGCGCACATTGCTGGAGGGGGCGATCGCCGCCCTGCGTCCGCAATGCGACGATATCTGCGTCGTGGGCAGGAGCGATGCCCCGGTCGCGGCGGTCGCGGACTGGCCCCAACCGGACTGCGGCCCCCTCGGGGGCATGGCCGGCGCCCTTCGTTACGCCCTTTCCCATGATTTCGACCAGATGCTGAGCATCCCGGTCGACGTCGTGGGATTGCCGCCCGATTTGCGGCAGCGGCTTAGCCCCGCCCCTGCCTATCTGCTGAACCTTCCCGTGGCGGGCCTTTGGCGCACCGCTGCCCTACCCGCACTGGAAACGATCCTTACCGGCCGGGGAAGCCGGTCTGTGCGCAACTTTGCCGACGCGTGCGGCGCGCGCGGGGTTACGCTTCCCAGCGAGTTGAGTAATATCAATACCCTTGCAGACTTGGAACGGCTTCGGGCGTTCAACGAACATTCGCATCTGTTATCGGAGGAGCCCTGACATGGCCGCAGATCTGCCCGAACCAAAAGGCTACAAACGCGCCACTGGCGGATGGGGGTCGCTGGAGGGCATTACCCGCGTAGAACTAACTGCAAAGGCTAGCCCCAGCGCGGCGCTGACGCTGAAAACGCAGAACAAGCCGGGCGGCTATATGTGTTCGTCCTGTGCATGGACGAAACCCGAGGACCCGCATGTATTCGAATTTTGCGAGAATGGCGCGAAGGCGACCCTGTGGGATCTGACCACGGCACGTTGCACCCCGGAATTCTTCGCGCAGCACAGCGTGTCAGAGCTGCGGGAGTGGGGCGATTACGAACTGGAAAAGGCCGGTCGGCTGACCGAGCCGGTCCGTTACAATCCGCAGACCGATAAATATGAGCGCGCGTCCTGGGACGATGCATTCGCCGCCATCGGCGCCAAATTGCAACGGATGGAGCCAAAAGCGGTTACATTCTACGCCAGCGGCAAGGCGGCGCTGGAGCCATCCTATCTCTACGCCCTGTTCGCCCGCGCCTATGGCCACAACAATCTGCCGGACAGTTCGAACATGTGTCACGAGACGACGTCAGTCGGCCTGAAAAAGGTCATTGGGTCATCCGTCGGCACCTGTCAGATGGACGATTTCGACCATGTCGACGTGATTTTCTACATGGGCCAGAACCCCGGCACGAACAGCCCGCGTATCCTGCATACGCTGCAGAAGGCGGTAGAGCGCGGATGCAAGATCCTGGCGTTCAACCCCCTGAAGGAAAAAGGCTTACGCGAATTCATCAATCCCCAGAATCCAGTGCAGATGACAGTGGGTTCGCCCACCAAGCTGGACCACATGTATTGCCAGGTTCGCGCAGGCGGCGACATTGCGGCGCTGATGGGCGTGTGCAAACGCGTACTGCAGCGTGATGGGGAGGCCCAAGCGTCCGGCGCCGACCGCATCCTTGATACGGCGTTCATTGCAGAACACACCCATGGCTTCGACACCTTCATCGAAACAGTGCGCGCTTCAGACTGGGAAGAGCTTGAACGCGCCAGCGGCATCACGCGCGCTGAAATGGAACAAGCGGGCGATATTTATGCCGATGCCGACAATGTGATGGGCATTTACGGCATGGGGGTCACCCAGCACGTTCACGGCGCACAGACCATCGGCATGCTGGTCAATCTGTTGCTGCTGGGCGGAAATATCGGGCGGAGGGGCGCCGGCTGCTCACCCATTCGCGGACATTCCAACGTACAGGGCCAGCGCACGGTTGGCGTCACGGAGAAGGTCAGCCTGGCGCCGGTCGAAAAATACCGCGAACTGTTCAACCTGGAAACGCCGCAGGAGGACGGCCACACCACGGTAGAGTTTCTGGAGGCGACGATCGCGGGGACCAACAAGGGCTATATCGGCCTTGGCGGCAATCTGGCCCACGCGGTACCGGATCACGAGCAGGTGCATCGCGCCTGGGGGAAAATGGAGCTGACCGTCCACGTCGCGACAAAGCTGAACACCACCCATTGCATGCCCGGCAAGGAAAGCTGGATCCTGCCCTGCCTGGTGCGGGCGGAAGAGGATCTCCAGGGAAGCGGCAGCCAGTGGGTCAGTATGGAGGACAGTTTCAGCCATATCTACGGCAGCCGTTCCCATCGCAGTCCCGCAAGCGAACATTTGAAAAGCGAGACCGCAATCGTCTGCGCCCTGGCAAAGGCAACGCTGGGTAGCGAGAATCCTACGCTCGTATGGGATGAATGGGCAGATGATTATTCACGCGTCCGCGATCTGATCGCCGCTACTTTTCCGGCGGAATTTCACGATATGAACGCGCGCATGAATCAGGCTGGCGGCTTTTACCGCGGCAATGCCGCGCGGGAACGGATCTGGAAGACAGACAGCGGCAAGGCCGAATTTACCGACCCCACGGTTCTGAACGCCTGCGGGATCGGCGATGCGGAGGGGCGCTATCACCTCGCCACCCTGCGGTCGAACGACCAGTTCAACACCACCATCTATGGCCATTCCGACCGGCTGCGCGGCCTGTCCGGCGACCGGCGGATCATCATGATGCGGCCCGAAGATATGGTGAAAGAGGGGCTGGCAGAAAATGATCGTATCGATCTGATTACCGACGTTCCCGCTGATCACGAAAGTGCGGATGTCTCACGTCGCGCCGTGAGCGGGTTTCGTGTCGTGCCCTACGACCTGCCCCGCGGAACGCTGGCCGGTTATTTTCCCGAACTGAATCCTCTCATTCCGCTTTGGTACCACGAAGAGCTATCGAAAACTCCCGCGAGCAAAGGCGTGCCGGTGCGGATCGAGAAAACCGCCTAGATTTTCAATATTGGTGATAGCCTGGGCCAACACCGATATTTGATTCCGCTTTCAAGCCTTGGACACGTCGGTAATCGCAGAGATCGGGGGCCAGGCCGTTCGCCTCGGCCCGCCCCCTTTCTCTCTTTCGCGCCTAGGCCTGCGAAGGGCGTTTCCGCATGCTGAGCGCGAGAATACCGAGGCCCAGAAGTCCGATCGCGCCAGGGGCGGGAATGTCCAAAGGCGGCGGCGGTGGTGGCGGCGGTGGTGGTGGTGGCGGGGAAATGCCTGGTGCGAAAGTGGCGCCGCCATATGTCAGATAGCTGTCGGCCTGGTCACCACCGCCCAGCATCACGAGGAATTCACCAGCGGCCGTCAGGTCGAACAAACCGAGCGGCAAGTCGAGAATGCCCCTGTAGAAGCTGGATGAACCGATTTGGGTGAAGCCTGACGGATCGACGAAGACGCCGTCCAATGCCAGTGATGACAGATCGCCAAGGTCGATGACGATGGACGCGTAATTCACGCTGAAGGCCTGTCCGCCGCTTGGCGTGGCCAGACGATATTCCGCCAGCCAACTATCGGCACCGGGCACCAGGGACATGGCGGGGTCGGTCAATTGTCCGGTGCTGCCGGTTCCGATCAGATATTGGGCGACGGCAGCGGGCTGGCTGGTCTGCACGCGCGCGCCCGACCCCCCGACGACGCTGAATTCATGGACGTCGCCCGCGCCAAGCGTTGCGACCAGAACCCCATCCACCCGAACCTGGGTATTGGCGGTCGTCGCGATAACGCGCACAAGATCCTGTCCGACGAGGCCGCCTGCAGCCTCCGACGCAGTCACGTAATAATCCTGGCTAAGACGATCGGTAGGGATCATCTGTTCGATCAAGGTGTCACATGCGACCCGCCCCGCCGGTACCTGCGCGCATTGGTGACCCGCGGACACGGCAACGTCCCTGTTCGCCGATACGAAAGAGCCGGTCAGGTCGGTCGAGCCGCCGGAATATTTATAGGTCTCCCCCGCCTGCAGCGTCACGTTGATCGGTGCGCCGCCCTTTGGCGAGAAGGTAACCGTGGTATTATTTTCCACGGCCTGGATCATCACCTGACTGCCTTCACCGAACCCCTGTCCCTGGCTGGCCACGACATAATCGGTGCCGAGGGACTCACGCTCCAAAAGATACGACATGTCGGTACTGGCATTGGCACGGTTGACGAAATACGCCCCAAGAGGGCCTGCCGATGTAATCTGAAAACCGGTGTTAACGGTTGCCGTGCCAGATTGTTGAAATGTGTTGCTAAGAGTCTGATTAAAAAAGCCGTCCGCATTCAGAACGACATTCTCGTTGAAACCAGCCGCGTTCATAATGGTTGCGTTCTGCCCGGGCGCACCGAACAGAAATACCGAGGCGTCTGGCGTCACAAGATTCCGGTTAAAGTCGAAGTAAAGGGCGGCTGCGTTGGCGGCCGTACCGCCCATCAGCGCGAGCATCGCACCCGCGAGCATTGTCGGTTTCATTTTACGTCTCCAAAAGTAAGAAAACTTACGGATACGCAACAGACAGTTAGACGAAGTTAAGCAATTCCCGTGCCACTATTTAAATTGCTTTCCCAATTGCCTGAATCCCAATCCAAAATTCGAACCGAAATGAATGTTACGTCAGCGATATGGACGTAAGAATGTAAAATTTCCCGACACAACACTGTCCGTACAGGGCGACGGACGCGCTGTCAGGCGCGTGCGTTTTCTACTTGAACGCTGTTGTGACGCAACGCCGTCAGGGCGGTTCGCACGATAGCGTCCGCATCCAGCCCGGCTTGCGCATATTGTTTTGCAGGATCGTCATGATCCTGAAAAACATCGGGCAGCCGCATGGTACGAATTCTCAACCCCGTATCCAGAAGGCCGGTGTCGCTCGCCAGGGTCAGCACATGCGCCCCAAGCCCGCCAATCGCGCCTTCCTCGATGGTAATCACCACATCATGCGTGGTGGCAAGTTTCCGGATAAGCGCTTCATCAAGCGGCTTTACGAAACGCAGATCGGCAACCGTCGTTGACAGGCCCTTGGTTTCCAGTTCGTCTGCGGCAGTCAGAGCTTCGCCCAGGCGCGTGCCGAGCGAAAGGATCGCCACCTGGCGCCCTTCCCGGACCACCCTGCCCTTGCCGATTTCCAGCTGTTGCGGCGTTTCTGGCAGGTCAACGCCGGTCCCGTTGCCGCGCGGATATCGAAAGGCGATCGGCCCCTTGTCATAGAGGGCCGCCGTGTGGGTCATGTTTACCAGCTCGGCCTCATCGGCGGCAGCCATGACGACCATATTCGGCAGAGTGGACAAATACGTCACGTCAAATGAGCCCGCATGTGTCGAGCCGTCGGCGCCGACCAGACCCGCACGGTCGATCGCAAAGCGCACGGGCAAATTCTGGATACAGACATCGTGGACGACCTGATCATAGGCCCGCTGCAAAAAGGTCGAATAGATCGTCGCGAAGGGGCGCATCCCCTGCGCGGCGAGCCCGGCCGCGAACGTCACCGCGTGCTGTTCCGCAATGCCGACGTCGAAAGTGCGGTCGGGGAAAGCACGGCCGAATTTGTCCAGACCCGTCCCCGACGGCATCGCCGCCGTAATCGCACAAATCTTTGGATCGCGCGTCGCCTCTGCGATCAAAGCATCCGCAAAGACGCCGGTATAGCTGGGCGGCCCCTTTTTCTTCGGCGCCATTTCGCCGGACACCACGTCGAACTTGGTGACGCCGTGATATTTGTCGGCGCTCGCCTCGGCCGGCGCATAGCCGTGCCCCTTTTTCGTGACGACGTGGACCAGGATCGGCCCCTGCTCGCTGTCGCGGACATTTTCCAGAACGGGAATCAAATGATCGAGATTGTGGCCGTCGATGGGGCCGACATAGTAAAAGCCCAGTTCCTCGAACAGAGTTCCGCCGGTTGCCATACCGCGGGCATATTCCTCCGCCTTCTCAGCGGCGGCATGAACGCGCTTGTGTAGCTTCTTCGCGACTTTTTTCGCCAGATTGCGCAGGCCGAGATATTCCGAAGAGGAAACCGCACGCGCCAGATAGGCGCTAAGCCCGCCAACCGGCGGCGCGATCGACATGTCATTGTCATTCAGGATGACGACCAGCCGGTTGCCGGCCTGTTCGGCATTGTTCATTGCCTCATAGGCCATGCCGGCCGACATCGCCCCATCGCCGATAACGGCAATGGCCTTGCCCGGCTGATTGTTCAGCTTGTTCGCAATGGCAAAGCCCAGCGCGGAGGAAATCGATGTCGAGGAATGTCCTGCGCCAAACGGGTCATATTCACTCTCCGACCGCTTAGTGAATCCTGAAACGCCGTTGCCCTGGCGGATGGTGCGCATGCGGTCGCGCCGACCGGTCAGTATCTTGTGCGGATAGGCCTGATGGCCGACGTCCCAGATCAACCGGTCATCCGGCGTGTTGAACACATAGTGCAGCGCGACCGACAGCTCCACAACGCCCAGGCCGGCGCCAAGATGGCCGCCGGTCTGGCTGACCGCATCGATCATTTCCGCGCGCAGTTCATCGGAAAGCTGGCGCAGTTGCTCGGACTTCAACCGGCGAAGCTGTTTCGGCGTGTCGACGGTGTCGAGCAGCGGCGTATCGGGACGGGACGTCACAAAATTCCCCAAATGTTTATGCTATAGTTATCCGCGACTGGCGGCTTTGTCGAACGCGACATGTGCGGCGAAAGGGTGCAGGCGGTCCGGGGGCTTCCCGTTTCAGGCCTATGCCGCACAGCTTTCGCAGGTACCACGAACCTCCATCACCGGATTGTCGGGACGGAACCCCGTGCCGGCCGCGCGCGCGCGCATGGAATTCGCCAAATCGTCATCGTCCAGATGCGTGATGCCGCCGCAATCCTGACAGATCAGGAATATGCAGTCATGCACACATTCGGGATGGGCATTGGCGATATAGGCATTTTGGGTTTCGACACGCTTGGCAATGTTGTTCGCGACAAAGAGGTCCAGAATGCGATAGACGCTGTTGGGCGCCACACGCTTTCCGCGATTTTTGGAAACGGCATCCGCGACGTCATAGGCACTCGCCGGACCGCCGGCTTGCGCCAGCGCATCAAAGATCTGCGCGCGCATTTCCGTCCATTGCTCGCCCGCATTAACAAGGGCGCCCTTCGCGGCCTCGGTAAGCGCCTGGCCCTGATACTCATGGTGACCGGTCATCCATCGAATATCGGTCTTTTTCATCCGATCCGCAAGGTTCAGGCGTGGCGGCGGGTGGCCCAACGCATGTTGAGCGCATGTGCGATCGCAACGAGAATTACGCCCAGAACCGTCAGAACTACCTCGCGCGCGCCATGCCCCGCGATCAATGCGCCACCCATCGCGCCCACGCCGAAACAGCCGATTGCCACAGCCTCCCAACGACCATGGCCGAGCGCTCCGCCCACAAGGCCGAGGATCGCGAGAGGCACCGCAATTGCCAGGCCCCATTGATGAACATCATGGCCAAAAAAGGCGGATCCCGATGCCGACATGATTGCAACGAACAACGCCCCGAACAGGCAATGCACCAAGCAAAGCCCGCTGAGGCCGATCGCGATCCTGTCGAACATGGAGTTGAGTTTATGCGCCATCACGCAGAAGGATATAGTGTTACATGAACTGCCGGACAAGCGATTCATTCCGCGCAACCATGTCGCAGGCGCGTGCGACCGTCTGCGGGTTGGAGGGCGGGCCGCAAAGGGATAGACGCTGCCCATGACCCTATCATCACAGCCCGCAGCAGCGCGCCCTATCGCCATATGGCTAAGTGCCGTCGCGGCTCTCGTCGTCCTGATGGTGGTCGTCGGTGGCATTACACGGCTGACCGAAAGCGGCCTTTCCATGGTGCGCTGGGAACCGGTGACCGGCGCAGTGCCGCCCCTGACGGAGGAGGCGTGGCGCGCCGAATTCGCAGATTATCAGGCCTCGCCCGAATATCGTTACAAAAACGCCGGCATGTCCCTGTCTGAATATAAAAACATCTATTTCTGGGAATGGGCACACCGGCTGTTGGGCCGGATCATCGGCCTCGCCTTCGCACTGCCGCTCTTGTGGTTCTGGGTCAGAGGTCAGATCCCCCCCGGTTATAAGCCGCGGCTAGTCGCCCTGCTGGCGCTCGGCGGATTGCAGGGCGTTATCGGCTGGTGGATGGTGACGTCCGGGCTGGCCGACGTTCCCGATGTCTCGCACATTCGGCTGGCAGTGCATTTGAACCTGGCCTTCTTCATCATCGCCGCCCTGATCTGGACCGCCAGCGACCTGCTCCGCGGCCGGGCACCACTGACGGCACTTGCCAGCGTGGCGCTGCTGGGTCTGTTCGTTCAGACCATTTTGGGGGCGTTCGTTGCCGGGATGGACGCCGGCTATGCCTATGCGGAATGGCCCACAATGGGCGGGCATTTCTTTCCGGCTTATCCTGAGTGGATCGAACCCGCCTGGCGTAACCTTGTCGATAATCCGGTCATCGTTCAGTTCATTCACCGCTGGTGGGCCTTTGTCGCCGCGGCCCTGCTGGTCTGGCTGGGGGTTACCGCCATGAAGCGTGGATCCCGAAGGACGCCCATTGCGTTGAAGCTTTTGATCGTAACGCAGATCGGACTGGGCGTCATGACCCTGTTGTCTGGCGTTGAATTGTGGATTGCCGCAACACACCAAGGGGTTGCGGCCCTGATCGTCTGGTGCGCCGCAGCCTGCGCGCATCGGATTGGAGAACCGGCCATCGGAGAGCGCACGTGAAAAATATTCTGGGCGGCGACCTCGCCGACTGCAGCCATGATCCCAAGACCGGATGGCATCGCGACGGCTGCTGCAATTCCGTGCCCGAAGATGTCGGCAATCACAGCGTCTGCGCCGTCATGACCGATGAATTTCTTACCTTTTCAAAGGCGGCGGGGAACGACCTGTCGACGCCCCGACCACAATTCCTGTTTCCGGGCCTGAAACCCGGAGATCAATGGTGCATCTGCGCCGCCCGCTGGGAACAGGCGCGCGCCGGCGGCGCGGCGCCGCTGGTACGGCTGGAGGCGACACACGAACGCGCCCTGGAAGTTCTACAGCTCGGCCATTTGCAGGCACACGCTTATGACGAGGAGGCGGATCAATAGTCCTCTGGTAACATTTTACCACACCGGCAACCTGCCCCAATCCTTGACCTTTTTCGTCCACTCAGTCATATGACCTGCACAAAGCGGCCGGCTTCGGCCGTCCGCCTTTTGTTTTTCAACAAGGAATTTCCCGAATGTACGGCAAACAGACCCCTTCGCTGAAGGCGGGCGAGATCGACAAGAAGTGGGTGTTGATCGACGCCCAAGATCTGGTCGTCGGGCGCCTCGCCTCCATTATCGCGCTGCGCCTGCGCGGCAAGCACAAGGCCAGCTATACCCCGCACATGGATTGCGGTGACAATGTCATCGTCATCAATGCGGACAAGGTGCGCTTCACCGGCAACAAGATGACCGACAAGGTGTATTACAAGCACACCGGCTATCCCGGCGGCATCAAGGAAACGACGCCGCAGAAGGTGCTGCAGGGCCGTTTCCCCGAGCGCGTGCTGACGAAAGCCGTCGAGCGCATGATCCCGAAGGGTCCCCTGGGGCGCCAGCAGATGCGCAATTTGCGCGTCTTCGCCGGCACGGAACATTCTCATGAAGCGCAGTCGCCCGAAGTGCTCGACGTCGCCGGCATGAATCGCAAGAACAAGGTAGGCAAGTAAGATGGCAGAAGAGAAAAAGGGTCTTGAGGACCTGAAGGACCTGCAGAAGGAAGCCGCAGCCGAACAGAAGGCTGCTGCCCCGACGGCACAGGCAGGCGCTGCCGCGACGGACAATGACGCCGCGCAGTCGACCGCCGCCCCCGCTGCCCCGGCAAGCGATCCGAACGACGTCAACGCCGCCCCGCTTCGCGAGAAGAAGGTCGACGAATATGGCCGGTCCTATGCGACCGGTCGCCGTAAGGATGCCGTCGCGCGCGTCTGGCTGAAGCCGGGCTCGGGCAAGATCACCGTCAACGGTCTGGATCAGGGCAAGTATTTCGCCCGCCCGACGCTGCGTCTGGTTATCAACCAGCCGTTCGAAGTCGCACAGCGCAAGGGTCAGTATGACGTCGTTGCAACGGTTTCCGGCGGCGGCCTCAGCGGTCAGGCCGGTGCGGTTCTGCACGGTCTCGCACAGGCGCTGACGCGGATGGAGCCGGAGCTGCGCAGCGAAATCAAGCGCGCTGGCTTCCTGACCCGCGACAGCCGCGTTGTGGAGCGTAAGAAGTACGGCCGGGCAAAGGCTCGCCGCAGCTTCCAGTTCTCGAAGCGTTGATTTTTCTACAGACAACCGGATCCGGGTGCGGCGTCTCGCCAGCAATGCCCGGATCCGGCTGCATCGGCGCCCGACCTGCTCAAGAAGCGGCAGAACGTCAGCGCCAAGGTTGGGGTCTTCCCTTCCCCGCTCCCCGTTCGTTACCCGATACCAAGCGCCTGTTCGGGCATAACGATCAGTGCAGACATGACCGCTAAGCCCGGGATAGCCGTCCCAGCACAAGCGCGTCGCAGACGATCTGCCGCGCTAATCTTCAGTTTCTTTTCAGTGGCCGGTTAGTAGCGCTGCCCACTCCGAAAACACATGCGGCCGCGGACGCCCTGTCCCGCGGCCGCCACATTATTCTTTGTTCGTCGTTACGACGCAGGCGTAAAGACATATTCATGCTGGCCATCGCGTACGGTCAGCGTCGCCGGGTTTGCTTCCTGGCCCACCAGGAATTCAAAACCCAGCCGCGCAGGGTCGATCGCAACGAAGGAGCTTGTGCCGTCGGCATTCTCCTTGGATGCCAAGCGCGTGCTCCAGCTTGCAGTGCTCAAGACCACCTGGTCGCCATCGCGACGAACGGTCAGTTTGCCCAATTCATCGTTGGTATATGATGGTGCCAAGCGATCCGCGAGTTGCGCTTCGGGCGGCACCATCAGCTTCTGCCGCTGGGCCGCGCGAGCCGTTTTCATACGCTCGGCGGTCATAGCCACATCCTCTGCGGCTTCCGGCTTACCGTCATATACGATTTCCAGAAGGCGCCGCAGGAACGGCTGGAACAGCGCGCCGCCTGCATCGGCATTGGTCAAAAGAACAGCACCCACGCCTGCTTCCGGCAAGATATACCAGTTGCTGAGGAAGCCAGGCATGGCGCCACCGTGATAGACGATCGGCGTACCGTAGGAATTGTCGACCTGCAGTCCCATGCCATAGCTTTTGTCCTCGCCAACGGAGACGTTGGGCTCGCGCCGTTTCAGCACGCTGGCTTCCGAATAGAGGCGCTCGCCATCGGGGGACACGCCAAGGGTCAATTCGTTCATGACATATTTCGCCATGTCATGTGCGCTCGACCAGGCGCCGCCAGCGGGCCGGTAGGGAACGACGATATATTCGATGTCGATATCGCTGACGCCCATATTGCCATCCACGTCGAAACCATGCGGGGCGGCGTAATTGCGCGTGATGGCCTCCGTCGTGTCGAACAGCGTGTCCGACATGTCCAGCGGATCAAACACCTTTTCCTGCATCGCGGCGTCATAGGCCGCGCCCAGTTCCATATCAGGATGAACGATATGGCCACCGATAAAGCCCGCCGCCGATACAACCAGATTATTATACTGATAGACCTCACCGAATCCGCTGGTGGGCATCGTGTCGGCCAGTTGCGTGAATGTCTCTTCAGCCGGCGTTTCGCGGCTGGTGTTGAAGATCCAGTTATAGTCTTTTCGCGGCAGGCCCGTGCATGCGCAAACCAGATGGCGGATCAGCACCTGCCTCGTGGTTTCGTCATCGCCGAGGCGGAATTCCGGATAAACTTCGGTGACCGGCTGATCCCACTCCAAACGACCTTCGTCGACCAGCTTGGAAAACAGAAGGGTCGTCATCCCCTTGGTATTAGAGCCGATCATGAACAGCGTATCTGCATCCACAGGCTCGTTGGTGGTCACATCACGCACACCAGCGCCACCTTCATATACGACCTTGCCATCGTCGATCAGGGCATAACCCACGCCCGGAACGCCCAACTGCCGGATGGACTCCTCAACGAAGGTCCGCATTTCGGCAATTCGAGCGGCATCCAAGTTATTGGCTTCGCGCCCCGCGAAAGTTTCAGGCGTGTACCCCATCGGCCGAACGGTCTCGCCGACCAGCCCGACAGCGGCCGAACGCTTTGCAGCGGTCGAGGTGGCGCCTTCGACGATCAAAACTGTCCAGTCGTCGCCCTTTCGCAGTGTCGTGGCACGCGCCACCTTCTGCTCGTTGGGCGAAACTTCGTAATTAATGCTCTTTCGCTCGTCCCAGCCATCCCGGGCAGCGGCGGGCACTACCAGCGCCACCGGCCGTTCCGCGACACCGAAGAGAGACCAGGCCGCGGTGGCCGCTGCCGTGGCGTCTGGCGCCGCGCCAACGTCGACGATCGCGATTTTCAAATCTCCTTCTGGCGCGGTCAGGGTGGTTACTTGGCCAGACGTGTTGCTCTTCCAGTTTTCGGGCGTTTCATAAGTGGCAAGAGACCCGCTGGCATCAGGAGCGGCAACGGCGGGGGTGGCAGGTTCCTGAGCCACGGCGTGCGCTGGCGCGGCCAGCGCCAGCCCTGCGGATGCGAGCAACAGCATTTTCTTCATGTGCGTATTCTCCCTTTGCGCCCGCATATCCCGCATTTGGCCGAAAATGGCAATGTGCGAGAATTTCGGTACAAACCGCAAAGACAACGCAAAAGGGCAGGCCGCGCGCCCGCGACCTGCCCCATAAAGCATCATTGCGTCCGGTTTAGTCTGCGGCTTGCGCAGCGCGCTCCATGGGCTCCGGCGTCGGCTGATCCCAAAGGAGATGATGCTTTCCGAGGACGACGAAATTGTCGGCGGCGATAAGATCGGACTTGCTGTGATAGCCCAGTACGGCCGTCACCTCGTCTTCCGGACACCGCACAAGCAAGACGGTCTCCTTGGAAGAGAAATTGGTCAGACCGCGACCGATTTCCACGCCATCCTCGTCGTAAATGTGGAGGACGTCGCCCTTGCTATATTCGCCATGGCTGGCGACCACGTCCATTGCGTCGACGCCCCGGCCACCGGCCACGAGTTTTTCTGCGGCCTCGGCGGAAACGACCAGGCTGCCCGCCATTTGCAAGCGGTCGGTCAGCCATACGCGCCAGGATGATTCCGGATCACCGATCGCAATGCAACGCGTATGACGGCGCTCGTTCTTCAGGATGGAGCTGATCGGGCGTTCTACAATGCCCTTCGCGATGAAAGCCGTGGCGCCGGCATTCTGCGCCATATTGGCAGCCTGCATCTTGGTCAGCATACCGCCACTACCGAGCGCGCCCTTGCTCTTCGTCGCGTCCAGATAGACGCTGACATCCTCAACCTCATCGACGAATACCGCCCCCGGCTCGCTGGGCGGGCGATCGTAAAGACCGTCGATATCTGTCAGCATGACGAAATTCGGGGCACGGACCATCTGGGAAACCTTCGCGGCCAGACGGTCATTGTCGCCGACACGAATTTCTTCGGTCGTCACCGTATCGTTTTCGTTCACGATCGGCAGAATGTTGTTTTCCAGCAGTTTCTCAATTGTGTTCTTCGTATTGAGATAGCGCCTGCGGTTTTCCATTTCCTCCGACGTCAGCAACACCTGCGCGATGTTCATGCCGAATTCCATTGAGATCTGCTTGTACATGTTCATGACGAGAGGCTGTCCGCAGGCAGCTGCGGCCTGTTTGTCCTGCACGCCCGCCGTTTCCGGCCGCATGCCAAGAGCGCCAAGCCCAATGGCCGCCGCGCCCGAGGAGACGAGGACCACCTGATAATTTTCTCTTCGCAGGTCGGCGATGTCGGACAGCAGGCCGTGCAAGAACGCATATCTGAAATTCAGATCCTGCTGATTGACGATCAATCCGCTTCCAACCTTAACGACAACACGCTTTTCCAAGCTCACTATAAACTCCGCTTTCTGTTTTGCGCCTTACATAGACCAAACCTGCTGCACTGCAACATATATCCATTGATCCATGATAAAGCACAGCTACATGCTTATTTGCAATGGACCGTTAATTTCACGTTATAATCGGACCTTATTCTAATACCGGCTGTGACGTTCCGAAAACTATTATTGAACTTCATCCGGTTGCGCTGCAATATTATTTTTGTTACCTTCGCTCTCACATGATAATTTGTAGATAGTTTGCTTGTTCGTTTCATGACAAGCAGCGAGGGAGCTTTTGATGAACATCCTGATGATCGGATGCGGAAAAATGGCGGGCTCGATGCTGCGCCGTTGGCAAGATCTTGAAAAATACAGCTTTACCATCGTCGACCCAGCGCTGGAACGCGCGCCGGAGGGGATTCGGCTTCATGCCGGATTTCCAGACGTAGAAGATCAGAAATTCGATTTGCTGATCGTTGGCATCAAGCCGCAGATGGTGAACGATATCCTGCCGCAATATAAATCTGTAATGGCCGACGACGGCTTTGCCCTGTCGATCGCGGCAGGCGTTCCGGCGGGCCATGTCGCAACCCTTCTCGGCGGCAGACCAGTCGTTCGGGTGATGCCGAACCTGCCGACCGCGTACGGCGTTGGCATGAGCGCCATTTATAAGGGAAAGGGCGTTTCAGAGGCGCAGGCAGGCCATGTCGAAACGCTGATCGAGGCGACGGGCAAGTTCATCACGGTGGAGGAAGAGGATCGCATAGACCGGTTTACGGCGATTGCCGGATCCGGGCCGGGCTATGTGTTCGAATTCATGAACAGCTTTGCTTCGGCCGCCACGGAACTGGGATTCGATGCGGAAGAGGCGCGCATGCTGGCGGTGGAAACCGTGCTTGGCACTGCCCATATGGCCTCCCACGAAGAACGCGCGCTGGCCGATCTTCGCGATGACGTCACCAGCCCGAACGGCACGACCCAGGCTGGCCTGGACGTTCTCCGCCGCGGCGGGGACCTTGCGGATCTTCTGCGCGAGACCACGGAGGCTGCGTATCGCCGCGCCTGCGAACTGCGTTGACCTTCAGCGTGAAGGAATGCACGAATTTGAAATAGAGGACAAATATATGGCTGACACCGAACCCTTCGACGCCGACAAATATATCGCCGATCTGGGACGACAGGCGCGCGCTGCCGCTCGTATCATCGCGACCGCCAGTACCGCAGACAAGAACGCCGCAATCGAGGCCGCCGCCGAAGCGCTGCTTGCGCGTACCGACGAAATCATCGCAGCGAATAAAGAAGACGTCGCCGAAGCGCGTGAGGCAGGCAAGCCTGACGCATTCATCGACCGCCTGATGCTGGACGAAGCGCGTATTAACGGCATGGCTGAGGGTATGCGCACCGTCGCCGCCCTGCCCGACCCGGTTGGACGCAAGCTGGCGCAGTTCGAGCGGCCCAATGGGCTGAACATCGAGCGTGTTGCGGTTCCGATCGGCGTCATCGGCATGATTTACGAATCGCGTCCCAATGTCGGCGCCGATGCGAGCGCGCTATGCCTGAAATCCGGGAATGTCATCATCCTGCGGGGCGGTTCCGACAGTCGGCGCAGTTCGCGCGCGATCGTGGAGTGCGTAGCGTCCGGCCTGAAAAAGGCCGGCCTGCCCGAAAGCGCCGTGCAGATGATCGACACGCCAGAGCGTTCCGCCGTTGGCGCCCTGCTGCGCGCGACTGAAGTAATCGATCTCGTCATCCCGCGTGGCGGCAAAAGCCTGGTGAAACTGGTCCGCGACGAAGCGCGCGTACCGACGCTGCTGCACCTCGATGGCAATTGCCATACCTATGTCCATGAAGCAGCGGACCTGGAAAAGGCGGTGGCCATTGTCACAAATGCAAAGCAGCGCCGGTTCGGCGTCTGCGGCGCGACGGAGAGCCTGGTGGTGGACGAAGCAGTGGCATCCGCCTTTTTGCCAAAACTGCTGGACGCGCTCGCCGGCTGTGAAGTGCGCGGCGATCCGGCTGCATGTGCCATCGACGACAGGATCGTCCCTGCGGACGAGTCCGACTGGACGACGGAATATCTCGATAACATCCTGTCGGTGAAAATCGTCCCGGGCCTCGACGCCGGTATCGACTGGGTCAGCCAGCACAGCAGCGGCCACACGGATGCGATCCTGACGGAGGACGAGGCCGCCGCCGACCGGTATCTCGCCACCATCGACAGCGCAGTCGTCATGCACAATGCGTCGACGCAATTTTCCGACGGCGGGGAATTTGGCATGGGCGCAGAGATCGGTATCGCCACCGGCAAGATCCATGCGCGCGGCCCCGTGGGTCTGGAACAGCTGACAACATTCAAATATCAGGTACACGGACAGGGTCAGACGCGGCCCTGAGCACCCGCTTGTTCGGGCAAGGGCGCTGGCGAACGGGCCGTAGCAGGCCGTATGGTTGTCGGCGCTCTTGCAAACAGGCTGCTACGGTCTGCCTTCGCCTTTTCAACTTTCGTCTATCCTACTTTTAAGGATTTCTGCCTGCGCGACTGATGGGAGTGCCGTTCCCCACGCCAAGGTCAGCGAAGATGACGCCGCGGCGCGAAGGCTCAGGCGAAGCTGGCCAGCGAAAGGACGAGACCCAGCAACACCACCGCCACAAGTCCGGCAATGAAAACCGCACGCCTGCGTTTCGTGCGCAGGATTATCTCTGCGCCGCGCGCATCCCGACCTGATACGGACGTTCGGTCTGGCGAGTCATTTTGCTCTTTCATGCAAACTTCCCAGCTATTTCAGTTCTTCTCTTTCCGTGGAAAGGAAGGCACTGAACCAACGCCTCGAAAAGTGAAAAGCTGCAAAAAAGAGGTAGGAACCGTGGAACCCCTCGGCGGGTCTTCATGACTATCTTCAGGGGTTGCTGCCAGGCAGCCCCGCGGCAGAAGCTCAGGTGTGCTTCTGTATCAGGTCATATGACCGCTCATACCATTTCGAGCCGGGGTAATTTGCACCCAGAACGGCAGCGGTACGTTCCGCCTCCTGCGGAATTCCAAGCAGCAGATAGCACTCCACGATCCGGTGCAACGCTTCCGGCGTGTGACTGGTCGTTTCATATGTCTCGATAACGTTTTCGAAGCGCTTCACGGCCGCGATAAATTGGCGACGTTCCATATAGAAACGGCCGATTGTCATTTCCTTGCCCGCCAGATGATCCCGGGCAAGATCGATTTTCAGCCGCGCATCGGCGGCATATTTCGTGTCGGGATAACGACGTGTCAGCTCCGTCAGGGCGGACAGCGCCTGCAAGGTCGTTTGCTGGTCGCGCTCCACGTCCTCGATCTGCTCGTAGTAGCTTAGCGCAATCAGATAATAGGCATAGGGGGCGTCGCTATTGCCGGGATGCAGCGACAGGAACCGCTGCGCCGCCGAAATGGCGTCATTATATTCGCGCGCGGAATAATAGCTGAATGCGCTCATCAACTGGGCGCGGCGTGCCCAGACCGAATAGGGATGCTGCCGTTCCACCTCGTCAAAGATGGCCGCGGCCTGCTTTGCGCGGCCGCGGTCCAGGGTATCCTTTGCCAGCGTGTAGAGCGTCGAGACGTCGCGGGCGACATATTTGCGATCGATCACGCCATTATCATTACCCCCCGCACAAGCAGACAGAAGGAGGGCGGAAACCGTGGCCGCCGCCAGCGGGCGAACGAAAGTATAGCGTGTGTTCATATCGGTGATCTAGCCTCTGGCCGCCGTTTCGCCAACCTCAATGCGTCGACACGTCGCCTACGCTGGCGGTGGCCGTTCTCCCCCGCTAATCTCGCCCGCGATGTTACGCGTTCTGACACTCTCCACCCTCTATCCCAATCCCGTGCAGCCCGGACTGGGCGGCTTTTGCGCGCGCCAGACGGAGCGCCTGGGCGCCCGCCCGGACGTGGAGGTGCAGGTGATCGCGCCAGTCGCGAAATTTCCGCTATCCTTGCCCGGTGCGCCCTATTCCGCCCTACGGTCGGTTCCCGTTCAAGAGCAGAGAGGCGGCCTTACCGTGCATCATCCGCGCTTCACCAACGTGCCGGTGGTCGGCTGGCGTTGGAGCGCCGAGGCAGTGGCACGCGCCGTCTTGCCGCTTGCCCGGCAATTGCATGCTGAGCGTCCGTTTGACGTGGTGGATTGCCAATTCATGTTTCCGGACGCGGTGGCCGCGCACCAGATCAGCCGGACGCTGCATATTCCCTATTCGCTGAAAGCGCGCGGGTCCGACATTCATTTCTGGGGAGCACGTACACGCGCCCGGCGGCAGATCATCGGCGCCGGACGACACGCCAATGGCATTCTCGCCGTCTCCTCTGCCCTGAAGCGCGACATGAGCCGTTTCGGCCTGTCACGAGAGAGGATCGACGTTCACTATACCGGTGTCGAACTGGAGCGATTTTCCCCGAAAGCTGCGCCAAAGGCGGAGCGGCCCCTGCTCATCTCCGTCGGCAATCTCGTTCCTCTGAAGCGGCATGATCTGCTGGTCGACATGATGGTGCATTTACCTGATGTGGCGCTGGAAATCATTGGCGAGGGGCCGGAGCGACACAGCATCGCGCGTCGTATCGAGCGTTTGAAACTTGGCGACCGCGTCAGGCTGCTGGGGCGATTGCCGCATGATGAACTTCCCGCCCGGCTCGCCGCGGCCCATGC
Organism: Alphaproteobacteria bacterium UBA3612; assembly: GCA_002375465.1. Lineage (GTDB taxonomy): Bacteria > Pseudomonadota > Alphaproteobacteria > Sphingomonadales > Sphingomonadaceae > Pacificimonas. The sequence goes on along the minus strand of DFLT01000012.1, from coordinate 85,808 downwards.
GCTGGTCCACGCGTCGGAACGCGAGGGGCTTGCCAATGTCTGGATGGAGGCCATGGCGAGCGGGACTCCGGTCGTTACGACCAATGTGGGCGGGGCGGCAGAGGTCGTGACCCCCGCAACGGGCGCGCTCCTCCCCAAAGACAGCAGCGCCGTCGCCATGGCTCATGCGGTTCAGGAACTGCTGGCGTCGCCGCCAGATCGCGCCAAGATTCGAGAGGCGGTCCTGCCATTTTCGTGGCAGGCAAATACGGATGCGCTCTATGCGCACCTGGCCCGATTGTCGGGACGAAAGTGATCAGGCAGGCGGCAGGATAAGGGCGGCCACCATCCGCTCCTCCGCCAGCAACAGATTATAGGTTCGCGCGGCGGCTCGCGAATCCATCACCTCAGGCCCCAGGCCGCGTTCGCGCAGGCGCTCCAGCACATCGAAATCCGGCCACGCCATCTTTGCGCCGCTGCCTATCAGAAGCACGTCCCGTGGCGGCTGGAGATCTGTTGCCAACGTAAAATCGGCGAAAGACAGGTCATCGACCTTTTCAACATCGACGGCCTCGACGCCGTCGGGCCAGATCAGGAAGGCGCCGTCGCGCCGTTCGCCGGCCACGACGAAGCGGTTGTCGCGAACCGCCTCGATACGCGGCGCGCCGGCAGGACCTCGGACCTCTTCAAAGGCCATCAGTGCACGTCAGGAACGGGCGGAAACCCGCTCCGCGCCCGGCTTGTCATCAGTCAGGAAGCTGTTTGGCCCAACGCCCAGCCACAGCAGGATCGGGCCCGCGACATAGATGGAGGAATAGGTGCCAATTACGACGCCAACGAGCATGGCGAGCGTAAAGCCGAAAAGAACCTCCCCACCAAAGAAGATCAACGCCAGCAACGCAATCGCCATCGTGACGGAAGTCATGACCGTCCGCGCCAACATCTCGTTGATCGACAGGTCCAGCAATGACGTCATGTCCATCTTCCGATATTTGCGAAGGTTTTCGCGAATTCGGTCATAGTTTACGATGGTGTCGTTCAGGGAATAGCCGATAATCGTCAGCAGCGCCGCGATGATGTTCAGGTTAAATTCCAGCCCGGTCCAGGCAAATAGCCCCAACGCAATGACCACGTCATGCACGAGGGAAATGAGTGCGCCGACGCCGAACTGCCATTCGAAACGCAGCCATATAAAGCCCGCAACACCGATCATCGCGATGACCGCGGCCAATGTGCCATCGCGGATCAGCTCATCGGAAACTTTCCCCGATACGACGTCCTGACTGCGCAGGCTTGCCTCTGGATATCCTTCTGTAATCGCTGCCAGCACCTGCTCCTCGACCGCCTTCGCCTCGTCCGGATTTTCCGTCTCGCTAAGAGGCAGCCGGATGGAGACGACTTCGGGGGAGCCAAATTCCTGAATACTGGAGCTACCGATCCCGAGGGCATCGATACGCTGGCGAATATCGTCGACATTAGCAGGCTCTTCAAAACCCACCTCCATTTTCAGCCCGCCGGCAAAGTCGACGCCATAGTTCAGATTGTGCGTCAGCAGGCCGACGATCGACAGAACCACGAGCAACAGGGTGACACCCACACCGACAAACCGCCACCGGACGAAGCCGATATTGGTATTGTCAGGGACCATCTTCAGGAGTTTCATATCGTAATCTCCTGCACGCGGCCTTGCTGACGCTCAAACCAGAAATGCGCGAACATCCTGGTCACCGTCACGGCCGTGAAGACGCTCGTGGCAATGCCGATCGTCAGGACGACGGCAAATCCCTTGATGGGGCCGGACCCGAGCCAAAACATAATGATGGCGGCGATGATATTCGTGATGTTCGCGTCGAAGATCGTCGTCGACGCCTCCTTGTACCCCGTCGCCACGGAATCCATGACACGCCTGCCCTTTCGCAATTCCTCGCGTATTCGTTCGTTGATCAGCACGTTGGCGTCCACCGCCGCACCGACGGTCAGGACGAAACCGGCAAGGCCCGGCAGGGTAAGCGTCGCGCCAAGCAGGCTCATTATGCCCACCATCAGGATGATGTTGAATGCCAGCGCAACGTTCGAATACCAGCCGAACCTGCCATAGGTGACCAGCATGAAAACCATCACGAGGGCTACGGCGAGAATCGACGAATAGATGCCGGCATCGATGGAGTCCTGCCCCAGGTCCGCGCCGACGGTGCGTTCCTCGATCACGTTCAATTCGACCGGCAGCTTGCCCGACCGAAGCAGGATGGCGAGCTCATTGGCGCTTGCAGTCGTGAAATTGCCGGAAATGACCCCGGCACCGCCAAGGATAGGCTCGTTGATGCGCGGCGCGGAAATGACAACATCGTCAAGAATAATGGCAAAGGGCTTGCCGGTATTCTGCTGGGTCACGCGCGCAAAACGGCGCGCCCCGGTCGAATCGAAGTTGAAGCTGACGACGGCCGAGCCCTGCTGAAAGGTCTGCTGCGCATCGGTGAGTTGGTCGCCAGAAATTATGACGCGCCGCTTCACAACGATAGGCTGGCCGGTCTCGGCATCCGGCAGGATTTCGCTTCCTGGGGGTGCACGGCCAGCGGCGATGCGCGCCGGATCGGCCTCCACATCCACCATCTTGAATTCGAGCTTTGCCGTCTGACCGAGGAGGTCCTTCAACGCCTGCGGATCATCTAGGCCGGGAACCTGAACAACGACGCGGTCGACGCCCTCCCGGATGATCGTCGGTTCGCGCGTGCCCATCTCATCAATGCGACGGCGAATGACCTCTACTGCCTGCAGCATGGCAGCATCGACGGCATCTGCCTGGCCCGCTTCGGTGGGGCCGAACACGATGCGGTTGCCATCCTGAACGGTGACATCATAATCACGTGCCCCCGTGACGCCGACGGCGGTGGTCAGGCCGCGTGCAATGTCGACTGCCTGATCCACGCGGGTGACGTCGCGTACCATGAAGCGCAGCTGCCCGCCGCGCAGGGACACGTCGCCAATTGCAATCGCGCCACCCTCGGCGCGGCGCATTTCTTCGCGGACATTCGTTTCCAGCGTCTCGAGGCGCGTTTCGAACAGGCTGTCCGAGTTCGCTTCCAGCAGGATGTGGCTACCGCCCCTAAGATCCAGGCCCAGGTTCATTTGGGCTTTGGGCAGAAAATCCGGCCACGCAGCAACCTGATTTTCCGGAAACGCGTTTGGCAGCGCGAATACCACTCCCGCAATCAGGACCGCGAAAATGGACCAGATTTTAGCCTTTGAAAAGTTCAGCATGAACGCGGTCTAATCGTTCGCGGCTGCGGCCGGGGTTCCCGGCTGGCGCACCTCCGAAAGCGTTCCCTTGACCACTTTGACGACGTTGCCATTACCCAGATCGACATCGATCTCGGTTTCGGTAACGCGTTTCACCTTGCCGATCAGCCCGCCGCCGGTCACGACCGTGTCGTTCTTTTTTACGGCGTCGATCATGGCCTTATGGGCTTTCATGCGCCTCTGCTGAGGCCGGATCAGCAGGAAATAGAAAATCGGAATGATCAGCAGCAGAGGCATGATGGCGTTCAAAAAACCACCAGCACCACCCGAGGCTCCGGCGGCTTGCGCATAAGCAGGAAAGGAAAACATGAAAATCTCTTGGCTATGATCGTGCGGGCGCTACTTAGGCGCCCGGTACGGGAGGTGCAATGCAGACCATGAATTCGACGACCCTGACGCGTATCGCCGAGGCACTGGAGAGATTGGCGCCGGCGCCGGCGCGGGCGGACCTGGCCGCCTTTCCCGCCTATCACTGGTCGGCCGGTGGTCTGACTGGCATCAACCGCTTGGATGCCATGCCGCTGGAGGTATTTGCGGCAATCGAGATACAAAGAACGGCGCTGTTCGAAAATGCCCGGCGCCTCGCCGCTGGCGCACCGGCACATGACGTGTTGCTGTGGGGCGCGCGGGGGATGGGCAAAAGCGCATTGGTCAGGGCCGTAGCGGCAGAGCTGTCGCTGGGCCTTGTTCAGGTGGACGCTGACCGCATTGCCGATCTGCCCGAGCTATTTCGTTTGCTTGACGGCGCCGAGCGTGCATTTTTGGTGTTCATTGACGACCTGGGTATCGATGAGGAGGCCAGCCTCCGCGCGCTGCGGTCTGTCCTCGACGGAGGCGTAGAGGCGCGACCCGACCGTTGCCGCCTGATCGTCACGTCCAACCGCCGCCATTTGGTGAAACGCGACCTGGCCGAAAATGAAGCTGCGGCAAGCGTCAATCCACGCGATACCTTGGACGACAAGCTGGCGCTGGCCGAACGCTTCGGGTTGTCGCTGGGCTTTCATGCGTGCAGCCAGGACGATTATCTGGCCATCTGTCACAGTCTGGCGAGGGAAGTTGGCGTGTCCATCGACGATGCCGCCGCGATACGCTTTGCGACGCAGCGCGGTGCGCGCTCTGGCAGGATTGCGCGCCATTATGTGACGGAGGTGGCGGGCGGCACTGCCCTCACGTAGATGCCTTAACGGCTCCGCCCTAGCCGTCGAACGCGCGCCGAACCGCCAGGGCAAGAGCCTCCACAGTATAGGGTTTGCGTAAAAGCTCCGCCGACGGGTTCAGCTTTGCCGCGTCGACTCCGGCCGCCTGGGTATAGCCGCTGGTATAAAGCAGCTTCAGGCCCGGCATCACACCGCGCGCAATACGCGCCAGTTCCTCGCCCGACTGATCCGGCATCACAATATCGGTGAACAGCAATACCGGCGTGGGCTTCTCGTCCAGCGCGATCAGCGCCTCCCCCGCAGAGGATGCCTGCCGCACCTCGTAGCCCAGATCGCGCAACACATCGACGGTCAGCGCCCGCAATTGCGCCTGGTCCTCCACCACGAGAATGGTTTCGCCCTCCCGCGCCTCCGGCAGGTCGCCGGAATTACTGGTTTCCGGGCGCACGATCTGGGTTTCCTCCACCCCCTCCGGCAACAACAGGTCGATGCGGGTCCCCTGGCCTACGGTGGAATCGATTTCGATGGAGCCGCCGGACTGCAACACAAAGCCGTGAACCTGACTCAGGCCAAGGCCGGTCCCCTTGCCAACCGGCTTGGTGGTGAAGAAAGGTTCGTAAACCTTCGCCAGAACTTCCGGCGGCATTCCTTCACCCGTGTCGGTCAGCGATACCACGGCATAGTTACCGGGCATAAGCGTCTGGCCGTGATGATGCTCTTCCTGTGCGATGACACGGCGCCCACTCGATATCTGCAGCGATCCGCCGTTCGGCATGGCATCGCGCGCATTGGCGGCCAGATTGATGATGACGTTTTCCAGCTCCGCCGCGTCCACGAAGACCTTCGGCGTATCGTCCGCCAGCACCGTCTCGATACGAATGGCCTCGTTCAGCGTGCGGCGCAGGAACTCATCCATGCCGGCAATCAATTCGTTCAGATCCGTGACCTGCGGCTTCAACGATTGCTGGCGGGAAAAGGCCAGCAGGCGCGCCGTCAGGGTCGCCGCCCGGTTTGCGCCCTCCAGCGCATTATCGATCAGAGGATGCAGCTTCGGCTCCTCCTTCGTCCGCCGCCGCAACAAATCGAGACTGCCGATGACGACTGCGAGCATATTGTTGAAATCGTGCGCGATGCCGCCGGTCAATTGACCTATGGCTTCCATACGTTGTGCCTGGCGCAGACGGTTCTCGGCGCTTTCTCGCGACTGCGCCTCGGAAATCAGCCGCTGGTTGGCATCGACGAGTTCGCGGGTACGCGCCGCCACAGCCTCCTCCAGCACGAAATTTTCCTCTTCGACGACGCGTTCCCGCTGTAATGACTGGCGAGCACGCAGAAGCATGATGGCAACGCTGATCGTCGCAATGAAAGCCACCAGCAAAAGCGCAATGCCGAGTTCCGCCAGCCGGGAGATGGACGCCGTTACCTCCGCCGCAGATTGTTGCACCGCATTGCGACGCTCGTCGAGCAACCGCTGTTCTTCGGTCCTTACCTCATCCATGAGGTCACGAATGTCGTTCATCAACCGTCGGCCATAGCCCGACGCGATTTCCCTCTCGGCGCGCGCTGTTTCCCCGGCGTCGATCATGGTTACGACGTCCGCCATCTCCTGCAGTTTCAGGTCGGAGATGCGCTTCAGCGCTCCAACGCGCGCAGCCTGTCCCTCATTTCTTGCTGCAAAGCCCTCAAGCTCGGCGAGACGCGGCCCGACATGCGCGGCATTTTCGTTATATGGGTCCAGGAACACAGGATTTTGTGTCAACGCGTAGCCGCGTTGGCCTCGCTCCGCATCCTGCAGCGCATTGTAGACCGCTTCGGCCGCCAATATCGTCTGGTAGCTTTCCGCGTAAAGATCGCTGGCCTGGGTTCGTTCGTGGTCCGTTCCCAGCGCCTGGCGATAGGCCGCGGCGGCCATCAGGGCCACGCCGAACAAGGCTGCCGACAATACGCCGAAGGCAAGAGCCCACAGCCAAAGCCGTTCCGTCCTGGGTTCTCGTTCCGCCCGCATCCCAAGTGCCTTTAAATATGTTTCTCAGCGGAGGCAAACACTAGGACGGGTGCTAAATTGCTTGAGATTTGCCAAAAACGACATAAAATAACACAGAAATGCCTTGTATTGAAATCTAACCGCCATTAACAGCGCCGTCTTCATACGCTAGAGACGGCTTATTATGGCAGATGCACGCGCTTCAGGCGCCGACAACCTCGTACGCGCCCTCATCGAACTGGGCGTCGACACCGTATTCGGATATCCGGGCGGCGCCGTCCTTCCCATTTACGACGCCCTATTCGAGCATCCGCAAATTCGCCATATCCTCGTTCGCCACGAACAGGGCGCCGTGCACGCGGCAGAGGGATATGCCCGCGCGACCGGAAAGTGCGGCGTTGCGCTGGTTACGTCTGGGCCCGGCGCGACGAACACGGTCACCGGCATCACTGACGCGCTGTTGGATTCCATCCCGGTGGTCGTCATTTCCGGCCAGGTGGCGTCGCAGTTGATCGGCACCGATGCGTTTCAGGAATGCGACACCGTCGGCATCACGCGCCATTGTTCGAAACATAATTATCTTGTGAAGCATGGCGACCGCCTGGGCGACACGGTACACGAGGCCTTCCGCATCGCGACGACCGGTCGCCCCGGCCCCGTCGTCATCGACATTCCCAAGGATATTCAGGTTCACGACGCCCCCTACCGGCAGAATGAGTCCCGCCACCGCGGCTATAATCCAACGCTGAAGGGCGACCTCGATTCCATCAGGGAAGCTGTCGAGATGCTAGCCGGGGCAGAACGTCCCATCATCTATTCCGGCGGCGGCGTCATCAATTCGGGTAAGCAGGCGAGCCAGTTGCTTCGCGAGTTACAACGCGTCACGGGGGCGCCCGTGACATCCACGCTGATGGGCCTCGGTGCGTTTCCGTATGATCATCCCGATTGGCTGGGCATGCTGGGTATGCACGGCACCTACGAAGCCAATATGGCGATGAACCAGTGCGACGTCATGCTATGCGTCGGCGCCCGCTATGACGACCGGGTCACGGGCCGCACCGACGCCTTCTCGCCGCAGTCGAAGAAAATCCACATCGACATAGACAAATCGAGCATAAACAAGACTATCCGCGTCGACCTCGGGATTGTCGGCGATGTCGGCCACGTCCTTGAGGACATGCTGAAGGTCTGGCGCGCCGCCGGTCATAAGACAGCCCCCCATGCAGAATGGCGGCAGAGGATCGACAAATGGCGTGAGAAGAGCTGCCTGTCATATGACCAGCCGGCGAAGGGCGCGATCTTGCCACAGCATGCGATTTCACGCTTGCACGCCATGACGCACAAGCAGCAGCCGATCATCACGACTGAGGTAGGCCAACATCAAATGTGGGCCGCGCAATATTTCGGCTTTGCATCGCCGAACAAGTGGCTCACCTCCGGCGGCCTCGGCACCATGGGCTATGGTCTTCCCGCTGCCGTCGGCGCGCAGATCGGCATGCCGAAATCGCTTGTCATCGACATTGCGGGCGAGGCGAGTATCCAGATGAACATACAGGAGCTTGCTACCTGCACGCAGTTCAATCTGCCGGTGAAGGTCTTCGTTCTCAACAATGGTCACATGGGCATGGTCCGGCAGTGGCAGGATCTGACTTATGAGGGGCGCCGCTCCCACAGTTATTCGGAAAGCCTTCCCGATTTCGTCAGGCTGGCCGAAGCCTATGGCTGGAAGGGCATACGCATCGAAAATGTGGAAGATCTCGATGCCGGCATAGAGGAAATGCTGGCCTATGACGGTCCCGTCTTCGTTGACTGCCTCGTCTCCAAGATCGAGAACTGCTTCCCCATGATTCCGTCGGGTGCAGCCCACACGGAAATGATCTTCTCGACCGAGGAGACGATCGGTCGCGTCGATAAGCAGGCGGAGGCATTGGTCTGATGGTGGACGAGACGCCGCTTCCCCACACTCTGGCCATCACGGTCGACAATGAATCGGGCGCCCTCGCGCGTATCGTCGGGCTTCTGTCGGCGCGCGGCTATAATATCGAAAGCCTGACCGTCGCCGATATTTCCGAACAGCACGACGTTAGCCGCATCACCATCGTGACGTGCGGCACGCAGCACGTCATCGAGCAGATCACCGCGCAGTTGGAAAAGCTGATTCCTGTTCACAAGGTCACGGACCTGACCGCGGCGGGCAATCATGTGGAGCGCGAGATGGCTCTCGTGAAGGTCGCAGGCGCGGGCGAAAACCGTGTGGAGGCCATGCGCCTTGCGGAAATCTATCGCGCGCGCGTCGTCGATGCGACGATGGAGAGCTTCGTTTTCGAAATCACCGGCAGCGCAGAAAAGGTCGATCAGTTCATCGCCTTGATGCGCCAGATCGGGCTCGTCGAAATCGGCAAGTCCGGCATTGTCGCCATTTCTCGCGGAAGCGAGGCGGGATGATGAAATTCTCTCGGTTTCTGCGGCTCTGCGTGCCGTGCGCATTTTTCACGCTGGCAGCGCCCGCATCGGCTGCCGACGACCTTCAGCAGTGTCTGGAGACCGCCGACACTACCCGCGATATGAGCGCATGCACGGGTGCACAGCTGACGCGCGATACCGAACAACTAACCCAGGCGTGGAAGCAGGCGCTTCGCGCCGCCGGTGGCAGCAAGACCGAAATCGGCAATGCCCTGTTGCAGGAGCAGCGGGCGTGGATCGCACACAAGGACACCGTGTGCGAGCGGTTCTACGACATGGAACAGCATGGCAGCGCAGGCAGAGCGCTGAGCGCGCCCACGTGCCTGTCCGAATTCACAACCGAACGGACGGAGTATCTCCGCCGTTTGCCTCCGCGATATTCGAACAAATACAGCCTTAAGGAAAGTAAGCCATGAAAGTCTATTACGACAGCGACGCAGATATCGGCCTGATCAAGGGCAAGAAGGTCGCCATCATCGGCTATGGTTCGCAAGGCCACGCTCACGCGATGAACCTGCGTGATTCCGGCGTTGCCGACGTCGCCGTTGCGCTGCGCGAAGGTTCCTCCACCGCAAAAAAGGCGGAAAGCGCCGGTTTCAAGGTGATGACCAATGCCGAAGCGGCCGCCTGGGCCGACATCATCATGATGCTAGCCCCCGATGAGCATCAGGCTGGCATCTACAATGATCATTTGCACGCCAACATAAAACAGGGCGCCGCACTCGCGTTCGCCCATGGCCTGAATGTGCATTTCGGCCTGATCGAACCGCGCGCCGACCTCGACGTCATCATGATCGCGCCGAAGGGTCCGGGCCATACGGTTCGCAGTGAGTATCAGCGCGGCGGCGGCGTTCCCTGCCTGATGGCGGTAGAGCAGGACGCGTCCGGCAATGCCCACGACCTCTGCCTCAGCTATGCCAGCGCCATTGGCGGCGGCCGTTCCGGCATCATCGAAACCAATTTCCGCGAGGAATGCGAAACCGACCTTTTCGGTGAGCAGGCGGTTCTGTGCGGTGGTGTGACGCAACTCGTCATGGCGGGTTTCGAAACGCTGACAGAAGCGGGCTATGCCCCCGAAATGGCCTATTTCGAGTGCCTGCACGAGGTGAAGCTGATCGTCGACCTGATGTACGAGGGCGGCATCGCGAACATGCGCTACTCGATCTCCAACACCGCCGAATATGGCGACTACAAGACTGGTCCACGCATCATCACGCCGGAAACCAAGGCAGAGATGAAGCGCGTCCTCGACGACATTCAGTCAGGCCGTTTCGTAAAGGATTTCATTAGCGACAATCGCGTCGGCAACCCCGAGATGAAGGCTGCACGCAAGCGCCAGGAAGCGCATCCGATTGAAAAGGTCGGCTCCCGCCTGCGCGCCATGATGCCCTGGATCGGCAAGAACAAGCTGGTCGACAAGGACGTCAACTAACACCGCCTCAGCCGATTTCGTTCGGGTCGCCATTTCCCTGTGAGGAAATGGCGACCCGCGAAATGACCACGGCTGCGCGATTACGCCCCCTTGCGGAAAGCGTGAATCTCCCCCATTGTTCGGCTTCCATTTGAAATTTCGGGAGTCACGCAACATGCGCAGCGCCTTCATCGCCTCCAGCGCCGCTATCCTGCTTACCCTCGCTCTTCCTGCACAGGGGAACCATCATGAGGGTGACAGCGAAGCCGCTGTAGCCGCCGCCAGTGAGACTCTGTCGACCGCTCAGGCGATGGCGTCGGGGACCTATGATGTCGATCCCGGCCACACGATTGCTTCCTTTACGCTGAACCATCTGGGAATCAGTTCCTATACGGGGCAGTTCGGGAATCCATCGGGTTCGCTGACGATCGATCCTGCAAATCCTGCACAGGCCAGCGTTGATATCACCTTTCCGGTTGCCGATGTGTCGACGACCAGTTCGGAACTCGACGCGCATCTGCAATCGGATGATTTCTTCGATGCGGACAATCACCCGAATATCCGCTTCGTTTCCTCCAACGTCTCCGTCGACGGCGCACAGGCGACGGTCACAGGTGACCTGACGATGCATGGCGTCACGAAGCCCGTCACGCTGAACGCGACACTGTTTGGCGCCGGCGAAAATCCGATGAGCAAGGCGCCCAGCCTTGGCTTCACCGCCACCACAACCATAAAACGCAGCGAATGGGGCCTGACCACTTTCCTTCCCGCCCTGGGCGACGAAGTGGAGCTGAAATTGCAGGCGGCGTTCGAGCAGAAAACGGCTAATTGACGAAGGCGACCTTCGTCCCCTGACGGACCGCCGCGGCCAGTTCGCGGGCGTCCCAATTGGTCAGACGCACGCAGCCGTGACTTGCGGTCTTGCCGATCAGGGCTGGATCGGGCGAACCGTGAATACCGTAGGTGTCTTTGGTCAGATCGATCCATACGCCGCCGACGGGGTTGTTGGGACCGGCCGCCAAAGTTAGTGCCTCGTCCCCGCCCCAATCGTTGGTCGACGGATCGAAGTGATAGGTCGCCTCCGGCGCGACAGTCCGCACGCTCATATTGCCGCTGGGGCTCGGCATGCCCGATGATCCAACGGTGGCGGGATATACGGCCAGCAGTTCGTCATTTTCGTTATAGGCGCGCAACCGGTTATTAGTGCGTGAGATTTCTATGCGCGCGACCGTCTTGTCCAGCTTGGCTGGACCGGCGCGAACAACCATGACGGACTCGCCCGCACGTGAGAAATCTGCATCAGGATTCAGCGCTTTCAGGAAATCGACATCCATGTGATAGCGTTCAGCCAGCATCTCCTCGACGGAGGAGTAGCCAAGGCTGTCCATTTCCGCCTGCGCGGCCATCCCTTCCGGGATCTGCACATAGTTGCGGCTGACATCCTCCTGCGACAGTTCAATTTTCGTCAGGTAGGATTTGGAATCCTTGTCGCGTAGCGCCCGTAGCAGTTCTGCCGTGATCTTGCCGTCTGCGGTCTCGCCATTGGCCTCTTGCCACGCCCTGACCGCCGCCTCGGTATTTCCGCCGCCATAGCCGTCAATCACGCCGGGGGAAAAGCCGGCGCGATCAAGGAGGATTTGAGCCGACAATTTTTCCGGTGTCCGCTCCTCCTGAAATATTGCCGCAGATATTTTCCCCTTGCGTACGGCGGGGTTCTCTTCACCACCTTGACTCTGCATGGCCGCGAGCGGGGCTGCGACCAGCGACAGGGCAAGGAAAGAGGCGGTAAGCAAACGCGACATGTGATTTCCATTTCAACTCGGGCTTTCGCTCCACTACGCACGGCTGTCTGCCCGCGTTCCGCTTGAGGTGATTGCCTCGGCGCCCTAACCCGCGCATCGAATGGACATTCTGACCGCGATTTATGGCCCCGGCCGGGGCGGCTCCGAGCGCGCGGCCCTGCGGCTGGTCGCCGCCTGGCGCGATCTGGGGCACAGGGTGACTGTTCTTGGTGAAGCAGGCGACGGCGCCGCGCGGCCGCTGTCCCTTGCCCGCCAGATTGTGAGGCACGGTCACCAGGGACCTCCCGACATTCTGTTCGCCCCCGGTCAAACCTACGCCCTTCCCTTCGCTCTTGCGCACGTCCTGGCGCGGCCGGGGCATCGATATGCCCCCCCACTCGTCACAAAAATCAGCAATATGCCAAGCCCGGCAGATCGGTGGGCGCTGCACTGGCTGTCCTTGCAGAAGCGCTGGACAACGAAGATGGTCGCTCCGGACCGTGCCAGCCAGGATGAATTGCACCGGATGATCGGGGGATCCGTCGACCGGTTTGCGTTCGTCGCCAACCCAGCCGCTGAACGCGGCCACCTGTCGCATCTGCACGCAATTAAGCCCGCCGCCGCTGGTCCCTTGCGTCTGCTGGCAATCGGTCGCCTCGTCCCGCAGAAGAATTTTGCGCTGCTGATCGAGGCCTTCTGCAAAATCGCAACTCCCGCCGACCAACTCACCGTTCTGGGTGAGGGACCAGAGCGAGTCCGTCTTGAACGGCAGGCCAATGCTTCGGGTCTCGACATCCGCCTGCCCGGCTTCCGTGCCGATCCGGCTGCGGAACTTGCCGCCGCCAATGCCTTCGCCAGCACGTCTGATTTTGAGGGCTTGCCTGCCGTCCTGATCGAGGCGCTGGCTGTCGGACTGCCTATCGCCGCCACGGCGAGTTCCCCTGCGGTCACTGCCTTGCTGAACGATGAGCAGCTGGGCCTGTTAACGCCCGTAAACGACGTTCAGGCGATGGCCGGGGCACTACAACGGCTCCGTACATTCCGGCCCGACAGGCGGGCAATGTATGCCGCCGCGCTTCATTTTACCGCAGAGGAGGCGGCACCCGCCTATATTCGCCTGTTCGAGGGGCTTGCGGATTTTCGCAAGACCGCCAAACGGGCGCTTGCATGACGACCGAAGCCGCCACCCTGCCCCGCGATGATTTTTCCTCTCTCGCGCCGACCGCGCGCGGGTGGAAGCGGTGGGCAGCGCTGGCCTTCTCGACCGCGCTGCTGATCGCCATCGTGGTAGAGCTTCACGACGGCGGTTTCGACGTCCTGACGCGCGCTTTGCCCGCCATGCCGGCATTCTACCTTGCCTTTGCCGCCGGCTACATTGTCCTGCCACTATTTGATTGGATCATTTTCCGGCGATTATGGGGCCTCCCTTTTGCGGGCCTTATCCCCTTGCTGAAGAAGCGCGTATCGAACGATGTGATGTTCGGCTATTCGGGGGAAGCATACTTCTACCTGTGGGTGCGGGAGCGTCCCGCCCTCACCGCGCGGCCTTTCGCAGCCATCAAGGATGTCAGCATTCTTTCGGCCCTGGCGGGTAATGTGATGACACTGGTGCTGCTGCTCCTCGCCTGGCCGATGCTGCATGACGTGACGCTCGCGGTGGAGCCGCAGCTGCTGCTGGGATCTGGCGCGATCATCATTGGCATCAGCTTTGCCATTCTCTTGTTTGGGAAGCGGATATTTTCGCTCTCACGCCGCGATCTTGGTGCCACCTTTTCCCTGCACATGCTTCGCAGCATGATTTCCACGCTGTTCCTTGCCATCGCGTGGTACTTCGCCCTGCCGCAGGTGGGGGTGGAATATTGGGTGCTGTTCGCTGCCTTGAGGATGGTGATCAATCGCCTGCCGCTGATCCCGTCAAAGGACCTGCTGTTCGCCGCCGCTGCCGTGTTCCTGACCGACAAGGGCGACGCCATGGGCGCTGTCGTCGCAATGAGCGCGGGTCTGTTCCTGGCCACCAATCTCGCCCTCGGCATTTTGTTGACGGGAACGGATTTCATCGGTCAGCGGCGCGCGTGACCGCCGGCCTTTGGCCCTGATGCGCCTCGCCGACGTCTGCGAATTCTATTCACCCGACGGCGGCGGGGTGAAAACCTATGTAAACGCCCGCTGGCGTGCCGCCGCCGCGGCCGGCCATCATGTCAGCGTCATCGCACCCAGCCACCGGGATCATGTCACCCCTTGCGAAGGGGGCGAGCTGGTCGAGGTAAAGGCGCCCCGCCATCCCGTCGACCCGCGCTATCACATCTTCTGGAGCGCCGCGCCGGTCCATGCCGCAATCGACCGCGTCAGCCCCGACATCATAGAGGCGAGTTCGCCCTGGCGCGGCGCCTGGCTGGTCGCAGCCTATCCCGGACGCATGCCAAAAACGATGTTCATGCACGAAGAGCCCGTGATGAAATGGGCCTATGGCATCTTCGACCGCTGGTTCGAACGAGCGACGATCGACAGCCGCGTGGTACCGTGGTTCTGGCGCCATCTGAAGCGCCTCTACGGCCATTTCGATCAGCTGATCTGTGCCGCCCCCAGCGTCGCGGCGCGCCTGCAACAGGCGGGCATTCCCAACACGGCGACCATTCCAATGGGTGTCGAGGACGGCATCTTCTCAGCCGCGAATCGCGACGAGGCCCTGCGCGCCCGGCTGCTGTCCAGCATGAAGCTGCCGCCGGACGCCCTGCTCCTGATCGCAATCGGACGCATGACCGCGGAAAAACGCTGGCCCGTCATCATAGGGGCCGCGCTGAAGGCGGCCCAACACCTGCCGCTCGGCCTCGTCGCCTTGGGCGGCGGCCACGCAAATGCACGCGTCACACGTTTGATCGGCCAGACGCCGCACATCCTGCTGCAGCCGCCGATTCCGGACCGCAGCGAATATGCCCGGTTCATCGCCAGCGCCGATGCCCTGCTGCACGCCAGCAATGCGGAGACATTCGGTCTCGCCGCTGCCGAGGCGCTTGCCAGCGGCCTCCCGCTCATCGCACCGGACGAGGGCGCGGTCGCCGACCTCGCCCGCCCGGGTGCCTCTTTCATTTACCGTACCGGCAGAGTGGACAGCGCGGCAGACGCCATCATCGCCGCGCATCAAGATCTCGACGCTGCGCGGCGTGCTGCCCGCGCACTTCAGGTACCGACACTCGAAGATCATTTCACGAGCCTGTTCGCGCGATATGAGCGCCTGATCCGTCGGCCCGTTAATTCGGGCTTTCTAGAAAATCAGGCTTCCGCTAGATGATCTCTCGCGCGGGTGTAGCTCAATGGCAGAGCTTCTGCTTCCCATGCAGATGACGGGGGTTCGATTCCCCTCACCCGCTCCAGCGTTCTTCACCTCAGTCCGGTTCGGACTCGGCTTCCGGCTCTATCGCGAGCAGATCGCCCTGCCCCGCTTCTTCCTGGGCCGCTTCCAACGCCTCTGCCATTGGATCCAGCAGGCCGGCAGCCTTCAGTTCCTGAATGCCGGGCAGATCGCGGCGACTGGTCAGACCGAAATGCACCAGGAACCCGTTCGTGGTCGCATAAAGCAGCGGCCGCCCCGGCGCCTCCCGCCGGCCCGCCGGACGCACCCAGCCTAGTTCCATCAGCACGTCCAGCGTACCCTTTGACAGCGACACGCCCCTGATCTCCTCGACCTGGGCGCGCGTCACCGGCTCATGATAGGCGATCACCGCCAGCGTTTCGATGGCCGCACGCGACAGTTTGCGGGGGCGGCTCTCCTCCCTCCGCAGGATATGCGACAGGTCGGGGGCGGTCTGAAACAGCCATTTTCCGCCCCGCTCCACCAGATTGATGCCGCGCATTTCATAGCTTGCGGCCAGCTCTTCAACCAACGCCTTCACCGGCATGTCATCGGGCAATTGCCGGGCCAAGGCGTCCAGCCCCAGCGGTTCTTCCGCCGCGAACAGCACCGCCTCCAACATGCGCAGTGCCTCGTTCACAGCGCCTTGATCCGCAGCGGAGAATCCGCATCTGCCTGATCCAGCTGCAGCTTGCCCGTCCGCGCCAGTTCCAACGCCGCCACAAAGCTGGAGGCAATGACCGACCGGCGATATTGAGGATCCTGCGTCGCCGGCAGAAAGCTGTGCAGGACGGCCCAGTCCACCGCCGTACCGACTACCCCCTCCAGCCAGGAGATCGCTTCATCCAGCGAAAAAACCGGCCGTCGGTGAACGGCATAGCTGATCGCTTTTCCTCGCCCCGCCAGCCCGCCATAGGCGCGCATCAGATCGTAAAGCGTACAATCCCATTCCGCGCGCGTGATCGAGGCAAGCCCCTCCGGCATGCCGCGCCGCCAGACATCCTCGTCCATCAGGTCGCGGGCAAACAGGCGCGCGCCCGCTTCCCGCATCGCCTCCAGCCTTTGCAGGCGCAGTTGCAGGCGTAGGGCCAAATCCTCGGCGGACGGCTCCTCCCCCTCTTCCTTGGGAAGCAGGAGCGCCGATTTCAGATAGGCGAGCCACGCCGCCATGACGAGATAATCCGCCGCCAGCTCCAACCTCAGCTTCTTCGCGGCATTGATATAATCGAGATATTGTTCGGTCAGTTGCAGGATGGAAATATGCGTCAGATCGACTTTCTGTTGTCGCGCCAGCTGTAGCAGCAGGTCGAGCGGCCCTTCCCAGCCCTCTATGTCGAGGTTCAGCTGCTCCTCTCGCGTTGAGGGCCTTACCAGATCAACGAGGTCAGTCACGTCACCGCAGCGAGCAGTTCGTCGCGGCGCACCGCCGCCTCTGCCAGTATTTCAGGGGACTGCACCGGCCAGGCCATCGCCGCCGTCAGCCGTTCGCATGCAGGCGGGCTTATCTCGGGCGCAGCCTCGGCAAGTTCCTGCATCTCACTGAAATCTCCGGAGCAATGCAGGCCGACATCGCAACCCGCATTCAACGTTGCCGACAATCTTTCTGCGAGCGAACCGGACAGAGCCTGCATACCCAGGTCGTCGCACATCAAAAGGCCCTTAAAACCGATCTCCTGACGGATGACGGCATCCACCACCACCGGGGACACGGATGCGCAGCGGGCGGCATCGATGGCCGTGTAGGTGACATGAGCGGTCATCGCCATCGGCGCCTCCGCCAGCTTCCGGAAAGGTTCGAAATCCTGCTCCAGTTCGTCCCGCCTCGCCGACACAACGGGCAGCGCCTCGTGGCTGTCCGCCTCTGCTCGGCCATGCCCCGGGATATGCTTGATGATGCCGCAGATCCCTGCCTCACGCAGGCCGGTCAGAACGGCTGCGCCCAGTGACGCCACCATATTCGCCTCGCTGCCAAAGGCGCGGTCGCCTATGACGTCATGTGCGCCCGCCACAGGCACGTCGATCAACGGCAGGCAATCGACCGAGATGCCGATGTGGCGGAGCTCCTGACCGATGGCGATGGCGTGGTAACGCGCCGCCTCTATCGCAGTCATTGGCGCCGTCTGCCACACGGCACCGAATGTGGCGGCGGGGGGATGCTGCGGCCAATGCGGCGGATCCATGCGCTGTATGCGCCCGCCCTCCTGATCTATCAGGATCGGCACATCCTCGCGCCCCGACAGATCACGAAGGCTTGTCGTCAGTGTAATAAGTTGCGCCGGATCCTGAATGTTGCGCGCGAACAGAATATAACCTGCCGGTTGCATATCCCTCAAAAGGGCGCGCTCGTTCTCCGTCAACGACGGGCCGGAAAGGCCCAGGATCAAGGGCGTCAATGCTGCCTCACGGGACGACGCAGCTTTCGCCGGCCAGCTTCAGGCGTGCGCACAAATCATTGGCCGCCGCGCGGCTGCCGGCGCCTGTGGCGCGCAGCCGGTACAGGGTTTTGCCACCTGCCTCGACCGATTCCACCGACTTGGAAAGCGCGCCGATATAATCATATCGCTCCGATATCGTGTCCCACACCTCGTTCGCCTTGCTGCGCGTGGAAAAGGCGCCCAATTGCACGGCGGCATTGCCGCCCGCGGCCGGTGCGGGCGCAGGTGCCGGGTCGGCCTCTGGTTTGGCGGCGGCTGGTGCTCTGGTGTTTGCTTCTTCCGATGCGGCTTTTGCCTGCCCTTCCTCGGCGTCATCGGGCGCCGCCTCGCCAGGCATCAAATTGCGTGGCGGGCCATCCGCCCTGCCAGTGCCTGCCGGTCCGACCACCGGGACGGGCGTTTCCGGCTGTTTCGACAAATCAACCTCGCCCGGGCGGCTCTCGCCCAATGCGCGCGCATGCACACTTGCCTCGGCCAGGTCGAACTCCCTGCCACCGGCTTCATCCGGTGGAATTCGATATGGTTCCGTGGGCGCTTCCACCAGGGGAATCGTGCCGCCTTCCGGTATTTCGATGTCGCCGCCGCCTAGATAATCGGCCAGCCACCACAAGAGGGCAACCGCCGCAATGATGACCAACGCGGCGATCAGAATAGTACGGCCGTTCAGAAAGCCGCCGCCGGTCTCCGTATATTCCAGTTCCGCAGGCTCCAGCCAGGGCAGATGTTCGCCCGGCGTCTCTTCGAAATCGGCATCGTCGCGTATACGAGCCATCCTCCTACATCTCCTCCACCGGCTCGACTCCCACGACACGCAGCCCGCTGGCGATAACCTGCCCGACCGCGCGCGCCAGGGCCAGCCTTGCCTGCGTCTGTTCCGGCTTTTCCGGCAGGAAGAAGCGCAGCGCGGGATCGTCATTCCCCCGATTGTAATTCGCGTGAAATGCCGCGGCCAATTCGCCCAGATAGAAGGCAACCCGGTGCGGCTCCCGCGCGGTCGCGGCCAGCCTGACGATGCGCGGCCATTGCGCCGCCTGCTTCAAAAGGGCGCGGTCCGTCGTGTCGAGATGCGCCATCATTCCGGCCGTCGCGGCGGCATCGCCGATTCCGGCCTCGGCAGCCTTGCGCCGCATCGACTGGATGCGGGCATGGGCATATTGAACGTAAAAGACCGGATTGTCCTTCGACTGTTCGACGACCTTGGCGAAATCGAAATCGAGCGGCGCATCGGCGCGCCGGGTCAGCATGATGAAGCGGACGGCATCCTTACCAACCTCTTCCACCACTTCAGCCAGCGTCACGAAGTTACCGGAACGCTTTGACATTTTGACAGGCTCACCGTTTCGGAACAGCCGCACCATCTGCACCAGCACCACGTCCAGCGGTACGTCACCGCCGGTCAGCGCCTTTACCGCGGCCTTGATCCGCTTCACCGTCCCCGAATGATCCGCGCCCCAGATGTCGATCAGTTCATCCGCCGCCTCCGACTTCTGCAAATGATAGGCCGCGTCGGCGCCAAAATAGGTCCATGTACCGTTCGACTTTTTCAGCGGACGATCGACATCGTCGCCAAATTCGGAGGCGCGGAACAGCGTCATCTCGACCGGTTCCCAATCGTCGGGCAGTTCACCCTTCGGCGGCTCCAGCACGCCCTCGTAGACATAGCCCATCTGCCGCAGCGTCGCTTCCGCGCGATCGACCGCCCCCGCTTGTTGCAGTTCCCACTCCGACGCGAACAAATCGTGATGGATGCCCAGCGTTTCCAGATCCGACCGGATCAGGTCCATCATGGCAGCGACCGCTTCCGCGCGGAATTTCAACAGCCATTCCGCCTCCGGCGCATTGGTGTAGGCGTCGCCATACTCCTCGGCCAGCTTGCGCCCTACCGGGACCAGATAATCACCCGGATAAAGCCCCTCCGGAATCTCGCCGATGTCCGCGCCCAACGCCTCACGATAGCGCAGGTGCACCGACCGGGCCAGCGTATCGACCTGGCCACCTGCGTCATTGACGTAATATTCCCGCGTAACCTCATGCCCTGCAAAGGCAAGCAGGCTGGAAAGGGCATCGCCGATGACGGCGCCGCGGCAATGTCCCATGTGCATGGGGCCGGTCGGATTGGCGCTGACATATTCCACATTGACGCGGCGCCCCGCACCAAAGTCCGAACGACCATAGTCATTGCCAGCCGTCTCGATAGACTTCAGCTCTTCCAGCCATACGGAGTCGTCGAGCGTCAGGTTCAGGAATCCGGGGCCCGCAACCTGCACGGACACGACCCCCTCCGCTTTTTCCAGCTCCGACTTCAGCGCCTCGGCGATCGCACGTGGGTTCATCCGCGCAGGCTTTGCCAGCACCATGGCTGCGTTGGTGGACAGATCCCCGTGCGACGCGTCGCGCGGCGGCTCCACAGTCACATTGCTCCAATCCAGGTCGGCGGGCAAATCGCCGCGCGCTTGCAGGGTGTCGAGGGCGGTGTGAACGGCGGTCAGATAATGATCGAACAGGCTGGGCAAGGGACGACAATCGACTGTGTAAGGAAGCGCCGGACTTTAGCGCCCTGCCCACCTCGGCGCCACCGCTCGTTAGGCGCGGCCAGCTTAATTCACAAAGTCACCAATATCCTGACCATATACACGGAAACTTGTCATCGTGACCGTTTCCTTCAAATGCGGAATGCGGTGCAGATGCTCCTGCACGAAATCGCTGATCGACGGCAGATCGTCGAAATTCACCTTGATCAGCAGATCATGTTCGCCGGTGACCGAATAGACTTCGCTCACATCTTCCAATTGGGCGATCGCGTTACCGCATTCCTCGGCGTGACCCAGATCACATTTGGCGAGGATGAACAAACGATACATTCGGCGCTCTCCATTGAATGAGGCGCAATGGTCGGAGAGAGAGGATTCGAACCTCCGGCCCCTGCCTCCCGAAGACAGTGCTCTACCAGGCTGAGCTACTCTCCGACGCGCTGGCGAGCGGCGCATATAGCCGTGGCGCCCCCACGCGGCAAGCGTCGTGATCACCCGATTTCGTCACGGCGTTGTGGCGGCGGCAATCATTTCTTCGACATGCACGAACTTCTCTCGCGGCGCCCCTACGCGCGCCCGCGCCACCTCCGCCGCATCGATCTTCTGCCAGTCGGTAAAGCGGACAGCCTGCAGCCCCCGCTCCTCGATCAAGGCATCCAGACCAGCGCGCCCCGGCTTTCCGGTGTCGGACAGGTCGCTCTGCAACAACTCCGCAATGGCATATCCATCCGGCTTGTTCGTGCCGATCGTGCCCGTCGGTCCGCGGCGCGCCCACCCCACGCAATACAGGCCGGGGGCGATCCGCCCCTCCTCATTGACGAAGCGGCCGCGCCCCTCATCATAGGGAACGCCCGCAATGGGGCTGGTGCGATAACCGATGGCGCTGATGACCAGACCGCAGGGAATCGTTCGCATCTCGCCCGTGCCTTCGGCGCGGCCATCATCGGTCAATCGCGTCCTTTCCACTTCGATGCCTTCGACCGCCAGATCGCCTTCGATGGCAACCGGCCGCGTGAAGAAATCAAAGCTGACGGTAACGGGCTTGTCCGCCGCATTGCCGGCAAATTCGCGGAGGAAGCCGACGACCTTACGCTGGCCGGGGTCGAGGGCTTCGTCCTCGGTTTCCGGCGGGAACGCCGCCGGATCGGCGACCGCCGCCGCCCGCTCCAGCCGCCCCATCTCGCCCAGTTCCTTGGGCGTGAAGCTTACCTGATGCGGTCCGCGCCGCCCAACTATATGAATATGTGTAATCCTGGACGTGCCCAGCGCCTCGGCGGCATGCGCGGCGATATCGCTGCTGGCCAGCTCGTCAGACGTCTTCGCAAGAATCCGGGCGCAGTCTATGGCAACGTTGCCATTACCGATAACGACCGCCGTGGAATGGTCGAGCGGCGGCTGGGCGGCGACGAAATCGGGATGTCCATTATACCAGCCAACAAAGGCGGCGGAGCCGAACGCGCCGGGCAGATCGTCACCGGGGATACCCAGCTTGCGGTCGTGCGGTGCGCCGGTCGCCAGCACGACAGCATCGTAAATGTCCTGCAACTCGGCGATGGTCACGCCGTCATCGCCGATGGGGACATTTCCAACGAAACGCACCTCCTCGGTCAAAGCAGTCTTTTCATAGCGCCGCGCCACCGCCTTCAGGCTTTGATGATCCGGCGCCACACCCGAACGGATCAGGCCGAACGGAGTCGGCAGCCGGTCGATAATGTCAATTCGCGCGGTTTCACCGAACGCTTTCTGAGCGGCTTCCGCAGTATAATATCCCGCCGGACCCGATCCGATAATCGCGATGTGGATCACGCCTGCACTCTCCTCTTCCCAAGCCCCCGCATGAATAGGAGAAGTCGCTCGCTTGTAAAGCTGGAAGGGGCGCGATCCCGCCGGTTTTCAGGCCGCGGCGGGCATCTCGAAACGCGGGAAGACGCCCTGCGGTGTAGGCAGGGCTGCCCCCGGCGACAGCGGCGTCGACAGCGCCGCAAAGTCACGCGCATCTCCCGCTACGCCCAGCAGATCCAGCAATTTGGCCGCACCCTCCGGAATGGCGGGCTGCGCCAGAATGGCAAGCTGGCGGACGGCCTCTGCGGTGCGATACAGCACAGACCCCATTGCCGCAGGATCGGTCTTCTTTAGCGCCCAGGGTTCGCGCCCGGCGAAATACTGGTTTGTCTCGCCGACCATCTTCCACAGCGTTTCCAGCGCATTGTGAATGGCCATCCGGTCAAAAGCCCGATTATAGTCGCCGGGCAAGGCCGACAGCTTCGCGTGCAACGCGCTGTCTGCCTCGGTCGCGGCGGTGGGCTCGGGCAGGATCCCGTCGCAATTCTTGGCAATCATCGACAGGCAGCGCTGCGCCAGATTGCCAAGATCATTGGCAAGGTCGGCGTTGGAGCGGGTGACGATGGCCGGTTCGGAATAGGAGCCGTCACCCCCAAATGGTACTTCGCGCAGCAGGAAATAGCGCAATTGGTCGGTGCCGTATTTCTCCGCCAGCGCAAGCGGATCCACCACATTGCCGGAGGATTTCGACATGCGTTCCCCGTCCAGCAGGACAAAACCATGACCGAATACCGTTTTCGGCAGCTCCAGATCGGCGGACATCAGAAAAGCGGGCCAATAAATCGCGTGGAACCGCACCACATCCTTGCCGATGACATGCGCATCTGCGGGCCAGCGTTTCTTATAGTCTTCATTAGGATAGCCAACACCGCTCAGATAATTTGCGAGCGCGTCCAGCCATACATACATGACGTGGTCGGGTGCATCGGGAACCGGCACGCCCCAATCGAAGCTCGTCCGACTGATCGACAGATCCCTAAGACCGCCCGCCACGAAATTCTTCATTTCATTCATACGGCTCTGCGGCTGCACGAAGTCCGGCTGCGCCTCGTACAGGGCCAGCAATTTGTCCTGATACGCACTCAGGCGAAAGAAATAGCTTTCCTCGACGGTCCATTCGACCGGCGTGCCCTCCGGCGACAATTTGGTACCGTCGGGACCGGGCTTCAGCTCCTTCTCGTCATAAAAGGCCTCGTCGCGGACCGAATACCAGCCTTCATAGCGGTCCAGGTATATGTCGCCCTTTGCCGCCATCTTGCGCCACAAATCCTGCACACATTCATAATGCAGCGGCTCTGTCGTGCGCACGAACCTGTCATTGCTGATGTTCAGCGCGGCGCACATTCCCTTGAACTGCGCCACCATTCCATCGACATAGACTTTCGGCGTCAGGTCGGCCTTTTCGGCGGCGCGAGCGATCTTCAATCCATGCTCGTCCGTGCCCGTCATGAAGAACACGTTCTTGCCGGTCAGGCGGTGGAACCGCGCCAGCGCGTCCGTCGCAATCGCCTCATAGGCATGGCCCATGTGCGGCGCGCCATTCGGATAGGCGATGGCCGTCGTGATATAATAATTCTGCGTCATGCTGCCCGCTGTTCCGCTGTAGAGAGGTGGCCGACAAGACGCGCGATCTGAAAGGCGACGACACTGGGGTCGAGCGACTTTGCCAGCGCGTCGCCAGCCAATGTCCGCGCCTCATCCCACAGCGCCAGCCGCGCCGCAAGCTGATCCGGTTGCGCGCGTTTCGCGGCATCGGCAAGATGCGTGACCGCCAGTTCCAGAAACGCCTCGAATCGCGGTTGCGCGGCCTTCAGCGCCAGTCGCTGACCCAGGGTCAGGGCCAGGTCGCGCGCATCATTATCGTCCACCGCCTCCAGCCGGGCGAGCGTCGACATCAGCTCGGCGACCTCCAGGCCTGCGAAACGCAATGCCCGGCCCGGCGCGCCGTCCGCTATTTGAACGAGGGCATCCATATCCGAATGATCGTCCAGCTCGCTCTGCAGCACTTCCCGCACCTGGGAAGAGGGCAGCGGCCTGAACGTCAGTGTCCGGCACCGCGATCTGACCGTCGGCAGCAGCCGTCCAGGCGAATGACAGACCAGCAGAAAGATCGTCTGCTTTGGCGGCTCTTCCAAGGATTTCAGGAAGGCGTTGGCCGACGCCGTATTCATCTCACAGGCGGAATCGATCAGGACGACGCGCCATTCGGACAGTGACGGCGTCTGGTTCAGCACCGGCAGGAATGCGCGCACCTGATCGACGACGATATTCTGCGCCAGCTTGTCGCCGGTTTTCGTCAGGCCACGTTGCAATTTGCGAAAATCCGGATGGGCGTCGGCATCGAATGCGCGCGCCTGCGGATCGCTATTGTCCACATCGAAACTGGTGGCACCCGCCAGCACCATGCGCGCCGCGGCGGTTGCGAAGGTTCGCTTGCCAATGCCGCGCGGCCCGGACAGCAGCCAGGCGTGGTGCATCTTTCCCGACGCAAACGCCGCTTCGAACGCCGCGCGCTGATCCTGATGGCCCACCAGCGCCGTCATGGCAGCGGTCGCAGCATCGGTTCGACCACGCGCCAGATGTCGGCGGCCACTCGACCCGCATCTTGCGCCGCATCGATGACGGTCATGCACGCATCCTGCTTTGCAAGTGCCAGGAATCCTGCGCGCACTTTTTCGTGAAAGGCGATGGCCTCCCCCTCGAACCGCGCATCCTCGCCACCGCGTCCCTTCGCCCGCGCCAGTCCGTCGGGGACCGGCAGATCCAGCAATATCGTCCGTGCCGGCCACAGGCCGTCCGTCGCGATATTGTGCAGCGCCATCAGCTCCTCCAGATCCATGCCGCGCGCGACGCCCTGATAGGCGAGTGTCGAATGGGCAAAACGGTCGGAAATGACCCACTGGCCCGCCTGCAGCGCCGGCAGGATCAGGCGCGCGACATGGTCCGCCCGCGCGGCATTCATCAACAGGGCCTCGGTCTTGCCGTTCCAGCGGTCGGTCTCGCCCTTGACCAGCAGGTCGCGGATTGTCTCCGCGCCCGGCGTGCCGCCCGGTTCGCGGGTGGCAATGACGGTCTCGCCCTCCGCCCGCAGACGCGCAGCCAGTCGCGCGATCTGCGTCGTCTTACCCGCCCCTTCACCACCTTCGAACGAGAGAAACCTGCCTCTCACTCCGTCCCCACCTTTGGCACCAACTTCGCCATGGTTCAGTTGAGCAGCCGCGAGAATCCGGCCGCAACGCGAGAGAAGAATCCGGCACCGCCGACATCCTGGGCCGCGACCAGCTTCACCCGCTGCTCCGGAAGGCCTTCGACGGTCACCACCAGTTCACCAATCTGATCGCCCTTCGCGATTGGGGCCACGACCGGCCCTTTATAGACCGCCTTTGCCTTGACCTCGGAAACGATGGCACGCGGCACGGTAATCATCGCGCCCTCGGCCGGAACTGCGGCAATCGTATCCTGATCGCCGTTGGCGACCTGCAGCTCCGCGACGGCCTTGGCGCCGTCCAGCGCCTTTCCTTCCCATGCACCGAATGCCCATTCCATGATACGCGTGGCCTCGGCCTTGCGCTGACCCTCGCTGGTCAGGCCGGAGATGACGGCCACGATGCGGCGGTCATCCCGCTCTGCCGACCCGGTGAAGCCATAGCCCGCTGCCTCTGTGTGCCCAGTTTTCAGGCCGTCCGCGCCCTCGACGGTGTTCAGGATGGGGTTGCGGTTGGGCTGCGTGATGGGATCACCACCACCCAGCGTGCGGCCCCAGGTGAAATCCTTTTGCGGATAGAATTTCTGGTACAGCTTCGGATGATCCAGGATCGTTCGTTCCGCGATGACGGCCAGGTCATGCGGCGTCACATGTTCGCCTTCATGCGGCCAGCCATTCGCCGTCTCGAAATTGGAACCGGTCAGGCCGATTTCCTTGCCCTTCGCATCCATGACATCGGCAAAGGCGCTTTCCGTTCCCGCAATCCCCTCCGCCAGCACGATGGAGGCGTCATTGCCGGACGCCGTGACGATGCCATGCAGCAGATTCTCGACGCTCACCTCTTCATTTGCAGAAAGGAACATCGTCGAGCCCTGGGAATGCCATTTCGCCCAGGTGTCGGGTCGCACGCGAATCTTCTGGTCCAGCGACAGCTTGCCCTTGTCGATCAGGTCGAAAGCAACCAGCACGGTCATCATTTTCGCCATGGACGCTGGCGGCATCGGCTCATCGGCGCCCCGCTCGAACAGCACCAGACCCGACGAGAGGTCCTTTACATAGGCAAAGGGCGCCGCCGTCTCCAGGCTCTGGCCGCCTGCAGCGGTGGAGAGCATCAGGGCGATGGCGGTCAGAGGGGCCGTAATGGCGGCGATACGCATGAAAACCTGCCTTCTGTCTTTAAAGGAGTCTTTAGGAAACTGGATCGCCAACGAGGCGCGCCTCATCATAGCCTGCCGCCTTCAGCTTCGCCAGCATGCTCTCTGCCTCCTCTGCCGTGACAAAGGGTCCGACGCGTACGCGGATCAGTCCGCTGGCCGTCATTTCCGTGCTGACAGGGCCCAGCCCCGGAATGTTGCCCAGGGCCGCGCTCAGGCGCACGACGCTGGACGATTGCGACAGGGCGGCGACCTGTATCATCCGCCCGGCGGCGACCCCCTGTTCCTCGGCGGGCGGCGCACTCTCTGCCGCCGTGTCTACCCCGCCATCCAGCCAATCAGCCGGATCGTCCGTCTGCGGTGCCTCCCCCGGCTGCGGCACATCGACCGAACGAATTGTCTTTCTGGTGTCGGGAAGGGTGGACGGGATCGGCCCGTCCGGGCCCATCTCAGACTGGGCCAACAATATCCGCTCCGGCAAGGCGGGCGGTGCGGCCGGTACTGGTACTGGCACAGGCACTGGCGCGGCAGCAGTCCTCACCGGCGCAGATCGCACTTTGGCCTGCGGGGCGGCCGCAATCGTCACGCGCGGCAACGGCTTCGGCCCGGGCTGGTCCTCACCATCGGGATAAATGCGCGTCACCCGGACGCGCGCCACTCCGGCCCGCTGCATATCAAGCAGCTGCGCCGCCCGGCGCGACAGGTCGATGATGCGATTATGCGCGAACGGCCCCCGATCATTGACTCGCACCGTCAGCTGGCGGCCATTGTCCAGATTTTCGACAAGCACGAAGCTCGGCAGGGGCAGCGTCCGGTGTGCGGCGCTGATGCCGTTCTGATCGAAGCGTTCCCCATTGGCGGTGGGCTTCCCGTGGAAGTTCGGGCCATACCATGATGCCGTCCCCGTCTCACGATAATTGCGTTCGTCGCGCGGCGTATAGAGCCTGCCGTTGATCCGGTACGGCTTGCCGATCTTTACCGTCCCAGCCCCCGACGCCGTCTGGATGCCCCGGTCCGGCGCACCCGCACAGGCGCTAAGGGCGGCTAGTCCCGACAATATCGCCAAGCGTGCCCACGCTGATGACGTAATAGTTGGAGCAATTATAGCCCAGCAGCGCGCTATAATTCTGTGTGGCAAGATAGGCATCGGTTCCCCGTCCGTCGACTTCGACCAGGCTAGCGAGAACATCGTCCGATGGGAATCCCTGTGCGCCCTCATGATTCGGCGCAGGCATTATCCCCATCGCCTTCCATTCCGAAATCGGCAGCATGCGGCTGTGCTTTGCATAAACAGCGGGACACTCTGATGGCGGCGTCGTCTCGCGGATCGCCTCGCGATCCAGACCGGCCGGCACAGTGACATGCACACCCCAGGGCACGCCCGCGATCCAGCCATGCGCCTTCAGGTAATTCGCAATCGACCCGATCGTGTCGGCGCGGCTGCCCCAGATATTGGCCCGTCCATCACCATCATAATCGATTGCATGCTGCAAATAGCTGGTGGGCAGGAACTGAGGGTTCCCCAGCGCACCGGCCCAGGACCCGATCATCTGATCGCGCCGCGCGCGGCCTTCGTCGATCATCTTCAGCGCGGCCAGCAATTCATCCGTGAACAGCTCCTCGCGGCGGCCATCGAACGCCAGTGTTGCCAGCGACCGAACGGCGTCGAAATCGCCAGTATAGCCGCCATAATTGGTTTCCATGCCCCAAATGCCCAGAATAGTGTCGCCCGACACCCCGGTTTCGCGCTCCGCGCGCAGCAGTTGATCGTTCAGCGACACGGCCAGCCTGCGTCCCGGTTCAATGCGGGATGGCACCAGCCGCCGCTCCAGATAGCCGGGCAGAATCGGCCCCGACGATGTACGGCTGGACGGCTGGTCGCGGTCCAGTTGCACGACGCGGGGATTATAGGTCAGGCCGTCCAGCTCGCGATCCAGCGTTGCCGGCGCGACGCCTGCCTCGATGGCGCGGGCACGGAAACCCTGCAGCCAGCTTTGAAAACCCGTCGCCGCATCGGCGCGCGCGGCACGATTCGGATCTTCCCTGCTTTGCGCCTGCACCGGAACCGCGCCTGCCAGAATTGCAAGAGAAACCATCCCGCCGAACCAATATTTACGGATCATCGCAACGCTTCCTGACTTTTAACGATTCTCGTGCTACCGCCCGAAATCTAAGGCGCGTATTGTGCATCGGCGCTGAACGAACGGCAACCTCCGGGGGGAGGCTTACGTAACTTGGTGGTAGCTTAAGCAACTTTGGGGGTTTTGTTTTTGCGTCGTCCGCGGCTCACCCGTTCACTAGCTATGCTCTGCGGGGTCCTGGTTGCGGGACTTTGTGGGGTCGCGATGCTATCGACGTCGTTTGCATCGCAAATTCCCCAACGCGCAGTTTGGTCCATGATCGACGGCGCCAGGGGCGGCGGCGTCGACGTAAAGGAACACGACCTCTCCGATCAGGGCGTGACCTGCGCCAAGGACTGCTGGGACAAGGAGCAGGAGGCTGTGGCGAGCGCCATTCGCGCGGCCGAGCGGCCCTTTCGCGATGGCGGCCCCATTGTTTCTGAGGACGTGCTGTCCGCAACCCGCACGCCGCCGGCCCTTCTGGACAATGTCGTCGATACGGCGACGAACGACATATGGAACGGCATTGGTCCCGCATTGACCATTCCCGCGACCGGTGGGCCGGGCGGCTTCGGCGGCGGCCCTCTGCCGCTTCTTCCCGGTATTCCCGGCAACGGCGGAGTTCCGGGCATGCCCGGCCCCGGCGGCTCTTTCCCGCCGATCCCGCCCGGGGAACCCGGAACACCCGGCACGCCGGGCGGGGAAACGCCCCCTGGCCCCGATATCCCGACAACGCCGATCCCCGCCCCGCCGCCCGTCGCGCTCGTCCTGCTCGGCGCCTTGGCAATTGGCGTGCGCCGGTACCTTGGCGCGGCGCGCGTCGCCCGCTAAAGGACCGGCCCGCTCTCCGGGCAGGTGGCTGAGTGGTTGAAGGCAACGGTCTTGAAAACCGTCGAGGGTGCAAGCCCTCCGTGGGTTCGAATCCCACCCTGCCCGCCAGTGGCTCGGCTACATCTTTGCGAAGCCCCCCATTTTCACGGGTGCCGGCAGCGGCTGTCGTTCCGCCGGGCGGACGTCCTTCCGCAGCCTGCTTCAACGCTCCGCCATGGCAGCCAGAAACAATTTGTAATTTTTCCTAGCGCGATGATTTTATCTTCTTTACTGCAATGCAGCATTGGTTTTTCGGGGTTTTTCGCAAGGGTATCAGATGATGACCGACCCCAGCGAACCCATCCTTATAGAAGCAGGTAAGCACCGGCACTCTCTCGATTTGAGAGAGTTGAGAAGCTATGGCGACCTGACACGTTTCCTCATCTGGCGCGGCGTCAAGGTCCGCTATGCGCAAAGTGCGCTCGGCGTCGGCTGGGCCATCATGGAGCCGCTGGCGCAGGTTCTGATCTACACCTTGATATTCGGCTACGTAATTGGCGTGCGCGTGGCGACGGAGCAGCCCTATTTCCTGTTCGTTTTCGCCGGTCTGGTGCCGTGGACGTTCTTTTCGAACGCGCTGACCCAGGCAACGGAAAGTCTCAGCCAGAACGCAAACCTGCTTAGCAAGGTCTATTTCCCCCGCATCATCCTGCCAATCTCCAACGTGGGAACCCGGCTTGTCGACTTTACCATCGCCTTCGTGATCCTCATTGCGCTGTTGCTTGCTTATGGGGTCGTACCATCGCTGAATATCCTTTGGCTTCCCCTCCTTATTCTCATTCTGATGGTCGCTGGGCTGGGTGTGGGACTGGGGCTGGCCGCGTTGGCAATCCAATATCGCGACGTGAATTATGCTGTGGGTTTCATGGTGCAATTGCTGAAATTCGCCGTACCGATCGTCTACCCGATCACCCTGGTGCCAGAAGAGTGGCGCCTCCTCTACGCGATCAACCCCATGGTTGGCGTCGTGGAAGGGTTCCGGGCGGCCCTCTTCGCCGATTCGCCCATGCCGTGGGACTATATTGCCATTGGTGCGGTGTCGGCCACGGTCCTGTTCGCAATCGGACTTTCCTATTTCGTCAGGCGCGAGCACCTGTTTGCGGATGTGGGCTAGTCGATGGGCGATGTCGCTGTCAGCGTTGAAAATCTGGGCAAGGCCTACCGCATCGGTCAGGAGGCGGAACGCTCCGATACATTCGTCGGGGCGCTTGCAGGATCGCTGTCGAAGCCGTTCAAGAAGTTTCGCAGCCTCAGCCGCTTGAATACGTTCGGTTCGGACACGGACGGCGCGGATATACTTTGGGCGCTGAAAGATCTGTCCTTCACCATCAAGGAGGGTGAAGTGGTCGGCTTTGTCGGCCGCAACGGCGCGGGCAAGTCGACGCTTCTGAAGCTCTTGTCGCGGATCACGCCGCCGACACAGGGACGCATCCGCATTCAGCGCCGCGTGAGCAGCCTGCTTGAGGTTGGCACCGGATTTCACCCAGAGCTTACGGGCCGCGAAAACATCTACATGAACGGCACTGTGCTCGGCATGTCGCACGCGGAGATAAAGCGGAAGTTCGACGAAATTACTGCCTTTTCCGGCGTGGAGCGATTCCTAGACACACCGGTGAAGCGCTATTCGTCGGGCATGAAAGTGCGCCTCGGCTTTTCCGTCGCTGCCCATCTTGAACCGGAAATTCTTATCATCGACGAAGTGCTGGCCGTCGGCGACGCGGAGTTTCAGCGTCGCTGCCTCGGCAAGATGCAGGACGTGGCGGGCGGCGGTCGTACCGTGCTGTTTGTCAGCCATAATATGGGCGCGGTGCAGAATTTATGTTCGCGCGTCATTTCGCTACGTGACGGCCGGATGGTAGAGGACGGTGACCCAAGAACTGTCGTGCGCAACTACCTCGCCGCATTCACACAGGCCGGCAGCGACGCCTTCACCAGGGAAAATGAGCATCGGCAGACAAAGGGGCCGATCCACCTGACATTCGGTCGCTGTCTCGACGGCAACGGATCACCTGTCGAAAGCATGGTTTCCGGGGAGGAAGCCCGCTTCGAATTCGGCTTCGTCAACAAGGGGCCACCTGCATCCTTTCGCGTACGCCTGATCATCCGGGACAGCGATGGCATCGAACTGTTCGCACTGCATTCCGGCATAGCGGGCGCAAGCCTGGACTTCGGGGGCGAGGGCGTGGTGCGTGCAATCGTTCCGAAACTGCCCCTGCTGCCGGGCAGCTACAATGTTGCGGTCGCCGTCATCACGATGTCGCACGATCTCAGCGATGCGATGCCAAATGCGCTGGCATTTTCCGTCGACGGGTCGACCTTCTTCCCCGGTGGCCAGACACCCCCACGTCGGCACGGGCGTGTTCTTGTCGAACATCATTGGGAAGCGCAGTCGGCGATGACCGGCCCTGCAACGAACGGCCCCTGACATGCGCCGGAACGTCTCTGCGCACCTGACGAGATCGCAATGAGCGGCAATAGGCCCGAACATCCCGAAATCAGTGTCCTGATGGCGGTGCGGGATGGCGATGCCTTCCTGCCTGAAACGCTTGCATCCCTGCAGGCCCAGACAGAGCGCAATTTCGAGATGATCGTAGTTGATGACGGCAGCCGCGACGGAACCCCGCAAATCCTCCACGCCGCAGCGGCCCACGACGCCCGGATTCGGGTCCTCAGGAACGATGCAGGCATCGGCGTGACGGAAAGTCTGAACCGTGGGCTTGCCGCCTGCCGGGCGCCTCTTGTCGCGCGCGCAGACGCCGACGATCTGCACCACCCTGAACGGCTGGCGGCCGAACTTGCCTTCATGCGCGCTACGCCTGACGTCAACGTGGTCTCCTGTGCCTTTGGGCGAATCAATGCATCGGGCCAGCCCCTTGCGAAGACCACCAGCCTCGTGACCGGCTCTGAAATGATCCGGTTCGAAATGCTGCTCAGCAATTGTCTGTTGCACCCGGGGGTGATGTTTCGCGCTGACGCGGTTCGTGCGGCCGGCGGCTATGACCCGGCCTTTCCCAACGCGCAGGATAGCGAGCTGTGGGCGCGTATGCGGATGACGTCGCGAATGGAAAATCTGCCGCAGGAACTGGTTCGCTATCGTGTGCATCCACGATCCGTAACCCGACGGCGCGGCAGCGAGGGGGAACGCATAAGCCTGAAGGTTCCCGCGCGCGAATTGTCCGCATATCTGGACGTGAACTTCACGCCGGAGTCTGTCCGCCCCATGGTGCGCCTGTATCAGGGGCATGAAGCGCTGGTCTTCGAAGATGTCATTGCCGGTGAACGCGATCTTCGCAGCCTGCTGCAGGTCGCGCGCCGCCGTGAATCGCCCGCCATCGTCTCTTATCTGCGTCAACGTACGGCCAACGCACTTCTCCGTCAGGCGGAATTCAGCGGCTCAACCAGTCTGGCCCGCGCCAGGCACTATACCGCCGCCTCCCTGTCCTGGCAGATGCGCCGCTTTGTCCTCGTCCGCCTCGCCAGCATGTATCTGGGCAAGCGGAGGACAACCGCATGAGGCCGTTCGCAACCCACAGCGTGCCGCGCTTCGAGGGGGAGGGGTCGCGCCGCCACCAAGACGTACCGCTCTGGCGGCTTGCATGGAATTCTCTTCCCACCCTGATGGCCAATCCTCGTGCCTTCTTGCAGGTGCGCTCTTTCGTGCAGTTTGCCGGATTTCCCCGCTCCGGCCATTCCCTGATCGGGTCGATCATAGATGCGCATCCATCGGCGGTCATTTCGCACGAATTGGATGCGATGGGTCTGATCAGGAAGGGTGTTCCCCTGTCGCTCCTGCATGACATGGTCGCGGACAACAGCCGCGCTTTCAGTGAAGCGGGGCGCTATTGGAATGGCCTCCGCTATCAAGTTCCCGGATACGCCCACGGGATAAAGGACCGCCCCCTCGTCGTTGGCGACAAGAAGGGCGATTGGGCCGTTCGCTGGTGTGCGGAGGACCCCGGCCTTCTTGATCGCGCGCAGCGCCTTCTCGGCTCTGGGAGTCGATGGATCCTCGTTGCACGCAATCCCTTCGACAACATCGCAACGATGTCGCTTCGAAAGGGGCGTGAGTATGATCGGCTGCGCATTGCAAACTCTGCTGACACTTTCCGTCGTGCGCTGAGGGAGGCCCAGGAAAGGGGTCGAGTGTCGGCCTCGGCTCTGGACGAGATGATCGACGATTACGAGACGTTGTGCGAGACGACGGAACAGATGAAAACGCGCCTGCCAGACGGCGATTGGCATGAAATCGTCTATGAACGCTTCACGAAGCACCCTTTTGGCGCAATCGAGGATCTTCTTACCTTTCTTGGCCTGAACGCGGACCCCACCTTCGTTACATCGGCAGCATCGATCGTCAGAGAAAGCCGTCACCGCAGTCGTGACGACGTTGTCTGGTCTGCGCAGCAAAAAATGCGTGTGGCGGCAATGACGCGGCGTTTTTCTTTCCTGAGGGCCTATGCCGAAAACGATTGAAAGCGCGAAGGAAATTCGGCTCATTTCCTGCCTGGGTGCGGAATTCGACCTGCCCGTCCTGCCACATTTCCTAAGCCATTATCTGGCGCTCGGCCTCCGCCCGGAACACATCCACATCATCATCAACGCACCGCGGCAGGATCAACCTGAAATCGCAACGGCTATTGAAACCCTGCGCGAATTTGGCGTTGAGCCGTTTGAGATCTGGGTCGAACCCTATACCAGTGACGCCATGTGGCAGAAGCGCCGGGAAGTGCAGGCGCGCGTCGCGGCGCCAGCGGACTGGATCGTCACTGCGGATATAGACGAATTTCATGAATATCCTCTCCCACTACTCGACTTCATCCGCGCTTGCGAAAAACGCGGGGTCGACTGCGTCCAGGGGCCTTTCATCGATCGACTCAGCCCGGATGGCAGACTTGCCGCGGTCATGCCCTCGCCCCCCATCAATGAACAATTTCCAATCCAGACCGACGTCATCTGTGCGACCCGAAGCCGCGACCCCGCGCCGGGCTGGTGGTATGGAACGGTGAAACTGATGCTGATGCGCGGCGACATATTCCCCAGTCGCGGCGGTCATCATCCACAGGGTGGCGGGCAGGAACCGGCTTACCTTTATGGTCGCCCGCTTGCTGAATTGCCGTTCATCACCCGGCCCGCGATGCGCTTTGCCCTGCCGACCGCAGTCCACCACTATAAATGGACCGACGCAATGTTACGTTCATCGAAACGCCGGCTGGCGACGCCAGGGGCCAGCCCGGCTGGCAGCGCCTATGGCCGTCAACTTATCGACCTGTTTCAGTCGAAGGGTCGTTTCGACGTGGTGTCCTCGGCGCGGCGCACCACCGCGCTCCGCCCGATACCGTGGCACACCCGCATATGCATTTTGCGGGCCCTCGCCGGCGTCGGAGACAAGGTACGCGCGGCGCGAAAAAGGGTTGGGTTCTCAACATGACCGAATGGCAATGCCATCAACTGACCCACGGATCCGGCGACGGCTCGTTTCATTCCCACGCCTATTACGACATTCCGGTACTGGACGCATCGGGCCGCTTCCTGATCGGCCATCGCGTCGGGTTTCAGGGTCGGCATCCGACGCCAAATGATCCGTTGGAAATTGGCATGATTGATCTGGACGGTGACCGCCAGTGGCGGCCTTTGGGAAGCAGCCACGCCTGGAGCTGGCAACAGGGCGCGATGAGCCAATGGTTGCCCGGCCCCTCTCTGAGGGCCGTATGGAACGACCGCGCGGGCGACGGCGACACCTTCGTCGCCCGCCTGTTCGATGTGGAAACGGGCGCCACAGATACCATTCCGATCCCGCTCTATGCGCTTTCACCGGCCGGACGCTTCGCGCTTTCGCTCAACATGGCGCGACTGCAGACGGTACGTCCTGGCTATGGCTATGCAGTACATGGCGGCGGCATCGAAAGCCGCGCGCCACATGATGACGGTGTGTGGCGCTACGATTTTCATAGCGGGGAACGGCGCCTCGTCCTGTCATTGCACGATGCCAAGCGTTTTCTGCTGTCGCGGCTTTCCCTGCGGCAGCGGGCGAAGCATGCAGTCTCGCGCTACATCTATTGGTTCAATCACGCCAAAATATCGCCAGACGGACGGCGCTTCACCGTAAAGCTGCGGTTCCGTTCACCGGATTTATCGAAATCCTGGAATGACCAAATGGGGGTCAGCCTGACCGCCAATGTCGATGGCGGCGATCTTCGCCTGCTGGCGCGCGGTGCATCGCACGTTATCTGGCTGAGCGGCGACAGCGCCTGCCTCTGGCAGCCCGGCGGCGTCAGCATTTACAAGGATAGCGCGCCGGAGGGGAAAGCCATTGAGATAATCGCGCCGGAACTTACGCGCGATAATGTTCATATACAGCCTGTCCCCGGCACGCAGGGGCACTATGTGTTCGACACGCCATACCGCGAAGACATCGACCTTATCCTCTTCGACAGCCGCCAAGGGACAAGGCGTAAGATCGCGCAGTTCACGGGGCACCAGCCCAAGAAGGGGCCATTTCGCTGTGACCTGCATCCCTACCCGGCGGCTGATGGCCAACGTATCATCGTCACTTCCTTGGCAGATGGCGGGCGGCAGATGTATCTGCTGGAACGAAAGGACTGACTGGCCCCTTGGG
Organism: Alphaproteobacteria bacterium UBA3612; assembly: GCA_002375465.1. Classification (GTDB taxonomy): domain Bacteria; phylum Pseudomonadota; class Alphaproteobacteria; order Sphingomonadales; family Sphingomonadaceae; genus Pacificimonas. Next base: position 49,614 of record DFLT01000012.1, on the reverse strand, counting down.
TCGCGGTCCCATTCATAAGGTTAAAGCGCATGATCGATTCTGAATATGCCCGCACGATGGCGCGCTATAACCTCTGGCAGAACCGCTCCTTATATTGCGAGGGCGATCGCCTCGACGATGATCAAAGGCGGGCCAATCGCGGTGCCTTTTTCGGTTCCCTCCACGCCACATTGGCGCACATCCTCTGGGGCGACATGATGTGGATGTCGCGCCTGGACGGTTGGGAAAAGCCGGCAGCCGGCCCCGCCGACGGAGAGAAATGGCTGGACTGGGAGGGGCTGAAGGCCACGCGGGCAGAGGCCGACCTGCGCATCGCCGAGTGGGCGGACAGGCTGGAGGACGCCGATCTCCTCGGCGATTTCAGCTGGTATTCCGGTATTCTGAAGCGTGACGTTTCAAAGCCCATGTGGATCGTGGTGGCACATGTCTTCAATCACCAGACGCATCATCGCGGTCAGGCGCACGCGATATTGACCTCTTTCGGCATGACGCCCGACGACACTGACCTAAGCTTCATGCCGGATCATATCTGAACGCACACAGATAAAGGGGAGCGTCGACTGGATCGCCGACACTCCCCTAAAATCGCGTACCGCTTCCCGTGTCGAGCGGGAGCAAGGACGGGGTTCAGCCGCCCTTCTTGCCCAGCGAGATATTGCCGAAACGCTTGTTGAAGCGCGCCATGCGGCCACCGGTATCCAGCAACTTCTTATTGCCGCCGGTCCATGCCGGGTGCGATGCCGAATCGATTTCCAGCTTCAGCGTATCGCCCTCTTTGCCCCAGGTGGAGCGGGTCTGATACGTGGTGCCGTCGGTCATTTCGACGTTGATCAGGTGGTAGTCGGGATGGATGTCGGTCTTCATGGCGTGAATATTCTCCGTGCGCCCGCCGATTGCAGACCGGCCAGCCAAAATGGATCGCGTAATTGCGAGATGGCGGCCCCATAATCCGCTGGGCGGGCAGATGCAAGTTCAGCCGTTCCCACGCAAGGCGAGAGATCCTGCCCGTAACATGCTTGAGGCGCGCGCAGGCGCGACCTATGCACCCCCCATGACACGCCATATCGGCACCCCCCTTGCCCAGACCGACACCGACGCGAAGGCCAATGCCAGCGCAATGGCGGATCTCTTGTCGGACCTGCGAGACCGCTCCGCCGCCATCGCGCTTGGCGGGTCGGAGAATGCGCGCAGCCGCCATGTGGAACGCGGCAAGCTGCTGCCGCGGGAGCGGGTCGAACGCCTCCTCGATCCGGGCAGTGCCTTTCTAGAGCTCAGCCTGTTCGCCGCCCATGACATGTACGATGGGGACGTTCCCGCCGCAGGCATCATAACCGGCGTGGGACAGGTCGCAGGGCGCACCTGCGTCATCGTCTGCAACGATGCGACGGTGAAGGGCGGCACCTATTACCCGCTGACCGTGAAGAAGCACCTGCGCGCGCAGGAAATCGCGCGCGAGAACCGCCTGCCCTGCCTCTATCTGGTTGATTCGGGCGGCGCCAATTTGCCCAACCAGGACGAGGTCTTTCCCGACAAGGACGATTTCGGCCGCATCTTCTTCAACCAATCGCGGATGAGCGCGGAGGATATTCCGCAGATTGCCGCCGTGATGGGCAGTTGCACCGCAGGCGGCGCCTATGTTCCCGCCATGTCCGACCAGTCCATCATCGTGAAGGGTCAGGGCACGATCTTCCTGGGTGGCCCGCCATTGGTGAAGGCTGCGACGGGCGAGGAGGTGACGGCAGAGGATCTTGGCGGCGGCGACGTTCATGCGCGGCTGTCGGGCGTGGTCGATCACCTCGCCCGCGACGATGCGGACGCGCTTCGTAGCATGCGAGAGATCGTTGCAACCTTCCCCCCCGTCCCCGGCGCCGACGTGAACCGCCAGGCACCGCAGCCGCCCCGCTTTCCCGCCGAGGATCTCTACGGTCTGGTTCCGACCGACGCGCGCCACCCAGTCGATGTGCACGAGATTATCGCCCGGCTGGTCGATGACAGCGCCTTCGATGAATATAAGCCGCTCTACGGCGAAACCCTGGTCACCGGCTTTGCCCATATTGAGGGGCTGCCCGTCGGCATTCTGGCCAATAACGGCATCCTTTTTTCCGAGAGCGCGCAAAAGGGCGCACAGTTCATAGAGATATGCTGCCAGCGAAAGATTCCGCTGCTGTTCCTGCAGAATATCTCGGGCTTCATGGTCGGCCGCAAATATGAAAATGAAGGGATCGCGAAGCACGGCGCAAAGCTGGTCACCGCCGTCGCCTGCGCCGCCGTTCCGAAACTGACGATCATCATCGGCGGCAGCTATGGCGCCGGCAATTATGGCATGTGCGGGCGCGCCTATGAACCGCGCTTCCTGTTCATGTGGCCGAATGCCCGTATCAGCGTAATGGGCGGCGAACAGGCAGCATCCGTCCTGGCCGAGGTAAAGCGCGGCGGCTTTGCCGGCAAAGCAGAGCGCGAAGCCTTCAAGGCGCCGATCCGCGCTCAATATGAGGCGCAGGGCCACCCCTATTATTCCAGCGCGCGGCTATGGGACGACGGCATCATCGACCCTGCCGATACGCGCACGATTATCGCCCTGTGCCTCGACGCAGCCCTGCAACAACCGATCGAGAAGACGCGCTTCGGCGTGTTCCGGATGTAATCATGAACGACAATGATCTTGCCCAGCTACCGACCTCCGACGTCCTCCTTGCGGATATTGACGAACATAATGTCGTCCGCCTGACGATGAACCGTCCGGAACGGCACAATGCCTTTACGCCGGAACTGATCGCCGCCCTGCATGCTGCCTTTACCGCCATTGCCGATATGCGCGCCGTTCGCGCGGTTGTCCTGACGGGCGCGGGCAAGAGCTTCAGCGCAGGCGCCGACCTTGGCTATATGAAGGCGGCGGGCGGCTGGTCGGCGGAGGAAAACATCGCCGACGGAGAGCGGCTGTCCAACATGCTGAACGCCATCGCCACCTGCCCCGTCCCGGTCATCGCCGTGGCAAAGGGCGGCGTGTATGGCGGCGGTGTCGGCCTCATCGCCTGCGCCGACATGGCGATAGCGATTGAGGGCGCGACCTTCCGATTGTCAGAGGTTCGCCTGGGCCTGACCCCGGCCACCATCAGCCCCTATGTGATCGCGGCGATGGGCGCGCGGCATGCCCGCCGTTATTTCACGGCTGCCGAACCCTTTGGCGCTGCTGAGGCGCTGCGTATCGACCTCGTTCACGCCGCCGTGATGACGGAGGCAGAGGCCGACGAACAGATCGCCGAGTGGACAAAGCTGATCATAGAGGCGGCACCGGGTGCCGTGCGCGATTCAAAGGCGCTGGTGCTCGATTATGCTGGCCGAGAGATCACGCAGGATCTGCGCACCGACAGCGCCCGTCGCATCGCCGCGCGCCGCGCGGACGATGAGGGGAAAGAGGGGCTGACCGCCTTTTTCGAGAAGCGCCGACCCCGGTGGTGAAACCGATCCGCAAACTCCTGATCGCCAATCGCGGAGAGATTGCGCGCCGCATCGTCCGCACCGCGCATGCAATGGGTATCGAAACCGTCGCCGTCTATTCCGACGCCGATGCCAATTCCCCGCATGTGAAAGAAGCGACCCAGGCGATCCACATCGGCCCTTCGGAGGCCGCGAAATCCTATCTGCTGCCCGACCGCATCATAGAGGCTGCGCGCAAGACAGGTGCCGACGCGGTTCACCCAGGCTACGGATTTCTGTCGGAAAATGCCGGTTTCGCCAGCAAACTTGCGGATGCAGGCATAATCTTCGTCGGCCCGCCCGCCGCCGCGATTCGCAGCATGGGGCTGAAGGATGCCGCCAAGGCCCTGATGAAAAAGGCGGGCGTTCCCGTCACCCCCGGCTATCAGGGCGATGACCAGTCTCTGCCGCGCCTCGAGCAGGCCTCGAAGGCTGTCGGCTATCCGCTTCTCATCAAGGCTGTGGCGGGCGGCGGCGGCAAGGGCATGCGCCGCGTCGATTCGCCTGCCGAATTCGCAGAGGCACTGATCGCTGCAAAGCGAGAGGGAGACGCGAGCTTCGGCAATGAAAAAATCCTGATTGAGCGGCTGATCCGGCGTCCCCGCCATGTCGAGGTTCAGATATTCGCCGACGATCATGGCAATGTCGTCCACCTGTTCGAACGCGACTGCTCGCTGCAGCGGCGCCATCAGAAAGTGATCGAGGAGGCCCCCGCCCCCGGCTTGGGCGAGCGAGCGCGCGCGGCGCTCGGTCAGGCGGCGGTCAAGGCCGCGCGCGCCATCGACTATCGCGGCGCAGGAACCATCGAATTCATTCTCGACACAGAAGCCACCGATGAGAGCGGCGATCATCCTTTTTACTTCATGGAGATGAACACCCGTTTGCAGGTGGAGCATCCGGTGACCGAGTTCATAACCGGCACCGACCTCGTCGAATGGCAGATTCGCATCGCCCGCGGAGAGCCCCTGCCCCTTACGCAGGACCAGATCGAGCTATCCGGCCATAGCGTCGAGGCGCGGCTTTATGCGGAGGACCCGGACACCGGCTTCCTCCCTTCAACCGGAACGCTCTCGCGCCTCGGCATGCCTTCGCAAACCTCCCGCCTGCGCATCGATGCGGGCGTTGTTGAGGGGGGCGAGGTCAGCGTCCATTACGATCCAATGATTGCGAAGATCGTCGCGCATGGGCCGACTCGGCGGGATGCGATCGACACGCTGATTGCTGCTCTCGATGAAACCGTTGTGGAGGGCGTCAAAACCAATCGCGCCTTCCTTGCCCGGCTACTCGACACCGACGCTTTCCGTGCGGGCGACATCACCACCGGCTTCATAGATGACCATGCGGACGACATCGCGCCGCCGGCACGCATTCCGGCACAGGCGGTCGTGATTGCCGCATTGTCCGAGGTCGTCACGCAGAAACCCTCCGCCCCCCAAACCATGTTCGCGCGCTTCCCGGGCTGGCGCATGAACCTGCCCGCGATTCGCTATGTGGACCTGTTCGATGCGGGCGGAAACATCCGTACCCTGCATCTGCGCCGCGAAGGGGAAACCTGGCTCATCGGCGGCTTGGGGGAGGAATTTACCGCCAGCGGCGAATGGCGCGGCGAAACCCTCTTTCACGCTGTCGTCGATGAAACCCCCATCCGCGCCGCCGTCATTCGCGAAGACGACCGGATCGAGGTTCGTCTGTCGGGTGCAACCTATGTTTTTGCCCTGTCCAACCACGCGGTTGCATCCGGCAGCGGCGGTGACGGCAGCATCCGCGCACCCATGCCCGGTCGCATCCTGTCGCTGGACGTGGCAGAGGGGAAAGACGTCACCGTCGGGCAGCGCCTTTGCGTGCTGGAAGCAATGAAGATGGAAAACCGGCTGTCCGCACCTTTCGCGGGCAAGGTCACGAAGATCGCGGTCGCAAAGGGCGATCAGGTCGCCGAGGGCGCGCTCCTCATGCAGATCGAACCAGAAGACTCCGCGAACTAAAGGGCTGCGCGCGCAGGCCAGCGATCACGCCATGCATTTTGCGAATATCGCCGCGTCCACATTGCCGCCCGACAGCGTCACCGCGACGGTACGCCCTTCGACGCTCAGCTTCCCGGCCAGGATTGCCGCCAGTGCAGCAGCGCCGCCCGGCTCCACCACCAGCTTCAGCTCCTCGAACGCGAATCGCATCGCTGCCAGGGCATCGGCATCGCTGACGGTCACACCGCGTGCGCCTCTGCTGGCCAGAATATCGAAAGTGGAGGGCGCAATTTCCAATGTCTGCAGCGCATCGCACAGCGTTGGCCCAGGATTGGTGACGCGCTCGATTCGCCCGGTCCGCATCGATTCGCCCGCATCGCCATATCCTTCCGGTTCCGTCAGCACGATTTCCGCGCGCGGCATGGCAAGCGCAATCCCGCTCGACAGCCCACCGCCACCGCAGCACACCACCGCCAAGTCTGCTTCCTCGCCCAAGGCGGACAGTTGCTCGACGATCTCCATTCCCGCCGTGCCCTGCCCGGCAATGATGAACGGATCGTCGAAGGATGGGACCAGCACCGCCCCCCGCGCGGCGGCCAGATCGCGCGCTATCTCCTCGCGCGACTCCGACAATCGATCATAGCTGACGATCTCCGCCCCGTCGGCGCGCGTGCGGTCCACCTTCACGCGGGGGGCATCCGCAGGCATCACGATGGTCGCGGGCATCCCCAGCATCCGTGCGGCCCGCGCAATCCCCTGCGCATGATTGCCAGAGGAAAACGCGACGACACCCGCCTTACGCTCCGACTCGGACATAGCCGATAAACGGTTGTACGCGCCGCGAAATTTGAACGATCCCGTAATCTGCAGACATTCCGCCTTCAGGAATATGCGCGCGCCGGTCCGCCGGTCCAGCGCGTCCGACCTTAGCAACGGCGTACGAACGGCCTTTCCCGCAATTCGGGCGGCGGCCGCCTGCACGTCTGCATCATTCAGCATCTTTACCTGCCCCTCGTTGGTTCCTATATCGCGCTCGCTGCCTCAAGGGCCTTCCTCCGGCAAGGCGGCGTACATGTTCCCTTACGCCCCTTGGAGGTCCCTTGCCTTGCGAAAGTTTCATAACGCACTCGGTGTAGCGGCCGCGACGCGGCCGACTTCGCCAGTAACGCTCGTTCGCCCGCACGCGGCGGCGCGCGCAGCACGTTTTTTCACCGAACGCTTCCCGGGCAAGTGCCTGTATGCGGTAAAGGCGAACCCGTCGCCTGACCTGCTGCGCACGCTCTGGTCGTCGGGCGTCACGCATTTTGACGTCGCGTCGATCAACGAAGTGCGCCTGGTTCGCGCTGTCCTGCCAGAGGCGACTTTGTGCTTCATGCACCCCGTCAAATCGGCTGAGGCGGTGACGGAGGCCTATTTCGAACATGGCGTCCGCACCTTTTCGCTCGATTGCCAGGAAGAGCTCGACAAGATCGTTGCCGCCACCAGCTCCAGCGAAGGCGTTGCCGCCGACGATCTGTGGCTGTGCGTTCGCATGCGTGTATCGTCCGAACATTCAAAGCTCAGCCTCGCTTCGAAATTCGGCATCCGGCCAGAGGATTCCGCACCGCTTCTGATGGCTGCGCGCCAGGCATCGGACGCGCTTGGCGTCTGCTTTCACGTCGGCAGCCAGGCCATGGCACCGCAGGCCTATGTCGACGCGATCCGCCTCGTCAGAAAGGCGATCGCAGAGGCGGCGGTCACGGTCGACGTCGTCGATGTCGGCGGCGGCTTCCCATCCGTATACCCCGGCATGGAGCCCACGGCGCTGCAGCATTATTTCGACGTCATCGAGCGCGAATATGAAGATATGCCGATCAGCTATTCGGCGGAACTATGGTGCGAACCCGGCCGCGCATTTTCGGCCGAATATGCCAGCGTTCTGGTCCGCGTGGAGCAGAAGAAGGGCGAGATCCTCTACATCAACGACGGTGCCTATGGCTCGCTGTTCGATGCGGCACATGTGAACTGGCGTTTCCCGACCCGGCTGATCCGGCCTGAGGGCGGCGACGCGCCAGAGGCGGAATTCAGCTTCTTCGGTCCCACGTGCGACGATATCGATTTCATGGCAGGTCCCTTCCTGCTGCCAGAGGATGTTCGCGCAGGCGACTATATCGAAATCGGCATGTTGGGCGCCTATGGCGCGGCCATGCGCACGGCCTTTAACGGCTTCGGTGATTCCGAGACTGTCGAGGTCGAAGATGAACCGATGGCCAGTCTCTACGTTGACCTGACCGAACGGCCCGGAACCGGCGACGTGGTTCCCATTTTCGGGCAAAACTAGAACCTCCCCTCCCTTTCGGGGGAGGGGGCAGGGGTGGGTTCCCCCGTGGACGGCACGTCCCGCGTTGCAAAACACGGGTCATGGCCGCATGGCCCCACCCCGCCCCCTTCTTTAGAGGGGCGCAAGACAAAGGAGCCCTCCAATGCCAATTCCCGGTCACACGCTCGTCATCGGCGCGGGCGGCGTCTCCTCCGTTGCCGTGCACAAGATGGCGATGAACCCAGATATTTTCGGCAAGGTCACGCTGGCCAGCCGCACGATTTCAAAGTGCGACGCGATCGCGAAATCGGTCCACGAGCGCACCGGCCAGACCGTCGAAACCCACGCGATCGACGCTGATGACGTTGACGCGACCAGTGCGCTGATCGACCGGGTAAAGCCCGACCTCCTCGTCAATCTCGCTTTGCCGTATCAGGATCTGAACCTGATGGAGGCGTGCCTGAAAACCGGCACCAATTACCTAGATACCGCCAATTACGAGCCGCTCGACACCGCCAAGTTCGAATATAGCTGGCAGTGGGACTATCATGACCGTTTCGAAAATGCCGGCCTTATGGCGCTGCTCGGCTCCGGCTTCGATCCCGGCGTAACGTCCGTTTTCGCCACCTATATCAAGAAACACTATCTCGAGAGCATCCGCACGCTCGATATTCTCGACTGCAATGGCGGCGATCACGGTCAGGCCTTTGCCACCAATTTCAATCCGGAGATCAACATCCGCGAAGTGACCGCCGCCGCGCGCCATTATGAAGGCGGCAAATGGGTCGAAACCCCCGCCCTCAGCCACAAGCAGACGTTCGACTTTCCAGAAGTCGGCGCCCGCAACATGTACCTGATGTATCACGAGGAACTGGAAAGCCTCGCCAAGCACCTGCCGGAGCTGGAGCGCGCGCGTTTCTGGATGACCTTCGGCGATGCCTATCTGACCCATTTGGAGGTTCTGCAGAATGTCGGCATGACCAGCATTCAGCCGATCATGTATGAAGGGCGCGAAATCGTCCCGTTGCAATTCCTGAAGGCGGTCCTGCCCGAACCCGCGGGCCTCGGCGCCACGACGAAGGGCAAGACCTGCATCGGCGACATCGCCACCGGCACACCCAGGGAGCAGGCAGACGGTGCGGCGGAAAAGACGGTCTACCTCTACAATGTCTGTGACCACGAAGAAGCATATCGGGAAACCGGCAATCAGGCAGTCAGCTATACTACCGGCGTCCCCGCCATGATCGGTGCCGCCATGATGCTGCGCGGCGACTGGTCGGGCGCGGGCGTGTTCAACATGGAACAGTTCGATCCGGACCCCTTCATGGACATGCTGAACCGGCACGGCCTGCCATGGCAGTTGGTAGAACTGAACGGACCGCTGGAGTTCTAGAACCGTTTTGGGTGGGCGCGCTGGCGACTCGACGAAGTTCATCCCGGCTAATTCGCCCTCGGGCGAGGCCGGGGCGGCTCTATCCTTCTGAGCGCGCTATCTTCGCACAGAAAGCCGTCCTCAGAGCCGCAGTGATCCTAAAATTGCAGCTGACGGAACTGCAATGATGGTCGAGGATTGGATTAATATCCTGCCCTCACAATTCCGGATGTCGACGATCACCCGCCCGCGCCCCCAACTCGAAGTCCTTCAAGCGGATATCACGACCCTTTCCGTCGACGCCATCGTCAATGCCGCCAATTCCTCTCTGCTGGGTGGCGGCGGCGTGGATGGAGCGATTCACCGGGCGGCCGGACCCCAATTGCTCGCGGAATGTCGGTTGCTGGGCGGATGCCCGACGGGCGAGGCGATGCTGACGCGGGGGTACGACCTTCCCGCGCGCCATGTGATCCATACGGTCGGTCCGGTCTGGCGGGGCGGGGATCATGGCGAGCCGAATCTGCTGGCGAACTGTTATTGGAACGCCCTGGATTGCGCGCGGCAGGTGGGCGCGCGCAGCATCGCCTTTCCGGCGATTTCGACGGGCGTCTATGGCTATCCCCTGGACCAGGCGGCACAGGTCGCGACACAGGCGGTTATGGATTCCATTCACGATGATCCGGATCCGTTCGACCGCATCCTGTTCGTCTGCTTCAACGATCCTGCTGTCGCCGCCTTTCAGGGTGCGCTCAGCATCACTGCCTGACCGTAAGGCGAACCAGGCGCCCAAAGCACTTGCGACGTCCCCCCTTGCACCCTGGCCTTTGTCGTGACAGCGCGGGGGTCAGTTTCATCCGCCGAAAGACTGCGTACCCTGCCCCATTCACACATGCCGCTTATCACGCGACTCCGCGCCTTCGCGCGCCGCGACAGCCGTCTGCTTGTCCTCCTGACGGTCGTGATGCTTGCCGCGCTCGCATTCCTGCAACTCGTTCCCGAAATGGCAGAGGGGGACACGCTGGCGCTCGACCGGCAAATCCTTTCGGGACTTCGCAGCGTCGCGGATCCCGGTACGCCGATCGGCCCGCGCTGGCTGACGCGGGCGATGATCGACGTCACCGCACTTGGCGGCGTGTCTCTCCTGACGCTCATCACCATGGGGAGCGCGCTTTACCTTCTCGTCACACGCCGCGCCGCAACCGCACTCTACACGGTGTTCGCCGTTGTCGCCGGCGCTATGTCCAGCGCCTTTCTGAAGGACATCTTCATTCGTGCCAGGCCTGATGTGGTCCCGCATCTGGTAGAGGTCAGTTCGGCCAGCTTTCCCAGCGGCCATGCGATGAACAGCGCCATTGTCTATCTGACGCTGGGGGCCATCATCGCCGGTACCCATGCCCGCTTCATTGAGCGTATCTATATTCTCAGCGCGGCCATTGCCCTCACCCTGTTGATCGGCATTTCCCGCATCTGGCTGGGCGTCCATTATCCCAGTGACGTTCTTGCAGGCTGGAGCGTCGGCGCCGCACTGGCCGCCCTGTTCTCCCTCGGTGCCTATATTCTTCGCCGCCGTCACGCGATCGACCCACCAGAGGCATGACTGGCGACAGGAAAGCGCTTTCTTCTTCCCATATGATCGGCGACACTCTCCGCATGCGTTCTTTTCTTATGTCTTCCGCCCTCTCCTTCTCGCGCTCGCGGGGGAGCTGACCATGACCGCGATGATGGCCACTCAGGCCGGCGATCCCGCCGCCTTCGCGCGCTTCGACCTTACCCGTGTCGAAACGCCCGCCTTCGTGGTGGATGCAGCAGCGCTGCGGCGAAACCTCGCCATACTTTCCGATATAAAGGCACGTTCCGGCGCCAGAATCCTTCTTGCCCTGAAGGCGTTCAGCATGTGGCAGACCGCGCCGCTGACGCAGGCCGCGCTGGACGGTACGTGCGCATCGGGGCTGTGGGAGGCGCGCCTCGCCCGCAAACATTATCCCGGCCACGTTGAAACCTTCTGCCCCGCCTATAAGGCCGCAGATTTGCCGGAAATCGCCGCATTGTCGGATACCATCGTGTTCAACACGCCGATGCAATATGCCCGCTTCCGCGACCTGCTGACCCGGACGGGCGAGGATTTCGATGTGGGCCTGCGCATCAACCCCCAGCATTCCACCGGCGATATTCCCAAATACGATCCGGCCAGCCCCGGCAGCCGTCTTGGCTTCCCGGTCAGCCAGCTACGGGAGGAGCATCTCTCCGGGATCAGCGGTCTTCACATGCACAGCCTGTGCGAGCAGGGATTCGAGCCGCTTCTTGAAACGTGGGAGCGGCTGGAACCGCAGATCGCGCCTTATCTCGCGCGTCTCGACTGGCTGAATCTGGGCGGTGGTCATCATATTACCCGCGCCGATTATGACCGTGACGGCCTCGTGCGCCTGCTCACTGCCATTGCCGATAAATATGATCTACAGGTCTGGCTGGAACCGGGCGAAGCGGTCGCTCTCGACGCAGGAATCCTCGTCGGCCAGGTGCTCGATACATTTCGCAACGGCGATACCGACATCGCCATTACGGATATCAGCGCGACCTGCCACATGCCCGACGTGATCGAGGCGCCCTATCGTCCCGCCATGCTGGGGGAGGCGACATCGGGACAGGTTCATCGCCTTGGCGGGCCGTCCTGCCTGGCGGGCGACGTCATCGGCGACTATGCCTTCGCGCAGGCCCCTGAACCCGGCGTGCGCTTCGCCTTTCTCGATCAGGCGCATTATTCCATGGTGAAAACCACGACGTTCAACGGCGTTCCACTGCCGTCGATCTATTTGTGGGATTCAGGCACGGACAAGCTGGAAAGGGTACGCGCTTTCGACTGGACGGAGTTCGAACGCCGTCTGGGCTAGTTCGAAGCCGTCGCGCGGCCTTAGAGGTCCTCGCGCTGCGCCTCTGCCGCGCCATCATTCATTGCGGCGGAGCAGCCAGTCGCGAAACTGTCCATCAAATCCTCTGGCGGGGCGGGCAGTGGGTCGTTCCAGGTCGCCCCATAGCCCAACGTGATCTCGTTCGCAGCTTCCAGCGCGGCGATCAGATCGGCGGTCAGGGGCACATCCGCGGCGACCGGTGCCCCGTCTTCCAGCACGGCGGTCAGCGGCACCTGCCGGCTCCCCAGCCGCAGGACCAGGCGTTCCTCGCTGCCAACCCGCGTCAGGGCCGTTGCCTCCACCTCCAGCCGTGCGGGATCGGACAGACAACTTAGCTCCATCGCCATGCCGCCGGTGCCGGATGAATAGCCTATACGTTCCGCGACAGCCCCAATGCCGATCATCGTCCAGCCTTCGGGCTCCACGGGAATGGGGGCGGGGTCAAGGCGATCCTGCGACGACTCAGGCTCCGGCGTTATGGCCTCTTCGGAATCCGGCTCGTTCCCGCAGGCAGCCAGCAGCAACGCAACGCACAAAATCTTCCGCATCAGAAAAACGCCTGCAACCCCGTCTGTGCCCGCCCAAGGATCAGCGCATGAATATCGTGCGTCCCTTCATAGGTATTCACCGCCTCCAGGTTCATGACGTGGCGAATGACGCCATATTCGTCGGAAACGCCATTGCCGCCGTGCATGTCGCGCGCTTCCCGTGCAATGGCCAGCGCCTTGCCACAATTATTGCGTTTCAGGATGCTGATCGCCTCGGGCGCCAGCCGACCCTCGTCCATCAGCTTGCCCGCACGCCACGATCCAAGCAGGCCCAGCGTGATCTCCGTCTGCATGTCGGCCAGCTTTTTCTGGAACAGCTGCGTTCCCGCCAGCGGTTTGCCGAACTGATGGCGGTCCAGCCCATATTGCCGCGCCGCGTGCCAGCAGAATTCCGCCGCGCCCATCGCGCCCCAGCCGATGCCGTAGCGCGCCTTGTTCAGGCATCCGAACGGCCCTTTCAGGCCCTTCACTTCGGGCAGCAGGCGGTCGGCGGGAATGCGCACATCCTCCATGACGATTTCGCCCGTGACCCAGGCGCGCAGGGAGAACTTGCCCTCGATCTTCGGCGTTTTCAGTCCCTCGTCGCCGCGTTCCAGGATAAAGCCGCGAATATCGCCCTCATCATCCTTGGCCCACACGACAAAGACATGCGCGATCGGTGAATTCGTGATCCACATCTTCGCGCCGTTCAGAATGTATCCATTGCCATCCTTGCGCGCCCGTGCCTTCATGCTGCCGGGATCGGATCCGGCATCGGGTTCGGTCAGGCCAAAGGCACCGATCCAGTCGCCGGACGCCAGCTTCGGCAGATAGCGTTGCCGCTGCTCCTCTGTGCCATAGGCGTGGATCGGGTGCATCACCAATGACGACTGCACCGACATTGCGGACCTATAGGCACTGTCGACGCGCTCGACCTCGCGCGCGATCAGGCCATAGGCGACATAGCTGGCCCCGGCGCAGCCATAGCCCTCTATGGTAGACCCCAGCAGGCCCGCCGCGCCGAAGGCCTGCATCAGCGCGGGATCAAAGCTTTCCTTGCGGTTCGCCTCCCGCACGATGGGCGCCAGTTCCTTCTGGGCAAAGGATCGCGCGGTGTCGCGGATCATCACCTCATCTTCGGTCAGCAATTCTTCCATGCCAAAGGGGTCCGCCCAGTCAAAGGCGGGGCTTTTTTCCAGCGGCGCTGCGGGCGGGGGCGTTTGGGTTTCCATCACATTAGTCATGTTGCACGCTATAGCGATATTGCCCGCCTGCCGACACTAGATAAAAAAAGCGGCGGCGCCCGCCTGGGTCCGCCGCCGCAAGTCCGCCGATGCGTCACGTCCTGACGGACGTACGTGACCGGCGCGACGCCAAATCCCCAACGTGTATGCGGAGATTCAGCCGCAACAATTACTTAGCAATCCTTATGCCAGTTGGACTTGCCCGAGGCGCGGCCCGCCCGCCGGCACGGCCCGCACCGCTTCTCCTGTGCCATATTGGCACAGTCGGAACAGGTGGCAGGCTAGAATCGCTTGCGGAAACTCAGTTCCACAAAGCGCCCCTCGGGGTTCAGAAATCCCGGCTGGAATTTCAGCGGCACTTTTCCTGCCCCATCCTCGACACGCCTGACGCCGCCGAATATATTCTCAATGTTCAGGGAAATGCGGCTATTTGCGAGGAACGGGAATCTCTCCACCCACTCCGGATCGCGGTCCAGCGTGTAGAAGGTGCGCAGATCCATGGTGAATATGTCGCCGAACGACAGGTCGGTCGATCCCGTTACCTCACTGCCGTCGATGCGCGCCGATCCGGTATAATTACCCGACAGCCGCGCGCCGAAACCGTCCATGAACACGCCGCCGGTCAGTTCCACCGAATGTTCGGCCAATGGTGTTCTGCCATCGGTAATGGAGCCGCCCAGCAGGTCCAGCTCCGCAACTCCGGGACGGATCAGCACTGTCTCCGACAGGCGCCATGTATGATACAGCGAAAATTGCCAGCGGCCACCGCCCCGATCGCCACCGCCGAACATGGCGGCACGCGGATTCGGTGCAGGCGCAGCGGGTGCCGCCCCATCGGACGATGGTCGATCCTGGGACGAGCTGCCGGGTTCGGCGGGGGTGCCCTTTCCCCGACTTGCGCGGTCGGTTGGCGGTTCTTCGCCTTGTATCGCGTCGGCTCCGTCAGCTGCCGCCGCTGATCGCTGGGGGGGCGTGGGGGGTGCCGACCGCGTCCGGTCAGGGCGTGCCGCACCGCTGCTCCGTTCGTCCTCTCCGCCGCCAGCGATGCGCCCGCTGAAATCGATTCCGGTACGCAACCGCTCGCTGCGGACTTCAGAGAATGTTACTGGCCGCGCATCTACCGATACCAGCCCGCCCCCCGCATCGCGCACGACCCGGTCCGGAAAGGCCGCCTCGATTTCCGCGGTCAGGGCGGGAAACGCGCTCGTCACATCGTCGCTGCGATTGCTCACATATTCAATGGAAAAGCGCCGATCACGCGATCCACCGGGCGCATAGCTTGCAGAGATTTTCAGATCCTTGCGCGATTCCGCAATCAGCGCGGGATTGCCACCGCTGATCCGGTCGATCAGCACGCTTTCGCCGCGTGTGAAATCGAACGTCGCCACGTTCGGCGTTACGATCAGCGGACCGCCCAGATCCTGTACGCTGGGCGCGACTTCCTCTCCGATGACGCTGGCGATCAGTGTCAGACTTTCCGTCGGCTCCCACGTCAGGCCATAGCCATATTCCGTCAGCCCGCCAAAGTCGCTCAGCTCGGCATAGCCCGCATTGGCATTGACGGACAGGTCGCCAATGGCGGCGAGCACGTCATCGCGGCGGCTGGTCAGGGGAATGTCGACATTGCCCCGGGCAAAGGCGCGGGACCGCTCCGGATCGGTGCTCGTCTCGATGCCGTTTCGGACGGCGCGGCTATCCACGGCCAGCCATTCCACGCCCGTCGTCGCCGATACCGAAACCTCGCCCGCCGGCAGGATCAGCGGCGATCCCGACACGGTCAGCTCTCCGTCGGCCGTCTGACTGATGCTCCGCGCCGTATCGAGATCCGGGACCAGCGCGGCGCCCAGTGCGGGATCGAACGGGTTTAATGCCGCATCCCCGGCCAGAATGGCGGCGGCCAGGCCGCTGGTATCGGGCTCGCGATCCGTGCGGGTTCTGGTTTCATTGCGGGTATAATTTCCCGTCAATGTCCATGCCCAGTCGGACAGAAGGCCATTGACCGTCACACCCAGTTCGCCGCCGTCCTGCGACACGTTACGCTGCAACGCACCCGCCGCGGGCAGGAATCGATAGACCGACTGATCCTGCGCCCCCTGCGCAAACGGGCTGTCTGCGGGCACGAGAAGGTCTACGTCGGTCAGGCCCAGTCGGTCTTCGCTTTCCTGATGCTGAAATTCGCCACTTAACGACAGGCTGGTTGTATCGGACAGCTTGCTGGACCAGCTGGCAGTCAGCTCAAGCCGGTCTGACGATGCGATCAGGGACCGGAACTGCCCATCGTCGACAATGCCGAAATCTGACGTCCGGGGCTGCACAATATCGCGCTCCGCCTCCGTCAGCTCGCTGGACCGCTGATATTCGACATCCAGATTCAACCTGCCCGCCTCGCTGATCCGCGTCAGGGTGGTATCGATCTCGCTGACGGCATAGCCGCCTGCGGTGGATTCGCCATGCTCCCCCTCTACTGCGACGGAGCGGTAATTCTCGACCAGGATGAAATTGACGACGCGCTGGTCGGGCCGGAATCCGTATGCAAGTGCCAGTTCCTCGGGAAACACTTGCACACGCTCGATTGCCTCCGGCGGCAAATCCCGGATTTCGCGAAAGCCGGAAATCCGTTGGCCGTTGATCAGGATAATGGGCCTTCCGCCGTCGCCGCGTCCTCTTGCCGACGAAACGCTCGGCCCCAGCGCCTCCAGCAACTCGTCGATAGAGCTGCTGCCATAGGCGGCGATATCTTCCGCATCCAGTTCCAGTTCGGAGGGTATATTTCCGCGCACTGTCCCGCGAG
This sequence comes from Alphaproteobacteria bacterium UBA3612, assembly GCA_002375465.1. GTDB lineage: Bacteria > Pseudomonadota > Alphaproteobacteria > Sphingomonadales > Sphingomonadaceae > Pacificimonas. Next base: position 33,037 of record DFLT01000012.1, on the reverse strand, counting down.
AGCTGTAGGCCCTGACCACGATGGTTTCGGAATCGTCCGGCACCACGACTTCGTCGACTTCCTGGGCCCAGGCGGCGGGCGCAGAGCCTAGCAGCAGCGCCGCCCCTAACGCCTTAATTTTACGCGACATTCACAATCCGATCTACATACAGCTTTTGGCCTTTACGCGGCTTTTGCTGCAACTCATTCGCAAAAATTATGCAGGTGACTGGCCATCGACCACCATTCCGGCGCCTGGCTGCGAACTGCTGTTTGTGCCGCATCGCGTGCGGCGCCGGACTCGAACAGCGCGAAACAGGTCGCTCCCGACCCCGACATGCGGACCAGCGTGGCGCCGGGCGCCGCCTCCAGCATGTTCAGGACATCGTCGATGACAGGGGCGATCTTTCTGGCGGGGGCGGCAAGGTCGTTCCGCCCCGCCAGCGCCGTCGGCAGCGCCGGCCCGCCCCCCAGTGCCCCCCGATCCACGCCGTCCCAGTTGCGGAACACCGCCGCTGTCGACACTTCGGTCAGGGGGTTTACCAGCAGCACCGGCAGGTCCGTCAAATCCGTCAGCCTGGCGCCGGGGTCCAACCGCTCTCCGACGCCTTCTCCCCGCACGGCGACGCTATGGACGCAGGCGGGCACGTCGGCGCCCAGCGAAAAGCCGATCTCCGCCAGCCGCGACAATGACCAGTTCAACCCCCAATGCCGGTTCAGCAATCGCAGCGCAGCCGCCGCATCGGCAGAACCTCCGCCAATGCCGCTGGCGACTGGCAGGCGCTTGTCGAGCGTCAGCGCCGCGCCGCGACGTTCGCCACATGCCTCCGCCAGAATATGCGCGGCGCGCAGCACCAGATTGTCTGCATCGCCTGCCAGCACGGCCGCGAACGGCCCCTCCATGTCCAGCGTCAGATCGTCTGAGGGGGAAACGCGCAGCACATCGCCGTCCGCGCAAAAGGCGAACAGCGTTTCAATGTCATGATATCCGTCTTCGCGCCTGTTCCTGACGTGCAGGGCCAGGTTCAGCTTTGCATAGGCTATTTCGTGCAAAGAGCTGTCACGCCCGCGCGTCACAAACGCGGTTCGCCGTCCGCCTGCGCCAGCGCAACCCCGCGTTCATAGCCATAACGCAGCTTCGCGTTGATGGCCGCGATCTGCTTATCCGACGGCTCGCCCTCCAGCGCGGCTTGCCAGCGAAAGCGTGCCTCGATTCGGCGGCCCACCTGCCAATAGGCATCGCCCAGATGGTCGTTGATGGTCGCGTCTCCGGGTACGCTTCGGATCGCTTCTTCCAGCGTCGCAACCGCCTTCTCATAATCGCCGACGCGATATTGTGCCCAGCCGAGAGAGTCGGTGATATGACCGTCATTCGGCTCCAGCCGGTGCGCCTCCTCGATCATGGCAACGGCCTCGTCCAGCTTCATGCCACGATCCAGCAGGGTATAGCCCAGATAATTCAGCGTGATCGCTTCGTCGGGCGCAATTGCCAGCGCCTGCCGCAGCGCCACTTCCGCCGCCTGCCAGTCGCCCCGCTGCTCTTCCGCCGCGCCGATCAGGAAAAACAATTGCCAGCGAACATCGTCACTCTCGATGGGCATGGTTTGCGCCGTGCGGTACGCCACCAGCGCGTCGTCGAAGCGGTCCGCATCCTGATAGGCATCGCCCAGCAGCATGTGATCGCGCGCCGTCGCACCCGGCGCCGATGCGGCCAGTTCCAGCATCTGCAGCGCTTCGGGCTTTCGGTCCAGCCCGGACAGCAGGGCCGCTTCCTGTCCGCGTGCCATGCCGGCGGAGGGATCCTCGTCATCGATCTGCCGTGCGGCGGCAAGCGCCGGTGCCAATTCTTCGCTACGCGCCAGCAATTGCGACGTCATCAGCCAGGCGGTTGAATTATCTGGCGCCAGCCAGGTGGCGATCCGCGCAAAGGTCAACGCGATGGGCACCGTCCGCTGGTTCGACAGATCGGCGGCGATCCGCAGCAACATGGTCGCCACCCCCTCGCGCGCATCTTGGGGCGCGAAGCGCAGCTTCTTGCCATCGGCAAGCAGCTTTCTCGCCGCCAGCACGTCGGGATGGTCCAGCGCCGCATCCAGCACGACCTTCGCCTCGGCATCCTGCCCGTCCTCTTGCAGGGCTTCGGCCAGTGCCAGGCGAATCCGAACATTGGCACCCTCATCCCCCTCGATCAGGGGCTGATAGGCGGCAATCGCCTCTTCCTCCTTGCCGGTCGCCAGCGCGACGTGGCCGCGATGTTCGACCCAATAGCTTTCTGCAAGTCCTTCCGGCGACGCACCGGCCAGTGCCGCGCGCGCGTTCTTTTCCTTGCTTCGCGCCTCCAGCGCCCAGGCCCGTGCGATGGGCGCGACCAGGGAACCGAATCCAGATGATGCCAGCCCGTCCAGCCGGCTGTTCAAATCGTCCCAGTCCTTACGCTGCAGCGCATCCGCCGTCAGCAGCATGGCAACCGCGCTGTCGAACGGCGCTTCATCGACCAGCCGCCGTGCCACGCCGACCGCCAGTTTCTCGTCACCCGCCTCGACAGCCAGGTCGAACGTGCGTTTCAGCAAATAGGGATCTTCGGGCGCATAGCCGAGCGCCCCTTCGTAAAGGTCGGCGGCCTGTTCCAGTTCGCCTGTCGCGGCGGCGTAACGCCCCTGCACATAATCCGACAGGCCGCGTTCCTCGACGATGATCGTCGAGGCCGTCGCGGGCGCAGCTGTACCCGCCAGCAGAGAAAGGAAGATGAGACCGCGCATATTGACTCCACTTGGACAGGGGCGGCACGCAGACCGGCGCGCCCTACCCCTTCTTACATGTTCGGATAGTTCGGTCCCCCGCCGCCTTCAGGCACGACCCAGTTAATATTCTGGGTGGGATCCTTGATGTCGCACGTTTTGCAGTGCACGCAATTTTGCGCGTTGATGACGAATTGGGGGTTCCCCTCTTCCTCGCCGACCACTTCGTAGACGCCCGCCGGACAGTAACGCTGCGCCGGCTCGTCATAGAGGGGCAGATTATGTTCGATCGGGATCGACTTGTCCTTCAGCACCAGGTGCGGCGGCTGATCCTCCTCATGATTGGTGTTGGACAGGAAAACAGAGGATAGACGGTCAAAGGTCAGGACGCCGTCCGGCTTTGGATAGACGGGCGGATTATAATGTTCCTTGCGGCCAATCTGCTCGTGGTCCGGCTTGTGGCCCATGGTGAACGGCATCTTGATGTTCAGATGCTCCAGCCACATGGTCAGCCCGGCCAGCCCCGTTCCAAAGACCTCGCCGAATTTCTTCACCAGCGGCAGGGTGTTGCGAACCTTGGACAATTCCTTGCGCGCCCAGCTATTGTCATAGGCGGTCTGATAGGCGGTCAGCTCGTCATGCTGACGACCCGCCATCACCGCCTCGAACGCCGCCTCTGCCGCCATCATGCCCGACTTCATGGCCGTATGCGTGCCCTTGATGCGCGGGACGTTGACGAACCCTGCGGAACAGCCGATCAGCGCGCCCCCCGGGAATGCCAGCTTGGGCACGGACTGGAACCCGCCATCGTTGATCGCCCGCGCGCCATAGCTGACGCGCTTGCCGCCCTTCAGCAGTTCGGCGATCGCCGGGTGCGTCTTCCACTTCTGCATTTCCTGGAACGGCGAAAGGTGCGGATTCTTGTAGCTTAGCCAGGTGACGAACCCCAGCGCGACCTGCCCGTCGTCCTGATGATAGATGAAGCCGCCGCCATTGGCATCGTCCAGCGGCCAGCCCTGTGTATGGATGACGGTGCCGGGGACGTGCTTGTCATCGTCAATGTCCCACAATTCCTTCACGCCCAGCCCATAGACCTGCGGCTCGCAATCGGTATCCAGGCTGAAGATGCGCTTCAGCTCCTTCGACAGATGTCCGCGCACGCCCTCTGCGAACAGGGTGTATTTCGCGTGCAGCTCCATGCCGTCTTCATAGGTGGGCTTCTTCTCGCCATCCTTTGCGATGCCGGACGGGCCGGTTGCCACGCCGCGGACGCTGCCATCCTCGTTGAACAGCACTTCCGCGCCTGCAAAGCCGGGGAATATCTCCACCTCCATCGCCTCTGCCTTTTCGGCGAGCCAGCGACAGAAATTGCCCAGCGACAGCGTATAGCAACCCTCATTCCCCATGAACGGCGGCAACAGGATATGGGGAAATTCGAACTTGCCCTTCTTCGTCAGCACCCAGTGGTGATTGTCTTCGACCTCCACGGTCAGCGGGTGACCATCCTCCTCGCGCCATTCGGGCAGCAATTCGTCCAGCGCGCGCGGATCGACGACCGCGCCCGACAGGATGTGGGCGCCAATCTCGGACCCCTTTTCCAGAACGCAGACGGAAATGTCTTTTCCCTCGGCGGCAGCCTGCTGCTTCAGCCTGATGGCCGCTGACAGGCCTGCTGGTCCGCCGCCGACGATGACGACATCATATTCCATCGATTCGCGTTCGGGTTCGCTCACGCCCAAGTCCCCTTTATAAAATTCAGTCACGTTACCTAGGGGTTCCCGGCGAACTTTGCCAGATGGTGCACAGTCGCACATAAGGGGGGGCAATGACCGGTCCTGCTTCCCTTACCCCTCAACAGGCCGCAGCCACACTTGCCTGGCTTGTCGATGCCGGTGCCGACGCCCTGATTGCCGACCGACCGGGCAATTGGCTGCAGGCGCCCGCCCCTTCCCTGTCCCCACGGCCGGAAAAGCCAGCGCCAGGGGAAAGACCCGCACCCCAGGACCAGCCCCCGCCCCTTCCACTTCAGGGCGGGTCCCCTGCTCCACAGAACGCCCCCGCCGCGCCGCTCAGCGCCCGCACTCTGGACGAATTGGCGACAGAGGCGCGCGGTTTTGCAAGCAGCCTCAATGCGCCCAATTCCGCCTTCGTGTTTGCAGACGGCAATCCGCGTTCGAAAGTCATGATCGTCGGAGAGGCGCCGGGACAGCAGGAGGAGCGCGAGGGCAAGCCCTTCGTCGGTCCTGCCGGCCAGCTTCTCGACCGAATGCTCGCCGCCATCGGCCTTGACCGGACCGACGAAGAAAACGGCGTATACATCACCAATCTCAGCCCCTGGCGCCCGCCGCGCAACCGCACGCCCAGCCCGCAGGAGGCGGCGGAATGCCTGCCGCTGCTTCACCGGCACATCGCGATCCACAGGCCGCGCCTGATCCTCTGCGTCGGCGGCACAAGTGCCAAGGCACTGCTCGCGACGGATGCGGGCATCATGCGCCTGCGCGGCCGCTGGGCCGATGTGGAAATAGAGGGGGAACGCTACCGGGTGATGCCCACCTTCCACCCCGCCTATCTGCTCAGGCAGCCGGAACAGAAACGACTTGCATGGATCGACCTTCTCGCGTTCCAGTCGGCGCTAAGGTCCCTCGACCAGCGCTGACCTTACTGCGCGGTACGTAAAAACCGCCCGATCCAAAGAAGAACCTTGGTAAACAAACAGCTAACATAATTCGGCGAAACTGCGCTAATCCTGCCCGTTCCTTGGGAGGATGAAAACGATGAACTACGTAAAGCTTTGCCTTCTTGGCGCGGCTGGCACGCTCGGCGCTGCCGCCCTCGCTCTACCCGCAACTGCCGCAACGATGGCCTATTCAAACCAGATCGTCTTTGGCGACAGTCTGGTCGACGCGGGCAACATCTTCACCCTTACGGGCGGGGCGACTCCGAACCCCTCGACCGGCTATTTCCAGGGGCGTTTCACCAACGGCCCGGATTTCACCGACCTGATAAATGTCCCGATTGAGGGAGGCTTTACCAGCCCATCTCTCCTTGGCGGCGATAATTATGCCTTTGGCGGCGCCCGCATCGTCAACAATTCGGGTTTCTCCGCAGGCGGCGACCCCATCCCCGACCTCGATTTTCAGGTAGGGACTTATTTGGCGGCGGTGGGCGGAAATGCCGACCCCGACGCGCTCTATACGATCAGCGCGGCCGGCAATGACATTTTCGCGATCGGACGCGGCGAAACCGGGCCATATACTCAGGAAGAATATATCGCGCTTGCCGCCACACGTCTGGTGGCGAATGTCGCGGCGCTCGACGCGGCGGGGGCCCGGCACATTCTCGTCATGGGCGTTCCCAATGCGACCACGCCGGTCGCGGCCGACCTTGAAAGCGCGATCCTCGCCGGTCTTGCGACCGCCAGCCTGGAGGCAGAAATCTTCTCGTTCGACTATTTCAGTTTCTTCGGCACCCTGATGACCGACCCCAGCGTCTTTGGCCTTCCGGCGATGAATCTGACGGACAGCTGCATCGACGTTCGCCCGGTGGTGAACGGCGATATCGATTGCACCGGGATTTTCTCCTTCGACGGCACGCATTTTACGGCGCCCATTCATCGGGCGCTGGCCGACGAGGTCAGCCTGCTGGTCGGACTGACTGAGGAGGTTCCCGCCCCCGGTGCGCTGCTTCTTTTCGGAATTGGCGCATTGGCCCTCGGAATTCGCCGCCGCGCAACCTAAGTTCGGCGGCATGTCCGCCCATCAAAAGCTTCGTTGACCATGCGCGCTACACTGGCCTCCGTCGGGGCGCTCCTGATGTCGGTCGCGCTGCTTTTGATGGGCAACGGCCTGCAGGGGGCGCTGCTGCCGCTGCGGGCGGACATAAATGCACAGACGGCGGTGCAAATCGGTATCCTTGGGTCATCCTACTTCCTGGGGTTCGGTGTCGGCTGTCTGACAGCGGCCCGCTTCATGCGCCGGGCGGGTCATATCCGCGTATTCGCCGCCGCCGTGGCGCTCGCCTCCACGATGACCCTCGTGCACGCCCTGATCGACGACCCGGTCATCTGGTGGCTGCTGCGGGGAACGACCGGCTTCTGCTTCGCCATTCTCTACACCGTCATCGAAAGCTGGCTGAACGAGAAGGCGACTGCTGAAAACCGGGGCGCGATCTTTTCCGTTTATACCGTAATCAATCTTACCGTGCTGACGCTCGGCCAGATGATGCTGCTGCTCGGCGACCCGGCGCAATTTCCCCTGTTCGCCATCGCCTCCATCCTGGTTTCCCTGTCAGCGATCCCGCTGACGCTCAGCGCTTCCGACGCGCCCGCGCCCATCGTCGAGACGCGCGTGAATCTCAGAAAGCTCTACCGTCAATCCCCCGTCGGCGCGGCCGGCATTCTCGCCGTCGGACTCGCCAATGGCAGCTTCTGGGCATTGGGGCCCATCTATGCCGCCGGCAGGGCCGACGCCGCCAGCGCGGCCGCATCCGTCGCTATTTTCATGAGCGTGGTCGTCGTTGGCGGCGCCGCCGGCCAGGCGCCCCTCGGCCTGCTGTCGGACCGCATCGACAGGCGGCAGGTTTTGATCATCGCAACGCTCGGGTCCATCGGCGCCGCGCTTTTCATGCTGTTCGGGGCACCGCTCATCACCAACGGTGTTTTCATCGCCGGATTTCTCTACGGGTTTTTCGGCTTTCCCATCAACGGGCTGGCCACCGCCCATCTGAACGACCATGCGGAACCATCCGGCTTCGTGGAAACGGCCAGCGGCGTTCTTCTCCTTTACGGCATTGGTGCCGTTGTCGGTCCCATCGCGGCCTCCGTTCTCATCAACGCCAGCAGCCTCGATGCGCTGTTCGCCTGGACGCTGGGGGTGCACCTCGTCCTTCTCGCCTTCACCATGTTCCGCATGACCCGCCGCGCCCCTGTCGCCGACGAGGAACAAACGCAATTCGCGAAGGCTCTGATCGTCACGCAAACCGCCTCGCCGATTCCGGTCGCTGCAAAACCTTGACCTGGCGCACGAAACGGGGCACCCGCAATTCATGGTGGGGGCACCAAATAGACAGAAAGCGGTAGGCCAAGCCGAAGCGCCGCAGACCATCGATCCCGGACTGTCGGTGTCGCTGGACATCATCCGCTTTTTGGCCGCGCTTGTCGTCTGTGTCGGCCATGCGTCCGGCGGCTGGCTGACCGGCGGATATTTCTGGCAGGCGGGCATTTATCTGCACGCCGCCGTGATGATTTTCTTCGTGCTTTCGGGATATGTCGTGGCGGCAACCACGCAGCGCGCGCGTGGCGGTTCGGCCTATTCGGCGGCGCGCATATCGCGTCTGCTTTCCGTAGTGATCCCGGCTCTCGCGGTCACGGCGCTCCTCGACAGCATCGGTCTTTGGGCCAATGCGGAATTTTATCTGGTCACGGCGCCACAGGCGACCGGCGGCGGCACGGACCTGACCACGGCACCGGCCTGGCGTTACCTCATCAACCTGCTGCACATCCAGGAATTCTGGACGGTCAGCGGCCCGCGCACGCCGGGGTCCAACGGCCCATTCTGGTCGCTGTCGTACGAGGCGGCCTATTACGCCATGTTCGGAATGCTCGTTTTTCTGCGGCCGAAATTGGCATGGGCTGGAATTGCGCTCCTGCTGCTCGCCGCCGGCCCGCGCATCGCCCTTCTTGCGCCGATCTGGTTCGCGGGCGTTGTCCTTTGGCAGCAGCGGCCGCGCATTTCGCCGTTCCGGGGCGCCGTCTGCCTGTTGGGCGGTATTGCGCTTGCCATTGCCTACGCCGCGCTAAAGCCGTGGATTGCCGGGATTGACCAGGGGATGTCCTATGGCCCCCTGCTGCGTGAATATTGGGCTGGTTTGTTCACGATCCTGATCATCGCCGGCGTCGGGGCGCTCAGCCACTATTGGCGTCCATCAGACCGTATCGTCCGCCGGATACGCACAGTCGCGGACCACACGTTCGAACTCTATCTCGTTCACATCCCGACCGTCTATTTCATTGCTGCCATCAGCCCCGCACCGGCGGGCAGCATAGCGCGGCTCGTTCACGTTTATGGCGCCGTCATTTTCGTGACCATCGCCACGCACCGGGTCGGGCGGCGCCTGCGCCCCGCGATACGCCGCGCGCTCAGCCGCCGGGTGATACATCCGCATATCGGCGCCGCCCCCGGCTGAAACCAAGGGGACGCTGGGATCGTCCCTTAATTGGCGCTAAGACTGCACCATGCCCATTGACGAAACCCTCCCCTTCGCGCCGATCAACATCGCGATCCTGACGGTCAGCGATACCCGCACCGCCGCAGACGACCGCTCGGGCGATATTCTCGCGGCGCGCCTTACGGATTACGGTCACGCTCTCGCCGCCCGAACAATCGTCAGGGACGATGTCCCCGCCCTCGTCCAGCAATTGCGGACATGGATCGACGATCCTGCCATCGACTGCATCATTACCACGGGCGGCACCGGCGTGACCGGGCGCGATGTCACGCCAGAGGCATTTGACCAGGTGTGCGAGAAACATATTCCCGGCTTTGGAGAGCTGTTTCGTATGCTCAGTTACCAAACCATCGGCACGTCGACCGTGCAGTCGCGCGCCACGGCCGGCGTGGCGGCGGGCACATATCTCTTCGCACTTCCCGGCTCCACCGGCGCGGTAAAGGACGGCTGGGACGGCATATTGAAGGACCAGCTCGACAATCGTCACAAGCCCTGCAATTTCGTCGAACTGATGCCGCGCCTGCAGGAGCGCTGATCGGGGGCGTGTCCCCAGCGGCCGCTCCTAACCAACTTCGCTTTATGTCCTCATGAACTTGCGGCGGGCTTCCCGTCGCCATGTTGTTCGTGTTATGTTCCCCTCATGGACTCACCCCCGCCCTCCTCTCTCGCCCCCGGTCGCGGTGCCGTCGCGAACCGGCTCAGCCAGCGCTTCGACCGCATAGAGCGGGACGCTGACGGCGACTTCCTCGACACCGAAGATGCGGAGGGCGATCCGCGTCACCTTCGGCAACTTCGGACACAGGTGACCCTGGAAAGCCCAAAAACCGCGATCACCCGCAACAAGTCCCCCGACGTTCCCTTTGACCGTTCCATCAATGCCTATCGCGGCTGCGAACATGTTATGTCGGGTAGCATTTATACCCACTTTCCCGCAGAAACCAGCGCAGGGGGCTAAGTCGGTAGAGTTATAGTGATAGGCTTTAAAAATAGTTCGCTTGTCAGTTTAACTCATTGACAAATTTACTATTTCGTAAAACAATGTGGTAAGTAGAAGCTTCTCCCTACAGGTTAACCATGCACAGAATATCCTATTTCACCGGTCCTGCCGCCGCGCCGGCATCAGCCAGGCGGCGACCATGGTACAGCGATACATTGCTGAAAGCGGGCCACCCCGCTGTTTGGAGGGATGGGAAGCTTTTCGAAGAAGCATGCCGCTGGCTCAATGAGGAAATCGTGCCGCTCAGGCCCAGTCCAAAGACTTGGGCCCAAGCCGCGCAGAGCTTGCTGACATGGCTCGACTTTCTCGATGCGACTGAAGTTGACTGGCAGTACGCCGCCCAGGCGGACTTAATAGCCTATCGCGATGCGTATCTCGGTGCCATTTCCCCGCATACAGGCGAAGAATACTCAGCCAACACGATCGCCGTGCGCATGACTTACATTATCGATTTCATTTGCTTTGCGGTTGAGCAGGAGTGGATCGACAGCGACTTCCATGTTGGCCCCATTGCGCCACCCCGCCAGCTGCGAAGGGCGCCCATTGATGAGGACGCCTTAGCACACATCCGCAAGGGCAGTCCGAAATCGGCCGACGGCCCGGGTGCCGTGTTTGCCCGACTCAACAAACTGAAACCCAAGGCTGGCCAAGATGACACCGTAAGAGTCTTCTCGCGCGAAGAGTTAGCCGCGCTTCTACGTTGGGCCGGTCCACGGCCTAGCGAGCGGATGCCCGAGGATGGCGGGAGTGACCGAGATTTTATCGTGTTTGCCCTGGGGTGGGCGTGCGGTCTGCGGGTGCAGGAGATCGTTGACATCGACTTGCTGCCAATTCTCGCGATAACCGCGAGTTCTGAGGTGCCGGGGCAGATGCACAAGTTGCCGATCACGGGGAAAGGCAACAAAACCCGTATGATCGACGTCCCGGCGTGGCTGGTGCTTGACCTTCAGGCCTACATTGAGGGCGAGCGCAAGCGGACGCTACGCAAGCGCGGACCGAGGGCGGAAGAGAAACAGCTCATCCTCAATTCCGAGCACTCCTCCCGCGCCGGCAAGCCGATGACCAAGCCGGCAATGCAGGATCTCATGGAACGGGCCTGCTCTGGAACTGGCTTGATGACTAAGTGCAGGAAGATCAACCCCGAGACTGGTCAAGTCATAGTCGCGCAGGTTCCTAAGTTTTCAATGCACTGTCTGCGGCACACATACGCTGTCATGACTTGTCACAATCACCGTACGTCGGGCTACGCCGATTTGGATGCCTGGAAATATATCCAGATGCAGCTGGGTCACAGGTCGCCGACGACGACGATCAAAACCTATCTTAATCACATTTCCGTTTGGGCCGACTATCGCGCCGCCCGCAGCCTTCTGCAGATGGTCCGATGAGCCGGAAGCGTGTGACAGCCGCGGCCTCCGTCGTGGCGCAGGCGAAGGCCCGTGCAGCAGCGGCACCCGAGAACGTCGTCCCGCTCCTATCGGAGGCAGGGCGGCCAAAAGGGAGATCTACGATTGGCTTGCTCCACTCACGCATCGACGAGGTACCCGATCTAGAGACCGGCGCCCCGCGCTTGCGCGTCATCATTCCCGGCAAGAAGACCCCTGAGATCTACGATTTGACCCGTTTGCTGGTGCAGCCGGAATTGGCCCGGTTCCTCGCAGAAGGGTTCCGACACTGGGCGGGCACGATTAACGCTAAAAGCCGCGCGAATGGGTGCAACCTCCTGAATATCGGGATCGGCTCCTTCTTGGCGACCCTGAAGCAGAAGATGGCACCGGTAGCGATAGATGAGGCGTATTGGGCAACTTTCATCGCCTGGTTGAACGGGCCTCGCAATCGCAATGGTAAACCCTGGGCCCCAAGCACGCGCGCAAAGATGCTTAGCGCAGTTCAGAAATGCATCGCCGCCCTGCTGGATCATTCCGAACATGGGGCGGCTGCGACCGCTCTGATGGACAAGTCAGGCTTTCCGCACAATTCCTGGCCGGGCCGGTCAACCAAGAACATCCCCACGGCAGTACTGTCGTCGCCGGAGCGGCGCGCGATGATCCTGGCTTGTCTCGGCGAGATCGCGGAACTTCGCGGGCGTCTAGACGAGCGAGAGGCCATCCTAGACACCGGCCGCGCCCTGCTAGAAGATGCCCGCGCGGAGGGGTGCGCGCCGCCCTATCTCATGGAGATTGGTGTCTGTGCGGCGCGGATCGCAGAAGCCTTTCCCGACCGGCTGGCGAGCCGAGACGACCTATATGCCCTCGATTGCGACCTCGGCAACGCTATGCAGCATAAGCACGGCCTGCTGTCGGCCCGCCGACTGCTCTATGCGACCTTCCGCGATCTGGTACCCTTCGTGCTGCTAATTGGGGTCAAGACGGCGTTCAATCCGGATACCATCCTTTCCTTGACCTGGAGCCGCGTCCGGATATCCGCGGACAGACGGACTGTTACATTCCTTGGAGTCAAGAACCGTGCCACCGATCTCCAAGCCAGCATAATCTCGGACGACGCCACCGACAATCATGACTTTCCGGCGGAACCCGGTGTGCCATTCGGCCTGGTCGACCTTCTGGACCTGCTACGTCGGTTGACGGGGCACACCCGGGACATCCTGACAGATCCAGACCATGCCGACCGCGTGTTCATAGGCGTTCCGGTTTGGGGCGGCTCGAAGGCGAAATCATACGAACATAAGAATGGTCCGTCCGTCGACGGCGTCTGGCGATTGAAACTAGCTGAGTTCATCAAGGACCATGGCCTGATGCCGTTTACGCTCGTAATGCTCCGGCCCTCAGAGGGGGAGGTGGAGTGGCGGCGCACGGGCGACCTACTGGCCGTGCGGGACCGCCTCGGTCACAAAAGCATCGCCACCACGCGCACCCACTACACAAGCGACGGGATGCGGCGGGAGAGCCAGGAGCGCGTTGCCGAAACCCAAGCGCTTTATCATCGGTGGGTGGAGACCGAGGGACGCGTCGATCCACGGCATCAGTCGGAACGGTGCCGATCGGCGGCGACTCCTGGGTTTGGCTGCCTAGACCCTTTTGACAGTCCCCGCCCCGGCCAGCGCCAAGGCAAGCTCTGCACCGCTTATGGCGAATGCCCGGACTGCCCGCTGGCCCAAGCGTGGCCACGGGACGTGCAAGCGGCCGCCTTTTACCTCGCCCTGCCGAAGGCAATCCACGACGCCCGGCTTGGACGGATCTCCCCGAAACACTGGGTCAATAAGTGGCCGCCCATCTTAATTGCTCACACTCGATTGCTTGACGAGATTCCGGCCGAAGTCCGGGCGGATGCGGCTCGATTCCACATCAAACTTAAGCCCGTTGGTCGACTCTGATGCACGCTGCCACAGAAGAATCGGTCTATCCAAATACGACCGCCGCAATCCTCGAAGCCACGGCAGAAACGCCGCTGCACAGGGCTGGCCGCCACCGCCTCGCGCTTGAACCCGTCTCCAGCAGGAGTCTCTGGGGAGACCCGCGCTGGGTGTTCGACAACGCGACCAGCGGTTCGGAGGACAACCAGAGCACAATCAGCTGGAACTTGGACCTGCAGGATGGCCACAATCTGCTCGATCCGCATCATGCCAATCTGCTGGATTGGCTGCGCCGGCTCGTATGGTCGGCCTTTGCCGCCCCTGGCGACGGCGCCACGAGCATGAAACCCGGCAGCTTGAGCGGAATTGGCGTCGGCCTGCGGTACTGGGTCGCCTGGCTGGTCGAGCGGGAGATCGCCTGGCCGCACCAGATCGGCACGGATGTCGTCGCGACCTACCAGGACCATTTGCAAGGGGATGCCGAGAACGATGCGGACACGGAGGTCCTGACCCATTCCGTAGCCTACTGCCGCTTGATGCCGTTCGCCCTGCTTTGGCGTCAGCGATTCGCTCTGGAGCGTGCGGGGATCGCGCCCATGCCCGCCGCGCCGTTCGGCCGCGCGGGCCTAAACAAGATCGCCAAGAAGATCGCCTCTGTCGCAGTGGGAAGCTATCGACCGCTGCCGGACGAAGTGGCGATCCTTGTTTTGAACACAGCCATGGCGATGCTGGAGACGCCTGCCGCCGACGTCATTGCCTTGGCGGAGGCCTGTGCCGGCGCCTTTGCGCTAGGCATGGCCGAGACCGTTGGACCAGATCGGCGAAAAGCACTCGCGGAGCAGCGGCAGTCGGCAGCTGCCAAAGCGTTTCGATTTGAAGAGATAAATGGGCGGCCGTGGCATGGGCCGCTCGACCCCGACGATTGGGAGGCGGAAGTAATCGCCGTCGCCCAATGCAAGCTGCAAACTTATCTGGAAACCCGCCGGGCCGATTTGCGACAGCAGACGGGGGGGCGGCCAACACTCAAGATCTATCGGCAGAATGGTCGTGCGTGTGTCGACCTCCGCGGGGTCGTCCTGGATTTGGGCCTCAAGCCAGGCGACGAGCAGCTGCTGTGCCGGCATCCTGCTCTGCATGCCCTGATTGACGCTACCGCCTTGGAGCAGAGGTACTGCTCGGTACCCCTGATCGGCGTCCTACAAAGGGTGCGCCAGCTGGTGCTGACTATACGTTCGGCGGCCCATCTCGTCATCCAGGCGACGACGGGCATGCGGATCAGCGAAATCTGCGGCCTCAAGGCAGGGATCAATCCCGCGACGGGCTTGCCGCTGTCAGTCCAAGTTCAGGACAGCTTGAACGGGCTGAGCGAGGTATTCATCCTCGTCTCCGACCTATCAAAGACCGAAGAGACACCCCGCGCCGTGCCTTGGGTTGTGGGATACCGGCCAAAGGGGTCGACGGACTTACCCCCGGCCGTCCGAGCGATGCTTGTCCTTGACCGGCTGCTGGGTCCTTGGCGCGCCCTGATCAGCACCGACGAACTTTTCGTTAGTTTTAGGGCAAATCGGGGCCTTCCCAAAACCCGTGAAGGCGTCAGTCGCATAACCACAAACCGGCTGCGGGAAGATGCCCGGGACTTCATCGCCGAATGGGTTGACCTGACTAATCTGCCCGACGAAGCGGCTAGGAAAACTATGGACAAAGAACTCGTCTCCTATCGCGAGAGCCACGGACGCGTCATCACGACACATCAGCTGCGGAAATGCTTCGGCTACTTCGCGTCTAACATCGACCGGCGCCTTATGCCGATGTTGCAGATGAACTTCCATCACGTTTCGGCCGCCATGACGGACGGCGCCTATACAGGTAATCCCGTCTTAGAGCGGGACTTGAACGATGTCCGGTACCAGAACCTTGCGTTGGAGTCGCTCGAGATTGCCCGAGGCAACAGCGGGATGGCCGGGCGATACGGCGAGCAGCTAGAACGGAAGATCATCGCCGAACTGGGGCCGCAAATTGCAGGCCTCTCGGCCGAAGACGCCTACCTCGAAGCCTTCATCTATGTCGAGCAGGCCGGCATCGACCGGCTGTTTTTCGAGCCTTATGGGATCTGCGGAGCTCTGAGCGCCTCGGAAATGGCTTGCCACGAGATCGGCGGAACGACCGACATCGCTCGATGGGAGCCTCGCTTGACCCCCAACTATGAAACCCGCCAGCCAAGCCTGTGCGCGGGTTGTGCCTGCTTTGCCATCGCCCGGCGACACCGCTCCTATTGGGAGGTGCGCTACATCGACAACGCCGCGCAGCTCCAGATTTTCGAGGCGTTGGGGCGCACCGGGCCGCTGGTAGACGGCGCCCTCGCCCTCACCGAGGCACAAGCTCAGCAGGCCTTGGTGATCTGCAGCAAGCTCGGAAGTGACATGGATGAACTTGAACGCCGTTTGGCGGCCGAAGTGACGGAGACACTGCATGCCGCGTAGGAGAACCAAGTCACGGGACCGGATCGAGCAGGACTTCCTTGATGCAATCGAGCGTCTGAAGAACGGGCGACCGCAGCATCCCAAATTGCGTGAGAAAGTTAGCAAGGGCAAGGCAGTCAAGATCAACATCGCGACGGTTGCGCAAGAGGCAAATCGCGCCCGCGGACTCATCGGGATGGAGAACTGCCGCTATCCCGAAGTGCGCCAGCTTGTTCTGATGGAGGCTGGCGCGACCGGGATCGTGCCGCGAAACCGTGACGACGTCATCAAGAAGCTTCGGGCGGAGATCGCCGAGCTGCGGGTACAACTGTCTCACGCGGAAGCCCATGCCGCCTACCATTTCTCTCAGAGGGCAAGGGCGGAAAAGGGCTATAGCGACTACAAAGGTCGCTATGAGCGGCTGAAGGCGAAAGTGGACAAGGACTTGAAGGCCAGCGAGGGCAAGGTGGTTTCACTCTTCCCTGAGGCTGCCGACCATGCCGATTAAGCAGGAGGCCGGATGAGCGTCGTGTCGATGTTTACGTGGTGAGTCTTATCGCCGCCGACGGCACGGAAATCGGCGAGCATCCGGCTCCTTGTCGGTGATGTTCTCCAGAACATATGTCCGTGGGTTTCCCGCTTTCGCATCGGCGGGCTCACCCAACCGGGTCACGGCTCTGCGGCGGTACACATCCTCGCAGAAGTTTTCGGTTTTGAGCCATACTAATGTTCGATCTTGGTATGTCGGCGCGTTAGTTAGCGCCGCTGATCATCGTCAGCGATCTCAGCAGGCCCCTCGCAGCAAGACGCGGGCCATATATGGCTATTTCGTAGCGTGCCAATTGGCGCATTCGCGGCAAAGCTCATTCTCGGTGCACCCGTTCTCGCCGCAAGATACTGGCGGCGCTGGTAAGGCCAGAAAATCCATCAGCCATCGCCATAGGCCAAGGCTCGGCCGTTCATTCGGATTGTTGCCATGATCCCCCCGGATCACTCCGCAGCTTAACGCGGCTCCCAGGAACGATATGGCAGGTCGGAACCAAAGCGTCTATGACTATCCGTCGCCTGCTGAGCCATACGGCTGGTCTTGGCGATGGTCTTGGCTATCAGGGCTTCGCCCCCGACGAGCAGGTCCAGTCGCTCGAGCAATCTGGACTTGTAACGGTTTTGTGCCGGTCACCGATCTCACTATGCTACCTTGGCTTCGAATGCGAGCGGGCTGATGCCGCCTAGATATGAATGGCGTCGTCGGGTGTTGTAGAATCCGTTGATGTATTGGAAGATGGCAGCTTCCGCCTGACGCCGGGTTGGCCATTTCTGCCGCCAGATCAGTTCTGCCTTCAGCGATTTGAAGAACGTCTCCACGGCTGAGTTATCGTAGCAATTGCCCTTGCCACTCATCGATGGACGCAGGCCGTAGGCCTGCAGCTTCTTTTGATAATCGTAGGAGCAATATTGGGCGGATTCAACCGGTCGTCGCAACACTGGCTTCATACTGGCCAGCAAGGAACTGGTCGAGGACTTCGGCAGGGGTTTTCCAACCGAGGGTCTTTCGCGGCCTCGGTGGTCACCTTGTGCTTGCGGGTGCGAACCGGCTTGATCCCGTTGAGGCGCATCAGCCGTCCGACCCTGCGCTCGCCGACATCGAGGCCTGCCTCTTTGAGCTCCATTGTCATGCGAGGGCGACCATAGCTGCCCAGGCTCAGGCTATACTGCTCCCGGATATGAGCCAGCACCTTCATGTCTGTGCGGTCCCGCTGGCTGATCGGCCGCGTGCGCCATGATCGGTAGCCACGGGCGCTGATCTGCATCACCCGGCAGATCGTCTCTACCGGCCACACATGGCGCCAGCTCTCCACGAACGCGAACCTCACGGCCGCTGGCTCGCGAAGAACTGAGTGGCCTTTTTTAGAATATCCCTCTCCTCCTTGAGCACGCGGTTCTCAAGGCGAAGACGTTCGTTCTCACGGGCCAGATCTGCCTGCGGCGCTGACACCAGATCAGCTGGGCGATACTGAGACAGCCACTTGCCTAGCGTCGATTTACCTATGCCCAAATCCTTGGCCACGCGCTCGCGCGATAGGCCGCTGGTCAGAGCAATCCGCACCGCCTCCTGCTTGAACTCGTCTGAATGCTTCATCATCTCATCGGTCTCCTGTTGCGAGCTCTAAACGCTCAGGTGACCGGCACAAAACCGTTGCAAGTCCATCCATCCCCAGACCCAAGGCAAGATCGAACGCTGGCATCAGACGCTCAAAAACCGTGTGCTGCTGGAGAACTACTTCCTGCCCGGCGATCTCCAACAGCAGATCGAGGCCTTCGTCGAGCATTACAACCACCAGCGCTACCACGAGAGCCTCGACAACGTCACACCCGCCAACGCCTACTTCGGCAGGGCACCAGCCATCATCAAGCGAAGAGAAAAGATCAAGCGAAAGACACTCGAACATCGGCGCTTGCAACACCGCAAGCTCGCCGCCTAAACAGCAAACCGAGACGAGGCCCACACTCCGCTGATCTACGCCGCAAGTTGTGCCAAATGTTCTGACGACGGAGAGGCCGCATTGGGTGGAGCTGCGCGGCCCGGTGAAATTGCAGATCGATTTTTACGAGCGGCAGCCTCGATTTGCGGATTAAGAGACAAGGAAGCACATGACGGCCGGGATGCGCGCGTCCGATAGTGGCACAGCCAGCGGAGATATCAGGAAAACATCACGCTGGGTCTTCGTTTTCCTCGCGATCCTTTGGCTCGGTCTCATTCTGGGCGTTTCGTTTCTCGCGACCCCTGTGAAGTTCTCCGCTCCGTCCCTGACGCTGCCGGTCGCATTGGACGTGGGCCGGGTAACTTTCTCCCTTTTCAGCAGGATTGAAATGATCCTGGCCGCGCTTTTTATAGTCCTGTCATGGCGACGTGGAGTGCCTAAACTCCAAATTTCCTTTTCGCTGGTCCTGGCGATGGCTGTCGCGGCACAGGCGCTGTGGCTGCTTCCCGCACTGACTGAACGAGTGGATATGATCGCCCGCGGAGAGGTTCCGCCGCCATCTGGCGGACACCATATCGTCTATGTCTGCATTGAGGGGGGCAAGGCCGTTATTCTTGCGATTCTGGGTTTCGTGGGACTGATGAATATGGATCACGTGACATAGCATCCGCAATGGGCGGTCCGTAACCTATTTGGCCGGGAGCTGTTTGAAATATGCTACGAGATCATCGATCTCGTCCGGCTCGAACTGGAAAGGCGGCATGTCGCTATGTCCGACGAACACCCCTTCCGCGAATGACTCCGCGATGTAGTCGGGCGGATAATGCGTGAAGAGGGTTGCGAACGATGGCGCGGACGCGTGCGGACTGTTCTGGTCCGCAGTCCGGCTATGGCAGCGAAGACATTTTGCCTCGACCAGTATTTCCCCCCGTGCGATGGATGCCGCTGCTGGACGTTCTCTATCGACCCGCGCGGTTGGCCCCGGTTTGTCATCGATATGCGTGGAACAGCCTACAGCCGTCAAACAGAGCAGCATCGATCCCGTTTTCAAAAAGTTCATTTCAGTCTTCCTGGCAGCGGACCGCCTTCTCGTTATCGGCGATCAGTGATTGAACAGGATCGGCACGTCTGCTTTTTTCAACATGGAAAGCGTTGCGCCGCCCAGAAGCGTTTCCGTGAGCCTTGATCGCCCATAAGCCCCCATAACGATCATCGCTGCGCCGAATTCGCGCGCGGCGAATAGAATGTCGTCGCCGATTTCCGAATTTTCGGGACGCTCGACCACTTCCGCCTTTATTCGGTAATCGCCAAGATAATTGGCGGCGTCGCTTCCGCGTACGCGCATCGCACCGCCATTGCCAATCGACAATATGCGAACAGACGAAGCCTTTTGAAGAAGCGGTATGGCCGCGCGCAGCGCGCGACCGGACTCCGCCGACCCATTCCAGGCGATCATCACCGGGCCGGATGGGTCAAAGCGGTGCAGATTTTCAGGAACGCCAAGGACAGGCCCTGCGGCCCTCGTCAGAACGGTCGCCATGAAGCCAGACGACGTCTGTTCGGTGGTCTGGGTATGCATCAGGCTAAGCACCGTTACGTCCGTCAAGATGCTGGCATGGGCCAATGCTGTCGCGGGCACACCGCCAGCGCGGTCCCAGGACCAGACGGCATCCTCCTTCTCCAGCTTCGCCTGCCATTGTTCACGGAAGGACTTCCACTGCCGCTCGATATCGTCCCTGAATGCCTGGAGCGGTGCCGCGAACATGCCGCCGGTATACATGTCGAGCGCAACATCGGGGTTCGTCGCGGTATGCAGACAGTCGATCTTGGCATCTTGGAAACGGGCGAGCGCGAGCGCAGCCTCGACACGCGAGGTAAGACCGGCGTCGTCGTTCATATGCAGAAGTATATTCTTCATCTGTTATCTCCTTCTGACGGATCAGGCCGCCAGCTTCATTTCCATCCGGCCCCAGATTTCGACGAGCGCCTTGACGAGTTCCGCCATCATCAGTTCGTCATGGTGCGGGCCGGGCGTAAAACGCAGGCGCTCCGTCCCGCGCGGCACGGTCGGGTAATTGATCGGCTGTACATAGACGCCATATTCCATCAGCAGGATATCGCTGATCTTCTTGGCCTTTACCGGATCACCGACATGCAGCGGGACGATGTGCGTGGTGGAATCCATCAGCGGCAGATTGGCCTCCACCATCAACGCCTTCAGCCGCGCCGCCGCCTGCTGCTGTCCCTCGCGCTCCTCGCGGGATGATTTCAGATGCCTCACACTGGCCAGCGCACCCGCGACCAGCACGGGCGACAGGCTGGTCGTGAAGATAAAGCCCGGCGCATAGCTGCGGATGACGTCGATCAGCATCTTCGACGCCGTGATATAGCCGCCCATCATACCGAATGCCTTGCCCAGCGTGCCCTCGATGATCGTCACCCGGTCGGCGCAGTCATCACGCTCCGAGATGCCGCCGCCGCGCGGCCCGTACATGCCGACCGCATGGACCTCGTCCAGATAGGTGAGCGCGTTGTATTTCTCGGCAAGATCGCAGATGCGGTTGATATCGGCGACATCGCCGTCCATCGAGTAGACGCTCTCAAAGGCGATCAGCTTGGGCACCTCGGGATCGTCCGCCGCCAGCAGTTCCTCCAGATGCGCATAGTCATTGTGCCGGAACACGCGCTTCTCACAGCCCGCGCCCCGGATCCCCGCGATCATAGAGGCGTGATTCAGTTCGTCCGAATAGACGATGCAGCCGGGCAGCAGTTTCGCCAGCGTCGACAACGTCGCCTCGTTCGACACATAGCCGGACGTGAACAAAAGCGCCCCCTCCTTGCCATGCAGGTCGGCAAGTTCCCGCTCCAGCTGGATGTGCAGATGCGTGTTGCCGCCGATATTGCGCGTCCCGCCCGACCCGGCGCCGACCTCGTGCAGCGCGTCCTCCATCGCCTCTATGACAGAAGGATGCTGGCCCATCGCTAGATAGTCGTTGGAACACCAGACCGTAATCGGTTTTGGGCCATTATGTCCGGCGAAACATTTCGCGTTCGGGAAATTGCCCCGGTTGCGAAGAATGTCGATGAAGACGCGGTAACGCCCCTCTTCGTGCAGGCGGTCGATCGCCTTCTCGAAAATCTGGTTGTAGTTCACGTTCCGCTTGGGAACGATCATCCTGAGGGGGCGAATATCCTTTTTCATGCCCCAATCTTGCGCCATCAGGACGGAATATCCTTAATCTCAATCAAATTGGCCTCGGAATTGGCATCCGGGCACCTTAGGTAGCAGTTATGGAACAGGTATCAGTCGCTTGCGCAACATGCGCGGTCCGCAACCAAGCCATCTGTGCGGCGCTCGACAGCGCCGAGTTAACCGCGCTTAGCCGCATCCGCCGTCATCAGCATCTTTCCGCGGGGCAAACCCTCGCCTGGGAAGGAGATGATGCGTTTGTCGTGGCGAGCGTTACCAGCGGCGTTCTCAAACTGACAAAATCGCTTGGCGACGGCAGGGAGCAGATTGTCGGTCTGGCGTTTCCGGCAGATTTCATCGGTCGGCCATTTCATTCGAAGACGACGAACACCGTTACCGCGCTCACGGACACCGATATCTGCGTTTTCAGACGGTCCGACTTCGAAAACTACGCTAGCGACCACCCTCAGCTGGAACGTAAACTTCTGGAGCGAACCCTGGCCGAACTGGATCGGGCGCGGGACTGGATGACGCGCCTTGGGCGCAAGTCGGCAAGCGAGAAAATCTGCAGTTTCCTGATTGATATTTCCGAACGCCTGTCCGCCGATACCTGCATTGGCGCGACCACGGCGGACGAATTCGAGCTGCCATTTGGCAGGCAGCAAGTCGCGGATATCCTGGGACTGACCATCGAAACGGTAAGTCGCCAGCTGACCGCGTTAAAGCGTGGCGGACTGATCGATTTGAGCGGCCGCCGGACGATCCATATCCTTGACAGAACCCCGCTCGTGGAGGCTGCGGAAACCTTCGCTTAAAAGCGTCCGGTCCCAATTTGATCGGCGTCAATGTTCTAATGGCCATAATCCGGCATCCCACTCCTGAACAGGGCGCGATCTCGCCCGCACAAAGTTCCGGAGATAAGAATAATGGACAGTGTCGTGATGCGGGCGGGCGGATGGTTTGCACTGTTCCTCATGACCATGATCCTAGTCGTCGCAGCGGAGGATCGTGGCTTCGCCGTTCATATGGCGATTGCCGGTGCTGCCGCGCTCGTCATGATCTGGGCAACGCTGACGCGGACCGATTATTCCATGCTCGCACGCGGTATCCTGCGTACGCCAGCAGACAAAAGCCGCTATTATGACGATGTCGTCCGCTGGGGCGTTATCGCCACGGTGGGCTGGAGCATCGTCGGATTCCTGGCCGGCCTGTACATCGCGTTACAGCTAGCCTTTCCGGCGCTGAACCTGAACAGCGAATTCACCACATTCGGTCGCTTGCGGCCCTTGCACACGTCGGCGGTCATTTTTGCATTTGGCGGCAATATTCTGATCGCCAGCAGTTTCTACGTCGTGCAGCGCACCTGCCGCGCCAGGCTGGCGTTTCCAGCGCTCGCCCGGTTCGTATTCTGGGGATATCAGTTCTTCATCGTCCTGGCCGCCACCGGCTATGTCCTTGGCATCACGGAATCGCGCGAATATGCTGAGCCGGAATGGTATGTCGATATCTGGCTGACCATCGTCTGGGTCGCCTATTTCATCGTCTTCGTGGGGACGCTTATTAGGCGCCGCGAACCGCATATCTATGTCGCGAACTGGTTTTACCTCAGTTTCATCATCACCATCGCGATGCTGCACATCATCAACAATCTGGCGATCCCGGTCAGCATCTTCGGCTCCAAAAGCTACAGTGCCTTCGCCGGTGTGCAGGACGCCCTGACCCAGTGGTGGTACGGCCATAACGCGGTCGCCTTCTTCCTGACCGTGCCGTTCCTCGCGATGATGTATTATTTCGTACCTAAGCAGGCCAACCGTCCGGTTTATTCTTACCGTCTGTCCATCATCCATTTCTGGTCGCTGATATTCCTTTATATCTGGGCGGGGCCGCACCATCTCCATTACACCGCGCTTCCCGACTGGGCGCAGACCCTCGGCATGGTGTTTTCAGTCGTTCTCTGGATGCCCAGCTGGGGCGGGATGATCAACGGACTGATGACGCTGAACGGCGCCTGGGACAAGATCCGCACCGATCCGATCATCCGCATGATGGTGATGGCGCTCGCCTTCTATGGCATGGCGACGTTCGAAGGTCCGATGCTGTCGATCAAGGCGGTGAACAGCCTGTCCCATTATACCGAATGGACAGTCGGCCACGTGCATTCCGGCGCGCTTGGCTGGAACGGCATGATCAGTTTCGCGGCGATTTATTTCCTGGTGCCGCGTCTTTGGGGGCAGAACCGCCTTTATTCGCTGCGCATGGTGAACTGGCACTTCTGGCTCGCGACCATCGGCATCGTCCTTTACGCGGCCGCGCTCTGGGTGGCGGGCATCATGCAGGGTCTGATGTGGCGTGAATATGGAGAGGACGGCTATCTGGTTTACGCTTTCTCGGAAGTGGTCAGCGCGATGTTCCCGATGTACGTCATTCGCGCCATCGGTGGGGCCATGTACCTCGCTGGTGCCGTCATCATGGTCTACAATGTCTGCATGACGATCGCCGGACGGCAACGTGCCGAGAAACCGATGAGCGACGCGGATTACGATCCCGCGAAAGATCGCCCGATCGTCGCCCAGCCTGCCGAATAGGAGATCCTGCTCATGTCTTTTCTTACACGGCATCACAAGAAACTGGAGCGCAACGTCACCCTGCTGGCGGTGTTCAGCCTGATCGCGGTTGTTATTGGTGGCGTCGTCGAGATCGCACCGCTGTTCTGGATCGATTCCACCGTGGAGGATGTGGAGGGTGTGCGACCCTACACGCCGCTCGAGCTTGCTGGCCGCAACGTCTACATCCGGGAGGGTTGCTATAACTGTCATAGCCAGATGATCCGCCCGTTTCGCGATGAGGTCGAACGCTATGGACATTACAGTCTGGCGGCGGAAAGCATCTATGACCATCCGTTCCAATGGGGGTCGAAGCGGACGGGTCCCGATCTGGCGCGCGTGGGCGAACGCTATTCGGACGAGTGGCACGTGCAGCATCTGAAGGATCCGCGGTCGGTCGTCCCGGAATCGATCATGCCCCCCTACGGTTTCCTAGCTGAACGCGATGTAAGAACGGACGATATCTCAGAGCATCTGGTGGCACTGCGCCGGGTTGGTGTGCCCTATACCGACGAGCAAATCGAACTGGCCGAGGCCGACATGCGCCTTCAGGGCGACACCGATGGCTATGGCCCGGACCTGGCCGCCCGCTATCCGAAGGTTCAGGTGCGCGATTTCGACGGGGATCCGCAGCGGTTGACCGAGATGGATGCGCTTGTCGCCTATCTGCAAATGCTGGGCACTCTGGTCGATTTCGAGACTGCGGAACCCATGGAGCGCTCCGAATGACTTATGACGATATGCGCCATTTCGCCGATAGCTACGGCCTTGTCGCGATGGTGATCCTTTACATGGTGCTGTGTGGCTGGGCGTTCCGTCCGAATGCGCGGAAACGGAACAAGGATGCGGCCAATATGATTTTTGCTGACGACGTGACCGGAGACGACCGCGATGGCTGAGAACAAGCGCATCGATGAACCGACCGGAACGGAGACCGTCGGGCATGAATGGGACGGGATCGAGGAACTCGACACGCCCATGCCCCGCTGGTGGCTGTGGACGCTTTACGCGACGATCATCTGGGGCATTGGCTATACCGTCATCTATCCCGCGTGGCCCGGCATCACCGGCTATACCAAGGGCGTGATTGGCTGGTCGAGCGAGCAGGAATTCCGGGACGAAGTCGCCGCCGCGACCGAGCGGCGGGCTCCTGTGCTGCGCGCGCTTGCCGCAACGCCGATCGAACGGTTACCGGAGGACAGCAGGCTGCTGCAATTCGCAATCGTCGGTGGCGAGTCCGCGTTCAAGCAATATTGTGTGCAATGCCATGGATCCGGCGCCGCGGGTGCCAAGGGCTATCCGAACCTGAACGACGACGAATGGCTATGGGGTGGAGACATCAAGGCGATCGAGTTCACGCTGGTCCACGGCATACGCAACCCCGACCATGACGAGACCCGGTTCTCCATGATGCCGGCCTTTGGTCGAGATGGCATTTTCTCCTCACAAGAGATTGCCGATGTGGCGAATTACGTGCGGGCTATCAGCGGGCAGGACACGGCAGGTGATTCCGCGAGACGTGGTAGCGAACTCTACGCGCAGCAATGCGTCGCCTGCCACGGCGTGGATGGCAAGGGCGACCGCGAACAGGGTGCCCCGAACCTCACCGATGCCATCTGGCTTTATGGTGGTGATACTGAGACGATCCGGGAAACGCTCTATGGTAGCCGCTACGGTGTGATGCCGCGTTTCGGCGAGCGTCTGGATCCCGTTACGATCAAGATGCTGGCAGCCTATGTGCACTCGCTGGGCGGTGGCGAACGTTATGTCGAGGTAGCGGCGGATCCCGAGGTCGAGGTCGATGAACGCCCCTGATATACTTGAAGAACCGCCGGTTCAACTTTACGAGAAGCGCAAAAGCGTTTTTCCGCAAGCGGTGGACGGGACCTTTCGCCGGCTCAAATGGGCGGTCATGGCGGTGACGCTCGCCATCTACTATGTGACGCCCTGGATCCGCTGGGATCGTGGACCTTATGCGCCGGATCAAGCGGTTCTGGTCGACCTCGCCAACCGCCGCTTCTTCATGTTCGGTATCGAGATCTGGCCGCAGGAATTCTATTATATCGTTGGCCTGTTGGTCATGGCGGGCGTCGGTCTGTTTCTCGTTACCTCCGCTGTCGGACGCGCGTGGTGCGGTTATGCCTGTCCGCAGACGGTATGGACCGACCTGTTCCAGCATGTCGAACGGTTCATCGACGGCGACCGGAATGCCCAGATCAAGCTGCAGCGCGCGCCTTGGGGTCCGCGGAAGATCGCGCGCAGGCTTGTCAAATGGTCGGTCTGGCTGGTGATCGCTTTCGCAACCGGTGGTGCATGGATATTCTACTTCGCCGATGCGCCGACCCTGGCCCAGGACTTTGTCACAGGCGACGCGGCTTTCATCGCCTATGCGACGGTGGGCATTCTGACCGCGACCACATTCATTTTCGGCGGCTTCCTGCGAGAGCAGGTCTGCATCTACATGTGTCCGTGGCCGCGGATACAGTCGGCCATGCTGGATGAAAAATCGCTGATCGTCACGTACAAGGACTGGCGCGGCGAACCCCGTGCGCGTGGTATGAAAAAACCGCGTGGGCCGGACGAGCTGTTCGGCGACTGTATCGACTGTATGAAATGTGTGTCGGTTTGCCCGACCGGGGTGGATATTCGTGAAGGGCCGCAGATTGGGTGCATCACCTGCGCACTGTGCATCGACGCCTGCGACAAGGTCATGGACCAGATCGGTCGTCCGCGCGGCCTGATCGACTATGCGACGCTGGAGGGCCAGGAGCTGGAGCGCGAGGGGAAGCCAGCGCCCTCCCCCCTGAAAATGCTTCTCCGCCCCCGTACGATCTTTTACTTTGCGATCTGGGCCGGCATCGGCCTTGCCATGCTGTTTGCCGTAGGGACGCGGTCGCGTATTGATATCTCCGCCGTGCAGGAGCGCAATCCCCCATATGTTCAGCTCGCCGACGGGACGGTTCGGAACGACTTTACCATCAAGATCAGTAATATGCAGACAAGACCGCGGAAGATGGAGGTCGGGCTAGTGGGCCTGGAAGATGGAGTGTTCTGGCAACGTGGAGGTAGCCGACAGCTTGCAGGCCGCATATTGACGGCCGATGTCCCCGCCGACAGCGTGAAGGCGCTAAACGTCTTTGTCGCCGGCACGTCGCCGGAGCAGGGTCGACAGGACTTCGCCTTCAGCGTGCGGGCTCTGGATAGCGAGGGTGGCGCCGACAGCGTGCAGGTTCATTTCTCAGGCCCGGAAGAGACGAGATGACGCGCAAATTCACTGGTCGGCATATGGCAGTCATTCTGATCCTGTTCTTCGGAACGATCATCGCCGTCAATTTCACGATGGCCCGGTTCGCGCTCAGCACTTTCGGCGGAACCGTTGTGGATAACAGCTATGTCGCCAGTCAGAACTACAACAAGTGGCTGGACGAAGGCCGGGCGGCGCAGGAACTGGGCTGGACACTGAAGAGCGCGCGTGCGCATCCTGATGGCATTGTCGTCACGCTCATGGATGCCGATGGTCCGCTGCGTCATGCCGGTCTCGCCGGAACGGCGGAGCATCCGCTGGGCCAGCGTGAAGATCTGAATCTTGAATTCACGGAAAAAAGGCCGGGAGTCTTCGTCGCGCCATTGGCGGAAGGCCGCTGGAAACTGCGGCTTCGCGCGACACGGTCCGGCGAAGACTATCGCGCAATCAGGACCGTGGAGTGAATGCCGCCATAGATACGCGTGCCGCCGCCGCGTGCGTCGAGTCGATCTTCACGGTTCCGGGAATCCACTGTGCCAGCTGCATCTCGAAGATTGAGGCGGGCATGGCGTCCCTGGACGGCGTTGCTGCCGTCCGCGTGAATTTTTCCGGAAAGCGCGTTTCCGTCTCGCATGTTCCTGAACTCGCGCCGCCCACGATCGAAGGTTTTTTCGACCAGCTCGGCTTCGAAGCACAGCAAGCCGCCACCGGGGGCGATGGCAGCGACTTGGAACTGAAAGCGCTGCTGCGCGCGCTGGCAGTCGCCGGATTCGCGGCCATGAATGTGATGCTGTTTTCGGTCAGTATCTGGTCCGGTGCCGATCCGGCGACACGGCAAATGTTCCACTGGCTGTCGGCACTCATCGCGGTGCCCGCCATCGCCTACGCCGGGCGGCCCTTTTTCCTGTCGGCTGCGAAGGCGCTGAAAGCCGGGCGCACCAACATGGACGTACCCATAGCCATCGGGCTCGTTCTTGTGACCGCGATGAGCCTTTATGAGACTGCCATCCACGGCCCGCACGCCTGGTTCGACGGCGCGGTGATGCTGCTGTTCTTTCTGCTCATGGGCCGTGTTCTTGATCGGCAGATGCGTACGCGTGCGGAAAGCGGCATCGGTGCCCTATTGAAGCAGCGCGCTGCTGGCGCGCACGTTCTGCAGCCTGACGGCGATGTCCTGTGGCGGAACACCGAACATCTGGCCCCCGGGATGCGTATGCTGGTTGCTGCTGGCGACCGCCTGGCCGCCGACGGCGTCGTGGAGGTGGGGACAAGCCGCATAGACGCCAGCCTGCTGACAGGCGAAAGCGACGCCGTCGTGGTTCGGCCGGACAGTGAAGTCGCAGCGGGATCGCTCAATCTGACCGGACCGCTCACCGTGCGCGTCGTCCGCGCGGACGACGCGACCGTCATCGCCGAAATGGCTCGCCTGATGGAGGCGGCAGGGCAGGCGAAATCGCGCTACGTTCGCATCGCTGACCGCGCCGCACGATATTATGCGCCGGTCGTGCATCTCCTCGCCGCCGCTGCCTTTGCAGGCTGGATGCTGGCTGGTGCGGACTGGCATCAGGCATTGTTGATCGCGGTGGCTGTCCTCATCATAACCTGTCCCTGCGCGCTGGGACTGGCGGTCCCAGCGGCGCAGGTGGTCGCCGCTGGAAGACTGATGAAGGCCGGGATTCTCGTCAAGGATGGAGGCGCACTGGAACGGATGGCTGAAGTCGATCATGTGTTTTTCGACAAGACGGGAACCCTGACCCTCGGATCGCCGCAACCGCTCGCCCTGGACGAACTTCCTCTCAATGATGCGCGCGCGGTGCTGGCATTGGCACAGCACAGCCGCCAGCCGCTCTCCCGCGCATTGGCGAAGGCGCTGACGGCAAGGGGTATCCTGCCCATCGCGCTGATGGACATTCATGAAACACCCGGTGAAGGAATTTCCGCTTCTGGCCCACAGGGCCAGGTTTCCCTCCGCAAACCTGCCGCCAATAGTACGCCGGTTGCCACGCTTTTCGAAAGTGAGGGACGCACGTCCCGGCTGCTGACCTTTTCCGACACCTTACGTCCGGACGCGCTCGATACAGTGCGTTCACTTCGAAAAAGGGGCTTGGGGACGAGGATAGTGTCAGGAGATCGCGAAGCGCCTGTCCGCGAGGTCGCCGGGATATTGGATCTGCAGTTCGACGCCGACCTGTCGCCGCAGGAAAAGCTGGACGCCATCACCGCGGCCCAGGCGGCGGGGCAGCATGTGCTCATGGTCGGCGATGGCCTGAACGACGGTCCGGCGCTCGCGGCCGCCCATGCATCGATGGCCCCCGGCACGGCAAGCGATGTCGGACAACAGGCGGCTGATCTTGTTTTCCTGGGAAATGACCTGCGCCCGGTGGCCGACGCGCTTGACGCGGCGCGCCGGACGCGGACGGTGGTAAGACAGAATTTCACGCTGGCTATTGGTTATAATGTGCTGGCGGTACCCTTGGCGATTGCGGGGCTGGTGACGCCACTGGTCGCTGCGGTGGCCATGTCGCTCTCGTCCCTGATCGTGGTCGCGAACGCCCTGCGCCTGGCGCGCGTATGACAGGCCTCGTCATCCTCATTCCGGTCGCGCTCGGCCTTGGAATGGCGGGATTGGCGGCGTTTTTCTGGGCCATGAAACGCGGGCAGTTCGAGGATCTGGATGGAGCCGCGCTGCGCATATTGAACGATGACGAAGACGAAGATATGCCGCCCGCCGCGGAAGATTGACCAGGGCCTTCGACCGCAGGCCGCTCGAACCAATTTGCGCATACCGCAGTGACGCCCATCGCGCTGGACACACATGCCCGGATTTCTTTGACCCTCGTCAATGTTCGCGCTTCCTTGTGCCGGTAGTCTGCTTGGCATGTGGCCCTATCTTCCTGACCTCCTCGCGCGGCCCGTGCCCCGCTATACCAGCTTTCCGACCGCAGCGGAGTTTGCGCCCGGGTCAGGCGCTGCGGAATATCTGTCCGCAGTCGCCGCTATTCCCGTCGGCAGCGATATATCGCTCTATGTTCATATTCCCTATTGCGAGCAGATTTGTTTCTATTGCGGTTGCAATACCGGCCGGGCGGGGCGGGCGTCGCGGCTTACTGCCTATCTGAACGCCCTGCTGGCCGAAATCGATCTTGTGGCGTCCGCCCTGGACGGCCGGGCGAACATTCGCAGGATCGCTTTCGGTGGGGGCAGCCCGAACGCGATCGCTCCCACTGATTTCGTCCGGCTGGTGGACGCACTCACATGCGCGTTCGCTACGGGACGTCCTGAAATGTCCGTCGAACTCGACCCACGCGGCTTTTCGCTCAAATGGGCGGAGGTGCTGGCCACGATTGGCGTCACGCATGCCAGCCTGGGGGTGCAGACCTTCTCTACGCAGATACAACATGCGATCGGGCGTGTTCAGCCGCGAAAGCTGATCCTGGACACGACCGCGCTGCTGCGGGACGCGGGGGTTCGCTCGCTGAATTTCGACATGATGTACGGACTGCCAGGGCAGACTGAAAACGATCTGACCGAATCCCTCATCCAAGCGATCGACCTCGGGCCGGACCGCGTGGCACTGTTCGGCTATGCCCATGTCCCTCATCTCGTCCCTCGGCAGCGCCAGATACCAGACGATAAGCTGCCAGATCAGAAAAAGCGCTTCGAGATGGCCTGGTCGGGATTCGCAAGACTTAGATCCGCAGGCTATGCTAGTGTGGGGTTCGATCATTTCGCCAAGCCCGGTGACGGCCTTGCGATCGCTTCCCGGAATGGCACGCTCCGACGCAATTTCCAGGGCTTTACCGATGATCGGCAGGAGATTCTGCTGGGTCTTGGCGCATCGTCGATAAGCATGTTTCCGGGTTTGATCGTCCAGAACGAGAAGAATGCCGGGCGCTATCGTATGCGCGTATCCGCAGGCCAGCATCCGCTCAGTGGCGGGATTGTGCGCTCTCCGGATGACCGGCGTCGTGCGATCATAATTGAGAATATTCTGTGCAACGGGAAAGCGGACATCAGCGCGGTCACACTTGGTCTCGCGGGTCAGGAGCGGCTACAGGAATTCGCGCGGCAGGGGCTCCTGGACGTTTCGCACGACGTCCTGACCCTGTCGGCGAAAGCATTGCCGTACGCGCGTGGCATAGCCGCAATCTTTGATCCGTACCGAACTCAGGAAAAACGGCGGTTCAGCAATGCAATATAACCCCGCTGCACGACTGTTTCTGACGGGAACGGCGATATTGGCGCTGCTATCGACTGCCTATCCGTCATCGGCGGTCCAGAATAGCCTCTCAATAGAGATCTGCTCGGGACAGCCGGAACGGCAGTTCATCAGGCTCCCCCTCAACCGGGAGGAGGAACCAGCCCGCCCATCATGCATGAAGGGCTGCCACGCGGCCTGCGCGCGTGAAGACCATTTGAAACCTGTCCGGAACAAAGGAAAACAATGATGCCGCTCTGGTTCTTCCCCGTACTCCTTGTGACATGCGCCGTCATATCGCTCATATCGGCGATATATCTCTTCCTGCATTTGCAAGCCGTTGCCCGGATCTTCAGGGGAACTGCGGATATTGTTCCGGCACCAGTCGGACGCCGGGCATCGCGTAAGTCAATTTTCCTCGCGCTAACGCTTTTCAACTTCGGCTGGATCGCTTCTATTCTGATCTGGATTTTCGCACTTTCCGGTGGCGCAAATGCGGCACTATCGACCGGCTGACACGTTTCGGCGGTTGTATGCCCGCACTGGTTCTTCAGGAAAGAACGTCTTCATAAACTAATATTACAGCAACAGAATCAACAAATGCTGGGCCGGTTGCGGGCCTTTATGGACCAGCATATCTATCCCAATGAGGGCCGCTATGCCGCATGAGCTGCCACTCGGCATTTGAAATGCTAATGGCAGAAATTGTCTCAATCCCCGCCGTTCCATTTGAACCGGGGAGATATCCGCTTTCAGGAAGTCGGCGGAGAACCTGTATGACTGAGATTGAGGCGCTTTGCAGAACGACAGAAAATGGGCCGTCTCCTGCCTGTCCGGTTTGAGGCGCTAGGATGAGAGAAGCTGCCGTTCGCTTGACCTAATGTCTCGGGCAGCTTGCGCCGACATAGCCGTCGTTCCCTTGCCATGAGGCGGTCGCCTGAACCTGTCATAGGTTCAGAAGGTCTTTGTCACGGCACCGGCAGTGGTTTGATGATTGCCTGACAACGCCAACGGAGTTTAATGTAGACGAAATGCTTTTCTGCGATCATCAAATAGTGTAGCAGTTTATAGACGATCATCAACGACTGCGCTGAATCGCCTGCGCCATGCCAGCCAGACGGAGG
>DFLT01000012.1:0-180 GCA_002375465.1 Alphaproteobacteria bacterium UBA3612 | reverse complement strand
GCACGTGAAGTCTTGAATTACCGCGCCGCCTTGCGTGAAGCGGAAAGCCTGATGGCACATCTTCCGCTATCGCAGCGGCTCATCAAAGCCACACATGGCGTACTAATGGATGGCGCCCGTGGCCGCCATAAAGATCCTGGTGAATATCGCCGCATTCCTAATTGGATCGGGCCAGAAGGT
>DFLT01000017.1:306769-337811 GCA_002375465.1 Alphaproteobacteria bacterium UBA3612 | reverse complement strand
CTGTGAATGAGTCTGGACCCTAGGCCCTTGGTAACAAACCGTACCATCGGTGAACTGCCGAGAAGAAACTAAACCAAAAGCATTCGATGTTCCGAAAGGGCGTATTTCTCGCAGACGCGACAAAAAAAAGTCACAGAATGGCGATCAATAGTCGCTTTCGTTGCCGAACCGGCTGGAAGCCCACGTTTTGACTTCGGCCAAAGACGTGAACAGCATCGGCCAATCACATTCGACGCCGAATGTCTTCTCAACGTACCAAAGCCCCGTTAGATCCCCATGTGCTTCAGAATCCAGTCGCACGAGGACGGCCACGAGCCGGTTGTCGACGAAAACCAGTTGGCCAGTCTCGTCTTCGCTGCCGGTCGCGAGTAGAATCGGTTGATATGCGAGTCTAGCCATGAACCGCCTTAACGCGCTGTCCGTGTGCGGCGCGACGTAATAGGTTAGCTTTTTCAAAAATCGTGGGATTTCGCGTGGGAATTGTCTGCGTAAAGATAGGCTGCATCAAAACCAGCCATGGTGCATAGCTGCTCCGCCTGAAGAACTTGCAGCTTGCCATTTTGCAGAATGATGGTGTTCTGCTGCCGTAACCGTTGAATAATGCGGTTGACGGTTACCGGCGTCAAACCGACCGTGTCCGCCAACTGCACCTGGCTGACAGGAAAAGACATCACGTCGCCATCAGCATTGCCGATTATCGCCATTCGCCTCCAAAGCTCGCAGAGCAAATGAGCCACCCGGCGTTCGGGCGAGCGGCGTCCCAGATTGGCGATCCATTCCTGCAGCGTTGCCCTTTCGACACACGCCGCCCACGCCAGCGCTATGGCAATCCTGGGGTGATCGCGTTCGGTTTCCAGCAGTGTTTGCTTGGATATTTGGCAGACCGTCGCATATCCGATCGCTTCCATCTCGTGATCGAAGCCGCCAAACACATCCGTATCTCTTTCGGACATATCCCCGGGAAGCAAATATGCCAGGATCTGGCGGCCGCCATCGGGCAGGATTTTGTAACGCTGAGCCCACCCGTCGACCACCAGGTACACGTCGCCCGGTTTTCGAGGGTCGTTACCGAGGCCATTGCCGGGCAGGCGCTGGACGCCATATTCCCCCAGCCGTGCGAGGGCGCGGCGCTCGGCAGATGTGAAATCGCAAAAAGCCAGCAGCTTTCGCGTCAGGGGGTTGAGCATATTTCCGCTTTATACGCTCGATAAAAGCAGACGCCTTAAAGCGGTATAAGGCAGGCCTCATGGATCGGTCATAGCAATAGGCGTGGCTCCCCAACAATATAGTGGGGCTTCAGGAGCGGGCCGTACCGCCTCTTCGCTCTAAAACAGGGAATAAAATGACCAACCCATCGCAAACGTCGGTGCGGAATTATCTTCTGCGGCTGATGAGCCCCGATGATTTCTCGCTGATCTGCAGTAACCTCGTGCCGTTTATGTCCAGGGAAGGGCAGGCCGCAGAAAGCGGGCTATTCGGTCGCGATGGTTTTTGCCCGACCGCCCTCATCATGGGTTCCGACCGGTCCGCTTGTGACTGCGTCGTGCAGGTACCTGCCGAGGGATACCGGATGCCGATAAATTCTCTTGTAGCTGCGGTGGAAGGCCGTGCGAGTTTACGCAATCTGCTGCTGCGCTATGTGCAGGCGCAGAACGTTCAGACGGCCCACACCGCATTGTCGAATGCCGTGCACCATGTGGACCAACGGCTGGCACGCTGGCTGCTTATGATTCACGACCGCATCGATGGACATGAACTGCAGGTCACACATGAATTTCTATCGCTGATGCTGGCGGTCAGAAGGCCCAGCGTTACGACGGCATTGCACACGCTTGAGGGAGAACTGCTCATCAGGTCAGAGCGCGGTTGCATCATTGTGCGCGACCGCCCGGCGCTGGAGGCTTACGCCGGCGGCGCTTATGGATCGCCCGAAGCCGAATATGAACGGCTGCTGATGCCGGTAAGGCGGCAAGACTAGGAGCACCTGTCTCTTGTCGCAGCCGTGCTGACCCGGCTGCTTTCGATCCGATTGTGATTCGGCCTGCGTCGGCAGGGAAAATACGCTTCACCCCTTTCATCCGCTCGGCGCGCCGCGACCGCGTGCGCGCCCTAATGCTGGTTCCGATACATAACGGCTCTATAGAGGTATGATTTTCGTCCATATCGGATAAAGAATTTGACCAGCTATCAACAGCATCGGCCGCGTGTTCAACTGGCCTTATCGCAGCGGCTTACAGCGCAGATCGCAGCGCATTTGCAAGAATGGGAGGTGGGGTTCACCTCTAGTGACCCTGCATCCATCCTGAACGCCGATGGCCCGACCCGATTGATGGGAGCCAGCGCGCTGTTCGTGGAAATCAACGCCGCGAGTATTGCGGACAATTACACCCAGCTGCAGGATATTCTTGAAAAGCTGGCAGTTCGTCGCCGGGTTGTGGCCGTTATGGACCCAGCTTCATTGGACGAAATTGGCCCCCTTATGGATGTTCCGAACCTCGAATTCCTTGTCTGGCCGGGGAAGAAGGAAGAACTAATGGGGGTCCTGCAACCGATTGATCTGTCCAAGCGGGTCGCGGAACATGTGAAGCGAGAAGGCCAGATCGATCTGGATAGTCTGCGTGGTGAAATCGAGCGGATTGCCCAGGCGCTAGGCGCCCTCGTCAGTGCAAGCGGCCAGCCGCGCGAAACTGCGTCAGCGAATGAAAGGACGCCGATCGAAAGTGCGCGGCTGATCCGTGGCATTATCGACAGCCGGCGTGCCCGAACGGATTTTTTCCCCCCGGATTTGTTTGCAGACCCCGCCTGGGACATACTTCTGGATCTGGCGGCAGCAAGGCACGAGGGGGTGCCGGTCTCCATCTCCAGCCTTTGTATTGCCGCCAATGTTCCAACCACCACCGGGTTGCGATGGATCAAGGGCCTGACCGATTCCGGTCTGCTGGTTCGAGAGGCTGACCCAGAGGATGGCCGGCGCAGCTTTGTGACCCTGTCCGATGACACGGCAGCCCTAATGGAACGCTATCTGGACGTGATCGCCTAGAACGGCAGGATTTGCCGCTCTTCCGAAAACTTCAGATAGCCTACATTCGCGCCGACCCGCCATCCCACGCCCAGCTTCACGGGGACGACGGCAATATTGTCGCGTTGCAGATAATTAGCCGTGAAACCGCCGACGACGTAAACCTTGCCCTCGACTGCGGGATATCGCCGGTAGAGGTCTTCCGTATCATATAGGTCGTAGATCAGCGTAAAGACACGGTTGGCATCTCCGCCGACGTCGAAACCTATGGATGGCCCGGTCCAGTAGACGTCGCGTTTACCTTCCACCCGGTGGTAAAGTGTTCCCGCACCATAGCGGAGGCCTACGCCGATGGCGCCAGACCCTTCCCGCCCCACGATATAGGCATTTGGCCGGCCACGATCATTGACCACATCCTCAATTAGCTTGGCCAATCCCTCCGCGCCCTTGCCAAAGACGCCCTCTGCCGCAGCAACGAGTTCCGCTTCATCAAAGCCTTCTTCTGATGTGGGATTTTCGCTGGGTGCAGTTTCGACGGCGTCGGCGGTGGCGCCCGTTGGCGGTGGAACATCATCTCCGCCAGACGTCGCGCAGCCGCCGAGCATCAGGAGAGAGCTGATCGCCCCCAGGAATTTAAGCCTGCACTCCGACATATCATACATCCTCGTATACGCCGCCCGTTCACTGCCGCCTAACGACACTTGGCAGAACGGATCAACCTTCATGAGCTTGTCGCTTGCTTTCGAGGCAGGTTCGTGATCAAACCTATGAAAACAGCGATAAGCTTATGTAATTAAATATATTGGGAGGATGGGCCAGCGTGCGTAGTCTGGACGAGATGATTCAGCGGGTCTCTATACGAAGTGCCGCCGACATTCTTCCTGCGGCGCAGGCGCTGCATAAAGAGTGTAGTCGGTGGCTGCCCGGCTGGTGGTTCGTTCCGACGCCGAACATCGCATCAAAGGCGCCAATGGTGGATGGCGACGGGAATATTCTGGTTCTGAGCGTCTTCGGTTTCTCGGAGGAAACGGAGCAATCCTGGGAGGAAAGCCGCATCGCGCTTCATTCTCCGCTGCATCGTGCCTGCCGGTACGAAAGCGAGCCTTTCTGGGCGAACGAACAGGGCTTTCACACGGCGCAGCACAACCCGTATCTGGATGACATTGACACCAGCAACTTTGAGAAGCGCGCGCAGTGTCCAGCGGCCGTGGCAATTCCGATTCACCTGCCGTTCGGCGTTATCGGTGCGCTTTTCTTTGGACCGAAAGACCCGGAGAAACTCGACCTCTCTGCTGAGTTCGCCGAACATTCCGACGAATTATCGGTTTATGCCCACAGGCTGATCGCGGGTTATCAAAAGGTCATGCGGAAGCGCCAATGGTTGCCGGCCAATTGCCAGCTGACGAAGCGTGAGGTCGAATGCCTAAGGTGGGCTTCGATCGGTAAAACGGACAAGGAGATCAGCATTATCCTGTCCCGCAGCCACGCCACCGTACGTTTTCATATCCAGAATGCGGGTGAGAAGCTGGATGCCGTCAATCGCAGTCAAACTATCTTCAAGGCTGGGCAGCTTGGGTATCTGGGCTTAGCGGCCTGACGATACGAGCCACGGGCACGACGGAGGAACGCCGCTTCATTTGCTTCCTGCGCAGATATCGTTAGATTCTGTCGCTGAATGGCAACACAGCTACATTTGAGCAACACGCGCAGGCACCCGGGCAATAGGCTGTCGCGCATGGCCCGCGTCCGCAAGCGGCTGAGCCGCATGTCCGGCCGCGTAGAATTTTATCCCCGCTTTGAAATTACGCTGGGTCTGTTGGCGCTCATCGCCGGCTTTGTCGGCTATCTGTCGTTGACCGGCGAAATCGAGACCGCTTCCCTTGGTCCGACCGGGCGTACGCTCCTGCTCGTCGGCGTCATGGTGCCGCTGATGGGATTGTTCATATTGATCGCCCGCCGTCTGGCGCTGCTTTGGTTGGAACGTCGCAGAGGTCTGCTCGGCGCGCGTATGCATGTGCGTCTTGTCGGCTTGTTTGCGGGCCTCGCTGCCGTGCCCACCATCTTGGTGGTCGTGTTTGCCTCAATCCTCTTTCAATCGGGAACGGCGTTCTGGTTCTCCGACAGGGCGCAGACCGTATTGCGCAATGCGGAGGAGGTGGCGCAGGCCTATGTCGAAGAAAACCAGCAGCGGATCATTGGCGATATCGTCGCCATGGGAGGGGATCTGGACGGCTATGCCCGCGATTATGGCATAGCCGACGAGACCTTTGCCGATGGCGTCGCCTGGCAGATTGCGGCGCGCGGGCTCAGCGAAGCGATCGTTTTCCGGCCCCGCGCCGGGGGCGGCTTCACTGTATATGCTTCTCAGGGCGAGACCGATGCTCTCGGCGAACGCCAGGTGCTGGAACAACGCATTCTTCCCGGTGACCTTATTCGGGCAACGGGAGGGGACACAGCGATCCTGGGCGGACGCAACGATCGCGTCGAGGCGATCGTGCGGATAAATCCTGGCGATCAAACCTATCTATACGCCAGCCGCACAGTGGACCCCGGTGCTGTGCAGGCAGCTGACCGGGCGGCTGGTGCTCGATCGGAATATTCTGATCTGCTCGCGAACAGCGCTGGCCTGCAATGGCGTTTCAACCTGATGCTGGGCGGCGTGGCGCTGCTTATCCTGGCAGCTGCAATTCTGTCGGGCCTATGGCTCGCCAACCGGCTGACCTCTCCGATTGCCCGGCTGGCCGAAGCGGCCGAACGATTGGGGGAGGGCGATCTGGCAGCGCGGGTTCCCGTGCGCGGCAGCCCGGATGAACTCGGTACGCTGGCACGAAGCTTCAATCGCATGGCAAGGCAGTTGGAAAGTCAGACTGGTGCCCTTGTGGGCGCCAATGCCGAGGCAGAAGAGCGCCGCCGATTC
The DNA here is from genome assembly GCA_002375465.1 of Alphaproteobacteria bacterium UBA3612. Taxonomy (GTDB): domain Bacteria; phylum Pseudomonadota; class Alphaproteobacteria; order Sphingomonadales; family Sphingomonadaceae; genus Pacificimonas. The sequence continues at coordinate 331,875 of DFLT01000017.1, read as the reverse complement.
ATAGAGGCTGTCATGCAAGGCGTCACTGCGGGCGTCATCTCTGTGGATGCCTCTGGCCGCATCGCCCTGGTGTCAACGGCCGCCGAAGAATTGCTGGCGACGACCAGAGCGGCTTTGCTGCAGCGGTCGCTGGCGGATGCGGTGCCGGAATTTTCCGAACTGCTGGCCCGGGCCCAAACCGGGAATATCGCGCAGGGCGAAGTGCGCATTGCACGCGACGGCGATACGCAGATCCTGCTCGTGCGGGCAGGGGCCGTACCCGGTGGGACGCTTGGCCACGTCCTGACGTTCGACGACATAACGCAACAACTTGCGGATCAGCGACGTGCAGCATGGGCGGACGTGGCGCGCAGGATCGCGCACGAGATTAAGAATCCGCTGACGCCGATCCAATTGTCGGCGGAGCGGCTGCAGCGGCGCTATGGTAACAAGCTCACCGCCGACGCCGATATTTTCGAGGCGTTGACCAGTACGATTGTCCGGCAGGTAGGCGATTTGCGCCGCATGGTGGACGAATTTTCTTCCTTTGCGCGCATGCCCAAGCCGGTGTTCGAGCGAGAATCTCTGGCAGAAATCGCGCGCCAGGCATTGTTTCTGCAGGAGGTGGGTAATCCTGGCATATCCTACAGCCTGGAGGTCGAGGAAGGACTGCCCGATCTGGTCTGCGACCGGCGACAAATCGCTCAGGCGTTGACGAACCTGATGAAGAACGCGGCGGAGGCCTTGCAAGGAGATGAGCGGACCGTGCCGTCCAAGATCGAGACGCTTCTTTCGACGCACGACGAACAGATCAGGATCGACGTTTGCGACAATGGTCCGGGCTTGCCAGACGCTTTGCGCGAACGTGTTACCGAGCCGTACGTCACGACGCGCGAAAAGGGGACGGGGCTGGGGCTCGCGATTGTCAGCAAGATCGTCGAGGAGCATGCGGGGACACTTTCGTTTCTCGACAGGGATACCGGGGGAATGTGTGTCAGAATGACATTCGACATCAATCTGCTGGCGCGCCACTTGGGCGAGGGCGACGACCAACCATCTCAAATTGTTGTGGAGGGCTAAGGAAACATGCCGCTCGATATTCTTGTGATCGACGATGAGAAGGACATTCGTGAACTCGTCTCCGGCGTACTGGAAGACGAGGGGTATGAGGCCCGAAGCGCCGCTAATAGCGATGCGGCCCTCGCCGCCATCACCGAGCGCAAACCCTCTTTGATCGTCCTCGATGTCTGGCTGCAGGGGTCGAAACTGGACGGCATCGAATTGCTGGACGAAATCAAACAGCGGGACGTAACTATCCCCGTTGTCGTGATTTCCGGGCACGGCAATATCGAAACCGCGGTCGCAGCGATAAAGCGCGGCGCCTATGACTTCATAGAAAAGCCGTTTCAGGCCGATCATCTGTTATTGACAGTTGCCCGAGCGACGGAAGCGGAGCGCCTGCGCCGTGAGAATCAGGAACTTCGGGAGCGGGCAGGGGTCGACAATGAATTGACGGGCAACAGTCCGGCGATTGCCAATGTCCGTGCCACACTGAAGCGCGTGGCGCCAACAGGCAGTCGCGTCTTGATCGATGGGCCGCCGGGGTCCGGTAAGGAGGTGGTGGCACGCCTTCTGCACGCGGGGTCGAGCCGCGCCAGGGGAGCCTTCGTCACCGTATCTTCCGCGCGGCTGCATCCCGATAGGGTAGAGGAGGCATTGTTCGGCGTGGAAGATGCCGCCGCCGCTACGCGCGTGGGCCTGTTCGAGCAGGCGCATGGGGGGACATTGTTCCTGGACGAGGTGGCCGATATGCCATTGCCAACGCAAGGAAAAATCTTGAGGGTATTAACCGATCAGGTGTTTACGCGTGTGAAGGGAACATCACCTGTGGCGGTGGACGTGCGCGTGATTGCGTCAACGTCGCGCACCCTGAGTACCGAGATTGCCGAAGGTCGCTTTCGCGAGGATCTCTATTACCGCATCGCTGTGGTGCCGCTCAGTCTGCCCTCTCTCGAGGAACGGCGGGAAGATATCGTTCCGCTCGCCGAGCACTTCCTGGCCCGCTATGCGGCGGAGCGAAATGTCCCCACGCCAAAATTGGGCGAGGACGCTGCCGCATCGCTGCAAGGTTATGACTGGCCGGGCAATGTGCGTCAGCTGCGAAACGTGATCGAGCGGGTGATGATCCTGACGCCGCCCGAACAATTGAAAACGATCGGCGTTGCGAGCTTGCCGTCGGAGATTGTCAGCGGGCCTGCTGAAATCGTACCTGGCGAGTCAAACCGCGCCATTATGGGGGCGCCTCTCCGGGAGGCTCGTGAAGCTTTTGAACGGGAGTATCTGCGCGTGCAGGTCAGGCGTTTTTCAGGCAATATCAGTCGCACGGCTACGTTTGTGGGAATGGAGCGGTCGGCGCTCCATCGGAAATTAAAGGCTCTGGACCTGAGCGAGGCTGCAAGCGAAGAAAGAAAAGAATAAACTGTTTCGAGCGATCTCCACGCTTCCAATGCTGCGGTGCAGCGCTAGGGTAGGGGGTTCAAATTCATGCCAAACAGGAGTGGCCGCATGGCAGAAAAGTCGAATAATCTTCAGGATACCTTCCTCAACGCCATCCGGAAGGCGAAGATGCCGGTCACGATGTTCCTGGTCAACGGCGTGAAGTTGCAAGGGAACGTTACCTGGTTCGACAATTTTTGCGTCCTGCTGCGGCGGGAAGGGCAATCTCAGCTTGTCTACAAACATGCCATTTCGACCGTTATGCCGTCGGGCCCTGTCCAATTATTCGAAGAAGAGGACGTTGATGGCGAGTGACCGCTGCCTACTTCTGGTGCTGTGGGCCGAACCAATGAACGGATTGGCCAATTAGCACCATCACGGAAGAGGTCGCGGGCCGCGCCTATGGCGCGCGTACGCTCGTCATTTTGCCCGACCTTAGCCGCGCCGCGAACCCGCGGGAGCCTCTTGCGCGACTGGAAGAGGCGGTAAATCTTTCATCCGCCATCGCACTTGAGGTGGTGGACAGCGACGTGGTGCGCGTACGCGCGCCGAAACCTGCCACATTGTTCGGCAGTGGTCAGGTAGAGGCGCTGAAGGAACGCGCAGCCAGCAAGGATGTCGAGCTGATCGTCGTGGACGGGTCGCTCAGCCCGCTGCAGCAGCGTAATCTGGAGAGGGAGACCGGTATAAAGGTGATCGACCGCACCGGCCTTATTCTCGAGATTTTTGGTGAGCGGGCGGCGACGCATGAAGGCCGGCTGCAGGTGGAACTTGCGCATCTGGAGTACCAGGCAAGCCGGCTCGTTCGGTCCTGGACCCACCTGGAGAGGCAGCGCGGCGGCTTTGGCTTTCTGGGCGGCCCCGGCGAAACGCAGATCGAAACGGACCGCCGCCTGATCCGTGACCGCATGGCACGCATTCGCCGCGAATTGGAACAGGTCACACGAACCCGCACATTGCATCGGGAGCGGCGGCAGAAGGCGCCCTTTCCGATTGTCGCGCTCGTTGGCTACACCAATGCGGGAAAATCGACCCTGTTCAATCGTTTAACGGGCGCGGACGTCATGGCGGAGGATCTGCTGTTCGCGACGCTGGATCCCACCATGCGAGCCGTCGAACTGCCCGAAATCGACAAGGTCATCATGTCGGACACGGTGGGCTTTATCTCGGATTTGCCGACCCAGCTCGTCGCTGCCTTTCGTGCCACGCTTGAGGAGGTGCTGGAGGCGGACGTGATTGTCCACGTACGCGACGCCTCGCACCCCGACTCCGCAGCGCAAGCTGAAGATGTGTACGCCGTACTGACCGAGCTCGGCATTGAAAGAAGCGGCGATGTTCCGATCATGGAGGTGCTTAACAAGATCGACCTGATCGACGATGAACTTGCCTTACCAGATGACGAGTTGCACGTTCCCTTGTCAGCGGTAACGGGTGACGGCATCGAGGTATTTCGCGAGCGCCTGGCAGCCATTCTTCTCGCTGCGTCCAAGATATATGAAATTTCGGTTCCGGTTACCGATGGCGAGAGAATGGCGTGGCTGGAGGCGCATGGCCGCGTGCTTGATCGGACGCTGAAAGGTGAAACGATGCTGATGTCGGTACGTCTTGGCGAGCGCGAATATGCGCGGTTTAATGCGCTTTAGGACCATTCGCCGCTGAACGTCCGTGCTAGCGCTCGCCGGTCCGGTGTTTTTCGGCTTGCTTTGCCTCGGCCCATAGGGCGTCCAGGTCGTCGAGCGACATCGCCTTCAGCGGTGTCGCAGCCTGTGTTTCGACATAGCGGAAGCGTTTTTCAAAACGGTCATTCGCTTTCCGCAAGGCAACTTCCGGATCGATTTTCATATGCCTTATCAGGTTCACGGCGGAAAAAAGCAGGTCACCGGCTTCATGCCGACGCTCGGCATCGCTACCGGCATCTTCCAGTTCGGTCAGTTCCTCCAATATTTTCTCGCGCGGACCGCTAGTATCGGGCCAGTCGAAACCTTGTCGTGACGCACGCTTTTGAAGTTTTTCGGCCCGCATTAATGCGGGTAGGGCGCGCGCCACCCCCTCCAGGGCGCTGGCACTGCCACGTTCTGCTGCCTTCATATCTTCCCATGCCTGGGTTTGCGACGCTGCATCTTTGACCTCCTTAGCACCGAAGACGTGTGGATGACGCGCAACCATCTTATCCGCGATGCCCGTGACGACCTCCGCCAGATCAAAGGCGCCTTCTTCTTCCGCCATTCGGGAATGATAGATTACCTGGAGCAAAAGGTCGCCGAGTTCGCCGCGCAACTCGTCACGATCCCCAGTGTCGATTGCGTCGGCGACCTCGTACGCTTCCTCGATCGTATAGGGTGCGATGGTTTTGAAATTCTGCTCAAGATCCCAGGGGCATCCTGTATCCGGATCGCGCAAAGCAGCCATGATTTCGCGCAGGCGCACGATCTCCGTTTGTAATTTTTGTTCACGTGTCATCTTTCACCCTCGACGATAGCCATAGGCCACCAATTCATGTCACAAGGGGCAGGTGCAGGCCAGCGGTTCGGATGCCCAAGCGCAACCGTATCTTTGGTTGATAATATATATTATGTTAAATTATGGGAGAGATTGAATGGATGATGAAGCGCTCGTGCCGGTACCTGCCGCTGCCCGTTCGGCGACGAATTGCACCGACACAGACTATAAGAGCCTTCATAAGCAATCGTTGAGCGATCCTGAGGCCTTTTGGCTGGAACAGGCACGCCGCTTGGATTGGATGAAGTCCCCGACGGTTGCCGGCAATTGGCGCTTTGCACCCAAGGTCGACATCAAATGGTTCGAGGACGGCGAACTGAACGCGTGCTGGAATGCCGTCGATCGACACGCGCTTGCCACACCCGACAAGACCGCCATCATCTTTGAACCCGACGATCCCGCAGCCGACGTTCGCCGGATCAGCTATGCTGAGATGAAGTCAGAGGTGGCGAAGTTCGCCAATATTCTCTTGTCCATGGGCGTCACGCGCGGTGACCGCATCACCATATATATGCCCATGGTGCCAGAGGCTGTTATGGCGATGCTGGCATGCGCTCGTATCGGAGCCGTCCACAGTGTTGTATTTGGAGGGTTTTCACCTGAGGCTTTGCGGGGTCGCATAGAGGATTGCGACAGTCGCTTTGTGATCACCGCCGATGCCGGCAAGCGCGGTGGAAAATCTATTCCGCTCAAGGCAAATGTCGATGCCGCACTCGCGGGCGGCCGCAGTGTCGACGGTGTACTGGTCGTCCGGGTCACCGGCGATGATGTCGATATGGCTGCGGACCGGGATCAGTGGTTTCACGAGATGCTGGCGACCGTTGATGACGATTGCCCCTGCGCCCCGATGAATGCTGAGGATCCTCTGTTCATTCTTTACACATCGGGTTCGACAGGTCAGCCCAAGGGCGTTGTGCACACCACGGGCGGCTACATGGTGTGGACCGCGATGACCTTTGCGGTCGCATTCGATCAGCGTGAGGAGGATTTGTTCTTCTGCACGGCAGACGTGGGATGGATTACGGGACACAGCTATGTCGCCTATGGTCCGATGGCGAATGGCGCAACGCAGCTGATTTTCGAAGGCGTTCCGAATTGGCCCGATGAGAGCCGGTTCTGGCAGATCGTCGAGAAGCATAAAGTGTCGATTCTCTATACTGCCCCGACCGCAATTCGCGCGTTGATGCGAGAGGGTGATGGACCGGTGACGAAATATGACCGTTCGTCGCTGCGCGTTCTTGGCACCGTAGGAGAGCCAATCAATCCAGAGGCCTGGCGGTGGTATCATCGCGTTGTGGGTGAAGAACGCATTCCGGTCGTCGACACCTGGTGGCAGACGGAAACTGGCGGCATCATGCTGACCACCCTGCCCGGCGCCCACGATATGAAGCCCGGATGGGCGGGCCTGCCCATGTTTGGCGTCCAGCCGCTGCTGGTCGACAATGATGGTGCAGAACTGGCAGGCGAAGCGGAGGGAAATCTATGCATCGCCACAAGCTGGCCCGGCCAGGCGCGAAGCGTTTATGGCGACCATGCGCGGTTTCACCAGACCTATTTCTCTACATATGAGGACCTTTATTTCACGGGCGACGGCGCGAAGCGGGACGCAAATGGATATTACCGCATCACCGGCCGTGTCGACGACGTGATCAATGTCAGCGGGCACCGTATGGGCACCGCGGAGGTCGAAAGCGCACTTGTCCTGCACTCCGATGTCGCAGAGGCAGCCGTCGTGGGCTATCCCCACGATATAAAGGGACAAGGTATCTATTGTTACGTTACACCCAATTCCGGGGTCGATATGTCGCCAGAGCTGGAGGCGGAACTGCGTCAGCATGTTCGGAAGGAGATTGGGCCTGTTGCCACCCCCGACCATATTCATCTGACGCCGGCGCTGCCAAAAACCCGCTCTGGAAAGATCATGCGGCGGATCCTGCGAAAGATTGCCGAGGGTGATACGTCGAGCCTTGGCGATACCTCGACCCTGGCCGACCCGGCTGTGGTGGATACATTGATCGAGGGTCGCCGCGGTTAGGGACCGATGCCGCTGACGTCGAAGCGGACGCCCCTTAACAATCCGGTTCTGGGGCGTCCTTCCGCGTGGCGGTCGAGGCGAATTCGGTAGGCGTCAAAGTGCCACTGGAGTCACAGTCCGAATTGTCGAAGCGCTCCCTCTGCTTCACGGAATATTCCGTAAAATCAATGCGTCCGTCACCATTCTCGTCCATCTTGTCAAAGCTTCGCTGGCGGGAATGGAGATACTCCTCTTTCGCCACGACGCCGTCCTTGTCTCGATCATTGCGGTTGAACCGGCGTTGTTCGCGCAATGCCGGGTCCGCCTTTGGCGCGGGCGGCGGCGAAGCCACGGGCTCGCAAGCCGGTGTGGGGGGGCATGAGTCCTGCGTCACCGCCGCCACCTGACCCGGGACATCCGTCATGGGGGGCGGCGGTGGAACACCGACCGGATCGGGTTGCCGCAGCCAAGCGATGACGGCGGCCGCCACCAATATTGCGATCAGCAGCAGCAGTGCCGCGCGTCTCCACCCCTTCATGTTAAGCGCCCCAATTAATTATGGCCGGTGATGATGTGCCATGTCATGGCCAGTTGAAGCCGCAAGAGCGAACGCTCCTTCATTCTGTCTGCTATGCGAAGAGCGGTCATGGATCTCAACAGGCGGCCGTGCCCCAGGGTCGCGGCCGCCGCCCGTTCGCGCGCCGCAACCACTGCATCCGCGTCGCCATGTTCCACGCGATCCATATGAGCGTCCGCAAGGGCCGCCCAGTCTTGAAGCGCATCCGCGGGTATGCGGTCCTGGATCGCGCCCAGTAGCGGTTCCCCCCGCACGGCTTGGTGCCCAAGACCAGCGATCGCGTCGCGCCACCATGCCAATTTGATCAACGCGGGATGGACTTCGTCTCCGGCTGCTTGGACCGAGAGCAGGCGCAGGTCATACATATGCAAGACCGAAATCTGGCTGCGCAGCGGCGCGGGCAGGAACAAGGTCGCGAAATAACGCGCCGGCGCCTCGGCGCGCAATTGGTCCAGTATTGCGTCAGCAGAAGATGCCGTTTTGTCGTTAACCAATTGCCTTAACCCTGTTCATGAAGCGCTCCTTAGCCTTGTTCGCGTAACGCTGCGGCGAAATGGGTGCAATTGCCGTCTTTATGGGTCCGGGCGGCACACCGGGGCAACAGGACGAAACATGAACCGAAAGACGGCGAGGCCTGCGGGATCAACGGGGATATTGCGCCGTCTGGCCCGCGATGAGGCCGGCAATGCACTCGTCATCGTCACGGCGGCGGTTTTTCCGCTGCTGGGGGCCATCGGTGGCGGCATAGACCTGACCCGGGGTTATATGGCGGAGGCCAGGCTCGCGCAAACCTGCGATGCTGCCGCACTTGCCGGACGAAAAGTCATGGAGGGCGACGACGTTCCCGTCATGGGAGGCGATGATGCCGGCTCCCGCGAGATCGATAATTTCGTTGATTTCAACTTTCAGGACGGCCTTTTCAACTCTGAAACTGTAAATTGGGAAGCCTCGCTCGACGACACGTCTGGCGAGCTATCCCTGACGTTGCGTACCTCTATCCCGACAACCATGATGAGAGTCGTGGGCGTCGAAAATCTGCCGATTTCTCTAAGCTGTTCGTCTGTGCGCTCAGGAAGCAATGTAGATGTCGTCCTTGTGCTGGATACTACAGGTTCCATGCAATGGGATCTCGACCGCTCATACGGTTATAATAATGAACGCATTAACGAGCTGAAGCGGGCAGCGAAGCGATTTGTTTCCATTATGGGAACACTGAGGGATCAATTAAACAAAGCAGGATTACGCGTAAGAGTTGGCATTGTACCATACAGTCAAACAGTTAATATTGGTCACCAACTAATGGATGAAAATGTTGAATATGTCGAGCAGACAAATTCTCATTACTACTCCTTAGAATACACCCCAAGAAAATGCGATTATTGGAATTATTACTGCTCGAGCGGAAATCGAAATTATGATCAGCAGTGGCGCCGCGTCAATCCCCGTTTTGGCAAACAGACGTTCGATCTGACAAATTTTATTGCGCGGGGACGGGACGGTTCGATCGGACCTTACGATTGGAAGGGATGCGTCGAAATGCGGACGACGATCCAAAGTATTGATGCTGGGGACCCCTACGGCTCTATTCCCGCCGGTGCTTGGGACATTATCGACGAGGCTCCCGGCAATGGAGTGCCGAAATGGCAACCTTATCTTGTCACGCCAAATTCTATTTCTTCTCAGGCGACGTACACATGGCCAAATTCTGGTGATCCGCTGAGAAACGATCCGGTCTTCGGCGTATATACCGACGACACGAATTTGGATCGCCGAATTGTTTATACGGTGCGAGATAATCGCACAGGACCCCAACCCGGCGTCCTTAACGAAGGCTATTATAACGCGTCCTACTATCCGTCTGCCTCTACGGATCCGAAAAGACCGGGACCCAATAGCGGTTGTCCCTCCCCCGTCGAACTGCTGGATGAGCATCCTCAGTCCCATTTGGAAGCTGCGATTGACACGCTGGTGCCGGCAGGCGGCACCTATCACAATATCGGCATGTATTGGGGCATAGCGCTTCTGTCGAACGAAGCACCGTTCATAAATACTGATACCTGGCCGGTGGGTGGAGCCGGGGGTCGACCGGGCCGACCCGTTGCCAAATACCTCATATTCATGACCGATGGTACGATGGACACCTCAGGCCATTCTTACTCAGCTTACGGCATCGAATTCGCATCAGATTATCGAAATCATGTTCGGCCAGACACCGGCTCCAGCACCGGGAACCAACATCGCGCCCGTTTTCGTATGCTTTGCGAATATGCGAAGCAGCAGGGGATCCAGGTGCATACTGTAGCCTTTACTAGAGACGTGGGAGACACGGACGAAGAAGCATTGCGCAAGTGCGCCAGCAGCACCGACGATTATTATCAGGCAGACAGCGGGCGGGCTGGTGAACTGGAAGAGGTTTTTGAGAAGATCGGCCGCAACATCGGCTATTTGCGGGTGTCTCAGTGAAGCCGCTTCTGCGCCGCGCCCGTGGCGATCAGAATGGCAGTTATCTGATCGAATTCGCAATTCTTGTCCTGCCCATGATGACGTTCATACTGGGCGCCATCGAAATCGGGTATTTTTCTTACGCAAAGGCCCGTGTGGAGGGGACTTTGCGAGAGGTTTCGCGATTGTCGGCAACAGGTTATTTTATCACTGACGAAGTCACAAGCGATGGTGACGACGATATGGAAGGCGGTCAGGAAAATGATGAGGCACCGCCCGCCTCCCTGAAGTTAATCTCTGACTATATCGCTGCGGAGTTGCAGGGGATCCCGGGGGCGGATTTCGACGTGGATGTAAGATCTTACCAAGACTTTCAGGATATCGAAAATCCCGAGCCCATCACGCGGGACGCCGAGCCGCTGGGCGGGGAACCAGGCGACGGCGACTGTTTTGTCGATGTTGACGGCGACGGCGAATGGACACGTGATATCCAGGGAATCGAGGGTGTCGGCGGTGCCGAGGACATCGTCTATTTTGGACTGCAGGTGAAATATCCGCCCCTGTTCAGCCTCTCACGGACATTCACGGGCGACTATCTGGTCATCGACCTGAATGCCGGCGTGAAGAACGAGCCGTTCGCCAACGCCGCCCAATATGCAAGGTCAGAGATATGCATTTCAGACCATTGACGCTCCGGTCCAGGCGAAAGATCCGGAAGGCCGCTGCCGATGATGGCGGCGTTGCATTCATGGAGTTCGCGCTCGCCCTGCCCTTTCTGTGCGTGACCTTCCTTGGTGGCTTGGAACTTGTGAATTTGGCGATTGCGCATCAACAAATTTCCCGGGTCGCGACATCCACTGCGGATCTTGCTGCCCGCTTCCGCTCCTCTATCGATGAAACCGATGTGGAGACGCTGTTTCTGGGTTCGCGTTTGGCGCTAAGGCTGGCGGATTTTGATACCAGAGGACGAATTATCCTCTCATCGGTCACCGCGAACCAACCGATTCCAAGCGGTACGGGCGGTGACCCCGTGCCTAACGGCCACGTCATTCGTTGGCAGCGTTGCGAAGGCAATTACAACAGCACTAGCAGCATCGGCGGCGAGGGCGATGGCCTCTATACGGACGGAACGCCCTGGAACGAGATCCCCACAATTGACGGGATGGAGGTGCTATGGCCAAATACGGTCATGTTTGCGGAAGTGACCTATCAGTATGAGCCTATTTTCGGAACGGGCGGTTCGCTGATGCAATCCATTTCTTCTTTATTCGAAACGCGCGAAATCAAATATCGCGCCGCCTTCATCGCGCGCGAACTGTCGCTGCAAACGATTACGAACACCACGGAAATTCCCGATGGCGAGTTGTCGCGCTGCCCCTGGACCGGCGATGAGGAGTCGCCGCCGAGCGACGGCGGGGGTCCCAATGCCGGGACACCAGACGGTGAACAGGTCGAGGTGCCGGGCGGCGGCGGCCCGGGGGCCTAGGCTGCCGCCCTGCCCCCTCTATCTGGTCAGCTTGCGATAGGTCATTGCGCTTGGCCGGTCTGCGGCCTCTCCCAAGCGCCGGCGCTTGTCCTCCTCATAGGCCTCGAAGTTTCCTTCGAACCATTCGACATGGCTGTCGCCCTCAAAGGCAAGAATATGCGTCGCAAGGCGGTCGAGGAAAAAGCGATCATGCGAGATCACCACCGCGCAACCGGCGAAATTTTCCAGCGCCGTTTCGAGCGCGCGCAGGGTTTCGACGTCAAGATCGTTGGTCGGCTCGTCAAGCAGCAGAACGTTACCGCCCTTTTTCAGCATTTTGGCGATGTGAACACGGTTGCGCTCACCGCCCGATAATTGCCCTACGACCTTTTGCTGGTCGGAGCCCTTGAAATTGAAGGCGCCGACATAAGCCCGAGTTGAAATGCTCTGCTTACCGAATTCGAAATGGTCCATCCCGTCGGAGACTTCTTCCCACACGTTCTTCGACGCATCGAGATGATCCCGGCTCTGGTCGACATAGCCCAGATGAACGGTATCGCCGATCTCGATCTTACCCGAATCGGGCTCTTCCTGACCGGTGATCAGTTTGAACAGGGTCGATTTACCGGCACCATTGGGACCAATAACGCCGACGATGCCGCCGCGGGGCAGAATGAAGTTCAGATCCTCGAACAGCAGCTTGTCGCCATAGGCTTTGGTGAGACCCTTGGCCTCGATCACCTTGCCGCCCAGTCGTTCAGGATTCTGGATCAGAATTTCGGCGGACCCGACCTTGCGGTCCTCCTGCGTGGCTACGAGATCATCGAATCGCTGGATGCGGGCCTTTGATTTTGATTGCCTGCCCTTGGCGGACTTCTTGATCCACTCGAGCTCGTCGCGGATGGCCTTTTGCTTGCCCTCGTCCTCGCGGCTTTCCTGCTCCAGGCGTTTCGCCTTCTTTTCCAGATAGCCGGAATAGTTCGCTTCGTAGGTGTAATAACGGCCGCGATCCAGCTCCAGCACCCAACCGACGACATTATCCAGGAAATAGCGATCATGGGTGACGAGGATGACATTGCCCTGATAGTCGACGAGATGCTTTTCGAGCCACGCGACGCTTTCTGCGTCCAAATGGTTGGTCGGCTCGTCGAGCAACAGAATGTCGGGCTTCTGCAACAGCAGCCGACACAGCGCCACGCGCCGCTTTTCACCGCCGGACAGATTGACGACGCTGCTGTCCGCCGGTGGGCAGCGTAACGCCTCCATCGCGATATTCAGCGTCGTATCCAGATTCCAGCCGTCTGCGGCATCGATTTCTTCCTGCAGCTGGCCCATCTCCGCCATCAGCGCGTCGAAATCGGCATCTGGCGGTGGGTCACCCATCAAGGTGGTGATTTCATTGAAACGCGCGATCTTGTCGGCAACGCCGCCAATGCCGTCCATGACGTTCTCTTTGACGGTTTTCGATTCGTCCAGTTGCGGTTCCTGTTCCAGATAGCCGACCGAGACGTTCTCGCCTGCCCAGGCCTCTCCTTGGAAATCCTTGTCCCGACCCGCCATGATCTTCATCAGGGTGGACTTACCCGTACCGTTGGGGCCGACGATCGCGATCTTCGTCCCCGGATAGAATTGCAGCGTCAGGTTGGAAAACACTGGCTTTGGCTGACCTGGATAGGTTTTGGTCAGCTCTTTCATGACAAAGGAATATTGGCCTGCGCTCACGGGGCTCAGCTCCAGAAATCTAGGTGAAATTATTGGACCGCAGATAGGGGACGCTGCCGCCCCGCACAAGACATCCGAATCTTTCCTTATATCGCCCTGCGTAATGAATCTTGCATGAACGAACAGCAATGGTAATGGGGGAATTGCGGTAGGGGCGGCGAACGCGCCAATCCATCCGAGTTGCTCTGCCGAGGGAGGCGATTTGAAGGCGTTTTTACCCACCGTTTCCAAATGGTCCTGGCGCCCCAATCCATTACCCTTCCGCAACGAACCCGACCGGAAGCCGGAACATCACACCATTTAATCCGTTCGGCTACCGAATAACCCAAAGGAGAGTACCCATGAAGAAGTTTGCAATCGCATTTGCTGGTGTCAGCGCTCTTACGCTCGCAGCTTGCGGCCCCCAGGACGCCGCTGAGGACCTTCAGGAGCAGCAGCTGGAGTCGCAGGAAGATATCCTGGAAGAAGAAGCTGATCTTGCTGACGAACTCGGCAACGAAGCTGAGGCCGACCAGCTCGACGCTGAAGCCGATGCAATGGGCGAAATGGCTGACGAAGTCGACGGCAATCTGGTCGACGACAGCGGCATGACCGAAGGTGCCACGGGCGACACGCTCGACGATGGCATGGTCGACGATACCGCCGAAGAGATGTAATCTCTCGGATTATCGTATTGAGAAAGGGCGTCCCGGCAACGGGGCGCCCTTTTTTTTATGACATTCGTCTGTTGCTGCTCGGAACACGAGTAGGTCGCAAAAAAAGAGGTCGGACACGATCGTCGAGCGACGACCGTGTCCGACCCCACGATAAGAGTTGCCTTATTTGCTGAGGCGGCGATGCTGCCGTGCGCCCAGGATCAGGGCACCGAGACCGAGAAGCGAGAGGACGCCCGGCTCCGGAACTTCGCCGATAAGGCCGATTGAAAAACTGTCGCCGGCAACGAAATTCGAAATATCGATGCCAAAGTTCGTGCCGCCAAATCCGACGTCGCCGAGTTCGACGCCGGCCGGCTCGCCACCTTCGCCGAACATAATGTCGATTCGCTCGTCGCCAGCAGCGCCCAGCACGGTTTCACCAAGTGAGAAGAAGGGGACAACTGATCCTACAGCGCTGAACGTCGTGCCGTCCAGAATCAGGGTGAATGACTTGAGGTTCTCAAAAAAATTCCCATTCGTCATGACGCCATTGAAGTCGAGGCTGGATCCGAGATCCTCGGCTTCGAGCGTGACATCGAGAATGACCGATGCCGCGCGTCCGGCAAACGCCGAGAAATCCACGTCGGCAGCAAGAACGCCGGGGCCGCTGAATGACGTGTCGACCGAATTTCCGTTGGTCGTCGCGTTGATGATGAGTGCGTTTGCCGGGCTGGCAAGGGTCGTCAGCGCAGCCATGGAGGCCGCAGCGAGGAGGAGGTTTTTCATTTCATGATCCTTGTTGATGCTGATGAATGTGAAAAGATCGCGGCGTAGCGTGTTGGCGCCACGCCGCGACAGGGACGGGCACGTGATGCCAAACCCGTTACAGCGTACCGCGCTGCCAGGGGCCGGAGATCGCAAAGGTAATGCCCGGGGTTTGCGTGTTGGCGAAGAGGATGCGGCCCGTCGGATCGAAGCAAGCGCCCGCCCATTCTATGTTACGGTAATCGCCCTCGCTGATGAGGGACGTGGACTTGCCGGCCTTCGCGATATCGCTGTTCGACAGCTGAATATTGTTCTTCGCGAAGGGATAGGCCTGCCCATTAGGCAGGAGGCCGAGCAGACGCTCGCCGAAGCCGAATTCATCTTCGACGCCGCCGCCATCTTCGCACAGCAGGACGCCGCCGCGCGGGCTGACGGTGATGTTGTCAGGGTTGTTGCCTGCTACCTTTGCCTGCGATGCATAGATGCATTCCAGGCGTTCCGAGCGTGGATCGTAAACCCAGACGGCACCTTCGCCCCTGCCAGGACGATTGCTTCCGTCCAAGCCTGCGCTAGTGTCGACAAAATACAGAAGGCCGTCCGGGCCGGTCCAGGCGCCTTCACCCCGGCTCATGACAAGGCCGCCCTTTTCATAGCCCTGCGCAAAAGGACCGGAGGCGCCGCCGGAATAGCTGACGCTGCCCTCGTTGACGCTGACATTCGCGGGGTCTGCATCTGGTTCGTCGATCTCAACCCACTCGAGCTGGTACGAATCGCCGAGGTTCGGGGCGATCAGAAGCTTGCCGTTTTCGCCGACTACCTTCGCCATGAAGAGCTTGCCGCCCTGCTCCAGGCTACCGACCCGGCCCGACGTGTTCGTCGGCTCGAACTTGTAGAGGCCTGCGAAGTTGCGGTTGTCCTCGGTTTCGTAGACGAAGCCGGTAACCGGGTCGACGGCGACCGCTTCATGCGGCATGCGGCCCATCTCGATGATGGGATTGCCACTGGTCTGGGTGGGATCGGCCGCGACCTCAAAAACATAGCCATGCTTGATGCCGCCGTTGGAATTGACGTCCAGCGTTTCTTCACAGCTGAGCCAGCTGCCCCACGGCGTCAGGCCACCGGCGCAATTGCGGATCGTACCGCCGAGTGAGGGCTGCGTTTCAATATAACGCCCCGTTGACGAAACAACGATGTTCGAGTTGCCGCCGGAGTTCGGGACGGAGGAGCCGCCTCTTACATTTGTGTCGTAGGTGCCAGGGGCATCAAGCAACCCAAATTCCCGAACGGCGCCCAACTCGTGGTTGCGAATCAGAATCAGCCGTTGATTGCGACCCCTGCCGATGGCGACGCAGCCCATGCCGTCATGCCCCGGGAAGACCGGCTGGCCATTGGTCATCATGTCACCGCGCCAGCTCATCGTGCGATAAGTGAAGTCACGCGGCAGCTTGAGAAGGGGGAGGCCCGTTTCCAGGTCCAGCGTCGGAAATAGTGGGCCGTAAGGGCTGGCACCAAGTGTGCCGGCGGCCGAAGCATTCTGCGCGAACAACATGCTGAGCGGTGCGGCAAGCATTGCCGTTGCGGCAAGGCCGCCCGTGCCTTTCAGCAAGCCACGCCGTCCGATTGAAAACGATTCTGTTGTCATAACCCGGTCCCTTTGCTTGGTTAATTTCCAAGAAGGGATATGCTCGCGAACCGTGACTCTACCGGGTTAGAATTCTTAATTTTTCGTAAATTACATTGGTGGGTTTTGCACAGCGAGTCTTGTCAGTGTCATAAATGGCGTACGGCCAAATCGACTAGGACGCGGTCCCCCATGTGCGGTTTACGACACGCACCCTGCCCTTCGTTACCTCAAACAGTATGTTCGCTTCGCTGACAAATCCTGCATCGTCGATCATCATGTTGATGGAGAACAGGTCGCTTTTCACGTCCACGCTTTCGCTCGCCCCGCGTGGAAGGGCCAGCGCCGAAAGCGTGGGTTCATCCCAGAACGCATCCGTACTTTCCCATCCCGCTTCCGGTCGCGCGCTAATCGCGCGACGTGCCTGCTGCAGGGTCAACTGTCCGGGAGCCAGCATCGCCAGCAAAGGCGCCTCCTCTTCTTGCAGAGTATTGACGTTGATGCGAACCATGTCGTTCGAAGGCAAAGCGCAAAGGTGGGGTCGCAGACGCGACAGCCTTTCGACCGTCATTCCTTTAACCGCTGCCAATTCGCCCGGGTCGGCTAGCAGCGTGTTGGCCGTTCGATGGCTGTCCTCACCATCCTTGTATATTTCATCCTCGCCACCGCCTGCTTGGGGCACCATGTCACTGTCGATGAAATCGGTGATAGAAAAAGCCAGATCGCGCGCATTCTGTTCGTCAATACCGACCGCACGGGCCAGCCCGATAAAATGCTCAAGACCGAGGGGATCGATGATGCGGCGGCCGCCCTGCTCCGGCCCCACGAGTGCATTTATATTGAAGCAGTGAGAGCCATCGGAAAGCTGCAGGACGACATTCCCGTCCTCCGTCGGCACGAGAATCGGCGTATCCGCCCATCCTCCCGCCAGGGTAAGGCGGTCCGGATATTGTTCCCGCAGCGCCATCAGGCGCCGACCGGCTACATGTTCCATCGCGCGAACATGATGGCGGGCCTGCATCGCACTGCGACCATTATTGGCCATCGCGACAGACCGGTTCATGATTTCCAGTGAGGCGGCCGTCACCGTTCCCATCACCGCGACGAGCAGAAGAACCGTGATCAGCGCCATGCCACGTTCGCGGTGAGAGCGCTCGGTCACCTTGCTCCGACGATTGCGCGGCCGCATGAAAGTCTCCGTCCGAACGATAGCTGTTGCAGGAAGCTTTGCCCACCTAGGCGTGCTCCATGTCACTTTCTTGACGTTTTTCTGGCAAATTCCTCTCTCTGCCAATTGGCGCTGGCGCCGGCGAACGCGTTCGTTAAGTTTCCAATCATGCCCATGCACTTCCTGTCCCGCCTGTCGCAACGCGAACGGCGAATGCTGATGTTCGGGATGCCGCTCATGCTGTTGATCCTGGCTATGATGCTATTTTCGGGCGCTGAGGATGAAGGGTCGCCCAGCGACGCCGCACCAGCGCTCCAGGCGTCGGCTCCGCAACCCTCGCCGCCCGCCCCCGCCCCCATCGCGGCCTCTACCCAGGCGCCTTCGGCACCACAAAACTCGCAGGCGTGGCCCAGCGATATCGTTCTGAAGGGAATTTCAGCACGGCCGGGCGGAGGCGCGATATTCGTCTCCATCGCCGATGACAGGCAACGTCGCATAAGGATCGGACGCCAGATCGTACCCGGTTGGACGTTGACCGAGGTTGCACGGCGCTCCGCGACCGTCACCGGCACGTCAGGCGAAACCCGTGAACTGAGCCTTCAAAAGCCGAACGAGTCCACTCCCGTCCGCCGAACCGCGCCCGACACGACCGAAACTGCCGAGATTGAGGGACGAGAATCCGTACTGACTGCGATGAACGTCAATATGGAAGAAGACGAGGAGAACGGTATGCGTGGCTATCGCCTGAAAAGCGTGCCAGCCATTCTACAGCCTTTTGGACTGCGCGCGGGGGATCTCGTGGTGAAATTCCAGGATGAGCCATTTGACGGTCCCGGACGGTTACAGGACCTTGCTGGCGATATTGCGGCTGGGAAACGCGGAACGCTTGTTTATCTGCGTGACGGAAAACAGCAGACGCTCACGATCCCCTAAGGACTCGCGTCTGGCTGGGGCGGCAGGATTCGAACCTGCGAATGGCGGCACCAAAAGCCGCTGCCTTACCACTTGGCCACGCCCCAGCATGCGAGTCTCCGAATCCTGCTGACGCAGCGCCGGATTGGAAAGGGCGCTCTAATATATGGAGGGGCAGTTGAAAAGGGTGGTTGCCCCCTGCCCCCGGCCCCGCTACCTCGCACGCAGATTTGCAATTCGGAGACTTTGACGCATGACCTATCTGGTGACGGGTGCCGCCGGGTTTATCGGTTACCATCTGTCGGAAAGACTGTTGGCGCGCGGCGAAACCGTCCTGGGTATCGATAACGTAAATGATTACTATTCGACAAAGTTGAAGCGGGACCGGCTGGAAGATCTCCAGCGTCGGCACAATAATTTCACCCTTATCGAAGTTGATTTCGCTGACCAGGCAGCTTTAGTGGACGCGCTGGCTCAATATAGCCCAAAACGTGTTGCCCATTTGGGGGCACAGGCGGGCGTCCGTTACTCGATCACGAATCCGCACGCCTATATTCAGTCGAACTTGGTCGGTCATATCAATCTGCTGGAATATTGCCGCCATTCAGATAGCGTCGAGCATCTGGTCTACGCATCATCCTCGTCCGTTTATGGCAGCAACAAGACCCTGCCCTTCAGCGTGGAAGACCGCGTGGACAAGCCGATCTCTCTCTATGCCGCCACGAAAAAGGCGGACGAGTTGATGAGCGAAACCTACGCCCACCTTTATCGACTGCCACAAACGGGTCTGCGTTTCTTTACGGTGTATGGGCCTTGGGGTCGACCTGACATGGCCATGTGGTTGTTTACGCAGGCAATCATGGAGGGACGCCCGATCGAGGTATTTGGGGAAGGGAATATGCAGCGCGACTTCACCTATATCGACGATATCGTTTCAGGTGTCGTGGCTTGCCTGGATAACGCGCCTGCCGATGATGGAGCGGTAAAGGCTGGCGGGTCGGTCAGCCCGCACCGGCTTTACAATATTGGCAACCATCGTTCGGAAGAATTGTCCCACATGATCGGTCTCATCGAGAAATCCCTGGGCAAGGAAGCTGTCAAGATCATGCTGCCCATGCAGCCGGGCGATGTCCGGGCCACTTATGCGGATATCGATGCGATAAGTTCTGATCTGGGATATAAGCCGACAACGACCATCGACGAGGGTATTCCTCGCTTTGTCGATTGGTACATGCGCTATCACGGTCACCGTTAGGGCCGCGGCGCGTGAACTACGCGCTATGGGGGCTATTTGGACCGGTAAGCTGGCCCTTTTGGTTGTCGACCTTGGCGCTGCTCTTCCTCGCGAGGGGCCAGCATTTTCTTGCAAAGACAAGTTTGGCTGCAGCGGCAGCGCTTTTCCTGCTATTCGGACTTTTGCCAACCGGAGAGGTGCTGGTCCGCCTGCTGGAAGATCGCTTCGAGCAGCCCGCATTCTTGCCGCAGGTCGACCGCATTCTCGTTCTCGCCGGCGGAGAGGATAGTTTCGCATCGGCACGAACGGGCCAGGTAGAATTTGGCGCACATGGTGACCGCAGCGTCGCGGCCGGCCTCCTCGCAAAGCGCCACCCCTCGGCAAAACTCTACATCGCAGGCTATGGCCGCATGGGGAAACTGCCCACCAGCGATACAAGGATTTCTGCAAGGTACTGGGCCGAAAGCGGGATAGCGGCAGAACGTATCATAGAGGTCGAAGGTACATCGGACACCTGCGCCAATCTGTTCGGTTACGCCGCCGCCGCGCCTCCTGGCCCCGTCGTCCTCGTCACGTCGGCGTTTCACATGCCGCGTGCCATGGCCTGTGCCCGCTCAGCCGGCGTCAACGCGATCCCTTATCCGGTAGACGTGCAGGTGGGCAGCCAAATTCAGTGGCGCCCCCAAATCGAACGAAACCTGTCGCTGCTCGATCTCGCTCTCCACGAGTGGATTGGACTTGTGTGGTACAGGGTGCACGACCGGATTGTGTAACAGGCTCTAAAGCTGCCACCGTTTTACATCACCGCTAAAGCTACGGTGCCGCCATGCGCCCTTGATATCCGCCAGCAAACCACCTGATTTTACGAGAGACGTTAGCTTCTCATCGGGCATTGCGACATATTCCTCATGCGCAACCGCCATAATCACGGCGTCATACTGCTTCCCATTCAGCGCCGCAGGGTCTAGCCGGAGGCCGTACTCCTCCTCCGCTTCCTCGGCATCGGCGAGGGGATCATGTACCGTCACATCATGGCCCAGCCACTTCAGGCGCTCGATCACATCGACGACCTTGGAGTTTCGAAGGTCTGGTACGCCCTCCTTGAAGGTAAGGCCCAGCACAAGAACATCGCCTGCTTTTCTCAAATGATCGTGCACGCGATCCGCGACGAACGCGCCCATACCGTCATTTATGGATCGGCCAGCCAGGATGACGCGGGGAAGGTGCCCCAGTTGCAAGGCCTTGTAGCTCAAATAATAGGGGTCCACCCCGATGCAGTGGCCGCCAACCAAACCGGGTGAAAACTGCAGGAAATTCCATTTGGTGCCGGCAGCTTCCAGAACATCGTGAACCGACAGGTCCATCTTTTGAAAGATGACCGATATTTCGTTCATGAAGGCAATGTTGATGTCGCGTTGCGCATTTTCAATCACCTTCGCGGCTTCTGCAGCCTTTATGGAGGCTGCGCGGAACGTGCCGCCGCTCGTAACGCGACCGTACATCTCGCACAGCATGTCGGCAATTTCGTCGTTTTCTGCGGATACGACCTTCATGATCTTGTCGACGGTGTGAACCTTGTCGCCCGGATTGATGCGTTCTGGCGAATAGCCCAAAAAGAAGTCCTGTCCCTGTTTGAGGCCAGACACTTCCTCGATCAGGGGGCCACAGATTTCCTCGGTTACGCCGGGATAGACGGTCGATTCGTAAACGATCGTGCGTGGTTTTTCGGCATCGAGAATAGTTGCCAGAGCGCGCGTTGCGCCTCTGACGGGACCCAAATCCGGCTGGTTCGCGACATCTACCGGTGTCGGCACAGTTACGATAAAAATATCCGCGTCGCTGGCATCGGCAATCTGACTGGAATATTGCAGCGCGCTTGCCTGCAGCGGCTCATCATCAACCTCGCCCGTCGCATCATGGCCACCGCGCAGCGCAGCAACGCGTTCCTTATTTACGTCGATACCAATCGTGTCGAAGTGCTTGGCAAGCTGGACCGCCAGCGGCAGTCCGACATAGCCCAGTCCGATTACGGCAATCTTCGTGCCAGAACTCAAAGGGGTCAACGCAGCACCTTTCCTGTAAGTAGAGCGAGCATGCTTAGACGGAAATGGTTTAATTCCTGTCAGCAAGAATGAGGGTTGTCGCGATTGCCTGGGCAACGCCGCCAAAGATGCCCGTCACCGTTTGCGCGATCTCAAGGCCCAGCAGCGGGGTGAGATCCCGCGGGACGAAGATGGTCGACCCGGGTGGGACAACAACATCGGAACGGCGCCAGAAACTGCGACGGATCGGCTGGGCGGCCCCATTTGGAAATACGACGAAGATCCGTCCGTCATCGCTTTGCGGTTGAGTGCCGCCGGCATCCTCCAGGTATTCGCTGATCGACTTATCCGCTTGGAACTGCAAAGCTCCTGGATTGAGGACACTGCCGAAAACATAGACGCTCGTCGGCCGGTTCGGAACGTAAATGGCATCGCCACCTTCCAATAGCGGGTCGAGATCGGGGCGTGCAGCCAAGGCTGTGAGGTCGGCCTCCACCACCATGCGCCCTGGCACATCGGCAGAGCCAAGCGTTTCAATAATTTGAGAGGTGGCACCTACCGCTTCGGCATCGACTTCGTTTCGAGCCGCTAGGGTCAGCACTGTTTCCCTTAATTCCCTGGCTGCTCGCTGCTGTGCCGCACGTTGGGATTCCTTCACGTTTTCGCGTGTGAGGACGGCTCCATAGGGATATGCGTGTTCGGAATAGCCGCCGGCGCGCGCTATGACCTGGGACAGGCGTTCTCCCGGGCGAATGGCGTAAAGGCCGGGACTTCGAAACTCACCCGAAAGTAGTACCGTCCCATCTTCTGCGTTGCGCAGCGGG
This sequence comes from Alphaproteobacteria bacterium UBA3612, assembly GCA_002375465.1. GTDB lineage: Bacteria > Pseudomonadota > Alphaproteobacteria > Sphingomonadales > Sphingomonadaceae > Pacificimonas. The sequence goes on along the minus strand of DFLT01000017.1, from coordinate 309,480 downwards.
GCGGTGATACGAATTTCGTCGCCTGGCGAAAGGATGATGTTCTGCAGACCGGCAAGCGCCCGGCCGCTCGGTAGATCGAAGCGCTCGAAATCCCTGTCACGCAATACTTCCAGCGTGGCAGCATCGACCGATGCAAGGATGCCATCGGCCGCTCCTACGATCATCGCGGCATCCTCGCTGCGTGCGATCGGATAGGCCCCCGGCCGACGAACAGCGCCGCTGATGCTGACCGTCTGTTCCAGAACAAAGGTCAAAAGGTCCTCGTTCTCCTCGAACAATTCCGGACAAATTGATTCTTCGGCCCCATCGTTGAACAGCTCATTATCATTTGTTTGTGCGTTGCGCGTAGTGCGTTGGTTGCGCCGCGAACTTCTGTCCAGCAATTCGTTGTTCGAGAGTGCGGTTCCCACTGCAGCTACGTCATTGTCGTCCTTGAAAAAGCTGTTTCGCAAAACGGTGTTGAATCGCGGGGACTGGGTGTCCGCTGCGATCGCTTCCAGTGCGAAAAGGGATTTGCAGCCACTGGTCGATTCCCCTTCGAGAACCTCCCACGCGGACTTTCCGGCGAGAACTTCGCGTACGGCAGAGCTGTTGATGAAGGCAATATCTTCGCGACTGAGGATCGTCAGCTCATCGTCCGCCCGAAGCATGACGGGACTTGTGCCATTCAGCGCGCCAACGAGGTCGATGGCTTCGAACTCGGCCAAGCCTGTTGACGGACTGCGGCGTTGCAAGACAGCCATCGGCAGGTACGTGCCCAATTGCAACTCCTGATAGGGCCCGATCAATTCCGCCACGGTTCTGGCCTGCCCCAGAGAGCGCGGTCCGGGATTGGCAACGTAGCCGGAAAGCGTCACGCGGTTCAATGTGCCACCGGCGCTACCACCGATGATCGTGACGCCATCGCCCGCGAATAGAGGCGTGGAGTTGCTCTCGGAGGGCACCAGACTAAGTTGGCCATCCTCCTCGATACGGCTGATCGCAGCGCGATACCCGCGCGGCGGCACTGCGCCGCCGGCATAGGACAGCAGTTCGCCTAGAGACGTTTGCCCCCGGATTTCGTAGATACCGCGCCGTGCCACACCGCCGGTGATAGCGACCGTTGGCCCGATAACGGGAACCACGATTCGATCGCCGTCCTGAACTGATACGCTGGGGGGGGCGCCGATGCCGAGCAGTCCGTAAAGATCGACCTGGCGCGAGGCGCCGCGTCGATACACCTGAACATTGCGCAAGGAGCCGCTTTTGCGAACACCACCAGCCCGCGCGAGCACCGCAGCGATATCGGCCATCGAGGTGACTTGATATTGTCCGGGTCGCTCGACCTCGCCGCCGACAAAGACCGTGATCGAACGGACACCGCCGAGTGAAACATAGACGTCGGTACCAAGGAGATTGCCGCGCGTGACGGAGGCAATCTGTTGTCGCACGACCCCGAGAGACCGCCCGGCCGCTTGGATTGGTGGCAGGGAATCCACAATCAGGCGTCCGTCACGCGCGACCCGGGCGGTGGAGCTGCCACTATTCGCGCCGGAGAAGGTGACGAGTAGTTCATCCCCAACGCCGAGTATGTAGCTGTCATCGACGCTGCCGGTTAATGCGGGAGCGTCGCCGGAAGTATTCGTGAAGAGATCATATCCAAATTGACGGAGGGTCTCGTCGTCGAGCCGTTCGCGATATTCCTCTTCGACCTTGGAGGCTCGCTCAAGCGCGAGCAACTGTTGGCGGGAACGAAGACGCCGAACCTGAAGCTCTTCCTCGGTAAGGGGGCGCGTACTCGTGCTGAATGGATCATCAACGTCGCTATCTCGTCCAGACGAACGATCGCGGCTCGCCTCTCTGGAACGGTCGATCTGATCCGCCGGGTCTCCGCCAGGAACCCCTGCCCGAGAGCGGTTCTGAAGCTGCTCTACAAGTTGCGGCGATAATTGTGCTTTGGCAGCATTAGCGGGCAAAACAAAACAAAGCGCAAATATCACAAACAGGCGAATTGCCCGCAGTCGGACCCTATCGGTCGATACCATTATTTCACTATTCCCCGGACACGGCCCTGCTTATGGTCGCCTGATTAGCGGGACGGTATTCCTCAGGTCAACCGAACAGCGTTGTTTCTAGTCGATGGAAATACGCCCATTGACGAGGTTCAGATAGTCTTTTCTGAGGTCCAGCGACATATCGCCGACCTCGAACGACCAGGGTCCGATTTCGGAGACGGGTGTCACTTCGGCGGCGGTGCCTGTCAGGAAGCATTGTTCGAAGCTTTCCAGCTCTTCCGGCCAGATGGCGCGTTCGACGATCTCGATGCCCTTGTCGCGCGCCAGGCCCATCACGGTGCGGCGGGTGATGCCGTCAAGGAAGCAGTCGGGCGTCGGCGTGTGGAGGGCACCGTCCTTCAGGAAGAAGATGTTGGCGCCGGTCGCCTCCGCCACCTGGCCGCGCCAGTCCAGCATCAGCGCATCGCCATAGCCACGATCGGCGGCAGCGTGCTTTGCCATGGTGCAGATCATGTAAAGGCCCGCCGCCTTTGCCGCCGTCGGCGCGGTATAGGGCGCGGGGCGGCGCCATTTGGCGATGTCGAGACGCACGCCCTTGCGGATCGCCTCCTCGCCGAAATAGGCGCCCCATTCCCAGACGGCGATGGCAAGGTGCGGCTTCGACTTCTGCGCCGCCACGCCCATCTGCTCGCTGCCGCGCCAGGCGACCGGGCGCTG
>DFLT01000017.1:0-306504 GCA_002375465.1 Alphaproteobacteria bacterium UBA3612 | reverse complement strand
ATCTCGCCATTATAGGCGCGCTGCCCCTCGAACACCGACGAACCGTAATGCAGCGCATGCGTCAGCACATGAACATTCGCTTCGCGCCAGGGCACAAGCTGCCCGTCAAACCAGATCCAGCCGTCGCGGTCGTCAAATGTGGGCTCGGGAAGCGGTTCGTTCGAATTCGTCATGGTCAGGATCACACCCAATGTTTTCTTTTCCGAGAAAATTCTCTGGCGGCGACATAGCAGGGTTTTTGGAGATGCCAAGACTGGGGAAGCCAGCGGGAATTGCCTGTCATTCGCGTGATCATATCGAAAAGAATGGATTTCCGCAAAAGCACGATGGCGAACGGGATGCAGCAATTGACTTTCTTTCCATTCCGGCTCAACGTCTCCTGATCAGGCTAATTGGGGGGATTTTTCTGACCATGGTTTTGCGTTTTCTTATTGCTGTTTCGACAATGCTGATGTCTGCCTGGGCCGTGCCCGCGCAGGTTCCCGCGCCTCTTGCGCCGGAAGCTTCCGAAGTTTCGGGGGAAACGGACCTCTCTCCTGCCGAGATGCCGCTGGACGACGGCAATCCGCGATTGACGAAAAGCGATGTGGATGCGTGGCTGGACGGCTTCCTGCCCTTCGCCATGGCGCGCGGCGATATTGCCGGTGCCGTGGTGGTCGTCGTCAGGGACGGTCAGATCCTGACCGAAAAGGGCTATGGCTATTCCGACGTCGAGGCCGGCACCCCGGTCATTCCCGATGAAACGCTGTTCCGTCCCGGTTCCGTCAGCAAGCTGTTCACCTGGACGGCCGTCATGCAACTGGTCGAAGACGGGCAGCTGGACCTCGACACCGACGTCAATGAATATCTGGATTTCGAGCTTTCTGCTCCTGACGAAACGCCGGTAACACTGCGCAACATCATGACGCACACCGGCGGATTTCAGGAATCGGTGCGCCATCTGATGTCGTCCGACGCGGAAAGCATGCTCCCCCTCGACGAAATGCTGAAGCAGAGCGTGCCGGACCGCATTTTCGAACCGGGCACGACCCCCGCCTATTCCAACTATGCCACCGCCCTGGCCGGCTATATCGTCGGGCGCGTATCGGGCATGTCGTTCGACGACTATGTCGACCGCAATATCTTCGCGCCCCTGGGAATGACGCGATCCTCGTTCCGCCAGCCGCTGCCAGAACGCCTGAAGCCATTGATGTCGAAGGGCTACCTGTCCGCCGATGCAGATGCTAAGCCGTTCGAATTCGTCGCGCCCGCGCCCGCCGGGAGCCTGTCGGCAACCGGCCATGACATGGCGGCCTTCATGATCGCGCACCTGAACGACGGCGGCCCCCTGCTGTCACCGGAAACAGCGCGCCTGATGCACAATTCGACCTTTACCGCCCTGCCGCCGCTCGATGGCATGGCGCTTGGCTTTTTCGATGACTCGGTGGGCGGTATCCGCGGGATCGGGCATGGCGGCGATACGCAATATTTCCATTCAGACCTGATGCTGTTCCCGGAACAGGACGTCGGTATTTACGTATCGTTCAACAGCAGCGGAAAGAACGGCATTACCGGGCCACTCCGCGCGGCGCTGGTATCGGATTTTGCCGAACGCTATTTCGGCAGCGATCCCCTGGGCAATCAACGCGTCGATCCGGGAACGGCGAAGGCGCATGCCCGCCAGATGGTCGGCACCTACGCCTCCAGCCGGGGTTTCCAGACAAACTTCCTGGCCGTCCAGAATTTGTTCGGTCAGGCCAAGGTCGGCCTGACGCCGGAAGGCGGCATTTACGTCGAATCGGCCACGAACGCCGCCGGCAATCCGCGCACCTGGGTGGAAATTGCCCCCTATGTCTGGCGTGACGAACGCAGCGACGAGTATCTGGTCGCGCAGGTCGTCGATGGAGAGGTCGTCCGCTGGTCCACCAATGCCGTCACCGTATATGATCGGGTACCCTGGTACCTGAACAGTTCGTGGATCATGCCGGCCCTGATCGCGGCCCTCGCCATTCTGGTCATCACCGTGATTGCGTGGCCCGCTGGTGTCATTGCCCGCCGCCGGTTCCGCGCGGCGCGTCCCTTCGAGGGCGAGCAGTTGCGCACGTTCCGGGCAACGCGCATCTTCTCTCTGCTCGTATTGCTGGTATCGGCGGGCTGGGCCTATTTCATGTCCACTGCCTTCAGCAATCTGGGCCTGCTGGGCGGGGCGCTCGACCCACTGCTCTATACGCTGCAGATCGGCTCGATCCTGGCCTATGTCGGGCTGTTCGGCCTTGCCATCTGGAACCTGATCCTGGTCTGGACGCACGGCAATAATGGCTGGCTTTCCAAGCTGTGGAGCGTGCTGCTGGTATTTGCCGCCTTCATGTTCGTGTGGGTCGCGTTCAATTTTCACCTGATCGGCTTCGGCACGAAATATTAAGATACCCGAGGAGGAATATTTTGCAGAAGACCAACTCTCCCATCGCCCGGCGCACCTTCATGGCGGGCGTAGGGGGCGCCGCGCTGGCGTTCCCGATGATCAATCGCAATGCCTATGCGTTCAACCAGTCGACTGAGACCTATTCCAAGCGCGCCATCGACCTGGTCCGCGAGACGCTGGTCATCGACATGCTGGCGCCTCTCTACATCACGCTGGACCCTGCCGCCTATGCGAAGCCGCTGACCGAGAAGGCAAAGGCCGAGTTCAAATCGAGCGGCATTACCGGTTTTCACCACGCCTATGGCCTGGCCGGTTATGAGTCCGTGCTGACCTACATCGCCGGCTGGCAGGGCTATTGCGGCCGGTATCCCGACGTGTTCCGCCTGGTCGGCCGCGCGGAGGATCTGGACGAAGCGAAGGCCAGCGGCAAGGCAGCGGTCATTATGGGCGTACAGAACTCCCAGCACTTCCGCCGCGCCGACGACGTGAAGACCTTTTACGAGCTCGGCCAGCGCTGCTCTCAGCTGACCTATAACAGCCAGAACATGATCGGTTCCGGCAGCACGGAGCGCGTGGATGGCGGCGTCAGCGATTTCGGCGTGTCCATCATCGAGGCGATGAACGAGGTCGGCATGCTGGTCGACGTATCGCATTCCGGCGACCAGACCACGCTGGACGCAGTGGAGCTGTCGTCCGTTCCCATCGCCTATACGCACAGCAATTGCCGCGCCATTTCCGGCCACCCCCGCACGAAGACGGACGAGGCCATCATCGCGCTGGGCAAGAAGGACGGCGTGATGGGCATCACCGGCGTCCGCAACTTCGTCAGCAAGACCGACCCCACCAATGTCGGCAATATCGTCGATCATATCGACCATGTCGTGAAGCTGACCTCCATCGACAATGTCGGTGTCGGATCGGATGCCGATCTGAATGGATATGATGCCCTGCCGCCCGATCAGGTCGAGGCACTGAAGGCATCGTACAAAGGCAGCTATGCCTTTCGCGACAAGATCGACATCGACGGCTTTAATCATCCGCGCAAGATGTTCGACCTGACCGAAGAACTTATCCGGCGTAACTACTCTGACGCCAATATCTCGGCCATTCTGGGTGGCAATTTCCGCCGCCTGCTCGGCCAGACCTGGAAATAGGAGCCATCCATGCATATCGGCCGCACTCTCGGGATCGTACTGGCGGGGCTCTGCATGGCGGCCGCGCCGCCGCCGCCGCCTTCGCAGGCCGGGAATGCGGCCATCTATGACATCGTCATCCGCAATGCGCGGGTGCTGGATGGAGCCGGCAATCCCTGGGTTCGCGCCGATGTCGCCATCAAGGATGGCCGCATCGCAGAAGTAGGATCGATCGCGGGACGCGGAACGCGGGAAATCGACGCCGGAGAGCGCTATGTCGCCCCCGGCTTCATCGACATGATGGACCAGTCGACATACGCCCTGATGGAAAACGGCCTGGCGGAAAACAAGCTGTTGCAGGGGGTGACCACCGTTATCGCCGGCGAGGGCGGGACGCCGGGCACCACCGCCGATATCCCATCCTATTTCGGCAAGCTGGAAACGCAGGGAATCTCTGTTAATTTCGGCACCTATTTTTCGTCGACCCAGGCACGGGTAAAGGTGATGGGTGATGGCGCGGGTGAGCCAACAGCAGCGCAGTTGAGCGAGATGCAAGCGGAAGTCGCCAGCGCCATGCAGGCGGGCGTCTTTGGTATATCGAGCGCGCTGATTTACGCCCCCAGCAGTTTTCAATCGACGTCCGACCTGATCGCCCTTGCCGGCGAGGTCGGGAAATGCAGCGGCTTTTACGCCACCCATATGCGCGACGAGAGCGCCAAGCTGGTCGAAGCGGTCGATGAGGCGATCGAGATCGGTGAAGAGTCCGGCGTAAAGGTCGAGATTTTCCACCTGAAGGGCGCCTATGCGCCGCTGTGGGGCAAGCTGATGCCCGAGGCGCTGCAGCATGTCGACGCGGCGCGGGCGCGCGGCGTCGACGTGGCAGCCGACCTCTATCCCTATACCGCCGGCGGCACCGGCCTAGAGGTTACGGTCCCAAGCTGGGTCTGGGCCGAAGGCGAGACACGCGGCCTCGAAATGCTGAGGGATCCCGAGGTGCGGGCGCGGGCGAAACAGGAACTCGCCGCCGGTTCGTTACCGGGTTGGTCCAATCTTGTGGAGGCATCCGGCGGGTGGGAGAATGTCCGCCTCGCCAATGCGAATTCCGAGGAATATAATCGCTTCAACGGGCAGAATCTGGCGCAGATCGGCGAGAGCCTGGGCGTGGATCCCACCGACGCCGCATGGGACATCGTGCTGGCGGCTGCGCCTGAAAAACGCGCCTATGCGCTCTATTTCATGATGGACGAGCAGGACATCGAGACCGCGCTGCAGCGGCCGTGGGTCAGCATTGGCAGCGACGCGTCTGCGTCTGTCGAACTGGGCGGCGTCGATGGTCTCGGCCTGCCACATCCGCGCGCCTATGGCACCTTCCCACGTGTGATCACCGAATATGTGCAGAAGCGCAATGTGCTGACGCTGGAGAACGCGGTCCGCAAGATGACAGGCTGGCCGGCGCAGCGCATGGGCCTCAGCGATCGCGGTCTGGTGCGCCAGGGTATGCGCGCCGACCTGATCCTGCTGGACCTCGACCGCCTGGACGAGGGCGCGACATGGGAACAGCCAACGGCGCTGCCGCAGGGGATCGACACGGTGATCGTGAATGGCGTGCTGACCATCGACGGAGGCAAGCATACAGGCGCCCGCAGCGGCATGGTCCTGCGGCACCAATGCCCGCTGCCGGAAAGCACCACGGCTAGCGCGGGGTAATCGCCGCTCGCGACATTAGTCAGGCGCCAGATTGATCGGTGCCGCTGAGGTCGCATTCGCGGGTTTGGCGGCTCCGATCGCCTTATGGTTCCCGGCAGGATCGGTCGCGCCCTGAAACGGGGTGACGCCGCTGCTGGCCCTACCCGCCGCCAAGGCACCGAAGGGGCGATCTTCGCTCAATAGACATTTTGCAGCACGCCAGCGGTGCCGTCAGCGGGTCACGTGCCCATCATGCAGGCGCGCAGCAATAGCCAAATGTCTCGCCAGCGTCGGGGCCGTCTGCTGACCGAATGCCTATCCAATTAGCTGCGCGGCGTCGGAACCCGGCGTCTCGCGCTACGCCGTCGGCACATGCTTCGCCTCCGCAGCCGGAAAGAAAAAGGCGGCGGGACATCTCTGTCCCACCGCCTGAAGAAGAGACACAGCCTTACCGATCAAGGCTGGCTGCGCCCTTTAGAGTGCCTGCTCCTAGAACGTGCCCCGGACACCCACATAGAATTTGCGGCCGATGACATCGTAGATGCCGGCGTTGGTTGCCGAGTTCGAAATGAAGGTCGACGGTACCAGCGGCGGGTCGCGATCGAACAGATTGTCGATTCCGCCGTACAATTCGACCTGTTGTCCGACCATGTCGGCAAGGTCATATTTTGCCGAAATGTCGACATAGGAGACGTCGCCGATATTATTGTCGGCGTCGGACAGCTGTTCCGGTCCGAACTGATTGTTGTACTTTCCGTCGGATATATACCGAAGCTGAGCGTAAACGCCCCACATGTCGGCATCATAGCCAGCACTGAACGTGGCGCGCAGGTCGGGAAGCCCGCCTACGTTTTCACCACCGACTTCGCCGGCAACGTCTTCGGCTACGCCGCCCGTCGGGGCGATCTTCTTGCTGATAAGATAGCTACCGATGGCGCCCAGATTGATCCGGCCGGCACCAAGGTTCGTCGTATATCGAGCCTCAACATCGACGCCTTCTACCTCGAAGGTACCGAGGTTCAGGTTCTGGCTTGGAATTCTGACGATACTCTGATCAGCGCCAAACTGGATATTGTCACACAGGGCGGTTTCCCCAGCGAAGCAACGATTCACCACTGATTGCGGTCCGAGAGGGCTGATGGCGTCATCAAGATCGATATTATACCAGTCAACGGACGTTCTCAGGCCCCCGACAGTCAGGACAGCTCCAAGCGTTTTCGTCAGCGCAGACTCTTCGGTCAGGTTTAGATTGCCGACGGTTGGCGTTTCGATGAATTCTTCCTCACCAGTGAAAGGATTGGTGATCGTCGAAAACAGTAGAATTGATTCAACGAAGGACTCACCAATGCTGGGTGCGCGGATATCGCGCGAGATCGTGCCGCGGAAACGCAGAATGTCGATAGGCGAATAGGTGAGGCCCACCTTCCACGTTTCAACGCCACCGACCGTGCTGTAATCAGTATATCGACCGGCGGCATTCAGTTCGAGGCTCTGGTCGCCAGAAAGCAGCGGAACGCCAAGCTCGCCATAGATTTCCTTGACGTCGAACTTGCCCCTCAAGGGCTGCGAGTTCACGATGACGAAGCTGCTGCTTTCGTTCAGCGCGCTAACCTCGCGATCGAGTGATTCGTCGCGATATTCAGCACCGAAGGACGCCAGAACCGGTCCAGCCCAATTGGTGAAGAGTTCACCGCTGACGTTCGCAGAAGCGATATACTGGTTGATTTCAGTATAGGATTCGCCGCGGCCGATTACATAGCCGAGAGCCGCTGCGCTAGGCGATCCCTGGCCGAACAGATTAATCGGAACGCAGCCTGGCGCGCCGTTGGCACCACCCAGATTTGCACGGCAGACGATGTCGCCTGAGTTTGGATCCACGACAGCATCCGCTGCCAGGCTGAGGCGCGGCGGGATCAGATTATTGATCTGATCGTTTTCATACCTGTTCTGACCGTAGACGCCGGACACGTCCCACGTCCACAAATCGCCAATTTCGCCCTCCACACCTACGACGGCGCGGAAATTGCGGTTCTTTGATATCGACGTAATCGGCCCCACCTCGGAGAAAGTCCGGAACAGTGCGAAGGGCGTGTCCAGCGCTGCAACGTCGTCCGGCAGATAGGGATTGTCAGGCTGGATGGTGACGCCGCCCAGGGAGAAGCCGTCAATCAGCGCGCCCTCCGTTTCCGACTGGGCATAGCTGAGTTCCGAGAAAACCCGCACTCCGCCCCCAACATCATATTCGGCTGCAGCCAATACGTTGAAGCGCTCGACAGGGATAAAGAGAGCCGTGTTGTCGCCAAGGCGGGAACCGCTGCCACCAAGCATGAAGTTGCCGCCAATAACGCCAAGTTCGCGATCGCGAGCCGTGCCGTCCGGGAAGAATTCCAGATTACCGGCAGCGCCACCCGGCAAGGTCACGCCGTTAGGCGACCCAACGAACAATACGGCATCTTTCGCGAAGATGAATGCCGGAATACCATCGTCTGGCCCCGTATTATCGGGGTTAACAAAACGCACGGGGCTTTCGCGCTGCCATGCGCGGTCTTTTCCAAAAGGAATGCCCGTATTTTTGTTATAATCCGCAGCGACGAGGAGATGTCCCTGTCCGCCGCCGAGATCGGCGCCATAGGCGGCGGCGAGACGATAATCGTTCGCGTCATTTTCGTCCGTCTGGCCGTATTGCGCGTTGAACTTGAAGCCTTCGAGTTCGGTATCATAGATCAGGTTGACGACGCCCGACACAGCGTCCGAACCATAAGCCGCGGACGCACCGCCGGTGACGACCTCGACCCGTGCGATCGCCAGCGACGGTACCGAATTCAGGTCGACGTTTGCGAATTCATCGAAAGGCGTGCCGCGACGGCCATTCAACAGCACGAGGTTGCGGTTGGTACCAAGCCCGCGCAAATCGACGGCGTTGACGCCGTTCTGGCGGCTGTTCAGTTTCGTCGACGACGGCGTCAGGGTTCCGGTAAAGGCAGGCAGCTCGTTGATGATATTGGCGACGTTGGTGGCGCCGCGGTCCTCAAGCAGCTCCTCGCCCACGACGGAAACCGGCGTCGGCGCGTCGAAACCGGCGCTCCGAAGGCGCGTACCGGTGACGACGATCGTTTCCGGAGCTGCGAGATCCTCCGTATTTTCAGGAAGCTCGTCCCCCGACGGCGTCTGCGCGATTGCTGGCTGAGCGAACGCGATCAGCGCGGCCCCCGCCATCAGGCTACCAACATAACGACTTTTCATCACCCATTCTCCCTTTGAAATTGCGGGCGTTGATTCAACGAATCGAGGCTTGCCCAACTGGCCTCCACAAAATCTGTCGGCGCTGATCCTGAAACGCAATTTTTCTCTGATCAGCGAATTATTCCCCGAAAGGTCCTATCTGTCTAGAGGGGTCCGCTTAGTAAACCCGTCTCGCCGCGCTGGGCGCGGAACCCTTTGCCGCTGTGGCATTGGCGCTACAGGGTCACCCCCGATGGGGTGGGCGGTGATGACGCATTAACCGGCTTGTTCGCGCACCTCGACCGACCCGGCGGGCAAGGACCCGGCGCCGCGCTCCTCGCCATTCACAAGAACCGTGACGGACGGCTGGTCGCCTGCGAATGGATCCCGCTGTTCGACGATGACGGTGACCGCAGCCTGACGATCGTCGGACCATGTTCCGACGCCAGTTATGCTGCCCCAGTTTTCGGTCGTCTGCAGAATGCTGGGAACCAGCGTCAGCGTGCCCTCGGCCAGGCCGTCTATCTGGACAGTCCCGGTTGGCGCTGCGGCACCAACCTCCTGCGCCACTCGGATATCAACCGTCATGCCATTGTTCACGGTGGCGCCGGTCGCCGTCAGAGAGCGGGTCACGTCGAAGTTCATCGCGCGGGCGGGTTCATGCGGGGAACGAAACAGCGCCTTCCCCCTCCGAACGGCGCTAACCATATCGCCGTCCAGCGCGATGGCGCCATTCACCAGAACCGCCTCGATCCCCTGTGGCGGTTTCACGGGTTCTGCGGTGGTCGAACCGTCGATGATGGTTTCGGGATCGAAAAGCACAACGTCCGCGATCATGCCCGGCAGCAGATATCCGCGCTCCGTCAAGCCGATCATGGTCGCGGGCAAGGCTGTCATCTTGCGCACCGCCTCTGGCCAGCTGACCAATTGCTTTTCGCGAACATAGCGGCCCAGAAAGCGGGGGAACGCGCCCCATTGGCGCGGGTGACCGGTCAGTGCGCCACTGGCGCCGCAGTCGCAGGAAACAGCCGTCAGCGGATGGCTGACGATCGCCTCCTGATCCGCCTCCGTGCCGAAGCGCAGCAGCACCCGCCGCTCGCCCGCTTCGAGAAGGCGCATGATTGCCTCCCCCGGGGAAACGCCGCCCATTTCCTCTATCGCGTCGGTCAGTTCCTGCTGGCGCGCTGCCAGATAGACGCCGCCGGGACCGCCCCACCGCGTTTCAAGCTGCTCATTGGTTTCGGCATCGATGCGAGCGCGCAGCTCAGGATCCTTGAAGCGGGCCAGCATGGCCTCTTCGCCGCCCTCCTGCGCCCAGGCCGGAATGGTCAGCTGGTGCAGGCTGGTCGACCCGAACGTATAGGGATAGGCATCCATGCCGACGGTAAGGCCGCGTTTCGCACCATCGGTCGCGAGCGCCAGTGCTGCATCGCTCTTGCCCTGGTCGCCCCCCTGTAATTTCATGTGGGTGATAACCGGCATGACGCCAGCGGTCTCGCCGATCTCCACCGTCTCCTCCATACCCGCCATGGAGCTGTAACCATTGCCGGGATAGACCCGCTCGTGATTGGTAAACTGCGTACGCCAGGGCGCCGCGGCAGCGGTTACGGCGGCGACCTCCTCCGTACTGGCCCAAAAGCCGGGCTTGTAGTCGAGGCCGGCGGACAGGCCGAATGCGCCGGCGCGCATACCCTCCTCCACCAGGGTCTTCATTTGCTCGATCTCTTCGGGCGTCGCGCGGCGGTCGTCCATGCCCACCGTTTCCTGCCAGACGCTGTTGAAGCCCAGATAGGCGCCATAATTGATGCCCGAAGGCGTGCGGATCTGGCGGGAGAAATCGAGCGGCCCGCCGCCATCCGGATTGACGATGGCGGTCGTGACTCCCTGCACCAGCAGGTTCACCGGCACGGCGTAGGATTCGCGGACGGAATGATCATGGACGCTGACGAAACCAGGAGTGACATAAAGGCCGCTGGCATCGCGTTCGGTCGCGGCTGTCGCGGCGGACAGGTCGCCGATGGCCATGATGCGGTCGCCGGTAATGCCCACGTCCGCACGCCGCCCCTCCGTGCCCGTGCCATCGAGGACGGTGCCGCCACGAATGATCACATCATAATCCGCCGCCATGGCCAGCGTCGACATGCCGATGGCCATTGCAGCGCTGACGACCTTCAGGAAACTGTTTGCCATTCCCTTACCCCCTTCACTATCGGCGCCGCGGGGACGCCGCCCAAAATTCTTCCCGTCGCGGCGCTGCGCATCCCCCGCGTCAGCCGCCCCGCATACGCGCGGCCCTCAGGCCGCGTGTGCCGTTCCGCGGCGGTCCTTCAGCAAGCGCCACAGACCGACGGTGACAACAGGCAGCACCAGGATCGCCAGCATGATGTAGCCAAAGGCGACATAGCCGGAGGCGATCAGATCAATGAGGCCGACACTGACGGCGAAATATCCGGACCCGGCGAGAAGAACGATGCCGACCAGGAAACGCTTGCCCGGTCCGTAGGCATGGCCCCGCAATTTCACGGCTTCGGAAATGCGTTCGTGCAGGGCGTTGACGGCACCAACGCCGGTTTCCAGCAAGGCGATGAAGATCATCAGCTGAAAACAGATGGCGAACCACGGCATGTTGAGGCGCTGGATCAAAAAGTCGGAAGGAACCGCGATATCCAGGATCTGTGGATAATAGGCTGTCATGCAGACGAAGAAGATGATCGCCGGCAGCATCGCCATCGGCCCGGCGAGCATACCCGCCACAACTGCATCGCGGGTGCCGCGCATGTGCCGTACGAAGGGCAGCACCGCGACCGCCGCAACGACATTATAGCTGGCATAGGTAAAGCCGCCGGTGACCCAGTCGCCGACCGGGGGCGCCTCGAACTGCGGCGGGATCAGATCGCCGAATGCCATGATCGCGAATATCAGGAAGAACGCATAGACGAGATAAAGAAGCGACGACGTCACCTTGAACATGCGTTCGGCGAGGTCATTGCCGAAACTGGTGACGCCGGCGATCAGCAGCAGCAGCAATCCCGATCCGAGGATGAGGGGAAAATCGAACACAGCCGCGCCGATTTCGCCGGCGGCGGCGGACATGACCGCCAGGATCAGGATGAGGAAGAGGAGGTACATCACCTCGAACACCACCCAGCCAGGACCAAGCAGCATCTTGAAAAGCGTACGGTAATCATATGCCGCGAAGCGCTGGGCCAACGCAAAGGCGATGGCGCAGACAACGCTCCACAGCGCCATTGATATCAGCATACCATAGAGGCCGCCCGACGGGCCGGCCCCCATGAAGAATTCCACAAGCTCTCTCCCGGTGGCATATCCACCACCGACGACCACAGCCTTGAACGCCAGTCCTGGTAGAAGCAGGCGTTGAAAGACGTTCCCCGAGCCTGCGTCTGTGCGGCTCATCCGTTAAGGCAGCTATCGACGAGAGCGGAGAATTTGGCGCCGCCCCGGATGGGGTCGGCGACCGGCATGCCGAGCGCTTCGCTTTCCTGCTTCATGTAATTCTCCGCCTCTTCTTCTGTCAGGCGCGACGTATTCACGCTGATGCCCGCGCACCGTGCGTTGGGATTGGTGCGTCGCGCAAGCGTCAGCGTCAGGTCGATCGTCTCCTGAAGGCCGGGCAGCGCATATCCCGGCACGCCGAGCACGCCATCGCGTGACGGATCGTGGCAAACGACAATCACGTCAGGCTGACTGCCATGCAGCAGGCCGAGCGAAACGCCCGAATAGGCCGGATGGAACAGCGCCCCCTGCCCTTCGACCACGTCCCAATGTTCGGCGTCCGCATCCGGGCTCAGCACCTCTGCGGCGCCCGCCAGGAAGTCGGAGACGACGGCGTCGATGGGGATACCCTCGCCCGCGATCATGATGCCGGTCTGTCCGGTCGCGCGGAAATCGCAGGCGATGCCGCGATCCGCAATGTCACGCGCCAATGCCAGCGCTGTGTATTTCTTGCCCAGTGCACAATCGGTTCCGACCGTCAGGATGCGCTTGCCCGACCGGGGGC
The DNA here is from genome assembly GCA_002375465.1 of Alphaproteobacteria bacterium UBA3612. Classification (GTDB taxonomy): domain Bacteria; phylum Pseudomonadota; class Alphaproteobacteria; order Sphingomonadales; family Sphingomonadaceae; genus Pacificimonas. Next base: position 294,041 of record DFLT01000017.1, on the reverse strand, counting down.
GTCCCGTACCCACGGGCAGCTTTTTCGGCGGCACGCGGACATCGATCAGCCTGCGGCCAAGGCGGTCGGCCAGCGCTTTCAGTTCGGGATAGTCCGACAGGCGGCTGTGCATGCCGCTGATAAGGTCGAGACCTGCCTCCAGCGCCTCCTGAAGCGCAACCATCCAGCTGTCGGGAATGAAACCGCCCGGATTCGCCACGCCGATGATCATCGAGCGCGCGCCGGCAACCGCCGCTTCGGCCGGGTTCATCGGCGGCAGGCCGGTGCTGACCGAACCGGCGGGGAGAACATATTCGCCGACGCACTTTTCGTTCGCCCAGTCGCGCAAGCCGTAAGCGGTCTTCGCATAGCCCTGCTCGGTGCAATCGCCGAGGAACAGGAGATAGGGCAGCGGCAGCGTCAGCATGACAGTGCCCTTTTCAGGCGTTTCCGCCGGTGCAGCGACGCGGGGGGAGATGGTGTCTGCCATGGTTTATGCGCCTTTACCCAAGAGGGTTGCTGAATGATCCCGATAGTGGAGCGGCCCCGACATTGCAGACAAGGGCGACGTCGCCCTGCCCCCGGCCACTGAAGAACGCATACTCGTCATCTATTTTACTTCCCCTTGTGCGCGACCTGCCAACCGAACTGCGTCACCCAAAACGCATCCTGCAATGTCACAGCAAATTCTCTTATCAGGATCATTATGTCTCTATTTGGCAGGTGTCAAACCGGATGTGCGTTTTCGGTTGCGCCTGGGAGCCGATTTCCTTGCGCTCGCCTCAGGCATTCCTGCCGGAGCCCCAGACGTCCAGTCCGCAGGACACCTTCCCGTCCGAATAGACGAGGCCTGGCTTGCGGTCTTCCTTCAGGAATATGGGACCGTCCAGATCGACAATCTTGCAATATTGGCCGAGGATATAGGCCGGCGCCATGGCGAGGCTGGTGCCGACCATATTGCCGACCATTACGCCCAGGCCATGCCGTTCCGCCGCGCGCGCCATGGCGAGCCCCTCTGTCAGGCCGCCGCATTTGTCGAGCTTGATATTGATGACATCGAACAGGCCGACCATGCCCGCGACGTCGGCGAGGCTGAGGACGCTTTCATCAGCGGCGAGCGGGATGGGGCTCTTGAACCCTTTCAGATCCTCTTCACGTCCACGCTTCAGCGGCTGTTCGAGCAGGTCGACCTTATGATCGACGAGAACCTGCACGAGCGCATCCAACCCGGAACGATCATAGCCCTGATTGGCGTCGACGCCAATCCAGGCGTCGGGGCGGGCGGCACGCACGGCCGCGACGCGTTCTGCATCCACATCGGCTTCACCGGTCAGCTTTAGTTTCAAGGAGCGGGCGTGATCAAACGCAAGCGCGCCCTTCGCCATCGTCTCCGGCGATTCCGCGCCGAGGGTAAAGGTGGTGATCAGCGGCTTGGGTTCGGGCGATGATGCCAGCTGCCACACGGGCCTGCCGGTCTTTTTGGCTTCCAGTTCCCAATAGGCCGCGTCGATGGCGTTGCGCGCGCCGCTGGGCGGCAACAGCGCCTGCAGGTCGTGCCGGTCGGCACCCGCCTCGATCGCCGGACGCACGCGCTCGATCATTTCCATCATATTGGCGGCGTCGTCGTTCAGATAATAGGCGCCGGACGCTTCGCCGCGCCCGCTTTGGCCGTCCTGCTCCAGCGTGACCACGACGACTTCTGCGGTTTCAAAGACGAAACCCGAGATGCGGAACGGCGCCCCCAGGTCGAGCTTTTCGACGGTCGCGGACAAGGTGATTTTCGACATGCCAATAGTCTCCGAATTTCGATGCTCAAAAAAATGCTGATCGCCATAAGCCAATCGCCCTGCACGACCGGGGCCGTACAGGGCGAAAGAGATCATTAATCCAGGGTTATGCGGCTAAACACCACTCAGCCTCAGAACCCCGGATCTAATTACCGTCAGAAGTTCACCTTGGTGCTGACGGTGTAGTAGGTTCCGTAAATGTCGTAGTGAGCCGGCGCGACGGGCGAAAGCGGTGCGTTCACGTCGAAGACGTTGTTGACGTTGAACGCAACCCGGAACTCATCGCTGACCTTGAACCGCAGGCCAAGGTCGACATAGGTCCGAGAGTCGACACTGTTGTTGATGAGCGGCGTCGTACTGGCGGTCTCAAATCGGTACGCGCCGCCATCAACGTAGCGGACGCGAACGTCACCACCGACATTGTCATCGTCGTACCCCAGGCTGACATTTGCACGCCATTCGGGAATGGCATTGCTTCCGCCCGCGCCCACGATGCCGGCGGTGTCACGACGTGCTATACCATCGTCAAAAATGAATTTGTCGATGTATGTCGCGACGCCCCGTACGCGTACGTTACCATTGCCGAGCGGGCGAACATACGACGCCTCGAAGTCGATGCCGCTTGTCTGGAAGGTTGCGATATTCTGTTGGTTGGCAAAAATCGTGGTAATCGTGCCATTGCCATCGCGTTCGATGTTATCGCAGGCGACCTGATTGCCTGCCGCGCAGGATATAACCGTATTGTCGCGTGAGAGGGCAAAGATCGCATTGCCGATGTCGATGTCGTAATAATCGACCGACAGGTTGAACCCCGGCAGGAACGACGGCGTGATGGACGTGCCGAAGGTAAGCGTGTTGCTGACCTCTGGAACCAGATCAACGTTTCCGCCGGTAAAGGTCGTCACCTGCGCCGGGTTTTCGTCATAGCCAGGGCCGAGGTTAGCACCCGGGATACTAGGATCGTCCGCGGCAGGGCCTAGGTTAAGCGAACGGTTTCCAAATAGCTCCCCCGTACTGGGCGCGCGTATGTCACGCGAGCGCGTAACGCGTAGCAAAACATCGTTAAACAGACGCGCCGTTCCACCCAGCTTCCAGGACCAGATACCGCCGCTCTGGCTGTAGTCGGAATAGCGGGCGGCACCGTTAAAATCGAGCGCCACCGTATCTGCAACGTCAAGCAGCGGTAGCGCGGCTTCCACGAACCCTTCCTGGACGTCGATCTGACCCTCTACCGGCGTGTTATAGACTGGAAGTCCAAATCCACCGGCCTGCGCTTCGGCACTCAGGGCTCCGGTGACTTCGGTCCAGCGCGATTCGAAACCAGCAGCCATCGTCAGCGGACCAGCCCAAAGGTCGAATATATCGCCCTGAACCTGGATGCCCATCGAATCTAGCTTGCTAGTCCCAGTGGTGCCCTGCGTACCGGTAGTATAATCAATTCCTTCCTGGGAAATATTTCCCACGCCGAAGGGATTGATGGGCACACATGCGGGATCGTCATTGGCCGGGTTCGCATCGGCATTGATAGCGCAGACGATCTGGCCCCCCGAAGAAACCGCATTAATCGCGTTGGCGAAGTTCCCTGCAAGGCGAGTGTTGGCTAGTTCCTGGTCGGTATCGACTTCGCCATGGCTGAAATAGGCGTTGTACTGAAAGCCGCGGCCAAATTCGCCATCAATGCCGATGGCCGCCTCCATATTCTCGCGCACACTGTCGAACATCAAAGAATAAGGCCCAGCGAAGTAGCGGCTGAACGTGAACTCATCCTCTCCCGCTGCTGTAAGCTGATTACGGATACCCTGCGAAAGGAAGGGATTGTCCGCATCGATGGTGAGCGGAGGAATCGTGATGTCGGGGATGAACGGATAAGCGGACTCTGCACGGCCATATGTTCCGTCAACCCAAACGGTGGCATTGCCGACGTCATAGCTGAGGCGCGCATAACTGCTGATGCGCTCGAATGGTGTCGAGGCATAAATGGTGTCGTAAAGGCTGATACCGTCACGACCGCCAATACCGCGCGCGTTCGGGCCGTCAAATGGGCGCAGGCTGCCATCTGGATTGAAGGTCTGCCCGGCGAGGGCGCCAGAAGTGATAACGCCGCCAAGGCTGGTGTTGGGATTGTTCAGGTCCTCAACCAATTCCACGCCCGTGCCGTCCGCTGTCGGCACGATGCCCACACTGCCCAGATTTGGACGGCTGTTGCGATCTGAAATCCCTTCGTCCTTCAGATACTCGGCGCCAATCAGGAAGTGACCGCGGCCGTCGGCAAAAGACGTGCCAAAGCTACCATCGAAGCCATAACGGAAAGCATCGCCACGTGACGCAAGACCAGCGTTCGCGCCGAGGGATACGCCCTCAAGATCCTCGTTGAGGATGATGTTCACGACGCCTGCAACAGCATCGGAACCCCAGGCAGCCGATGCGCCGCCGGTGACGACGTCAACACGGCTGATCAGGTTGGTGGGGATGTAGTTGAGGTTATTGTCGCCAACGAAGCGGCGACCGTTCAGAAGCGTCAGCGTACGGCTTGTGCCGAGACCGCGAAGGTCAACAGGCGCCGTGCCGCTGCTCGTATTGCCGCCGGAAACCTGCGGCGTCACCGTCTGCCGGAACTGCGGCTGGTCGTTCAGGACCTGCTGAATGTTCGGACGCGCGCCCTGTTGCAGGACATCCCCCCCGAGGACAACCGTGGGGGTCGGAAGGTCGAAGCCATCACGTTGAATACGCGATCCCGTAACAATGATGGTTCTGTTTGTCGAAGCCTCAGAGGCGACGCCATCATCATCGTTCGGTTCGGCGGGCAGTGCCTGTGCGAAGGTGGCGGTCGATGCGAGTAGTGCGATCGACATGGCCACCATGCTGGAACCCGAAGGAACCCGGCGCCCCATCTGCGAAATTACGTTTCTCATGTGCTTTCCCCCTACGGAAACTTTGAAAATAACGTCCACATCCGTTCACACGAACTGGCTTGAGACTCCACGCCTTCTCATTTCAGGATCGGATTCTCTTAAGCCGCTGATTGCATGTTTCTCTAGGCCTTTCAATATCCAGCGGCGGGCCGCACGATCCGCCTGCCCCTTGCGAGAAGCGTTTTGCCGCGCTGCATCAAACGGAAAGGCACTCCGCCAGCGAGGGCGCGATGCCCTTGCGATAAGATCGTTTTAACTTATTTTTCAGAAGGTAAAGCGGATATTCCCGCTTCGTCATCATTTCGCTGTAAACAGGCTGCAATGTGTTAGTAGCTATTCGCCCCGGCAGATCCGCCGCAGTGCACAGGGTACAGAATTGCCGGACGCTGTGCCTTATTTGACACACCGTCGCCCTTCTGCCAGTGCATCCTCAACGGAGAATCCTTGATCGCTGAAGAGAGGGACGTGGGAATATGCGTACAAGAAGTGGGAAGAGAATGACGACAGCCGGTTTCTGTCGCGGAATGGCAAGCCCGCTTGCCGTTGCCCTTGCGACATTGATGATCGCGCCGGGTGCGGCGCTGGCGGCACAGCCGGCCACAGAGACAGCGGTCCCGGAGGTCGATGCAACGCGGCTGGCGCAGCTGCCGGCGTTTATCGACACGATGGTCGCCGATCAGCTGGAGAATAGCGAAGTCGCCGGCGCGGTCGTTACCGTGGTGAACGATGGCGAAGTGATTTTCAACAAGGGCTATGGCTATCAGAACATCGAGGCGGGCACGCCGGTAAATCCGGATGCGACGCTGTTCCGCCCAGGTTCGGTGTCGAAGCTGTTCGCGTGGACCGCGCTGATGCAGCAGGTCGAGCAGGGGAAGGTAGACCTGGACGCGGACATAAACGAATATATCGATTTCGAAATCCCGCGTAACGGATTTGAGCCGATCACCGTCCGCAACCTGTTTTCCCACACGCCGGGGATGAGCGACGTCGGCGGCATCATCGTACGCGATCCCAAGGACGTTCTGGAATTCGAGGAATGGATCAAGGCGCGCGTGCCGCGGCGCGTCTGGGCGCCCGGCGTTGAAACCGCCTATTCCAATTATGGATCGGCCATCGCCGGTTATATCGTGCAGCGCGTATCGGGAGAATCGTTCGAGGATTATGTCGAACGTCACATCTTCCAGCCGCTGGGTATGGACAACACCACCGTTCGCGAACCATTTGACACGCCCGAAATGAAGGCCAATCTGGCGACCGGCTATCGGGTGGAAGACGGCAAGATGATCCCGCAGGATCCCGAATATGTCGGCAATATCCTGCCCGCCGGCTCATCCTCCTCAACCGGTGCCGACATGGCGAAGTTCATGATGGCGATGGTGAACGGCGGCGAGCTGAACGGCAACCGCATCCTGCAGCCGGAAACCGTGCAGATGATGCAGGGCAATCTGTCCAGCTTTACCGATAATCTGCCGGGCATGGCCTATGGCTTCATGGTGTACCGCGATGAAGGACCGCGCCTGATCGGCCATGGCGGAAATACCGGCGATTTCCACTCGGATCTGGTCATCGCACCGGATCTGGACCTGGGCTATTTCATCTCGATGACGGGCGGTGAGGGAAGTTCCGAGGCGCGGACCGTGCTGAAGCGCGCGATCGAGGGCTTCCTGTTCCCGCAACAGCCCGCCCCGCGCTGGGACGGCGAAGAGGAAACGGCGCCGCTTGGCAGGTACCGGTCGAACCGCCGGGATTTCGGCCGGCCCGTCAATCCCGAATATGATACGATCGTCACCTCGCTGGGCAATGGCCGTATCGAGATAAAGGGCTATGACGACACCAGCACGTGGGAACGTGTCGGCCCGCATTTGTATGAAAAGGTGACGGATGTGCCAGAAGGCGGCCCGTATGACCGTGTCGAGTTCTACGACACGCCGCGCGGCCCGCGCATGGCCTATGGGTCGTCACCCTATACGGCGTATCATTACGTAGATTCCGAGGAATAAGGGTACAGGGAATCAAGGGCAGCGCACCGGCCAGTCCGGGCGCTGCCTTTTTCTATTCAGCTTCTTGGAATCCGCACCTATTCGCGAAAGCCTGGGTCGATGCGGTCCAGCTTCCTGAGAAGTGCGGGCCAGGCGAGCATCTGGCTGACGGCGGCCATGCCCTGGGGTGCGGTTTGCTCGGCGACCTTTTCGGGCGTGCCCTGCGGCGGCGTGTTCAGATTGCCCCGGCCCGCCGACAGCATGTAGACCTGCGCCTCGCACGCCCGTTCCAGGAAATACATGCGCAGAAAGGCGTCGGCGACCGACTCGCCCACCGTCAGTGTGCCGTGATTGCGCAGGATCATCGCGTGCTTGTCGCCCATATCCTCGACCAGGCGCGCGCGCTCCTCCATCTCCGTCGCGATGCCCTCATAGTGATGATAGGCGATGCCATGGCGGGCGATCATGCCGGTCTGGGTGTGCGGCAACAGGCCGAATTCCATGGCGCTGACCGCCTGTCCATGCGGTGTGTGCAGGTGGAGCACGGCGCGCGCATCCTCCCGCGCCATGTGGATGGCGGAATGGATCACGAAGCCGGCAGGATTGGTCATGTAGGGCGTGTCGATCACCGGATGCCCCTCCATGTCTATCTTCACGAGAGAGGAGGCGGTAATCTCCTCGAACATCAGATTATAGGGGTTGATCAGGAAATGATGTTCTGGCCCCGGCACGCGCGCCGACAGATGCGTGAAGATCAGATCGTCCCAGCCATAATGCGCCACCAGCCGGTAGGCGGCGGCCAGATCGACGCGGATCGCCCATTCCTCTTCGGATACCTGCGAACGTAGATCCGCGTGCGGTTTCAACTGCGTGGCCATTTCATCCTCCCAGATGCATCATTGTCAAACGCCGGACTCGCCAGCGGCGACGCCTGTCAGGAGGATATAGCAATCTTCGCGGCGGCGCGCCCCTCTCTTCCGGGGGGGCGAGGTCGGAGCCGGTCAGAAGCCGTAGACCAGGCTGGCACGGGTGATGGTGTCGGTTTTCTGACGCCCCTCGGGCGGATCTGTTTCGTGCAGCACGTCATAGCTGAGGCGGGCGGAAAGGTCGCCGAAGATGGTCGTGGTGATCGCCGTCTTTGAATAAAGGCTGCTATTCTCACCGGACAGCAGGAACCCGGCGCTTTCGGTCAGACGCAGATCGGACGAAAGTTTCCAGTCGATATCCGTGCGCCCCAGAAGGTCGACGCGGCTGAGATCGCGGCCATCGGTGAACTGCGTCTGACGGGCGGCGGGGCCACCCTCCAGCGTCCATTGGAAATTTCCCGTATCCGCAAGGCGATAGCCGATGCCGAGCGATTCGGTGAAACGGCTGTCGATACCGGAAAAGCGATCCCGCTCGAAACTGAGAAGACCGAAAGAGAAGAAAAAGGAACCGCCGAAATCACGGCGCCCGGTATAGCCGGCATAGATCCGCTCTCGCCGCGTCTGGCCGTTCGATTTCAGATAATCGAACTGCACGTTGATATCATGTTCCCAGGCCAGGCTGCGCTTTGACAAGGCAAGCGATGCGTTGCCGCCAATCTCCCTGGTGTTGCCGGTGGAATAGGTGCCGCCGACGCCGCCTTGCCCGGCCCAACCGTCGAGGAAGGACTGGCTGGCGAGCCGCTCTCTTTCCGCCCGGGTTTCCTCGGCGACCAAGCTGGCGACCAGCTGGTCGATCTCTTCGGCCGAAGAGGCGGCGGTACGCTTGGCGACCTTTGCCACGGTCGCCCGTTCCGCAGGAGATGCCGCGCGGATCATTTGTTCGATCGGCTGCGGCATGGGGGCGGCATGGGCCGGCAACGCAATAGATGAGAGGGCGAGCAAGGCGAGAAGGAGGCGCGACAATCGTCTATCCGAATATTTTGGGTTTCGCGGGGGCCGCACTTAACAGGCCGCTACCCCACTTGTCAGCGGCAAAGGCCCAGTCGCTGGCGAATTTCGGACGGCGTGATCCCCTGGGCGCGCAATTCCGCCAATGACTTGGCGCCATTTCGCTTTGCGAGACGCTCTCCGTCCTCGCCCATGATCAGGGGATGATGGTGATAGCGCGGCGCCGGCAAGGCCAGCAGCGCCTGCAGCAGACGGTGCACATGCGTCGAGGGCAGAAGATCGGTGCCGCGCACAATGTCCGTTACGCCCTGATCGGCATCGTCGACGGTGCAGGCGAGATGATAGCTGGTACCGGCATCCTTGCGGGCGATGACGACATCGCCGAGCAAGGCGGGATCGACGCTGATCCTTTCGCCATTATCTTCGAAACTCAGCGCGCCTGTGCGAGACGCCGCCTTTGCCGCGTCGAGCCGCCAGGCATGCGCGTCCTTCCGCATGCGTGCATCGCGCAAAATCGGATCAAGGGCTCGGCAGGTTCCCGGATAAAGGACGCCATCCGGCCCGTGCGGGGCGGCAACGGCAGCGGCGATGTCCTTTCGCGTGCAGAAGCAGGGATAGGCGACATCAAGGTCGATCAGGCGCTGCAAGGCATCGTCGTAGAGCGCGCGCCGCTGCGACTGGTGCAGGACGGGGCCGTCCCATTGCAGGCCCAGCCATTGCAGGTCCACCAGAATGGCATCGACGAATTCGGGGCGGGATCGCCCCTCGTCAATATCCTCGATCCGCAACAGGAACACGCCGCCCCGCGACCGCGCGAAATCATGGGCGCGGATCGCGGAGGCGGCATGCCCCAGATGCAGCAACCCCGTCGGCGAGGGTGCGAACCTGCCGACGGTCGCACTCATGAAATGCGGCCCCCGGACGCACGGCGCTTGACGGAAGAATCGGGATTTGGTGTCATGCGCCCGTCATAGGGGCGGTTTACGGGGCGCTCCAGAGATAGAGGGCAGGCACAAGGTCTGGTGCATGCTTTCCTTGGGGACCGCCATCTCTTGTTGGTCCTTGTGAGACGGGAAGGACCATCGCATCCGATCTTCGCCTGACGGCGAGGGAGAGCGGGTCGTGTTGCATGCCAAACGGATCGAGGACCGGGTCGAACCGCTGGAGGCGTGCCCCGCCCTGGTGCTTAACGCGGATTATACGCCGCTCAGCTATTACCCGCTCAGCCTGTGGAACTGGCAGACGGCGATAAAATCCGTCTTTCTGGATCGTGTCGCGGTGGTCGCCGAATATGACCGGGCCGTGTCGTCGCCCAGCTTTCACATGCGCCTGCCCTCCGTCATTGCGCTGCGCGACTATGTGAAGCCCGCGACGCACCCTGCCTTTACCCGGTTCAACCTGTTCCTGCGCGACCGCTTCATGTGCCAATATTGCGGCTCGCGCGAGGATCTGACCTTCGATCATGTCGTGCCCCGGCGTTATGGCGGGCGGACGACATGGGAAAATGTCTGCGCCGCCTGCGCACCGTGCAATCTGGCGAAGGGCGGTCGTACACCGGCGGAGGCGCACATGGCGCTGGCGAATGAACCGCGCAGGCCGACCACGCACGAATTGCAGGCCAATGGCCGCGCATTTCCGCATCGACATTGCCACGAGACCTGGCGCGATTTCCTGTACTGGGACGTGACGCTGGAACGTTGAGGGCCGCGCGCTCGGGGCAAATTGCAGCATGTGCAGCGCGCATCCTTGCCCCTAAGGGTAAGCGAAGCCGTGATTTTGCAAGGAGCGTATCCGACCGATGGCAATTGCCCATATCAACGCCATCGCGACGGCGAACCCGCCCAATGACATTCACGGCGCCTATGTCGACCTGATCGCCAACCGCCTGGACCCGCGCCAGCGCCGCTTGTTCGAACGCATGGCGGGACGGGCCGGAATTTCGCACCGCTATTCCGTGTTCACCCCCGGCGAAGCCAATGGGGAAAGTGCCGATGCGGAAGGGTTTTTCCGGCACGGCGATTATCCCGGCACGCAGGCGCGCATGGCACGGTACGAGGCGGAGGCGCCGGCATTGGCCATGGCGGCGATCGCCGAACTGGACCCGGATGCCGCGACGATCACCCATCTGGTGGTCTGTTCCTGCACCGGCTTTACCGCGCCGGGCCTCGACCAGCATATCGCCAAGGCGCTCGGCCTGCGTGCGGATGTCGAGCGCACGGTCGTCGGCTTCATGGGGTGCTATGCGGCGGTCAACAGCCTGCGCCTGGCGCATCATATCGTGCGTTCCACGCCGGAAGCGCGCGTCCTGGTCGTGAACGTGGAGCTTTGTTCGCTGCATTTCCAGGACACGGTGGACCTGGAAAAGACGTTGTCGTCCATGCTGTTCGCCGATGGCGCGACGGCGGCGCTGGTAACGGCGGACGAAACCGGCTTTGCGATGGAGGATTTCCGTGCCGCTGCCATCGCCGACAGTGCAGAGGCGATCACCTGGCGCATTGGCGATTCCGGTTTCGACATGCACCTGTCGGGGGAAGTTCCGCGGCATATCGAAACCGCGCTGAAGGCAGGTGCGGACGCGGAGGATGGCGGCCTGCTGCGCGGCATGCCAGCCGACAGCTATGATGTGTGGGCCGTCCATGCGGGCGGGCGCACGATCCTGGACGCGGTCGAAAAAGGCTTTGGCCTGCCGGCGGACGCGCTGGACCGCTCTCGCAAGGTTCTCGACACCTATGGCAATATGAGTTCGGCGACGCTGATGTTCGTGCTGTCCGTCCTGCTGAAAGAGGATACGCGCGTGGAGCGCGGCGTCGGCATGGCGTTCGGCCCCGGCCTGGCGGCGGAGAGCTTCCGCTTCCACAGCGCGTGAAGACGCGTAGCCTGCAGGCGGAGATCATCGACGACGCGGCCCTGCCAGAGGCGGAGTTCGCCGCCGCGATCGACGATCTGGCAAAGGTCAATTTCTGGCTGCGCGGCCATGCGCCGACGCTGTCTTTCCTTGATCGCCACGCCGCGGGGCTGCGCAGCTTTACCCTGCTGGACGTTGGCGCCGGGCAGGGCGATCTGCTGCGCGCCATTCAAAAATGGGCAGAACGGCGCAACATCGATGCGCATCTGACCGGCATTGATCTGGCCGCCGGCGGTGCCCTTGCCAGCCGCCGGGCAGGCACGGGCGCAACCTATCTGACCGGGGACGTCTTTGCGCATCGGGGCCGCTATGATTTTGTCGTCTCGTCCCTGTTCACCCACCATCTGACCGACCCCGCGATCATAATGTTCCTGCAGTGGATGAACAACCATGCCGTGCGCGCGTGGCATGTCAACGATCTGCACCGCCACAGGCTGGCGCTCTATGGCTATGCCGCCTTGTCGAGCGCCATGCGCTGGCATCCGATCGTCCAGCATGACGGCCGCCTGTCGGTGCGCCGCGCCTTTACCCGCGCGGACTGGCACCGTTTGTTGAAGGACGCGAATATCGCTGCGGAGGTACGCTGGCATCCTCTTTTCCGCTGGGGTGTTACGGGGAGGCCGTGACAGCGGACGCACGCATTGGCGACCATGCCGTTATTGGCGGCGGGCCGGCAGGGGCGATGCTGGCCGCGGGACTTGCCCGGGCAGGCAGATCGGTCACCCTGCTGGAACGCAGCGACGGCCCTGTCCACAAGATATGCGGGGAATTTCTGTCGTGGGAAGCCTGTGCGCTGCTGAGACGGGAGGGCGTCGACCTGGATGCGCTGGGCGGCGCGGCCATCGACCGTCTGAGGATCGTTGCCGGCAATCGTTCCGCAGGAACCCCGCTGCCGGGCACGGCCCTGGGTATCAGCCGCTATCGACTCGATGAAGCGCTGCTGACCCATGCCGGGCGGTGCGGCGCAACCATATGGCGCGGTACGCATGTGCGCGCGCTGGAAGGGGACATGATCCGGCTGGCAGACGGCACGCGGCTGCGCCCCAATCGCCTGTGGCTTGCGACGGGAAAGGCGGATGTGCGCGGCGCGGCGCGGGATCCGGCGGGGCAGAAGGTCACCCGTGATCTCGTCGGCTTCAAACTGCACCTCGATCTGGCGGCGGCGGACCGCCGCGACCTAGCCCGCAGCATAGAGCTACACCGCCTGCCGGATGGCTATGCCGGGTTGCAGCCGATCGAGGAGGGGCGGGCGAATCTGTGCCTGCTGGTCAGGGACGAGGTGGCGGTGGATGGCTGGGAGGGGGTGCGAGCCTATCTTTCGCGCGTTGCCCCCGCACTCGACGGGAGGCTGCGGCGCGGCCGGGCGCTCTATGATCAGCCGCTGGCCATATCCCGCGTGCCCTACGGCTATGTCGACAGGGGCGCGGCAGGGCCTGTCAGGGTGGGCGACCAATTGGCGGTCATACACAGCTTTACCGGCGACGGCATGGCCATCGCCATTGCAAGCGGTATTGCGGCTGCGGCAATCGCCGCGAATCCCGAACCAGCGGCGCGCAAGCAGCTACACAATATGGTGCGCAAGCCGGTAGGACGCGCAGCATTCCTGTACGCTGTGCTGGCAAATGGGGGGATGGCGTTCAACGCAGTCATGACAGTGCCTGCCCTGGCCCGGATGGCGGCACATCTTACGCGGATCGCCTGAAATCAAGGGGAAAGTACGAGCCAAGCACGGCTATTACGGAACCATTTCAATTCAGCGCGGTTAATATATCGCAAGAAGATGAGGTAATTTAGCCGCGTTATTTGGATTGGATGGAACGGTGCAACAGACGGACAGAAACAAGGAGGACCGGATTCAGGAAGAAACCGGCGATCTGCGCGCCTTGCTGTCGCTGCTGGACAATCCATGCGATGCGAAACTGGTTCGCAGCGGCTATGAGCGCCTGTCGGAGGCCCTGCAACAGCGGGCGACCGGGCGCCGATGATAACTCGCGCCGAAACATAGCGCGGCGGACCACAGCATTACCGATTGGTCGTCCAGCCACAGATGATTCCGAACAGGAAAGATGCGAACAGCGCCAACTGCATGTTCGCCCCCTCCATCCCGCCGATGAAATCCTGCCCAAAGCCGAACAGCAGCACGAAAAGCGTCAGTGCAAGCGCGCCCATCTTTTCCATTTCCCTGAATTCGTCCGGATCGCCTGCCACCCTGCCGGAAAATGCTTTCGCGTTCGTTGACGTATTGGCATAGGGGCGCGGCATGAAGGCACGCATTTACATAACGCTGAAATCTGGCGTCCTCGATCCGCAGGGCAAGGCTGTCCACCACGCGCTGGGCGCGCTCGGCTTTGAGGAGGCGCTCGACGTCCGGCAGGGCAAATATATCGAACTGGAACTGGCCGACGGCACCAGCGAGGCGCGCATCGAGGAGATGTGCCGCAAGCTGCTGGCCAACACCGTGATCGAAAACTACCGGATCGAAATCTAGATGAAAGCGGCTGTCGTCGTCTTTCCCGGCTCCAATTGCGACCGCGACATGGCGGTGGCGCTGCGTGATGTCGCGGGAGCGGACGTGGAGATGGTGTGGCACGGCGAGGCGAGCCTGCCCGATGTCGACCTGATCGCGCTGCCCGGCGGCTTTTCCTATGGCGATTATCTGAGGACGGGCGCCATCGCCGCGAAATCTCCGATCATGCAGGCGGTGGTAAAGGCGGCGGAGGAGGGGCGCTATTTGCTGGGCGTCTGCAATGGATTCCAGATGTTGGCAGAGGCCCAGATCCTGCCGGGCGCGCTGCTGCGAAACGCAAATCTGAATTATATCTGCCGGGATGTAACGCTGCGGGTCGAGGATTCCGACACGCGCTTTACCGACAGCTATGCGGCGGGGGAAACCATCCGCATTCCCGTGGCGCATCATGACGGCAATTATTTTGCCGACGCCGAAACGCTGACGCAGCTGGAGGATGAGGGACGCGTGGTGTTCCGCTATCTGGACGCGGTCAACGGATCGCAGAACGACATTGCCGGCATTCGCAACCGGCGCGGTAATGTGCTGGGCATGATGCCGCACCCCGAACGGCTGGTCGAGGAGGATCAGGGCGGTACGGACGGGCGCGGGCTGTTCCGGGCGCTGGCCAGCGCGTTTCGCTGATTCCCCTGTGCGCCGTGCGTGAGCGGAAAAGCGGCGGTAATCTCAAGACGATGGTAAGAATTGCCTGCCAATGGTGGTGGTGACATAGCCGCATGGCTATTCGCCTTCTTCCGTGCTCTTTCGGATGCTAAATTTCGATGCTCGCAACGCCAGATACCGTGAACCTCTCAGACCGCCTGGGCCTGATCGATTCGCTGCTGGTGCAATATGGGCTTCCCCTGACGAAGGCGACGCTGAATTTCGCCTGGTATGCGACCTCCCCCACGGGCCAGTCGTTGCGGCGGGAGCTGGAAGGCTACGCCGCCGAAGGACATGACATCACCGAAGAGTGGGTGGCACAGGCCCTGAGCGTCTATCTGGCGCTGGTCGGTGTCGAAACCAATGGAATCAGCGGCGAAATCGCTGCGCGCGCGGAAACGGTAACAAAGACGCTGGAAGGTGTGCTGGCGCGGCAGGAGGCCGACGTCAGCGAATTCGCCGGCGAACTGCGCCAGGGCCGCGAAGGGCTGAACGGGGCGGATCCGGCCGATGCGGTCAGCCGTCTTGGCACCTCTGTCACCACGGCATTGGGTCGCATAGCTGAAACGGAAGCGGAGCTGGCCGACGCGCGGCACCAGATCACGAAAATGAAGGGCGAACTGGAAAATGCCCGTCAGGAGGCGCGGCAGGATCATCTGACCCGGCTGGCGAATCGCCGCGCATTCAAGGCAAAATTCGAAGAGACCATCCGCGCCGGCCAGAACAGTTGCCTTGCGATCCTGGACCTTGACCGGTTCAAGGCCGTCAATGACCGGCACGGCCATCTTGTCGGCGACCGGGTTTTGAAAACGGTCGCGAATCATCTGACCAAAACCCTGCCCCATGCATTTGTCAGTCGTTATGGCGGAGAGGAATTCGCCCTGCTTTTCAATAATGCGCATTTGGCCGATGCGCGCGCGGCGCTGGAGAACGCGCGAGCCACGCTTTATGCACGGAGATTAAGGCTGAAAGATACGGACACCTATCTGGATCCGCTGAATTTTTCGGCAGGCGTCGTTCAGTTGGAACAGAACGAATCCTATGAGCGCGCCATGAGCCGCACGGATGAACTGCTTTACAAGGCGAAGGAATCCGGCCGGGGCCGGACGGTCACCATGCAAGATGCGGAGCGCATAAGAGGCAAGTTCGCGGCCTGATCGCGCGTTTCGTTACGCCGCCGCCTCTTGCTCGCGATAGGTTTTCCTCAGCGCCATCTTGTCGATCTTCGCGGACCCCAGCTTGGGCAGCGGTTCGGCCACCAACCAGACTTTTTCGGGCAATTTGAACGCTGCCAGTTCATTCCGCGCGAAATCGACGAGGGCGTCGGATCCGATTTCTTCCCCCGGCTTCAGATAGACGACTGCGGCGACGGTTTCGCCCATATGTTCGTCGGGCAGGCCGAAAACGCTGCATTCGGCAACCGCCGGGTGGGCGTAAAGCGCCGCCTCCACCTCCTGCGCGGCGATGTTCTCGCCGCCCCGGATGATGATGTCCTTCTTGCGATCGACGATGAACAGATAGCCGTCCTCGTCCAGATAGCCGATGTCGCCGGTCAGGAACCAGCCGTCGCCGGGAAAAGCGGCCGCCGTTGCCGCCGGGTCACGCCAATATTCCCGCACGTTGCAAACAGAACGGATGCACACCTCCCCCCGGACGCCCTGGGCGACTTCGTTCAGGCTTTCATCGCGAATGGCGATTTGCACCATCGGTTTCGATGCGCGCCCGGTGGAATTGGGCCGGGCGAGATAACTGTCGCGCAGATTGCCCGCGCCGACGCCGTTGGTTTCCGTCAGGCCATAGCCGATGGCGGGCGTCTTTCCCATTTCGTCCATGATGCGGCGAACATGCTCTGCGGGCCGGGGGGCACCGCCGGCGGCAATGTCGACCAATGTGGAAAGATCGTATTTGTCGCGGTCGGGATGCTGCAGCATTTCGAGGCTCATCGTGGGGACGCCGACAAAATAGGTCACGCGCTCCTCCTCGATCCGGCGCAATGCCTCGCCCGCGTCCCATTTATGCATGATGATCAGCTTTCGGCCGATCGCCACCGATACAAGCAGGATGGGGACACTGCCGGTGATGTGGAACAAGGGCACGTTAAGCAGCATGATCTGTTGTTCCGGCAGGGTCGTCCCGGCCGCCTCCGCCAATTGCAGCATGGAGAGGGCGGTGACGAGATAGTTCATCGCACCGTGGACCAGCGCCCGATGCGTCGATACCGCGCCCTTCGGATGGCCGGTGGAGCCCGAGGTATACATCAGCGTGGCGTCATCATCCGGGCTGATCGGCGGCACATGCCACATCGTATCGGGATTTTCCGCCAGCACATCCTGCCAACGCCGGGCACCATGCGCAGCGGCGGCAGCGACCGAGGCGCGCACGGCGATCAGGGGCATGTCGCGACCGGCGGCGGCGCGGACGCGTTCCAGCCGCTCCTCATCCGCAATGACGATACGGGCGCCCGAATGGTCAAGAGCATATCCCAGTTCCTCTGCCGTCCACCACGCGTTCAGCGGCACCACGACCGCGCCAAGGTAAAGGCCGCCGACATAGGCGCTGATCCATTCGGGGAAATTACGCATGGCGATGGCGACCCGGTCACCCTTTGCGATGCCGAATTCATGCTGCAGCACCGCCGCGATATGTTTCCCCTCGCTGAGGATCTGGGCAAAAGTCTTTCGCTCGTCCGCGTAGACGGCGAATTCCTTTTGCCCGTGTGCGGTGAAGAAGAAATTGAAATATTCCCGCATGGTAGGGGGTGCCGCAGTGAAAATCGGCAGTTCCACGCCATTCACATCGGCGACCTTCACGGCCATCGCGGTTCCCTCGGCGGTCAGCGCGGCGACGGTGGCGTCATACGCCTTGTCGAGTTCGGTCAGCATCCATCCTCCCAGACGGTCCCGCATTCGGGATCAACGGCACAATTGCGTCTATGTTTTCCGGCACTATGGTTCGCGCGAACCACCAGGGCAATGCTGCCAAATATAGCGGGGGCGCGGCGACGATGTTCGACCTGTTTCAAAGCGTGATCGATTATCCGAACATCGACCCGATATGGTTTACCATACCGGTCCCTTTCGCGGATTTCGGATTGCCGATCAGGTGGTACAGCCTGGCCTATATCGCCGGGATCGTCCTGGCCTGGTGGTATGTGGCGAAGATGATCCGCCTGCCGGGCAGCCCGCTTGCCAAGCGGCACGTTGACGATCTGGTCACGTGGATCACCATTGGCGTGATCGGCGGCGGCCGCGTGGGATCCATCCTGTTCTATAATCCCGAGCGCTATTTCGGGCCGGACGGCAGCCTGATCAACATGCTGAAACTGTGGGAGGGGGGCATGTCCTTTCACGGCGGCGTATTGGGCGTGACGCTGGCGATCGTGCTTTATTCCCTGAAGGAGAAGCTCGCGATGCTGCGGCTGGGCGATTATATCGCCTGCAGCATCCCCTTTGGCCTGTTTTTCGGGCGGTTGGCCAATTTCATCAATGGCGAATTGTGGGGCAGGCCAACGGACGTGCCCTGGGCGATGGTTTTCCCCACGGGCGGCAATGTGCCCAGACATCCCAGCCAATTGTACGAAGCCGGGCTGGAGGGCCTCGTGCTGTTCGGCATATTGTGGTTCCTGTTCTGGAAAACCGATGCCCGCTATCATCCGGGAAAGCTGACTGGCACGTTTCTGATGGGCTACGGCTCGTTCCGTTTCCTGGTCGAATTCCTGCGTACGCCGGACGCCAATCTGGGATTCCTGACGCTGGGCCTGACGATGGGACAATGGCTGAGCGTACCGATGATCCTGGTCGGTGCATGGCTGATCATCACATCGAAGACGCGTCGCCACCGCGTCGAACCCATCGCGGGCACCGCCGCACAGCAGTGACCGCCTTCGCCCAGGAATTACGCCGGCATATCCGCGCCGCCGGCGGCATGTCCGTTCACGATTATATGGCGCGCTGCAACGCGCATTATTACGGCACCCGCGACCCGCTGGGCGCGGCGGGCGATTTCACCACCGCGCCCGAAATCAGCCAGATGTTCGGCGAATTGATCGGCCTGTGGGCGCTGGATCTGTGGACGCGCGCGGGCGCGCCGAAAGACATCATGCTGGTGGAACTGGGCCCCGGGCGCGGCACATTGTTGGCGGACGCCCTCCGCGCGGCGCCGCCGCTGGCCGCGCAGGCGCGTATCCACCTGATCGAAACCAGCCGCAGCCTGCGGCAAGCGCAGGCAGGGCGCATTCCGGGCGCCACCTGGCACGACAGCATCGACGACATTCCGCGCGGCGCCCCGCTGATCGTCATCGCCAATGAATTTTTCGATGCCCTTCCCGTGCGCCAGCAGGTGCGCGTCTCCGGCGGCTGGAAAGAACGGCAAATCGTCGATGAGGACGGGCTTCGCTTCGCGCCCACCGGCACCAGCATCCGCGAAACATGTCCTGCTGCGACCGCCATCATGGCCCGGCTGGGGCAGCGCATCGGTGGGGACGGCGGCGCCGCCCTGATCATCGATTATGGTTATGCGGGCGGGGAGCATGGCGACACGCTGCAGGCGGTCAGCCGCCACCGCCATGCCGACCCGCTCGCCGATCCTGGTGAAGCGGACCTGACGGCGCATGTGGATTTCGCCGCTCTTGCCGAGGCGGCAAATGGCCTGAAGGTAGGTGGTCCGGTTTCGCAGGCGGCGTTTCTATCGGCATTGGGCATCGGCCTGCGCGCCGAATCTCTCGCGCGCCGTAACCCACAGGCGCAGGAGGCCCTGAGCGCCGCGGTCCATCGCCTGACCGCGCCGGCAGAAATGGGCGCGCTGTTCAAGGCGATGGTGCTGACCCATCCGGCGTGGCCGCACCCCGCAGGCGTTCCGGCATGACGTCAGTTTCCTATCGTACGCCAAGCGCCGCCGACCTGACCGCGCTATGCCGATTGGGAAGGGCGACCTTCATCGAAACGTTCGGCGATCTTTATCCACCGGAAGATCTGGAGGACTTCCTGCACCACACATTCGGTCCGCCGGGAATGCCGAATGAATTTGCCAACCCTGCCTACAGATTCCGCATCGCAGAGAGCGAAGGGCAGCTGATCGGCTATTGCAAACTGGGCCCTGCATCATTGCCAGCGCCCGAAGACGGGCGGCAAAAGATCGAGCTGCGGCAACTTTACGTGCTAAGACCCTGGCAAGGCGCCGGCGTCGCAGCGAGCCTGATGAACTGGGCGATGGGTGTCGCGAAATCCAGCAAGGCGGACGATTTCTATCTGAGCGTGTTTAGCGAAAACGTGCGCGCCCAGCGCTTCTACAGCCGCTATGGCTTTCAGGAGGTCGGCCGGTTCCACTATATGGTGGGAAAGACGGCCGATGACGAACGCCTGTGGCGGCTACAGCTTCGGTAGCGTGACGCCGCGCTGCCCCTGATATTTGCCGGCGCGGTCGGCATAGCTGACCTCGCATGGCTCGTTCCCCTTCAGGAACAGGAACTGGCAGGCGCCCTCATGGGCGTAGACCTTGGCAGGCAGGGGCGTCGTATTCGAAAATTCGAGGGTGACGTGCCCCTCCCACCCCGGCTCTAGCGGGGTTACGTTGACGATGATGCCGCAGCGGGCATAGGTCGATTTGCCCAGACAGATCACCAGCACGTCGCGCGGAACGCGAAAATATTCGACCGTGCGCGCCAGTGCGAAGCTGTTTGGCGGGATGATGCAGCAATCCGTCTTTCTGTCCACAAAACTGTTCGAGGCGAAATTCTTGGGATCCACCACCGCATTGTCGACATTGGTGAAAATCTTGAATTCGTCCGAGACCCGCGCATCATATCCATAGGAGGAAAGCCCGTAGGAGATCGTGCCGTCCCGGCGCTGTCCATCCTCGAACGGTTCGATCATCGCATGGCCCTGTGCCTGCGTGCGAATCCACTTGTCGGACATGACGGACATTGTGCTTATCCCCTGATGTGCAGCACGCAGATGAGCGTGAAGAGCCGGCGGGCGGTGTCGAAATCCATTGCGATCTTGCCGTCCAGCCGCTCCTGCAGCAGCTCGGCGGCGTCGTTGTGGATACCCCGGCGCGCCATGTCGATGGTTTCGATTTCGTGCGGCGTCGACTGGCGGATGGCCTGATAATAGCTTTCGCAGATGGCGAAATAATCGCGCACCGTGCGGCGGAACGGGCTGAGCGCGACGACGATGGTATCGAGCGCGCTGTCATCCTCCTGCTTTACATCGATGGCCAGGCGGCCATCCTCTACGCGAAGGAGGATGCGATACGGACCGCGATAGCCGTTCGCCGGCTCTGTCAGAACCTCGAAGCTGTTACCCTCCAGCAGGTCGAAAATGGCAACCCGGCGTTCCTGTTCGATGTCGGCACTGCGCCACAGGATCGTGCGCTCATCCAGCTGGACATCGATGATGCGGGCCTCGTTCATGAACGCCCGCTCCTAGTTTGAAGGCGGCCAAGAAGAAAGGGTCCGTCCTCGCCGGGACGAACCCTTCGCCTGTCGTTCATCATGCAATCAAAGAATGAATGCCTGGATATCGGCCAGACCCTCGAACGGCGCCGGCAGGTCGGCACCGGCAGCGAACGCAGCCGCCGCATTTGCCAGATCCCCGTCACCGAAAGATGCATCATCGTCCAGGAACAGATGATCCTGCGCATGGTCTGAATGGTCGTCATCTACATGATCGTCGCCGTGATCATGGTCGTGATTATGACCATTGGCGTGCTCAAGTGCCGCCTCGCCCTCTTCGTAGAGGGAGATGTTGCGGAACTCGCTATTGGCGTTGGCGCCCGCGTCATCATCGTTGATGAAGACGAGATAATCGATCGACCCGCTGACGAACTCGCCCAGCGGGATCGTGAACGTTTGCCATTCGCCCGAACCATCATAGGCGAAGTCCGTGTTGGTGATCGAATTGCCGCTCTGCGTTCCATATAATTGGAACTGGTAATCCAGGGCGGACTGATTGTTGTCGTCAAAGCCGATGCCGTGCGATTCCGCCTTTGAATCGCTGCGGAATTCAAACGTGATCATCGTTTCGTCCGTGACCGAATAATCCAGCTCCAGCTTTTTCCAGCTATTGCCCGTCATCGCGATGGTGGTGTCATCGTAGGAGAACGACTTGTTCACCCGGTCCTGAGACGAGGAATAGGATGTGAGCGTCGAATCGGTAAAGTCGATCGACGTCTGGTACTGGTCGTCGGACCCGGGATCGGGTGCCACGCCGTCGCCCTCATAGATGCGAACATTGCGGAACTGGCTGTTCGCGTTCGACCGTGCATCGTCATCATTGATGAAAACGAGGTAGTCGACGTTGCCGCTGACATAATCCCCCAGCGAGATGGAGAATGTCTGCCAGTCACCCGACCCGTCATAGGCGAATTCAGTATTGGTGATCGAATTGCCGCCCTGCGTTCCGTACAACTGGAACTGGAAATCGAGAGCCCGCTGGTCACCATCATCAAGACCGATTCCGTGCGATTCTGCCTTAGAATCGCTGCGGAATTCGAACGTGATCATGGTTTCGTCGGTGACGGAATAGTCGAGCGCCAGCTTCTTCCAGCTATTGCCGGTCATCGCGATGGTCGATTCGTCGTAGGAGAAGGCCTTGTTCACGCGGTCCTGGGACGAGGAATAGGAACTGATCGTCGAATCGGTAAAGTCGATGACGTCCTGAGGGTCCGGTGTTGGATCCTGATCGGATGTGCCCTCTTCGCCTTCATAGAAACGAATGTTGCGGAACTGGCTATTGGCGTTTGCCCTGGCATCGTCGTCATTGATGAAGACGAGGTTTTCGACCGAGTCACCCACGAAATCCCCAAGGGGAATGGTGAAGGTCTGCCAATTGCCCGATCCATTATACTTATAATCGGTGTTCGTGATGGCGTTACCGCTTTGCGTTCCATAGAGCTGGAACTGGAAATCGAGCGCCCGCTGATCACTGTCATCGAAACCGATGCCATGCGATTCGCCCTTTGACGTGCTGCGGAATTCAAACGTGACCATCGTCTGGTCGGTTATGGTGTTGTCCAGCGCCAGCTTCTTCCAGCTATTGCCGGTCATGGAGACGGTCGATTCGCTATAGGAAAAGGACTTGTTCACCCGATCCTGGGACGAGGAGTAAGAACTGAGCGTCGAATCAGTGAAGTCGATCGCTGTTTCGATACCCGGTTCCGGTTTCGGATTGGGCTCTGGATCCGGATCGGGCGTCGGCGCAGTGCCATCGCCCTCGTATATGCGTACATTGCGGTACTGGCTGTTCGCCTTCGCCGAGGCATCGTCATCATTGATGAAAACGAGATTGTCTATCGAGCCATTCACATAGTCGCCGAGGGAGATGGTGAACGTCTGCCAATTACCCGAGCCCTTATACTGGTAATCAGTATTGGTGATGGAATTGCCGTCCTGCGTTCCATACAGCTGGAACTGAAAATCGAGAGCGGACTGATCGCCATCGTCAAAGCCGATTCCATGCGATTCCGCCTTTGAAGTGCTACGAAACTCAAAGGTGAGCATCGTATCCTTGGTAACGGAATAATCGATCGACAGCTTCTTCCAATTATTGCCGGTCATCGTCAGCGTCGTCTGATCAAAGCTGTACGCCTTGTTCACGACATCCTGAGACCGCGAATAGGAGTTGATGTCGGACGCCTTGAAATCGACCTTTAGATTATCGGTCGGTTCCGGCGTTGGCGGGGTGGGCTTGTCGGGCGCGGTGGTGCCGCCACCCGCCCGCTTGAGAACGTCGGCGTAAAGCAGCGTCGCATCCTTGAACGCAAAGCTTTCGACGTCGGCATAAACCGTGTCGACGCCCTCGCCCGTGACACGCACACCGCCGCTGACCGTTGCAAATGTTACGTCGCCGACCCTCACCCCGAAATGCAGAATGTCATAACCGTCGCCGCCGCGAACGATGTCATTGCCGGTGCCGGACCAGAACTCATCATTGCCGGCGCCGCCTTCCAGCGTGTCATTGCCGCCAAGGCCGTATAGCTTGTCGTTGCCCGCACCGCCCTTCAGCACGTTGTTGAGCGCATTGCCCGACAGAACGTCATTGCCGCTGCCGCCGGTGGCGTTCTCGATCTTCGCGCCGATGGCAATGGCGAGGTTCTTCGTCATGCCACTGCCGATGTCGGAATAGGCACCCTCTGCCAGGTCGAGGCGTTGCCCCCCGGAAAATCCGGACAGGTCGATCGTGTCCGTGCCAGCGCCGTCCCAGATCGTCATGACCGGTCGCGAGTTCACGGTGAAGTCGTAAATGTCGCTGCCGGCGTTGGAATTGAACCCGTAGGTCGTATTGCCTGAACGCGTGGAATAATCGGCGCCGTAAATCTGCTGGATCGCATACACGTCATACAGCATCGGCGTCTGCGCATCGACGGTCCCGCCGGAATACCAGTCCGCGCCCGTCGCAGAGGCGTTGAAATAGGACATGATGGTATATTGGCGGCTGTCCTCCGTGAAGGCCCAGCCGGTGGACGTGTTGCCGTAGGTGACCGCACTGCCGCTGCCATTATAATTGCCAGCGTGATCCAGGCCCAGCGTGTGCCCGATTTCGTGCATCACCGCCAGAAAGGCATATTCCTGGGGGTCGGGATCGGAGAGCGCGGAATTATTGGCATTGAACCAGGCCGACCCTGCCATGCGGTCACCAGCCGTGCCCTCCCGACCGACATAGCCAGGCAGATAGGCATGTGCATAGCTGATGTTGGTCGAGGTCTGGCTAAGCTTGATGTCGGAGCTGTTGCCATCTGCCTCAACCAGGCTGGGAGCGATCAAATCGTCCCACAGGCCGATGGCTTCGCGCGCCGCCAGCTTCTGGTTGGAATTGAACGTCTGCCAGCCGCTTTGCTGGCCATAGCCGCTTGCGAAAGCAGAGCTGGTCGGGAACCCGAAAGTGATCTTCGTCGCCGTCGACCCATCGGCATTACGCCATTTGGCGCCCGACATTAATTGACTGATAAGCCCCGAATTTAGTGCCATTTTTCACCCACGCTCTTACAGAATTTTCAGATTGAGCAAGGCCGGAATCTGCTAGCCGGTCGCGCCCCCATAAATGGCGCCGGTTAAACAATGCTAAATTCCGAGCCCCCGCCCAGAACGGGTAACTAGGCAGGTTCCGGGGAAACGAAATCGGCTTTCGGTGAATGGAGCAGGGTCCACGGCGAGTGGAACCGAAAAGGCGGATTTTCACACAAAACGCGGCAATTACAGCTGCGAAACAATGATATATTTTATGACGTGGTGCCGAATCACCGCCGAAATGGCGCGATCCGGTCGCAGAACGGGCCTGTGGCGACACCCTGTGTACATTTCGGCGGAAATAGGGGTTCATCGGCCCCTCAGCCGACGATTACAGCCTCTGACAGGGCCTCAGCGCCGTGCGCAGGGCAACATCGGCGCCCGTCAGCAGGGCCTCCCCCTCCAGCCGGTCATCGACGCGCAGATAGGCAGATCCCGATTGTGACAGCATCGTTCCTATCAAGGCGGAGCCGGCAAGACTGCCCTGCCAGAAGGTACCCTCTCTATTGGCGCGGACGAGGGGGACGTGAACCAGCCTGCCGGCGAAGTTCCACGTCATCTTCATCGATGGCTGCTGAAAGGGTTTGTTCAGCAGCATCGCCATCATGGGCCGCGCCCCTTCGCAAAACAGGCTGAGCGATTTGATGTTGGGCGATGCGGCAGCCTCTACATAGGCGATGGGCGGCCGGTTCTGAACCGGCACGATTTCCCACGGTGTTCCCGGTGCCGCCAGGGCGTCTTCGGGCGGACTGCTTGCCAAAAGGGTTCGAATCTCTGGCGGGGGCGGGATACGGCCGCTTTTACTGGAATAGACCGTCAGCTTTCCGCGTTCCCACAGCCCAACCTGAACGGCGCGCCTGTCTGCGTCCAACAAGATATAGGCCTGCTCCATGCCGCCCTGATGCGGTGCATTGCCCGACAGGTAATAGATCGATCCCTGCCTGCGCAGGGGGCTGACCGCCGACATATTGCGAAGCAGTGCCTGCATCTTCGTGCCGAGCAGCGCGCTGATTTCGGACCCGACCTCTCCTGAGTCTATGTGCACGTCATATTCGCCGACATGATCCGGTAGGGACACCCAGGTCACCGGCACGTTCCTGGTAGCCTGCGTTTCCGCGGCGGGCACAGGCGGGGCGGGCGTCACAGGTGCGGGGGCGCTTCCCTCGCACCGTATGAAGGGAGAGGCCTCGTTCAGTGCGGCGTGAAGGGGGTCCAGTCTTTGCCCCGGCGCCAGATTCGAATCGACGCGTATCAACCCCGGCGTTTCCTCGTCATTGACGATCATCACCAGCGGCCCGAAATCGCTGTTGCTGGCAGGAAAGGGAAAGAACACGGCGCTGATGCCATCATAGCTGGGACCCATGAATGTCAGCGCGCGTTCGAACGGCTTGCCGCGGACGGTGCTTTCGCCGACGCGGAAGGCAAAGCCGTCCTCATCGATCGTGATGCGCGGTTCCCGCGTACACTCGCCGCCGGGGGCGTAGGCGCCGTATATCGACTCGAGCCCCTGACCTTTCAGATTTGTCAGCGGCAGGGCAGACGCAGGTCGCGCTAGCAGCAGCGCCGCAAGCAGCACGATAATTGCCGGAAGCGGAATCTGATCACTTGTGCGTGGTAAATGGAGCATGATTCGGCCCCTTCAGGATTTCGCCGCGGAGAGGAAGCGCCTGGCGCCGCCTGCGGCCAGAACGAGGGCCGCAAGCAGTGACAGATAAAATCCGAAATTGATGCTGATCAGGTCCGACATGTCGCCCATCATGCCACCCCCCATGGAATCGACGATGCTGAGGACGGCGAAGATAGCCCACAGTGTCGCCAGAAGGGGCAGCAGCAATGCCAGCCAGGCGCGGCGGTCCGGCCATAATAATGGCAAAGCGCATCCCAGATATGCCAGAATCAACATCATCTTGATGCTGCCGCCGCCATCTCCGCCCAATTCAGACAGAAGCGAGGTAACTCCGAACAGCGACTTCCCCATGCCATTGCCCATGAAGGACACCGATATCGCATTGAAGGCCAGCGAACCGATCACGAACAAGGCGTAGGCGCCCAAAAGCATTTTTCCATAGCGGGCGACGATCGCCTCCCCTCCGCTGCCCTGCAGCGCTGAAAGATCGACATTCCCCAATGCGGAACCGAGGCGGCTGCCCAGCTCGGCGGTCTTTTCCTTTCGCAGGATGTCGTCGGAAACGAGGGAGACGCCGGTCACCGTTCCGTCATCGACGGCAATATCGACGGTATTTCCGGGTGTCGGAACGCTTTCTGCCTGCCAGGAGCCGATGGTGAACGGATATTGCTGGCCGCCGGCCATGATGATGCCCTGACCATCCGCGCCGCTATAATGAATGATCTTTCCCCGCATGGTCACTCCTCCGCAATGGGCGGCAAGGCACATCCCCGCACAGATCATGCGGAACGCCGCCGATGGAAACACGGTTAACTAAGCGAAACGGATCGATGCATGCCTCTCCCAAACAGGAGAGATTCAGGAAATTTGACTGGCGGCAACGCTGCGGCTGACGACCAGAACCGCTTCCGCCTGACGCGACGTGCCGGTTTTCAGCAGAATCTGCTTCAGATGGGTTCGTACCGTGCCAAGGCCGATGTGCAGGCTGCGCGCAATATCCACGGGTGCGCCACCCGCGACCAGATGCGCGGCGACCACCGCCTCCATGCGGGTGAAATTGAACAACATGCGCAGTGCGTCGATGCGATAGGGCGGAAATTCCGGGTCGCGCATCAGGATCAGCGCCAATGGACGCTGCCAGAACAGAGCGGGCGATCGCGGCCGCAAAGGCGTGACGGACAGGGTCCATGACGAACGGTCCGATCGGTCTATGCGGATCAGACCCTCGGCCCCCTGCGGATCGCCTGCGGCGGTGGCGAGGGCAGCCTGCAGGACGGCGCTGAGCCGCGATTGTAGGGGCGCATCGCGCGCCGCCATCCGGCCATTGCGGCAAACCAATTCAGTGCTGCGTTCCAGCATAGCCTCGGCAACGCCGTTCGCGTGTACGACTTGTGCGCCTGCGGCGATGATCATCACGCCCATGTCGACGGCATCCAGGCTTTCAAGGGCGATGCTTTCCGCGTGCGACAGGTGTGTCATGTGGCGCCCCAATTGCAGGGCGCGTTGCAGGTGCGGCAGCAACAGGCCCACCCTGCGCCGATCCTCCCGATCGAAAGGCGAGGCGCCTTGCGGCCGGTGGATGCCGAGAACGCCGATGGCCGTCCCGCCCGCCGGAAAGGCCGCGCCGATCATGTGATGAATATCGAGATGACGCAGCCATTCCCCGTAAAAATCGGTCGTGCGGCGTTCCTCGTCCGAAACCAGCTCCGTATCCGTGACGATGCGGGACAGACCATGCGAGATGGATCGCTGCACCCAAAGATCGCGACTGTGCCAGTGCGTGGCCCAATCCTGCAGATCATCGTCAACGACCATGTTTTCGGTGATTTCCAGAAGCGCGACCGCGCCGCCGGGTTCGTGCACCTTCAAAACGGCGCTGGTCGCCCCGACCGCCTCTGCAATCCTGCCCGACAATCCCTGCCATAAACCGGCATCCAGAGCGGCGTCGTAAAACAGGCCGATAAGATCGGCGAAGTCATTCAGGCTGTCGAAGCGTGATAGACCGCCCAACTTCCCCGCCCCTCATCAGAGACCGCTTGTGGTTAATACATGATGATGAATGATGACGAGAGTCAAGAACGGGGCCAGGGCCCCAAGAACATAGCCGACGGGTTCAGACGGGATTTCACAGGCAGCGCGAATGAGATGCGGTGCCTCATGCCGAACCGGCGTGTCGTATTCGTCTGTGGGATGTTTGGCGCGCCCGGAAGGATTCGAACCTCCGACCCCCTGATTCGTAGTCAGGTACTCTATCCAGCTGAGCTACGGGCGCGCATCTAGGTGAAGGCGCGTCCCTTACGGGCAGGCGCGAATGCGATCAAGCCCGCAGAAGCCATGCGGTGAAAGCCATGCACAATGCGGCCGGGCTTGCCCGCAGCATCGCGGAACGGCAAATGACGTCGGCATGGGCGTCGCACATTATCTCTGTCCTCTATTGGCCCTGCTGGGGTCGGCCTGCATGGCGCCCGGCAATGGCGGCGCATGGCCCAGCCTGGCGCATCGCCCGGGCGAGCGAATCGCGCCCGGACCGTGCAATCTCCGCGCGGATGCGGCTGTGCCCGCCCCGGAGGTGACGGAACCGCTGTACACGCCGCCGGTAATGGCGGCCGACATGCCGATTTCGGAAGCGGAACTGGCAGAGCTGGATAGTGAACTGGGCCGAATCATAGCCGATTGGGATCGGCAGGCCGCGTCGGCGGAAGCGGCAGTGGAGAGCGCGCAAAGCGCGTCCCCCTCCTCAACCTTATGGGGCGCTGCCCAAATCGAGCTGTCGCGCCTTGAGGCGGTCTATGGTCGCAGCGCGCCGCTCGACGTCCGGCTGGCGCGGGCCGAGCAACCGCTGGTCACGGACGCGGGGCCGCTCGGCGAAGCTATCGAAAAATACGAGGCGTTCCGGCGCCGGCATTTGTCGACATATGACCGGCTGCGCCAGCGGCTGACGGGTGCGC
Source organism: Alphaproteobacteria bacterium UBA3612 (assembly GCA_002375465.1). Classification (GTDB taxonomy): domain Bacteria; phylum Pseudomonadota; class Alphaproteobacteria; order Sphingomonadales; family Sphingomonadaceae; genus Pacificimonas. The sequence goes on along the minus strand of DFLT01000017.1, from coordinate 264,858 downwards.
CGCCTGCCAGCGAAGAGGCGCCCGCAGAGGCCGCCAACCGGGCAGGCGCAAAAGGGCAGCACGAGGTGACGCGTGTTGCAGCGCGGCCCACCGACTGCAAAATCGCAGCTTAGCGGGCGGAAGCTTCCGGCGAAAAATAGCCGGATAGGATACGGCGATAGATCGCCGACAGACGGTCGATGTCCGCCACGGCGACATGTTCCCCAACCTTGTGCATGGACGCGCCGACCAGACCGAATTCGACCACGGGGCACAGGCGGCGAATGAACCGGGCGTCCGACGTGCCGCCGCTGGTGGAGAGCGTCGGTTGCACGCCGGTCTCCGCCTCGATGGAATCGGCGATCAGCGTGGAGAACTCGCCCGGCGGCGTCAAAAAGGATTCGCCTGAAATGATCGCCTCGACTTCGGCGCGCTCAGTGACGCCCCTGGCCGTCTCCTCGATCCAGAGCGCGAGATCGCGCCCCGAATGGCTATCGTTGAAACGGATGTTCAGGCGCGCCTCCGCATAGGCGGGGATGATATTGTGCGCCGGGTTCGGGGCCAGGATCTCGGTCACTTCCAGATTGGACGGCTGGAACCAGTCATTGCCCTCATCCAGCGTCGCCGTCTGCAGGCGGGAGAGTATTTGCACCAGATGCGTGATCGGATTTTCGGCCATGTGCGGATAGGCGACATGCCCCTGCGCACCATTTACACGAACCCATGCATTTACCGAGCCGCGGCGTCCGATCTTCACCATGTCGCCCAGAACCGCGCGGCTCGTTGGCTCTCCGACCAGGCAATGATCGGGAACATGCCCCTCTGCCTCCATCCACTGCAGCAGCCGCTTCGTGCCATAGGTTGCCGGCCCCTCTTCATCGCCCGTGATGATCAGGCTGATGGAGCCGGTCTGCGGCTGCACATCGGCGGCGGCGGCGGCGAATGCGGCGATAGCGGATTTCATGTCGGACGCGCCGCGCCCAACGAGCATCCCGTCCTTCACCTCTGCCGCGAAGGGATCGCAATCCCAGTGCGAGAGATCGCCTGTCGGCACGACATCGGTATGGCCTGCGAAGGCAAAATGCGGACCGGAATCGCCGCGCCGGGCGAACAGATTGTGAACCGGCCCGTCCGGCGCCTCCCCGCAGACATGCCGCCAGACCGTGAAGCCTGCCGCCTGCAGCGCGCTGGCGAGCACGTCCTGCGCGCCCGCATCAACAGGTGTCACGCTGGCGCAGCGGATCAGGTCCTGCGCAAGAGAGAGTGGCGTGGAAATCGGCCCTAGTCCCGCAGCAGTTCGTTGACGCTGGTTTTGGAGCGGGTCTGCGCATCGACGCGCTTCACGATGACCGCGCAGGCCAGGCTGGGACCGCCCTTCGGATCGGGCAGGGTGCCGGGGACAACCACGCTGTAGGGCGGAACATGGCCGCGGAACATCTCGCCCGTCGTGCGGTCGACGATCTTCGTCGAGCCGGTAATGAAAACGCCCATCGCGAGGACACTGCCCTCTCCGACGATGACGCCCTCGACGACCTCCGACCGCGCGCCGATGAAGCAATTATCCTCGATGATGGTTGGGTTCGCCTGCAGCGGCTCCAGCACGCCACCAATGCCGGTGCCGGCGCTGATATGACAGTTCTTTCCCACCTGCGCGCAGCTGCCGACGGATCCCCAGGTATCCACCATGGTCCCTTCGCCGACATAGGCGCCGATATTGGTGAAGCTGGGCATCAGGACCACATTGCGGGCGATGTGCGCGCCCCGGCGCACGATGGCGCCCGGTACGGCACGGAAGCCCGCCGCGCGGAACGCCGCCTCGTCCCAATTGGCGAATTTCGACGGCACCTTGTCAAAGGCATTGCCCAGGCTGTCAGTGCCCGTCATCAGCTGATTGTCATTCAGGCGAAACGACAGCAGAACGGCCTTTTTCAGCCATTGGTGAACCTGCCACTCGCCCTCGATCTTTTCCGCGACGCGTAACGTCCCGGCGTCCAGGCCCGCCAGCGCCTCGTCAACGGCGTCGCGCACCTCGCCCTTCGTGTCGACGCCCAGCGTGTCGCGCGCATCCCATGCCGCATCGATGGTGGTTTCCAAGCTCATTCAAACATCCTTCGTCAGTGTCGACAGCCATTCGCCAAGATCGGTGATGACCAGGTCCACCGCATCCATATCGGCCTGATAGCCGCCCGATTCGCTGCCATTGTCTATCCAGACGGTGGTCATACCGAGCGCCTTCGCGGGCACAAGGTTACGGGCCATATCCTCGACGAATACGCTGCGTTCCGGGGCGATGGACAGGGCCTCGCACATGGCGGCATAGACCTGCGGTTCCGGCTTTGGCCGGTAATCCATGGCGTGAATATCGTGAATCGCCTCGAACAGGCCCGCAAGTCCCAGGCGCTGCAACACCCGCTCGGCATAGGCAACATCGCCATTGGTGAAGACGAATTTGCGGCCAGGGAGCGCCGCGATCCCTTCGGAAACGCGCGGATCCTCTGCCAGGGCGTCCATCTCGATATCGTGCACGAAGTCCAGGAAACGGCGCGGCTCCACGCCGTGTTCGTCCATCAGGCCGCGCAGCGTCGTACCGTGGGCGTGAAAGAATTGCTTCTGCACGCGCCGGGCCTCGACACGGTCGACGCCAAGCTCCTCTGCGATGAAGGCGCCCATGCGCTCGTCGATATGGCGGAACAGGTCGGCGCTCGCGGGATAGAGCGTATTGTCCATGTCGAAGAGCCAGGTGTCGATATGCGATAGATCCATGCGCCACCGCTTAGGTGTTCCCGACCCGCGCCCGCAACGGCCATTCAGCAATTCGACACCCTTTTTGCGGTAGCGGTCCGGAAACGTCTTTTTCGTCAGTGGGATGGTTTGCGTATGACCTTCAACCGCACAGGCGCGCTTTTGCTGGGCAGTGCAGCAGCGTTCGCGCTGGGTGCCTGTGGCGGCGGCTCCTCCGGCGCCGCGCCCCCGCCGCAGACGTCATTACCGCCGCCCCCGGCCTCTACGCCGACACCTGCGCCCACACCCACGCCCGCCCCTGCAGCGCCCAATCTGGACAGCGCCGAATATCGCCGCTCGAACGCCGCCACGTCGATGGACGCACTGACCGCATATCAGGCGGGCGCCTTTGGCGAGGGGGTGACGGTGGCGGTCATCGATACCGGCATCGACACGGATTCGGCGCAGTTCGCGGGCAGGATCAGCGGGGCAAGCGCCGTTATCGGTGCACCCGGTTCCCTGAAGGATACCGATGGGCACGGCACGTCGGTGGCCGCCGTCATTGCCGCTGCCGCCGACAATGACCGCGATGGCATGCAGGGAATAGCGCCGCGCGCGACGATACAGGCACTAAAAGCGAGTGACGAGACGAGCTGCGGCGATGATGATGGCTGCGGTTTCCCGGACCGCCAGATCGCCGAAAGTGTCGATGCGGCGCGGATTGCAGGCGCGAAGGTGACCAACATCTCGCTGGGTGGCAGCGCCGCACAGTCGGTCCTGAGAAACGCCATCGACCGGGCAACGCGGGCTGGAATGGTGATCGTCATCTCGGCGGGAAATGATTCGAACGCCCGGCCTGACCCCATGGCGCTGGTGGCGCTCGATTCGGCGGCAAACGGCCGCGTCATCATCGCTGGCGCCATCGATCAGGAGGATCAGCCCGCGGATTTCACCAATGCGGCCGGGGATGCGGGGAATGTCTATCTGTCCGCTCTCGGTGTGCGCGTGCGCAGCTTTAACGAAAACGGCGATCCGTTTCTTTACAGCGGCACCTCTTATGCGGCGCCTGGGGTGGCGGGGGCGCTCGCGCTGCTTTTCTCGGCCTTCCCAAATCTGACTGCCGACGAAGCAATCGACATTCTGCGGGGCAGCGCCCGCGACCTGGGCGATCCGGGCGTGGATAGCGTTTTCGGTGGCGGCGCGGTCGACATCGGCGCCGCCTTTGCGCCGCAAGGGCCAACCCGCCTTGCCGGTTCGCCCGTGGTTCTGGCGGAAGCCGACCCCATCGCCACCGTCGGGGGCGCGGCGGGCGATGCCGGAAAATTGGTGGACAGCATCGGCAATGTCGTCGTTCTGGACCGTTATGGCCGTGCCTATACGACGGACATGGGCGGCCACGTCGCGGCGCGCAGTGCACCTGGCAAGCTGGTCGGCCCCTTATTGGCGGACCGTCGCTTTGGCCGCGCGGGAATCGGCCCGGCGGCGCTGGCGCTGGCGCTGTCAGGTGGCAACCGGAACGCCTACGCCTCAAGCCTGGAGGCTCGCGGACTCGATGCGCGCGGCGGGAATGGCGGTGTTCCCCTGTCCGGCTTCGTCGCCGGCAATCCGGCCCGGGACACGACCACCGTTCTCGGCTTCGGCTATTCCCCCGCCGCCTTGCTCGACATCGGCATTCCCGGCGAAGGCGCTGGCATGTCCTGGCTCAGCGGCGATCAGCGGCTGGGCGACGATGGCATCGTCAGCCGCGACGCCGCAGCGGTGGCGCAGCGGTTCGGGGCATGGACACTCGGCTTTGCTGCGGGGCGCGCCTATTCGCTGGCGGCGGAAACGCCGGGCGAGGAGGACGCAGCGACGCGCCTTGCCGTGCAGGCGTCGCGCAGCATCGGGCCAGTGACCGTGTCCGCCGGATTCGAACAATTGCAGGAGGCAGGAACCTTCCTCGGGTCGCGCGGCTCCGATCTTCTGGGTATTGGCGGCGCGCACAGCGATTTCGTTACCGTCTCCGCTTATGCCCGGCTTGGCGATCAATGGTCGTTGGGCCTCGATCTGAAACGGGGTGGGACTGCGCTGAAACTGAATGGCGGACTGGCGACAGCCGCGGAGCGGGTCGCCAGCAGTGCGATGGCCTTCGACGTTGCGCGGGCAAATGCGTTCCGCCCGGGCGATCGCGTGGGCCTGCGCATCGGCCAGCCTCTGCGGATAGAGGGGGGTGCGCTCACGCTGACCCTGCCGACCGCATATGATTATACTGCGGCAAGGCCGATCATGTCGCAAAGGCAGGTCGAACTGACGCCGTCGGGCCGCGAAGTCACGGTGGAAAGCGCCTACCAGATGCCGTTGTCCGCAGGCTATTTGCAGGCCAACGCCTTTTACCGCAGCCAGCCCGGCCATCTGGCCAATGCGCCAGCGGATGTGGGCGTGGCGCTACGGCTGGGAACGCGGTTCTAGCGTATCCCCAGCGACTGCCTCGATTAACCCAAGAAGGACAGTGTCATCAGGCCGACCTCTGGATCGACGATACCGTCATAGATCATCTTGCCCGCGACATAGAGAATGACGACCAGGCCGACATAGGCGATCCAGCGATAGCGCTCGATATATTTGGCGATGACGTTTGCGGCGATGCCCATCAAGGCGACCGACAGGATCAGGCCGACGATCAGGATGCCGGGGTGATCGCGCGCCGCGCCCGCAACGGCGAGCACATTGTCGAGGCTCATTGACACGTCGGCCAAAGCGACGGCCCAGGCGGCAGCCGCGAAGCTTTTCGCCGGTTTCAGGCCGGAATGTTCGTCGCCCTCGATCTCTGGCGAGCCGGCATTCGCCTCTGCCCGCACTTCGCGCCACATGCGCCACGCCACCCACAGCAGCAATACGCCGCCCGCGAAGATCAGACCGACAATGCCCAACAGCCAGGTCACCATCAGCGCGAAGATGATGCGCAGGACCAACGCCGCCAGGACGCCGATGGCGATCACCTTCTTGCGCTCCGCTGCAGGAAGGCCGGCTGCCAGGGCGCCGACGACGATGGCATTGTCGCCCGCCAGGACGATGTCGATCATCAACACCTGACCGAAGGCCGCCAGCGCGCTGGGGCTGCCGATATTGGAAAAATCCTTCAGGATCGCCGCCCAGATCTGGGCGGGGCCGCCGAGTTCCTGCACGCTGAGAAATGAGAGAATCGACAGGTCCATGACCGGGCCTCTTTACTGGTTCATCGAAGAGAAGAAATCCGCGTTGGACTTCGAATCCTTCATTTTGTCGAGAAGGAATTCCATCGCGTCGACCGTGCCCATCTGCATGAGGATACGACGCAGGACGTACATTTTCGCCAGCACGTCCTTTTCGACGAGGATCTCTTCCTTGCGGGTGCCCGACTTGCCGACGTCCATCGCCGGGAAGATGCGCTTGTCGGAAACCTTGCGATCGAGAACGATCTCGGAGTTGCCGGTGCCCTTGAACTCTTCGAAGATGACCTCGTCCATGCGCGATCCCGTGTCGATCAGGGCCGTCGCGATGATGGAAAGCGAACCGCCCTCCTCAATGTTACGCGCCGCGCCGAAGAAGCGCTTCGGACGCTGCAGCGCATTGGCGTCGACGCCGCCGGTCAGCACCTTGCCCGAGGATGGAACGACGGTGTTGTAGGCGCGGCCGAGGCGGGTGATGGAATCGAGCAGGATGACCACATCCTTCTTGTGCTCGACCAGACGCTTCGCCTTTTCGATCACCATGTCGGCGACCTGTACGTGGCGGGACGGCGGCTCATCGAAGGTGGAGGCGACGACTTCGCCGCGCACGCTGCGCTGCATGTCGGTGACTTCCTCTGGCCGCTCGTCGATCAGCAGCACAATCAGGAAAACCTCCGGGTGGTTTTCGGTAATCGCGCGGGCAATATTCTGCAGCAGGACGGTCTTACCCGTGCGCGGCGGCGCGACGATCAGCGAACGCTGGCCTTTGCCCTGCGGAGCGATGACATCGATGACGCGGCTGGACTTGTCCTTCACGGTGGGGTCGGAAATGTCGAGGTTCAGCTTCTGATCCGGATAAAGCGGCGTCAGATTGTCGAAATTGACGCGCGTGCGAACCATGTCCGGCTCATCGAAATTGATCTTCGAAACCTTGGTCAGCGCGAAATAGCGTTCGCCATCCTGCGGCGCGCGGATTTCGCCGTCCACCGTGTCGCCGGTGCGCAGCGAGAATTTGCGGACCAGCGCAGGCGCAACATAAATATCGTCCGGCCCGGCAAGGTAGTTCGCCTCTGGCGAGCGCATGAAGCCGAACCCGTCGGGCAGCACCTCGATCGTGCCGGCGCCGAGGACTTCATTGCCGTCCTCTGCCTCAGCCTTCAAAATCCCAAAATAGAGGTCCTGCTTACGCAGCGTGGACGCGTTTTCGACGCCATATTCCTCTGCCATCGCCACAAGGTCGGCGGGGGCTTTGTCTTTCAGGTCCTGCAGATGCAATACGGCCATGGCTCGGTCTTTCGGGGGAAGGGGTCAGTTGGGTGCGGACGCACGGCCACAGGAAAGGGCACTGACCGGAAGAGGAAACGCTCGCAGAACAGCGAGGACTCGGCGGAAAATAGGCGCGAAGAAGGGAACCGTCAAGCGGGCTCCCCCCATGTTCGCAGCCGGTGTGCACATCCGGTGCAGACAGGCGGCGCAGACAGGCGGCGCAGACAGGCGGCGCAGGCAGGCGGCGCAGGCAGGCGTGCCGCCTATTCTGACAGGCCGCGCTGCATCTCTTCAAACGTCGCGACGATTTCACGCCGCGGCGCGGCTGTCGCGAGGCTGACCGCCACGGTCACAATCAGGGAGGCGATGAAGCCGGGAACGATTTCGTACATCACATCGCTCAAGGGTTCGCCGCCCATCGTCGCGCCGCCATATACCCAGAACAGGACAACTGCGGCACCGACCACCATGCCGGCAAGCGCCCCCGCCCGCGTCATGCGTTTCCACCACAGGCTGAGGAGCACCAACGGCCCGAAGGCGGCGCCGAATCCGGCCCAGGCATTCGATACCAGCGTCAGGACATTGGAGGTGCGATCATAGGCAAGGCCAATGGCGACAAGCGCCACGAGGATCACCGCTGCGCGACCGATCAGGACCAATTCCAGGTCGGAGGCATTCCGCCGGAATAGCAGCGCATAAATATCCTCGGTCAGCGAACTGGAGGCGACCAGCAATTGCGACGAGATCGTCGACATGATCGCGGCCAGGATCGCCGCCAGCAGGAAACCGCCGATGATCGGATGAAACAATATTTGCGACAGGACGATGAAGATCGTTTCCGGATCCTCGATCTCGATCCCATGGCTGCTGGCATAAGCGAGGCCGATCAGGCCGGTGGCGCAGGCGCCGATGATGGTGACCAGCATCCAGCTCATGCCGATATTGCGCGCGGCGGGAATATCACGGACAGAACGGATTGCCATGAAACGAACGATGATGTGCGGCTGACCGAAATAACCGAGTCCCCAGCTGGCCGCGGAAATAATTGCCACCAGGCCGATGCCGCCGCCGAACCAGTCCAGCAGCCCCGGATCGATGGCATTCAGTTCCGTCGTCAGACCGCTGCTGCCGAGAGAGGTGAACGCGATGATCGGCACCATGATCAGCGCGACGAACATGATACAGCCCTGCACGAAATCGGTGATCGACACCGCCATGAAGCCGCCGAACAAGGTGTAGGCCACGACAACCCCGGCGGTGATCCACAGGCCGAAACTGTAGTCGGCACCAAAGGCGCTTTCGAATAATTTGCCGCCTGCCGTGACGCCGGACGCGGTGTAGAGCGTGAAAAAGACGATGATGACCACTGCGGAAACAAGACGCAGGATCCGCGAATTATCCTCGAAGCGCTTCTCGAAATAATCCGGGATGGTGATCGCATCCCGCGCCTTTTCGGTATAGACGCGCAGGCGCGGCGCCACGAGCAGATAGTTGAGCAGCGCTCCGGTGAGCAGCCCGATCGCGATCCAGCCGGAACTGAGCCCCGATACATACATCGCGCCCGGCAGGCCCAGAAGCATCCAGCCCGACATGTCGGACGCGCCCGCGGAGAGCGCCGTGACGGCCGGCCCCAATTGCCGGCCCCCCAACATATATCCCGAAACATCGTTGTCGGTTTTCAACCAGCTATAGACGCCAATGCCCAGCATCAGCGCGAAATAGAGGCCCAGCGAGACAATGGTTCCGGTTTCGATGGGGCAGCACTCCTACTTCGTTAAGACGGTTTCAGGACTTCAGAACGGTTTCACTACGGCCAGTATGACCACGAGGATGACAACAAGGCTGGGGATCTCGTTCAAAAGACGCAACCCCCTCTCCGAAACCGGGCGCTTACCAGACAGCATCTTGCGCGACAAACCGACCAGCCAGCCGTGAAAGCCGGTGAACAGAAAGACGATCAGCAGCTTTGCATGCATCCAGCCCTGCCCTGCAAGACCGATGTGAAGCGCCAGCGCGATTCCCAGCACCCACACCATCAGCATGGCCGGCGTCATGATGATCTTTCGCAAGGTGACGATTCTGGGCGCCCATTTGGTCGCGGACTGCGGATCGCCGTGCAAATAAACGAGATAGCGGGGCAGCATGAACATGGAGGCGAGCCAGAAGATCACGAAGATCAGATGCGCGGCCTTCACCCATAAATAGGCGCCACCCAGAAATCCCGTCATTGTGCCGCCCCCTTCGCACGGATTGCCCGCAGCGCCTGATCGACATGAGCTAGCGGCGTTTCCTTTGAGATGCCATGGCCAAGATTGAAGATATGGGGGCGTCCGGCAAGGGCGGTGCGAATGCGGGCAACCGCCCCGTCCAGCCTGGAGCCGCCGGTCAGCAGGACCATGGGATCCAGATTTCCCTGCACTGGCAGATTGGCGGGCAGAACCTGATCTGCCCAAAAGGGATCGACGCTTTCGTCGAGGCCGATCGCATCAACCTGCGTTTCGCGCGCATAATGCGCCAGTTTTCCGCCCGCACCCTTGGGAAAGCCGATGATGGGAATGCCGGGGCAACGAGCGCGCACCTGATCGACGATTTCGCGGGTGGGCCGCACGCACCAGCGGTCGAATTCATCGGGCGCAAGGCTGCCAGACCAGCTGTCGAAAAGCTGCAGCACCTCTGCCCCGGCGGCGACCTGTCCACACAGATAATCGACGGTCATTGATGAAATGCCATCGATCAGAGCCTGAAACCGCTGCGGCTCCGCATAGGCCATAGTGCGCGCCGCCGCCTGTTCCTTCGACCCTGAGCCGTTCACCATGTAGGTCGCGACCGTCCACGGGCTGCCGGCAAAGCCGATCAACGTCGCCCAGGTGGGCAGATCCGCCTTCACCTTGGCAACGGTGCGGTAAATGGCATCGAGCCGATCCGGCACCGGGCTGAGTGTTTCCAGCGCGACCTCGGCAAGGCGTGGCGACAAATCCGGCCCTTCACCAGCAAGGAATTGCAGGTGCTGGCCCATGGCGTGGGGCACGATCAGTATGTCTGAAAACAGGATCGCCGCGTCAAAGCCATAGCGGCGCAACGGCTGCAGCGTCACTTCGGCAGCGGCATCAGCATCATAGACCAGATCGAGAAAGCCGCCCCGATCGGCGCGCAGTTCGCGATATTCCGGGAGATAGCGGCCTGCCTGACGCATGAACCAGACGGGCGGCGGATCGCGCCTTTCCCCCGCCAGAACGGCAAGGATCGGCTTTTCCGAGCGGGTTTCCATTCGGCCCCTTCTCTTCCTTTATCTTTTAAAGAATTAGTGATGATAGTGATGGCTGTGGTGAATGGGGCTTAACCGCCTATCCACAGTTTTGCCAACAGAAGCGAATGACGCGCGACTCGCCGGTTTGCGACGAGTCCCATTGTCGTTTCCCCAGCCTGTAGGGGGCGTATCTGTACCGGGGTACGATCTGTGGACGAATCCTTGGTGAAATTCGAATTGAATCGAGCGGGCCGATCATCCCCGCTTTCACCCGCGATTCGCAGGTGGACTTTTCCACAGCTTCATCCCCGCCTATGGATGAGGCATTATGGCAACGCGCATCCACATACACCTGGTATCAGATTCCACGGGCGAAACGCTGGAAAGCGTCGCCCGCGCCAGCCTGGCACGGTTCGAGGGCGTCGATGCCGTCAAGCATTTCTGGCCCTTGGTGAGGTCGAAGGGCCATCTGGATCGCGTCATAGACGATATCGCCGAAAATCCCGGCCTGGTGCTGTTCACCTTGGCGACGGGTGAGGTGCGTGATCATCTGGAGGCCCGCTGCGGCGCGCTCGGCCTGCCCGCGGTCAGCGCCATAGACAGCGTCGTGACCGGGCTGGGCCTGATGCTGGGGAAATCGGCGACCGCCAAGCCGGGCCGCCAGCATCGTCTGGACGACGCCTATTTCGCCCGTGTCGAGGCGATCAATTATACCATGGCGCACGATGACGGGCAGGCGTCGGAAAACTGGAACGAGGCCGATATCCTGCTGGTGGGGGTGTCGCGCACGTCAAAAACGCCGACATCCATCTATCTCGCCAATAAGGGGTACAAGACCGCGAACCTGCCGTTGGTGCCGACACGGGAACCGCCGCCCAGACTGTTCGAACTGACCCGTCCCTTCATCGTCGGACTGACGACGACGCCGCAACGCCTGGTCGAAGTCAGGCGCAACAGGCTGCTCAGCCTCGCGCAGACGCCCGATACCACCTATGTCGATAATGAACGGGTGAAGGCGGAAGTCTTGAAGGCGCGCCGCATGTTCGCCGATCAGGGCTGGCCCGTTATCGACGTTACGCGAAAGGCCATCGAGGAAACGGCGGCGGCGGTCATCAATCTCATGCACGAGGCAGAGGGCGAGAGCCATTCGTGACCCTGATCCTGGCATCCACCAGCGCATCGCGCCGCACGCTGCTCGATGCGGCCGGCATATCGTGTGATGCCGTCGCGCCCGGTGTGGATGAGGACGAGCTGAAGGCGGCGTTGAAGGGGGAAGGGGCGACCGCGCGCGCCATCGCCGATGCGCTGGCGGAGGCAAAGGCGGTCAAGATCAGCCGTCGGCATCCAGAGGCGCTTGTTCTGGGCGGCGATCAGATGCTTGCACTGGACGATGGCACGACGTTCGACAAGGCCGCGGACATGCCGGAATTGCGTCGCCAGCTGATGCGGTTGCGCGGAGAGTCGCACCGCCTGATTTCCGCCCTCGTCATTGCAGAAGGGGGCAGGGCGATCTGGCGGCATGTCGATACCGCCAGGCTGCACGTGCGCATGTTCAGCGAGGAATGGCTGGACAGCTATCTGGCCGCAGAGGGAGAGACGCTGCTGTGGGGTGTGGGCGGATACCGGATCGAGGAGAGGGGCGTTCAGTTGTTCAGTCGCATTGAGGGCGACCAGTTCACCATCCGTGGGCTGCCACTGCTGCCCCTTCTGGATTATCTGCGGACGCGCGGCGAGATACCGGCATGAACCGTCCCTATGCCGAAGTGATCGGCGATCCGATCGCCCATTCCAAATCGCCGCTGATGCATCAATTCTGGCTGCGGCAATTGGGAATCGATGCGGACTATCGTGCCACCCACGTGCCGACGGCGGACCTGCCTGCCTATTTCACGGACCGGCGTCGAGATCCGGCCTGGCGCGGCTGCAATGTCACCGTTCCGCACAAGAGCGCGGTGCTGGAATATATTGACGGTTCAACCGGGGATGTCGGTGCGATCGGTGCCGCCAATACGCTCGCAAAGAGTCAAAGCGACACCGATGGGGGAATCACAGGTCATAATACCGATGCAGAGGGGTTCATGCGGCCGTTGCAGCATGTCGACCTGACCGGAAAGAATGTGGGAGTAATTGGGGCCGGCGGCGCGGCGCGGGCGGTTCTTTACGCGCTGGGAAAATGCCGGCCCGCGGGCATCACGGTCTATAATCGCACACCGGAACGGGCGAAAAGAATCATCGACGATCTGGGGATCGACGCACGCACGGCCACGCTGGAGGCGCTGTGTCCGGATGTCGATCTGCTGGTCAATACGTCGACATTGGGCATGGCCGGTGCGCCGCCACTTGGCATCGATCTGTCGTCCATGCCCCGCGACGGCATTGTCTATGATATCGTCTATGCACCGCTTGAGACGGCCCTGCTGGCGCAGGCGAGGGAGCGGGGATTGCGCGCGATCGATGGGCTGGGGATGCTGATCGGACAGGCAATGGCGGCATTTCGCATTTTCTTTCATTCGGAGCCGCCGTCCGGGAAAGAGGATGAGCTGCGCGCGCTACTGACATCATGAAGATCATCGGTCTGACCGGTTCGATCGGCATGGGAAAATCGACCGTCGCCTCCATGTTTGCCGATCTGGGCATCGCCGTCTTTGATGCGGACGCGGAAGTGCACAAGTTGCAGGGGCCGGGGGGACGAGCGCTCGCGGCCATCGAGGAGGCATTTCCCGGTGTCACGCATGTCGCCGGCCTGGACCGCGCCGCGCTGGGGGAAGCCGTGTTCGGCAAGCCAGAGGCGCTGAAGACGCTGGAGCGCATCGTGCACCCGCTGGTTGCAGAGGAACAGGCCGCCTTCCTGCGCCGCGCGCGGTATCGTCGGGACGCCTTCGTCATATTGGATATTCCGCTGTTATTCGAAGGGCAAAGCTGGAAGAAGGTGGATGGCAGCATCACAGTATCCGCGCCGGAACATGTTCAGAGGGCGCGGGTGTTGAAGCGGGCCGGAATGACGGAGGCGAAGTTTCGCGCAATCCGCGCAGCGCAATTGCCGGACCGGGAAAAACGGGCGCGGGCCGACTTCATCATAGAAACGGGCCTGGGCAAACGCAGGTCGCGCACGGCCGTTGCACGCATCGCCTCTTGCCTGTCACGCCGCAGCGTCCGATATTGCCGCCAATGCGTGAAATCGTCTTCGACACAGAAACGACCGGTCTCAGCCCCGATGAGGGGCACCGGATTGTCGAAATCGGCGCGATCGAGCTCGACGGGCTGATCCCGACGGGGCGCACCTTTCATCAATTGATTCATCCTGAGCGCGACATGCCGGCGGAGGCTGCGCGCATTCACGGCATCACCATGGAGCGGCTGCAGGGGATGCCGCGTTTTGCCGATATTGTCGAAGATTTTCTGGCCTTTATCGGCGACGAGGGAAATCTGGTGGCGCACAATGCCTCCTTCGACGTGCGGTTCATAAATCACGAACTCGTGCGCGTTGGCCGACCGAAACTGGCACCGCGCCGCATCGTCGATACGCTGGAAATGGCGAAGATGAAGATGCCGGGCGCGAAATTGACGCTGGACGCGCTGTGCAATCGCTTCGGCGTCGACCTTTCGCGCCGCATAAAGCATGGCGCTCTTCTCGATTCCGAACTCCTGGCCGACGTTTACGTCGAATTGTGCGGTGGGCGGCAGCGCGGCATGGAGCTGGTTGCAGAGGCGCCCCGTACGCAGGTTTTCGTGGCCGCCCCGCCGCAGCGGAAATGGCCGCAACGCACTTTTTCTCTGCCGCCAGAGGAGGCGGAACGGCACCGGGTCTTCGTTGGGACGTTGACGAACCCCGTCTGGCAACGATTTGCCGACACCATCAACCCGTAGGGAGACCAATATGGATATTCGCGTTTCAGGACATCAGGTCGATGTCGGAGCCTCCCTGACCACTCATGCGGAGGATCGCATGAGCGGCCTGGCACAGAAGTTCGACGTTGGCATGACCGGTGCCACGGCGACATTGTCCCCCGGCCCGCACGAACATGAGTTCGACGCGTCGATCATCGTGCAGCTGACCCAGGGCATCGTCATGAAGAGCCATGCCCATGCGCACCGCAGTGCGCAGGCCGCGTTCGACGCGGCGGCCGAGAAGATCGAGAAGCAGTTGCGGCGCTACAAGCGCAAGTTGACCGACCGCGAAAGGCGCGGCGCGCCCACACCGCAGATCGGTGCCGATTATCGCGTGCTGCAGCGCGACGAGCGTGAAGAGGTGGACGAATCCGACGACGCACCCCTGATCGTTGCAGAGCAGCTGTCGGACATCCCTGAAACCAGCGTATCCACTGCCGTCATGATGATGGACCTGCGCGATTCCGCAGCGCTGCTGTTCACAAATTCGCAGAGCGGCAAGATGGCGATGGTCTATCGCCGTTCCGACGGACATGTGGGCTGGGTCGAGCCGAGGTGAGCGACCCCTTTGATCCGGCAAACCTGCTGTGCAGAGAGGGCGTGCAGACGGGCCTCTCTGCGCGCGGCATGCCGGATCTGATGCAGGCGATGGCGGCGCCGCTGGCGCGTGACAGCGGCGTCGCGCAATCCCTGATCGCCGAGGCCTTTGTGCAGCGGGAGCGGGTGGGGTCGACGGCCTTTGGCGGCGGATCGGTTCTGCCGCACGCCCGTATCGCGGGCCTCAGAAGGCCGACGGCTGCCTTCGCGACGCTTGCCGCACCGATCGATCTGGATGCGCTGGATCGGCGTCCGGTCGATATCGTCTATGCCCTGATTTCCCCTGAGGGGGCGGGGGCCGATCATCTGAAGGCGCTGGCGGCGATCAGTCGGTTCTTGCGCGACAAGGGCCTTCTGGAAAAGCTGCGCGGCGCCGACAGCGCGGATGCCGTCCTGGCCATGATGGCAGCGAAAAGCAGGAATTACGCGGCATGAACGAAGCGCATCGCACGGGCCTGGAAAGACTTTATGCTGCCGCGCCGATCAACGAGATGTTCCAGTCCCGGCTGATCTTGCCTGAGGATGGCTGCTCCCGCTTGGAATTCGAAGTGAACGAACAGCATTTTCACGCCGCCGGCGCGGCCCATGGCACCATTTATTTCAAGATGCTGGACGATGCGGCCTTCTACGCGGTGAACACCCTCGTCCCGGACGTGTTCATCCTGACGACGGCGTTCAACCTGCACATGGAGCGGCCGGTTCCCGCCGGCCCGCTGGTCGCGGAGGGGCGCTTCGTCAGTGGCCGCCGGCGGCTCTTTGTCGGGGAAAGCACCCTTTTGACGCCCGACGGTGAGGAGGTGGCGCGCGGAACCGGGACGTTCATGCGTTCGAAGATCCCCCTGGCCGACCTGCCCGGCTATTGGCGAGACGAGAGCTGAACCGCCTGTCCACGAAATTATGGCTGGACGCCCTGCGACGGCAATTAGAGGCGAACGGCGACTTTGCGACCGTTTTGACCCGGGGCGATCCGACCGCCGGAGCGGCTATTCTGGTGATTCGCGGTCGCAGCGGCACCGTATCCGCCTATGCCCGCAGCAATATGGGGGATGGAAAGACATCCTGGCGTGCGCTGGTTTCGGACGAGGAGGAACCGAGCGAAAACTTGGCCAAGACCCTGGAAAAACAGCGGCGCTACGACCCCGATTTATGGATAATCGAACTGGACGTCGCCGATCCTGCACGGTTCATCGCCGAATTGCCCGGGATCAGTTGACCCCGGCGGAACCTTTCATCAGGTATCGGATCCAACAAATCGCCGCGCCCGAAACAGGGGGCGTCTGAATTCACCGAGACCGGCCCAGCGCACAGATAAGAACATCGCTGGTGAGAGTAAGTTCCTTCCGGTCCTGAACGGACAAGATCATATGTTAAAATCGAAACGGGCCATTGCGGTGGCCCTTGCCAGCCTTGGGCTGCTTGCGGCGGCTGATCTGCCGACCGATTTCCAGACCGCTGGCGTACAGCTGAAGGACGCCGCCCCGGTTACCTTCACGCTTCAGGCGGAAGATCTGGATTACTCAATGCCGGTCGACACCATCACGCCGACCGTTACCGTTACCGATATCAACGATATCAGCCTGGGCACGCTCGTTTCCAACGTAAAGGAATATGGGCTGCCCGAAATGGACGAGGAAATGCGTTGCCTCGCCAGTGCCGTTTACAATGAAGCGCGTGGCGAGCCCCTGGAAGGGCAATTGGCCGTGGCCCAGGTGGTTCTGAACCGTGTTGCCGACCCGCGCTGGCCCAGCAGCATCTGCAACGTGGTGTTCCAGCGTTCGCAGTTCAGCTTCACATTCGATGGAAAGCCCGACTATCCGGCGCGTCCGAATGCAAATTGGCTGCGTGCGGAAGCCGTCGCGGTCGTCGCAGCCACCGATAATTGGGAAGACGTGACCGACGAAGCGGTGTTTTTCCACGCGACCTATGTCGCCCCCAAATGGCGCCGCAGTTTCCAGAAGACCGCGGATATTGGCCAGCACGTCTTTTACAGATAGGCGAAGCCTTCGATAGGTAAGTGTGGTCGTCGGCCGGTCGCCTCGCCCCTTCACATGGCGCCATGTTCTGCTAATGTTCGCATCAGCATGGCCACTGCCCCCCTCCTTGATTCGCCGCTGAACGCGCAGGACGTCGCCCGTGGCATCGGGCGCCTGTTCTGGCAGCAGAAGCGCTCGATGCTGACGGAGGTGATGCTGCCCGGCGGCCGCCGTGTCGACATCATGGCGCTTGGTGAGGATGGGCGCTTTGCCATTGTTGAAATCAAAGTCAGCGTCGCTGATCTGCGCGGCGACACCAAATGGCCGGATTATCTGCCCTGGTGCGACGAATTCTACTGGGGCATTCCGGCAGGCTTTGATGCGTCCCTACTGGACGAAGAATGTTTTGCGCCGGGTGCCTGTGGCCTGATCGTTGCCGACCGGTTCGATGCGGCGATTCTGCGACCCGCATCACGCGATCCACTGGCTGCTGCGCGCCGCAAAAAGGCGACATTGATCTTCGCCCGCACCGGCGCGACGCGGCAGATGCACGCAAATGACGTATTCCTTGCCGAGGGGCGCTGACATTTCCGTTGGTCGCCCGTATCTGCCGCAGCCGGACTAGCCGCAACTGACCCTGACAATGGCGCCGCTGTCGGGATCGAGCACCAGGTTTAAGCGGTCCGCGCGAAAATCCATGGTGACGGGCTGATCGACGTCATGCACGCGCAACGTCCGGGCGCCACTGGTGGCAAGGGCGCCTTGGCGCAGCTCCTCGTCCGGCACTTTGTCGATAAGGTCCTCGACCTTGGATGCGTCACAGCTTCCTTCGCCATTTTCAGGCACCTGTTGTTCTGGCATGTCGACCTCCGTGGGTGCATTGGGATCGCCGGCCTTTGCGAAGCGCAGGGCGAAGCGGTCGGTCTTGCCACGTAAACCTTCTGCAAACACCGTCTGGTCGTAATCATCGTCCGGATTATCGAACCATATTTCCTCGGCAACCAGGGCAAAGCCTGCCCGCATGAAGTCGTTCTTTACGACCTCGGGCCGGATTCTGTGTGTGGCCGATACGTCCGCGCGCGGTTCGTCGCCCGCGCCGACATGATCGATCACGGTAACGGTGCCGCCAGGACGCAGGCCCCGGTGCAGTTCCGCCAAAACCTCCTGTGGCTCGCTGGTGGGCAGGCCGAATTCCGCGCTGGTGAAGTAAAGGTCGTGATAGGTCAGGTGAAACAGCGCCGCATTGATGCTGGAGGGCGCCAGCCGCATATTCATGAAATCGATATTCATGCTGCCGACATTTGCCAGCCGCCCGCCGAAATCTCGCGCCGCGATCATGTCCTGGAACTCTTCGCCAGCTGCAGGTCCGGGCGGGTTCTGCGCGATCACCCGGCCTTCCGGCCCCACGGCGCGCGACAATAGTTCGGCATAATATCCGCCGCCGCTGAACATATCGAGCACGCGATCGCCCGCTTCGACCTGCATGAAAAGAAGCGCGCGCGCTGGCTGACGGCTTTGGTCCAGGGTGCGGTCTTCGTCGGTGCGGTCGCTGGCGGCGACGATGCGTTCTACCTGCGTCTGGTCGAGCGGCGCAGCAAGGGCGGGCACTGCCATGATCACGGACAGGAGGGCGGTAGCGGTCAGGAATTTCATGATGCGGTGTCTCCGAAGGCGAGAGGTGATCTTGCCGCAGCGGTCCCCGCGCGACAAGAAGCGCGCCCTGATGACGAAAGCTATCGCAACCCTGGCGCGGATCGCCCATCGGATCATCGTACTGGCCGAGCGCACGCTCGACCGGATTCGTTATCGTGACGGGCGGCTGGACCACAAAACGCTGCGCATGCTTTCCTATGCCGGGTACCGCAGCGAACGCGAGGTGCGGGTCGGTGGACGCATCGTGCAATATAAGCCGTCGTTGAAGCCCGGGACGTCGACCTGGTCACGATTGCGCGCCATGCTGGCCATTTATGAGAGTGACGAGGTTCCCGGCGTCCGGGTCGCGCTGGAAGGCTATGGCGGGCGCTACGAGGCTGTCTCGGACCGGGAGGGCTATTTTCACTTTGTCCTACCTCTGGACCAGAAGCCCTTGCCGGATGTGACGGCGTGGGAAGTCGCCAGCATCAGCCTGCCGGAACGCCGCAGTCATCATGCGAAGGTCGACGTTCCCATTCTGGCGCCCGGCCAGAGTGAGAAGCTGGGCATTATTTCGGATATTGACGATACGGTGGTGGAAACCGGCGCCACCAATTTTCTGAAGAACTGGCGCCGCGTTCTTGTGCACCGGCCCGAGGACCGTCTTGCCGTGCCGGGTGCGTCGAAACTCTATAAATATCTGGTTGTCGATCATCAGGCGCCACGCCACCCGGTCTTCTATGTTTCCTCAAGTCCCTGGAACCTATATGGTTTCATAACCGAATTCATGGAGCTGAATGCCATTCCCCATGGCCCCATGTTTCTGAAGGATTACGGCATCGACAAAGACAAGTTCATCGCCAGCGGCCATCGCAGTCACAAGGTCGAGGCGATCGAACGTATATTGGCCTTTTATCCCGATTTCCGTTTCCTGCTGATCGGTGACAATGGCCAGCGCGATGTGGAGGTCTATGCCCGCGTCGTTCGCGATTTTCCGGACAATGTCGCAGGGGTTTTCATCCGTGATGTAAGCGGCACCTGCCGACAGGGGCCCAACGGTACGCTGCTGCAGGAAATAGAAGAAGCGGGGACGCCGGTCTATTGCGGTGCCGGATTCGAAGAGGCGCTGGCCATGGTCGCGGCCCTTGGCTTTGGCGAGGATGCCGAGGCCGCCGCCGCAGCGGTCGCCGAGCCGCCCGAGGCCGCCGGCCAGATGAAATCCGCCTGATGCGATAAGCCGGCCCGGTGGGCGGTTGAGCCTACACCCTGAAACGCGCTGCGGCGTGGAACGGTCAAAGCGCCCATGATCCCGGAACCAACTGGCGCAAATTTACGTTCCTCACGCTGAAACAAGGGAACAATCGTCATGATCAAAGGTGCAATTATCTTCGCCGTCGCTGCCCTCATCCTCGGCATTCTGGGCTTCGGTGGGCTTGCGGGTGTTGCGTGGGATCTGGCGCAAATTCTGTTCTGGATAGCTGTCGTCATCGCCGTGCTGCTGTTCGTGCTGGGCATGACCATTTACAAAAAGGTCACCTAGGCCAGACCAAGCTGATAAGACTTATGCGGCGCCCTTTGCGCCTACGCGGCAGTTGCCGTTTCCACCGGCGGGGGATGTGAATGAGCAACGATGAAGTGGCGGGACCCGCTACGCGATCTGATCCGCAACGGTCTCATCGTCCGGAACGTGATCTTGGGCGTGTTGCCGCTGCAGCGTTCGTCATCCTTTGCGTCCTTGGGACTGCATGGGTGTTTCTGGAGCTGGGAAGCCTCCTTCTGCTGGTTTTTGCGGCCGTGGTCTTTGCAACGATCTTTGACGCGATGGCACGGGGCTTTTGCCGCCTGACGGGTCTGCGTTCGCGCTCTCTGGCTCTGACTGTGTCCGTATTTGGGTTGCTGGCCGTATTCGCGGCGGCATTTGCTTTGTTCGGGGCCCAGTTCAGCAGCGAGCTGGACACGATCAGGGAGAGTATCCCGGCGGCACTGGAACGCGTCGAAACCCTCCTGGAACGGGCCGGGCTTAGCGGTTCGCCGGCCGAATTGCTGGAGGAAGGAACCGAGGATCTATCTAACTTGGCATCGCGACTTGGCGGTTACGCCATGGCGGTGACCAGCGGCGTAACCGACCTGGTGCTGGTATTCGTAGGCGCCATATTCATAGCGGCCAACCCGTCCATGTATCGTCGCGGCCTGCTGCTGCTGATGCCGCGCCGGGCCGAAGGGCCTGCGGCAACTTTCCTGAACGATGCGTCAAGGGGCCTGCGCGGCTGGATGCTGGGCCAGGCCGTCTCGTCCCTGCTGGTCGGCATATTCACCTGGGGCGGCCTGACCCTGCTGGGCGTCCCGGCGTCGGGCGGGCTGGCAGTCATTGCCGGTCTATTGGACATCATCCCGCTCGTCGGGCCGATCATTGCCGGTATTCCCGCCGTACTTCTCGCACTGACGGTATCGCCGGCGACCGCCCTCTGGACCATCGGCCTATATTTGCTGATCCAGCAGCTGCAGGGCAATTTCCTGCAGCCCATGATTCAGAAGCATGCGGTCGATGTTCCGCCCGCAGTTTTGCTGTTTGCTGTGTTCGGCGCTGGCGCATTGTTCGGCGCGCTGGGCGTTCTGTTGGCGGCGCCGCTGACGATCGTGATCTATGTCTTTGTGCAGCGCATCTATGTCAGCCAGATCCTGGGAAAGCCGATACGCGTGGCTGGTCATGATGACGATGCGACCGGCGGAACCGAATAGGCGACGCTTTTTAGGCCGCGCCCGTATGAAGCGCGCATAAAAAAGGCGGATCTGCCATGCAGATCCGCCTTTTCAGCTGGGTCGGGATTAGTTGCCCACTGCCTTTTCCTGGGCAGCTGCCTGGATACGCTGGCCAAGCTCAGGATCCGCCTGCGCGGCCTGTGCGATGGCGTTGAAGCGTTGCGGCTCAAGACCGTTAGCCTGCAGCGTGGAAACCATCTTCTGCTGCTTGTCGGCGGGTTCCATCGTCGTGTCTGCCTGCACCTTGTCGATCTCTACGAGAGCGGTCGCAAAGGAATCCACCTCGGCGTCGCTTACGTCGGTGGCCATCGGCGCCTGCGCTGGTGCCGTCTGAGCCTGCGGTGCGGGGGCTGTCTGCCCCTCGGGCGCCGGAGTGGCGGGAGCAGCCTGAGCGCTCGCCATGGTGGCTCCCAGCGTGCATCCTGCAACGAAAATCGCGGATTTCAGAACTGTTTTCATAATGTCTCTCCATTTTGTGGACGCGACAACAGTTGAGGAGGACAGATCCTCTTTCAATGAAAACGGTGATGAAACGTGGCCGAGTTCGGTTGAGCGGTTATAAATCGACCTCAGGACCTGCTGTGCGCCCCTAGTCGAGCGTTTTCGCGGGCAAAGGGAAGAAGTAACGCCGCAGGGGCCGGATTCGGGACCGGCTGCGGTGGTGCCCGGGGACAGATTCGAACTGCCGACACTGCGATTTTCAGTCGCATGCTCTACCAACTGAGCTACCCGGGCACGGGGGAGCGGGCGACATACGGCGCGGCGAAGGCCTTGTCTAGTCGTCGCCGTCTAGTCGTCGTCGTCTCGTCGCTGTCCTCGGCTAATCTTCGTCCGAACCCATTGGCGGCGCTTCCTCCGGCGCCACGGGCAGGCGATAGTCCTCGCCCAGCCATTTCAGCAGGTCGCGGTCGCGGCACGTGCGTGAGCAGAAAGGTTTTTCCGCGGCAATGGCAGGGGCGCGGCAAATGGGGCAAGCGGCCCTGCCGGTGGATCTATTGGCTGTGGACATCGCCCCACCATAAGGGGTCTTTACCGTGTGGTTTCAAGGTAGGCGCGACGCCGGTGCGCTCTTTTAGCTGCTGCAGCAGCTCTGGCCGCTCGGTCAGCCAGTCCGCGACCGATGCCCCAGCGCGCAACTCCAAAGTCCTGGTCGCGCCCGCATGCTCTGCGCGGCGCAGGAGGTCGAGCGCGGCGCTTTCGACCGGTCGATTCTGCAATTGTTCCAGAAGCGACGCGCGCACGCGCGGCCGGACCACCTGCAAGAGGCCAAATCCGTTTATGCCCGTCCGTTCAAAGGGCATGGGAAGGTGGGCGTCGAATGTGTCTGCGGCGGCCTGCCGCTGCGCCTTTCCGTCCAGGCTGGGAAGATCGATCAGAATCGAGCCTGCCAGACCCAGTCGCCGGATCGCCAGCGCGGCGGCGATGGCACCACGGCGGGCGAGTTCGTCGACCGGCAGGGCGCCGTCCACGTCGATGGTGATGCCGGCGGGGGTGGGTACGATGGCAAGGAGACCGCCGTCGAACGCCACGATGCCGGTGCGGGCCTCCTCGATCAATTCGGTCCATCCGATGATATCTAGCTCGCTGCTGGTTCCAGGCATCCGTGGCACGAGCGGGAGGGCGTCCGTCGCTTCTTTCGGGGAATCGGTGCTCCCAGGCGTCACCGGGCGGGCCTTTGCGCTTCGGTCGCGGCCGCGCTCGGGAATAGCTTCCCGGATAATCTGCAGCGGCGTTGCCGCGCCCTCGGTCAGCCCCGCTGGCCATGGATCGATGAGGATTGTTTGGCCGTCAATGTCCCCTTCACCGCGACTGCCCAGCTTTCGCGTCAGCCGACCCTGATAGACATGGCCTTGCAACAGGGTGCCCGCGCGTTCGACCCATGCCTCGACAATGGCGTCCCCCTTCGTGTGCGCGAACCGGTCTTCGCCGATGCCGCGCTCAACGATCAGGCGTTCAGACATGGAAGCCCGCGGAGAGGAGAAGCCCGCGCGTTTCATAAAGCGGCAGGCCCACGACCCCGCTATAACTGCCGGAGAGGAAGGATACGAACGCGCCTGCGCGCCCCTGAATGGCATATCCAGCGGCCTTGCCGATGCCTTCGCCGCAATCGGCATAGGCGCGGATTTCTTCGGGAGAGAGGCGCTTGAACCTGACGATGCTCTCACTGGTCCGCTGGCGCAGCGTTCCGTCCGCGCCCAGCAGCGAGACGGCACCAAAGACACGGTGACGCCGTCCGGAAAGAAGCGTCAGGAAGCGCACCACGTCATCCGGCGTTTCGGCAGGCGGCATGATACGCCGACCGCGCGCGACCGTCGTATCGCCAGCCAGAACCACCTCTCCCTGCCCACGGGTGACCGCCGCGGCCTTTTCGGCCGCCATGCGCTCCGCATAGGGGCGGGGAAGTTCGCCGGGGCGGGGTGTTTCATCGATGTCAGGAGACTGGATGCGATCCGGCACGACGCCGATTTGTTCCAGCAATTGTCGTCGTCGCGGACTGGACGAAACGAGTATGAGCCGCGGTGCGGGGCCCGTCACGCCCGGACAGCCAGCACTATTTGAAGCGGTAGGTGATGCGACCCTTGGTCAGGTCATAGGGGGTCAGTTCGCACAGCACCTCGTCACCGACGAGAACGCGAATGCGATTCTTGCGCATCTTGCCTGCGGTATGCGCAAGCACTTCATGGTCGTTTTCAAGCATGACACGAAACATCGCGTTCGGAAGCAGTTCCGTAACGCGGCCGTTCATCTCGATCAGTTCTTCTTTTGCCAAATTTCATCCTCTTTGATACTTCGGTCGCCCCAGCCAAAGGACGGCGCTTCCCTTGCCGAAATGGGGGCGAGATGCAAGATTTTCAATATTTCGCTGCCTTGGGGCAGCTAAGGGGGTCTGCTAGCTGCGGCGCAGGCGTCTCGCATTGGCGGTTACTGCGGCGTGGACCGGCTTTAACAGGCGTTCGGCCGCGTCAAGCGCGGTTTCAGCGCGGCCCATATCGGCAAGTCCCCTGCCGAAGGCGTCCATCTTTTCCGGGATCATGCGACCGATTTCCGCCATGTCCGCCTTTAGCGGGTTCTCCGCAGCGCCATAAAGGATATTGGCGCGCCGGCTGAGCACATAGGCGGAGGCAGTGAGTGTTTCGCTCCATAACAGGGAAACGTCCATTGCCTGGATCAGACAGTCGAATGGCGTGGTCGTCAGCTTCATCGCGTTCCCCCTTGCCGCAGGCGCCTTGTCGGCGCGCGCGGGTTTGATGCTGGATATAGAGTGCGCCGCACAATAAGCGAGCCTGCATGAACGAATCGCTTACCTTCGCCGTACCGAAAGGCCGGATATTGGACGAGGCGCTGCCCCTGCTGGCCCGCGCGGGGATAGAGCTGGAGGCCGCCTTTCACGATCCGAAATCACGCGCCCTGCAATTCGATACGAATGTTCCCGGCCTGTCGATCATTCGCGTACGGGCATTCGACGCCGCCACGTTCGTGGCGCATGGCGCCGCGGATTTCGGCATCGTCGGATCGGACGTCATCGACGAATTCGGCTATGAGGCGCTGTACGCGCCTGTCGACCTGGGCATTGGCGGCTGCCGCCTGTCGGTGGCCGAGCCACAGGAAATGGCCGCGGCGGACGATCCGCGCATGTGGAGCCATGTTCGTGTCGCCACAAAATATCCGAATATCACCAGCCGTCATTTCGCCGCACGCGGTGTACAGGCGGAGTGCGTCAAGCTGAACGGTGCGATGGAACTGGCGCCGCGCCTGGGCCTGACCAGCCGGATTGTCGATCTGGTATCGTCCGGGCAGACGCTGAAGGAGAATGGCCTGGTCGAGGTGGAGGTGATCGCGCAGGTGTCGAGCCGCCTGATCATCAGCCGGCCCGCGTTCAAGCGCAAGGCAGAGGCGCTGTCCCTGTGGCTGCAACGGTTTCGCGAGGCCGTCGGGGAGCCGGAGCGCGCCAATGCTTAGGATGGCAATGTCGGATGCCGATTTCGAGGAGCGCTTTCGGGCGTTCGTCGAGGCTGGGCGCGACAGCGATGCCGATGTATCGCAGGCGGTATCTGCGATACTGGCCCGCGTGCGTGCCGAGGGCGATGCGGCGCTTATAGAGCTGACTGAACGTTTTGATCGGTTTCAGATCGACGCCGGTCGGCTGCGTATCGGGGAGGCAGAGATTGACGACGCCTGCCGGGATGTGCCGGGTGATCTGATGGCCGCGCTGGAACTGGCAGCGGAGCGCATCCGCGACTTTCATGGCGCACAGCGCCCGGCGGATCATGAGCAGGTCGACGCCCACGGCAATCGCACGGGCTGGCGCTATACCAGCGTCGATGCCGCCGGCCTTTATATCCCGGGCGGACGGGCAACCTATCCATCGTCGGTGCTGATGAATGCCATTCCGGCAAAGGTGGCGGGGGTTGAGCGTCTCGTCATGGTGACGCCCACGCCGGAGGGGCGGATGAACCCCCTCGTTCTGGCGGCTGCACGGCTGGCGGGGGTCGACGAAATCTATCGCGTCGGCGGGGCGCAGGCGGTGGCGGCGCTGGCGTTCGGGACCGAAAGCATACGGCCGGTCGACGTAGTGACGGGCCCCGGCAATGCCTTCGTCGCGGAGGCGAAGCGGCAATTATATGGGCGTGTCGGCATCGACATGGTGGCGGGACCATCGGAAATACTGGTGGTCGCGGATGACAGTGCGGATGCCGCCATGCTGGCGTTCGACCTGCTCAGCCAGGCCGAGCACGATCCCTCCGCCCAGTCGATTCTGATCACTGACAGCATCGATCTTGCGGATGCGGTGGTTGCCGCCATGCCGGGCGCGCTCGATACGCTTTCGACTAAGGCTGCGGCGCGTGAAAGCTGGGAGGCGCATGGCGCCATTATCACAGTCGATCGGCTATCAGACTCGGTGCGCCTGATCGATGCGCTTGCGCCGGAACACCTGGCGCTCGCAGTCGCCGATCCGCAGCCATTGTTCGACCAGGTGCGGCATGCGGGCAGTATTTTCATCGGTCACCTGACGCCAGAGGCGATTGGTGACTATGTCGCCGGCCCGAATCACACCCTGCCAACGGGGCGTCGCGCCCGCTTCTCCAGCGGGCTTGGCGTCGCGGATTTCATGAAGCGGACCACCTATCTGGAATGTTCGCGTGCTGGCTTCGACGCAATCGGACCAGCGGCGGCGCGGCTTGCCGAGGCGGAGGGCCTGCCTGCCCACGCCAAGTCCGTCACGCAGCGATTAGGCTGAAATTATCACCTATATGGCACAAAAAAGGCACGTTATCTTGCCGATTCGGTAACTGACGCGTGGTTTAGGTCCTGACTAATCGGGTCCTCTATGATCCTGTGCATGAACACGAGCGTCAGCCAGCGGCCGAATTTGTGCCCTACCTGGGGCAGACGGCCCACTTCCGTGAAGCCAAGTCGTCTGTGAAAGGACAGACTGCCGACATTCTCGCTGTCCACGCCCCCGATCAGGACATGCAGGCCGCGCTGCCGCGCGATCTCAACAATCTCCTCCAACAGCTTCCTGCCGGTGCCGTGCCCCCGCGACTTACCCCTGACATACACGCTATGTTCTGCCGTATGGCGATATGAGGGCCGAGCGCGAAAAACGTCGAACGTGGCAAAGCCAAGGATCTCGCCGTCCTCCTCTGCAACGATTACCGGCCAATTGCCGCGGTGCTTGTTGGCCAGCCATTCCTGCTGGTCGTGCAGCGTTCGCGGCCGATCATCATACCAGGCCGTCGTGTGCAGGATGGCGTCATTGACGATATCGAGAATCGCCGACAGGTCGTCCGAACGGGCGGGCCGTATAGTCATGATTATCATCCATCCCGTCGCCTTTTGCAGTCGTTGGTGATAAAGCGTCTGACTGACCGACCTGCAAGAGGGAGACATGACGTGAAGGTGAATGTTGAGATCGACTGCACGCCTCAAGAGGCGCGCGCCTTCTTCGGTCTTCCTGATCTGGCCCCCGTACACGATGCCTATGTCGCCCGCATGACCCGCTTTGCAGAGGAGGGCGTGACGCAGAAGGATATAGAGACGGCCATGCAGAACTGGATGGGCAGTATGACCGCAATGGGCGGCTCTGGCATGGCCGATCTGCAAAAAATGATGATGGCGGCGATGGGCGGCAAGAACGGCTGACCTTTAAGGATGAGCGAGGATACCATCTTCGCGCTGGCAACCGGAACGCTGCCCTGTGCGGTGGCGATTGTTCGGATAAGCGGCCCTGATGCAGCTGCGGCGGTCAGCGGGCTGCTGTCCGGGCAGGGCTTGCCGCCCGCGCGCCGCGCCTCCCTGCGTACCCTGCGCATTGACGGGGGCGAGCTTCTGGATGAGGCTTTGATCCTTGTATTTCCCGCGCCGAATAGTTTTACCGGCGAGGACGTGATCGAACTTCAGGTGACCGGCAGTGTGGCGCTGGTCGCGAAACTGCTGAAGGAACTGGCCCGCGTGCCTGACTGCCGCATGGCCGCTCCTGGGGAATTCGCGCGCCGAGCTTTCCTAAACGGACGCATCGACCTGACAGAGGCCGAAGGGCTGGCCGCGCTGATCGACGCAGAAACTGAAGCGCAGCGAACGCAGGCTATGATGGCTGCGAACGGTACATTGCGGGCAAGAGCGGAGCAGTGGCGGGGCGAATTGCTCTCCATTCGCGCAGATTTAGAGGCGGTGCTCGATTTCGGTGAAGCGGAAGATGACGTTGGGGAAACGGTCGTCGGTGAGGTCGCACAACGAATTGACGCGCTGCGAGAGGATATGGGGAAGGTCGTGGCGCGCAGCGAAAGCGCCCGGCGGATCAGGCGAGGCGTCGACATTGCCATAATCGGCTCTCCGAACGCGGGAAAATCCAGCCTGGTAAACATGCTATCCCAAAGTGACGCGGCGATCGTGTCTGAAATTGCGGGGACCACGCGCGATGTCATCGAGGTGCCACTGGATATCGGCGGCTATCGCGCGACGTTGATCGACACTGCGGGACTGCGCGAAACATCGGACGAGATTGAGGCGGAGGGCGTTCGGCGAGCGCGGCAGCGGGCAGCAAACGCCGATATTCGCATTCACCTATTGCTTCCCGAAGAGCACGCGCCTGGCGGGAGCGATATAATCGTGCGCTCCAAAGCGGATGTTGACGATGGTTTGCCAAAGGACAGCATCCATGTGTCTGCCGTTACCGGACAGGGGCTCGACGCGCTTCTTGATGACATAACCGCCCGGATTTCAGGATGCGTCAACAAGGGCGACTTGATGACTGTTTCCGCCCGTCAAGCGAGCGAACTGGCGAGCACGGAGGCCGAGCTTGTCCTTGCACAATCCACCGCGGACCCTGTATTGAGCGCGGAGCATCTGCGAAAAGCCGCAGAGGCCCTCGGCGTGCTGACAGGCCACGTCACGTCGGAAGATGTTTTGGGCCAGATTTTTTCGCGCTTCTGCATCGGAAAATAGTGTTCCACGTGAAACACTGCCACATTCGACAAGGCATATAATGACCGGCGATTTCGACATTCTTATAGTGGGCGCAGGGCATGCTGGGGTCGAAGCGGCAGCCGCAGCGGCGCGGATGGGCGCGCGTGTAGGACTTGTCACCATGGAACGGAGCGATTTGGGGACCTTGTCCTGCAACCCGGCGATTGGCGGGCTCGGAAAAGGCCATATCGTTTGCGAGCTCGACGCTCTTGGTGGGGTCATGCCGCGCCTCGCCGATTACGCCTCCATCGGATATCGTCTGCTCAACAGGCGCAAAGGCCCGGCGGTGAGGGGGCCCAGAGCGCAGATCGACCGCGGGCTCTATCACACGGCGGCGGCCGACTGGTTGCAGACCAGTTCCGTCGAGCTGATCATCGGCGAGGCCCGGGCACTGCACCTGACGGGCGACCGGGTTACTGGCCTGTTCGTTGACGACGATTTGGTCCGCTGTTCCGCCGTGGTGCTTGCAACGGGCACGTTTCTCGGCGGCATTATGTATGAGGGAGAACGCCGCCTCGTAGGCGGCCGTGCCGGGGGCAGGTCGGCGTCGCGCCTCTCTGAACAGCTGCGGGAACTTTCACCGGGAAGTGTCAGGCGGCTGAAGACGGGCACCCCACCACGCTTGCGCGCCCGCTCCATCGACTGGGGCGCGGTGGCGTGGCAGCGCCCTGACGAGGATCCAACGTTCTTTTCGCGCCTAACCCGATCAACACGAGCGCCGCAGATCTCCTGCGGCATTACGCGCACATCTGCCGTGTCGCACGCCGTCATTCGCGATAACATTCAGCGAAGTGCGACTTTCAGCGGCGACATTGAGGGGCGGGGTCCACGATACTGCCCCTCCATTGAGGACAAGGTTGTACGTTTCGGCGACCGGGACGGGCATCAGATTTTTCTCGAGCCGGAAGGTCTCAAGAGCGACCTCGTCTACCCAAACGGCATCTCCACTGCTTTGCCGCAAGAGGTGCAATTGAAGTTCGTTCGCACGATCCTGGGGCTGGAGCAGGCAGAGATCGCGCAGCCCGGTTATGCGGTGGAATATGATTATCTGGACCCCCGGGCGCTTGACGAGAATCTAGGTTCTCGTGCGGTGAAAGGCCTTTTCCTCGCAGGGCAGATTAACGGGACAACCGGATATGAAGAGGCAGCCGGGCAGGGACTTGTTGCAGGTGCCGCAGCGGCCTCTCTCGTCGGTGACCGCCCAACCTTACCCCTTGACCGTGCCAACAGCTATATAGGGGTCATGATAGATGATCTGGTGACGCAGGGCGTCAGC
The DNA here is from genome assembly GCA_002375465.1 of Alphaproteobacteria bacterium UBA3612. Lineage (GTDB taxonomy): Bacteria > Pseudomonadota > Alphaproteobacteria > Sphingomonadales > Sphingomonadaceae > Pacificimonas. The sequence goes on along the minus strand of DFLT01000017.1, from coordinate 234,864 downwards.
GAGCCATATCGCATGTTCACATCGCGCGCCGAATTCCGCCTGTCGCTAAGAACCGATAATGCGCACCGACGCCTGACCCCTCTGGCGCAGGCCAGCGGGCTTCCGACGCCAGAACTTGATACATGGTATGGCGACCATGTCGCGCGCTACAGTCAGGGCCGAGAAATGCTGGAAAGCGCCACCGTTACGCCAAAGGCTGTGGCGGATCTGGGGATCGACGTCAGGCAGGACGGAGTTCGCCGCTCCTTATTCGAATGGCTGCGCTTTCCCGAAGTGGACTGGGCGACAGCCGTGCGGATACATCCCGATCTGGCCAGCGTGCCGGAGGATTTGGTCGAGACATTTTGCGTTGACGCGGAATATGACCAATATTTACGTCGACAGGACAGCGCACGAAATGCCATGCGCGCAGAGGAAGCCCGATTGCTTCCACGCGGTCTCAATTTTTCTTCATTGCCCGGGCTGTCTGCGGAAATGGCCGAACGGCTTGAGACTGCGCAGCCGCAAAGTCTTGGGGCGGCATCGCGCATTCCCGGCATCACGCCGGCGGCCCTCACTGTTCTGCTTGCTTACGCAAAGCGAGCCGCATGATCGATGTTTCACGTGAAACAGAGGCGCAGTTCGATCGTTACCTGCAGCTTCTGAATGAATGGCAAGAACGGATGAACCTGGTCGCGCCGTCGACCCTTCCACAGGCGCGGCAACGGCACATCGAAGACAGTGCACAATTGATCCGATTGATTCCCACCGACCTGCGCGTGCGGACGTGGGTTGATCTCGGTTCTGGAGCCGGCTTTCCCGGAATTGTCGCGGCCATCATGCTGCCCGCGCAAGTTCACCTTATAGAAGCCCGAGAGAAAAAATGTCTTTTCCTGCGTACGGTTGCGGCTGAGCTCGGTCTTTCCGACCGGGTCGTTGTTCATAATGAGCGGGTCGAAAAATTGCGCTCGCCTAAGGCGGATATAATTTCCGCGCGGGCGTTTACGGCCCTGCCAAAGCTGTTTGACTGGGGTAGAGGGTTTGCGGCACAACACACATTGTGGCTGTTGCCGAAGGGGCGAAGCGCGGTCGCAGAAGTGGAGGCTGCGCGGCAGTCATTTTCGTTCGACGCGCAGTTGCATCCAAGCAGCACCGATCCCGACGCACGGATCGTCGCTGCCCGACATGTGCGGCGGATCGGAGCGGATAGAGGCCAATGAACATACTTGCAGTAGCCAATCAAAAAGGCGGTGTGGGCAAAACCACGACGACAATCAATGTGGCGACAGGACTGGCAGCCAGCGGTCGCCGGGTTCTGATCATCGATCTCGATCCTCAGGGAAACAGCTCCACCGGTTTGGGCATCGGTCAGACCGGCCGCACGTGCACAAGCTATGACCTCCTTTTAGGCGAAGCGACTTTGTCGCAAGCGGTCCAAAATACCCAGATCGACAATCTACATATCATTCCCGCTACCGTGGACCTGTCCGGGGCGGAAATCGAACTGGTCGAGATGGATGCGCGCACGCATCGGCTGAGCCGCGCGCTCGAGGATCAGGCCGGCGCGTATGACTATATTTTGATAGACTGCCCGCCATCCCTGGGACTGTTGACTGTCAATGCCCTCGTGGCGGCGCATGCTCTTATCGTCCCGCTGCAATGCGAGTTTTACGCGCTCGAGGGGCTCAGTCAGCTTCTCAAAACCGTTGAGCGGGTACGGGCCGGCTTCAATCAGCGGCTGCGCATATTGGGTGTCGTGCTGACAATGTACGACAAGCGTAATCGGCTGTCGGAGCAAGTTGCCGAGGATGCACGGGCATGTCTGGGCGACGCCGTTTTCGCGACGAATATTCCGCGTAATGTACGTCTGTCAGAGGCACCGTCGCATGGTCTGCCGGCGCTGATTTATGATCACCGCTGCGCTGGGTCGGAGGCGTACATGGCTCTCTCTCGTGAAATTCTTGGTCGTACGGAACCTGCGGCGATCGCAGCATGAGCGAGGGGGGATCACAGGGCAGTTCCGGTCGGCGCAGGCCGGGCCTGGGCCGGGGACTCTCCGCTCTTCTGGATGAGATCGGCCCGTCTCACGGCAATGATGGAGAGTCGACCTACGGGGCAGGGCAGGCAAGCAGCGTTCTTGGGCAGATGGTATCCATCGGGCGCGTTAAACCGAACGCCAAGCAGCCACGTAAACGCTTCGATGATGGCGCTCAGTCCGAATTGATCGATTCCGTCCGGCGGCAGGGGTTGCTGCAACCAATCCTCGTTCGGCCCATGGACGGCGGGAAGTTCGAAATCGTCGCCGGCGAGCGTCGGTGGCGTGCCGCACAGGCCGCGCAATTGCACGAGATACCGGTCGTCGTCCGTGACTTGAGCGACAGCGAAGCCTTTGAAATTTCGCTGGTCGAAAACATCCAACGGCAGGACCTGTCGCCCATAGAAGAGGCGGAAGGCTATCGGCGACTTACCGAGGAGTTCTCGCATACACAGGATGCGGTAGCGCGCCTTGTCGGCAAGTCGCGCAGCCATGTTGCCAATTTGATGCGCTTGCTGGAGCTGCCGCAGTCCGTGCGCGCCATGGTGGACGAAGGGCAGATCGCCATGGGTCATGCCCGCGCTTTGATCGGCACGGAAAACCCCGAACGCCTTGCACGAGAAATTATCGACCGCGGTCTTAATGCGCGTCAGGCGGAAGCCTTGGCGAAAACATCTGGCGGAAAGCCGGGTGCGGCCAGCGTGCGAAAGCCTGCGGAACGGGACGCGGACCTCGTGGCGCTGGAAGATCGCATTAAGGAGGCGACGGGAATGGTCGCGCGTCTGAGCTTTGACGGGGAGGGCGGCCAGCTGACCGTCAAATATCGCGACCTGGACCAGCTCGATATGCTGGTGGAACGCCTCTCGGCTTAATTCCCATCGGCCGGATCAGCCGGCGAATTTCCCCTACGCAGTTCGTCGCGGATTTGCTTCAGCAGGATAATGTCTTCTGGCGGCGAGGATGGTTTTGTCGCTTCCGTCTCTGGATCTTTCGCATTGATGCGGTTGACTGTCCGTACGAGCAGAAAAATGATGAAGGCAAGGATGACGAAATTGACGACGACCGTGATGAACTGACCGTATCCGAACAGTGAGACGCCCGCTTCTTTCAGCTCGGCGTAATTGGTCAGCGATCCTTCATAGCCTTCAGGGACAGGCCCAAGGCGAACGAAATAACTGGAAAAATCGAATCCGCCGAACAAATAGCTGACCAGCGGCATGATGAGGTCATCCGTCAGCGACTTCGTGATCAGGGCAAAGGCGCCACCGATGATCACGCCGACCGCCAGATCCATGACATTGCCGCGCGCGATGAACTTCTTGAATTCGCCGATCATGACGTCCTCTCCTTATCTTTGCGCCGACTTCTAAACCTCGATCAGTCTGTCTGGCAACTCGTTGGGTTTTTCGCCGCCAGGGGGAAAATATTCTGCCATCACCTTGCCCGCATTCTCCACCGCAGCGACGAAGCCGCCCGCAATATCGCCACTGCGCGCGTGATTAAGGATAGCACTGACCGTATCGCCCCAGATCGCTTCGTCGACCTTGGCGTAAATACCCTCGTCGGCGATGATTTCAGCATGCCGGTCCAACCGTGACAGAAATATCAATACGCCGGTACGCCGCTCGGTCAGGTGGATGCCGTGCGACAGAAATGCCTCCATCGCGGCCCGATGGACGGCAAATTCGCGGAGTGAAGCAGGGGCCAGCCGATACCGTATCTTGCCCAAAGAAACGATCAGCCAGGTAAGCGCGAACAGGATGGCCGACGCGGCGACCATCAGGGTAACGGTTTCACGAACACCGGCAGCGCCGCCGGCCGACCACCCCAAGTCCACCCACGCCGGATCGAGGACACCGAACCAGAGAAGGAGGGGGGGCAGAAGCAACGCCGACAATGCAGCAAGCCCTAGTGGGACCACGACATGATCGTCGGCAGCCTCCGTAAAGACACAAAAGATTTCGCCGGATGTCGTCTCTTCGGCTGCCCCGATGGCGGCACTGACGCGGACATGATCTTCGTGCGAAAGCGCCATCTACCAGCCCCCGCTCGCGCCGCCGCCGCCGAAGCTGCCCCCGCCGCCAGAGAAGCCGCCACCGGAAAATCCGCCGCCGGAAAATCCACCCGAACCCCCGCCATGATGTGTCGGCATGCCAAAGAAGACCAGGCCACCCCTGCGCCGACGGCCCTTTCCGCGACGCGACATTGCCCAAATGTTGAACCCGACGATCAGCAGCAGCCAGATCAGTCCCCAAGACTGGCCGCCCTCCTGCCCGGCGCTGCTTTGCCTAGCGTCCTCGGCAGCACGCAAATTGGCGGCGGCCTCCTCGGGGGAAACGGACAATTGCGTTGCCAGCGTATCCACGCCCGCCAGAATACCGCCCTCCAGATCGCCGGCCTTGAAGCGGGGAAGGATCTGCCGATTGATGATCAGGAAGCTGAGACCGTCGGACATGATGCCTTCCAGGCCATATCCCACCTCTATCCGGACCTTCCGCTCGTTCGGCGCGACGAGCAGAATTATGCCATCATTATCCTCGCCACTGCCGATGCCCCATTCCCGGCCCAGGCGATATCCGTACTCCTCGATGGGATAGTCCTGCAGATCGGGGACCGTCGCAACGACCAATTGCCGCTGGGTGGTATCCTCCACCTGTCGCAGCTTGGCGGTCAGTTCAGCTTCCGTCTGAGGCTGTAGAATGTCCGCGGCGTCGACCACCCTGCCTGTCAGAGGCGGAAAGTCCTGGGCCCAAGCGGCGCCGGTCCAGCCGCCGAGGAGGGTCAGCAACAAAAGCCATGGCAGGAAGCGCGTGAAGCTCACCTCCGGGCGCCTAGAATTCCACCCTCGGTGCTTCTTCGGCGCCTGCCGTGGTCGCCTCATACGGCTGCATGGGTTCGGCATCGTAAATATAGCGCGCGGCGATCAGGCCGGGGAAGGTGCGCACCTCTGTATTATAGGCTTGCACCGCGGCATTATAATCGCGCCGTGCGATCGCGATGCGGTTTTCCGTCCCCTCAAGCTGCTGCTGCAACGTGAGAAAACTCTCGTTTGAGCGCAGCTCTGGATATCTTTCGACGGTGACAAGCAGACGCGACAAGGCCCCCGATAACTGATCCTGCGCCGCAGCATATTGCTGCATTTGGGCGGGATCGGTCAGGTCGCCCGGATCGAGATTTACCTGCGTGGCGGACGCGCGCGCCTGTGTGACGGCTTCAAGCACCTCACGCTCCTGCGCGGCGAAGCCCTTTGCCGTGGCGACCAGATTGGGGACCAGATCGGCACGGCGCTGGTAATTATTCTCAACGTCCGCCCAGCGGCCTTTGGCTTCTTCTTCTGCAGTGGGAACGGAATTGATGCCGCAGGCGGACAGGGTAGTGGCGGCAAAGGCGATCAAAAGGAACTTGCGCATGGGTCTCGTCCCGAAAAGTTGAACGTCTCTTATCGCGGAATCGCGACGGCCATGCAAATAGGACGGATTGTGCAAAATACCATTGCGACGGACATGTTGGACTAGCTTTTGACGTCATGAAGCGGGAACCCCATGCACATGTGCTGCGCTGTTAACCATCCAGCAACGAAGGGGAGAAGGCCGTGTCCAACCGAATGAAGGCCAGCGATTTCCATCCGCGCATACTCGAAATCTTCGACGGTTATGTGCACGGCAAACTAACGAAGCGCGACTTCATCTCTCGCGCCACACGCTATGCGGCCGCTGGCGTCACCGGCGCCATGCTGTTCGACCAGTTGAAACCGGATTACGCATGGGCGGAGCAGGTGCCTGCAGACGATCCCGAAATCGGCACGGAACGCGTCACCTTTGCCAGTCCCGACGGGCACGGGTCGATGAGTGGTCTGCTGGCCTGGCCGACGAAACGTGAGGGGCCGTTGTCTGCGGTTCTCGTCATCCACGAAAATCGAGGTCTCAACCCTTATATCGAGGACGTAGTGCGGCGGACCGCAAAGGCGGGGTTCGTCGCTCTTGGTCCCGATGCGCTCAGTAGCCTGGGTGGCTATCCCGGCAATGACGACGAGGGCCGCAAGATGCAGGCGGACCTCGACCCGGAAAAGCTGATGGAGGATTTTTTCGCGGCGTTCCGCTGGCTGCGTGATGATGATCGCACGACGGGCAAGATTGGCGCTGTCGGGTTTTGCTATGGCGGCGGCGTTGCCAATGCGCTCGCCGTATCGCAGCCGGACCTTGCCGCGGCGGTGCCCTATTACGGTCGCCAACCGCAGGCGGAAGAGGTGCCCTCTATCGAGGCGCCGCTAATGCTTCATTATGCCGGCCTCGACGAGCGCATCAACGAAGGCTGGCCGGATTATGAGGCCGCCCTGACAGAACATCAGAAGCGCTACAGTGTGCATTTCTATCCCGACGTCCATCACGGTTTTCACAATGACACCACCCCCCGCTTCGATGAGGCAGCGGCGTCATTATCCTGGGCACGAACGCTCGATTTCTTCCGGCGCAATCTTTGATTCATATCCGATGACCGGCATATTTACATAGATCAATCAAGGCGATGCATGTCGCCCGGAACTGCCGCATCGCCCTGACGTTGGAACAGTGAACGGCGTCGGTGGGCAATTCTGCACGCGCGAAGGCCGGGGCGATATGGATGCGCCTGCCGCACTGACCAAGAGGGATCGACATGCAGACACAGCTCTCCATCAACGGGGAAAGCCATGAGCTGGAGGCGGACAGCCGCACCACTCTGCTGGACGCGCTGCGCAACCATCTGGGTCTGACCGGATCGAAAAAAGGGTGCGACCACGGACAATGCGGAGCGTGCACTGTCCTCATCAACGGTCGCCGCATCAACTCCTGCCTGACACTCGCGTGCATGCATGATGGCGACGACATTACCACCATTGAGGGAATCGGATCGCCCGGCGCCCTGTCGCCGCTGCAGGACGCCTTTGTCCGCCATGACGGCTATCAATGCGGATATTGCACGCCGGGCCAGATCTGCTCCGCCACTGCGATGCTGCAGGAGGTGCAGGCGGGCTGGCCATCGCACGTGTCCACGTCGTTGGAGGATGACGTATCCCTCAGCAATGAGGAGATTGGCGAACGCATGGCCGGGAACCTGTGCCGCTGTGCAGCCTATCCCAATATCGTCGCGGCGATACGCGAAGTCGCTGGCGCGGGAGAAGACGCATGAGGCCGTTCGAATATACGCGTGCCACTACGACCCGCGATGCCACCCGAGCCGGGACCGACGGCGCGACGATTATCGCGGGCGGGACCAATTTGCTGGACCTGATGAAGCTGGAGGTCATGGCGCCAGAGCGTCTGATCGACATCAATCGCCTCGGCTTGAATGCGATTGAAGAAAGCGGCGACGGCGGCCTGCGCATCGGCGCATTGGTGCCCAACAGCGATCTGGCGGCTGACCGGCGCGTTCGCAAGGATTGGCCCGTCCTGTCGCGCGCGCTGCTTGCCGGGGCATCCGGACAGTTGCGCAACAAGGCGACCACGGGCGGCAATTTGTGCCAACGGACCCGATGCTATTATTTCTACGACACCGATATGCCGTGCAACAAGCGCGAACCCGGCTCCGGCTGTCAGGCTAGGGGCGGCTTTAATCGGATTCACGCCATTCTGGGCACCAGCGAGCAATGCATTGCAACCCACCCCAGCGACATGGCGGTGGCACTGCGCGCGCTGGACGCGATGGTGGAAATCGAGAACGCGGAGGGAGAGCGGCGCAGCATTCCCATCGCTGAATTCTATCGATTGCCGCACGGTACGCCGCATCTGGACAATGAGTTACATCCAGGCGACCTGATCACGGCGGTGACGCTGCCCGCTCCTGCTGGCGGGGCGCAGATATATCGTAAGGTCCGGGACCGGGCGTCATACGCATTCGCGCTGGTTTCCGTGGCCGCGATCGTGACGATGGAGGGGGACCGCATTGCCTCGGCCAGCCTGGCCTTTGGCGGCCTTGCGCATATGCCTTGGCGAGATGACGAGATGGAGGCGGTACTTGTCGGCGCGACACCCTCCGACGACCTTTTCGATCGTGCCGCCGATGTCCTGCTGAAGGATGCACAGGGCTATGGTCATAATGATTTCAAAATCCCCCTGACACGCCGCACGCTGAAAGCCGTCCTTCGTGATGCGTGTAATGTAGGAGAGCCGGCATGACGCGCACGATGACCATGGACCGCCCCGATGAACGTCGCCGGCTGGATGATATGTCGCAGGGGCTTGTCGGACGCCCGCTGGACCGGCCTGACGGCCCGTTGAAGGTTTCCGGAACGGCAACCTACGCGCATGAATGGAATGTGCCGAACGCCGCCTATGGCGTACTCGTACGTGCACCTTTTTCAAACGGTCGCCTGAGACGGATCGACAGTGCCGCAACGGAAGCGCTCGACGGCGTCGTCGGGGTTTTTACCGGCGAAAAATTCCTTCGCAATCCGGCACAGGGTGGCGCTGATGAGGCCCCGGTGCAGGGAACGGAGACGGTGCAATATCTGGGACAGCCCGTCGCGCTGGTAGTGGCTGACACGTTCGAGCAGGCCCGCCATGGCGCTCAGAACCTTGCCATGGAATGGACCGCCGAAAACGGGGTTTTCGACCCCGAAGCACAGGCCGCGGACGCCGAGGAGCAGGAAGACGAGACGGTCGACCAGGGTGATCTCGACGGGGCGATGCGCGCTGCCGCCTTTACCGTGGACGAGGTATATCGAACCCCCTGTCACAATAGCGCCGCGATGGAGCCGCATTGCTCGATCGCGGAATGGGATGGCGAGGATCTGCTGCTGCGCGGCAGCTATCAGATGCTGAATTACAATGTGAACGAACTGGCGGATTCGCTCGGCATTGATGCCGCCCGGGTTCGCATGCTGTCCCCCTATGTGGGTGGTGGCTTTGGATCGAAGCTGGGCATCGCGCCAGAGGCGGTCGCCGCCGCGCTTGCCGCGAAGCAGTTGCAGCGACCCGTCGTCGTGGCGTTGTCCCGGCAGCAGGTGTTCGACATGACGATGCGCCGCTCCGAAACCCGGCAGCATATTCGCCTCGCCTGCGATGCCGACGGAATATTGACCGGGCTCGGTCATGAAGGTCTCGTTTCGAACCTGCCGGAGGAGGAATTCGCAGAACCGATCACGCAGTCGACTCATTTTCTGTACGGCGGCGCGAACCGCAAACTGGGTATCGATCTTGTTCGCCTTAATCGTACCTGCGCCGGGTCCGTGCGCGCGCCGGGCGAGGCTGTGGGCATGCCGGCGCTGGAAAATGCGATGGACGAACTGGCGGAAAAGCTTGGCATGGACCCGGTGGAGCTGCGCAAGCGCAACCTGCCAGACAAACACCCCGAAGAGGATATCCCCTTTTCCAGCCGCAAATATACAGAGGCCATGGACGAGGGCGCGCGGCGTTTCGGCTGGAGCGAGCGCAATATGAAGCCCGGGCAGCTGCGCGAAGGCGACTGGCTGATCGGTCACGGGATGGCGGGCGCCAGCCGGGTAAATATTCTCAGCAAGGCGGAAGCGCGCGTCACCATGGGCAGTGATGACGACGGCGTCTTTGCCACCGTCGAAACGGACATGACCGATATCGGCACGGGCACCTATGCCATTCTGTCGCAGATTGCCGGCGAAATGCTGGGCTTGCCGATGGAGCGGGTCAGGACCCAGCTGGGGGATAGCGAGTTTCCGAAGGGTCCGGGGTCGGGCGGCTCCTGGGGTGCCTCCTCATCCGGGTCGGCGGTTTATCTCGCATGCGAGGAAATGCGGGCGGAAATCTGCCAGCGCCTTAGTTGCGAGGAGGCCGACCTGACCTTGAAGGATGGCGACGCGATTGCCGGAAATCGCAAGACGTCCCTTGCCGAACTGATCGGCGGCGGCGGCCAGATATCCGCAGTCGGAAGGATCGAGCCGGGCAAAACGATGAAGGAAAGCGCCCAGTCGAGCTATGGCGCGTACTTCTGCGAAGTGGCCGTCGACCGGGTTACCGGCGAAACGCGTGTGCGCCGCATGACAGGCGTCTTTGGTGCCGGGCGTATCCTGAATGAAAAGACCGCAACCTCGCAATGCTATGGCGGCATGAGCTGGGGCATCGGCATGGCCCTGACCGAAGAGCTGGTCCATGATTTGCGCGACGGGCATATCGTCAATCGGGATCTGGCCGAATATCATATCCCGGTAAATCTCGACGTGCCGCAACTTGATGTCGTGCTGCTGGACGAGCGGGACGACTGGGCATGCCCGCTGCAGTCAAAGGGCATTGGAGAGCTGGGCCTGTGCGGCGCCGCCGCGTCGGTGATCAATGCAATCTACAATGCGACGGGCGTCCGTGTACGCGATTATCCTGCAACTCTCGACAAGCTGTTGGACGGCCTGCCGGACTAGACCATTTAGCGGAGCTTTACGCTAGCGCTGAGCAACGCCCATCAGCGACAGAACCTCTTTACGGCTTTTGTCGTCGTCGCGGAACACGCCCATCATGCGGCTGGTCGTCATGGTCACTCCGGGCGTGCGAACGCCCCGGGCCGTCATGCAGGCATGGGTTGCCTCGATAACGACGGCGACGCCCTGCGGCTTCAATCCCCCCCAGATGCAATCCGCCACCTCCGCAGTCAGGCGTTCCTGAACCTGCAGGCGACGGGCAAATCCGTGCAATACGCGCGCAAGTTTGGAAATGCCGACCACATGATGCCGCGGCAGATAGGCGATGTGAGCCTTGCCGATGATGGGCGCCATATGATGTTCGCAATGCGACTGAAACGGTATGTCGCGCAGCAGCACGAGCTCGTCGTAACCGCCGACATCCTCAAACACGCGCGACAGATGTTTGCCGGGATCCTCTTCATAGCCTTGGCAATATTCCTTCCAGGCGCGCGCGACGCGGCCGGGCGTATCCAGCAGGCCCTCACGCTCCGGATCATCGCCAGCCCATTCGATCAGGGTGCGGATCGCCGACAGCACTTCATTGGGTATGGCTGCGTCGCGGTCGGGGGCGGCGATCAGGTCGCCATCGTCGGGAGTCTGGGTCATAAGGCATTCCTAAAGGCCGCGCGCCCCGGTGCAATAGCAGCGGCCCCCTCGTCAAAAAAGCGGCAGGGCGGCCATCAGCTTTACATCGATGGCAAGGCCCCGTCCGCGTGCTTTCCCGACAAAATCGGCGACATCCTGTCGCGGCACGAGCCTGACGGTAATGTCTTCGTCCGCCAAGCCGCCGCCATCGCCGACCTTCTGCAGACCGCGCGCGCGGAACAGTGTAAAACATTCCGATGTCAGCCCGGGGGAGGATGCAAATTCCCCCAGTGGTTCCATGCTTTCCGCGCGGTAGCCGGTTTCCTCCTCCAACTCGCGGCGGGCGCTGTCGATGGGGTCTTCACCCGTGACATCGTCGCCTACGATGCCTGCCGGAAAGCCCAGACATGGGCGGCCTAGCGGCACCCTATATTCCTCAATCAGAATCAGTTCGTCGCGATCGGTGAAGGCGACGATGACGGCGGCGCTCAGACCTTGGGCGCGATCGACATATTCCCACGTATCCTTAACGTGGACGCTTAGATATTTGCCCGACCAGACGGTTTTTTCCTGCGTCAAAACAACCACGTCGTTGGATTGGGCATCGGCCGGTTCTCCTTCGCTTTCAAAAGGGCGATGACAGAGCGGACAATCAACCACATCGCAAGTATCGGAAACAGGAAAAATCCGATCAGAAGCAGCAGCAGAACCGTCGCAACGGCCACGCCGATCACCGACCCCCAGAAGGTGCGGATATGATAGCGGTAGTGCGTCTCTTCCCAGCTTCCCGGTACAGCATCCGCCTGCAGCAAATAGGCCAGAATGCCGCCTGCCAGCGTCGTCAGCCCGCCAGTGAAGATGCCACACAGCATGACGATGGCGGTAATCAGCGGCTTGTTCTGTGTCAGATCACCCGTGGAGGGCCCCGAAGGCCCGGACGCGCCCTGCGGTCTGTCTGAGAGGGGATCCGTCATTGCATGCCTTTCCCGGTTAGTCGCGCATAGGTGCGTTTGTCGAACGGGTCAGCCCCTGTGCCGTTCCCGTCGTAGCCTGATGACGGGCGTACGCCACTCCTTGAACGGCTTGCCGACTGTCTTGCCACCGCCTAGCAGGCAGGGGTGTTGAAACTGCTCGCCACCCGCCGGTTCGGCCCGTTTTTCGGCGTTCAGTATCTGGGCGCGTTCAACGACAATCTGTACCGCTTTGGTCTGCTGTTCCTGATCACCTATCGCCTGATGGCGGATCGCCCGGCAGAGGCGGCACAGTTGGTGACCATGGCGTCCGGGCTTTTTATCCTGCCCTTCGTGCTCTTTTCTGGCCTGGCGGGTCAGGTCGCCGATGCCATCGACAAGGCGCGTGCGGTGCGCGCCATAAAGCTGGCGGAAATCTTCATAATGCTCGCGGGCGCCGCCGCCATGTATCTCGAATCCATTCCGGCGATGTTCACCGTGCTGTTCCTGATGGGGCTGCAGTCCACATTTTTCGGCCCCATTAAATATTCGATCCTGCCGCAGCACCTGTCGCATCGGGAAATTACCGGCGGCACCTCCCTGATAGAGGCGGGGACCTTCGTCTCCGTCCTGACGGGACAGATCGTTGCGGGGCTGATCAGCACCCAAGTGGCGATGGCCGCCATCATCATGGTGGCGATCCTCGGTTATGTCGCCGCCCGTGCGGTGCCGCCTGCGCCCGCCGTGCCTGGGCGCCATCCGATCAGCGCCAATATTTTTGGTAGCACGCTGGCTGTCCTGCGGCATCTGTTCGCCTACCGGCATCTGTGGCTAAGCGTGCTGATCGGATCGTGGTTCTGGGCGGTGGGCGTCGTGTTCACAACATTGTTCCTGCCGCTGGTGCAGAACACGCTGGGCGGCACGGAGAGGGTGGCGACGCTATTCCTGATCGCGTTCAGCATCGGCGTTGCAAGCGGTTCTCTCGTGATTGGCCGGGTGCTGAGGGGGCAGGTTTCCGCCCGAACGCTCGGCGTATCCCTGCTGCTGATGGCGGTGGTGAACGTCGACCTGTACTTCGCGCTGCGGGGATTTCCGGCTCCGGGCGAGCCGCTGCGCGATGTGGGCGCCTTCCTCGCCATCGCGGACAGCTGGCGCATCCTTGTCGACCTCACTTTGTTCGCGGTGGGCGGCGGCAGCTTCATCGTGCCGGTTTACACCATCATGATGACAGGCAGCGATGCTGCGTTGCGGTCACGTACGATTGCCGCCAACAATATCCTGAACGCCCTCGCCATGGTCATTGCCGCCGGCAGCGCCGGTGCGTTACTGGCACTGGGGCTGCGGGTACCGGAAATTCTGCTGATCGGCGCCGGGGTCAGCGCCGCGATGATATGGCCGGCGACGCTTCTGAAGAAGACCGTGCAGGGCATGGACCTGTAAACCCGGCCGCTATGCCCGAAAGTCGTCTAAGACGACTTCTACCCCTCAGCGTTTCACCAATGTACCGGCGCCTTGACGCGTAAAGATCTCCAACAGCAGTCCATGCGGGATGCGTCCGTCCAGGATAACCGCCGCTTCGACACCATTTTCGATGGCATTCAGGCATGTTTCCAGCTTTGGGATCATGCCCCCGGAGATGGTGCCATCCTCGATCAGTGCGGCGACATCATCCGGCACCAGATCGGTCTTCAGCGAACCATCCTTGCCCAGCACGCCTGGCACATCGGTCAGCAGCATCAAACGCGCCGCGTCCAGTGCCGACGCGATCGCGCCCGCCATCGTGTCGGCGTTGACATTATAGGTATTGCCGTCCTCGCCCACCGCAACGGGCGCGATCACGGGAACGATGCCCGCGTCGATCAGCGTGTCGAGAACACGGCGGTCGACCGCCACCGGCTCGCCGACGAAGCCCAGGTCGATCTCGTGCTCGATCATGCTGTCCGGGTCGCGGCGCGTGCGGGTCAGTTTACGCGCTGTGACGAGCCGCGCATCCTTGCCGCTCAAACCGACGGCGCGGCCCCCGGCGGTGCCGATCCAACGGACGATTTCCTTGTTGATGCTGCCGCCCAACACCATTTCGGCAATCTTGGCGGTTTCCGCATCCGTCACGCGCAGGCCGTCGACGAATTCGCTTTTCACACCGACGCGCGACAGCATTTCACCGATTTGCGGCCCGCCGCCGTGGACGACGACCGGATGGATGCCGACGGTTTTCAGCAAGACCACGTCTTGGGCAAAATCCAGCGCCTTGGCGGCATCGCCCATGGCATGTCCGCCATATTTCACGACAAAGATGCGCCCCTCATATTTTTGAATATAGGGCAGCGCCTCTGTCAGCGTCTCGGCCTTGGCAAGCATGTCGGGATGGGGGGCGTGGCTTACATTCATGAACGGCGCTATAGGCGCTCGGGCGGGGGGGAGAAAGTGCCTATGACCGGCCTGGGTGCGGTACGGCGCGGGCGCAGGAAGCGGTATCCGCCGCCGCTGCGATACCAAGGCGACGTTATGACGTCAGTCGATGTAATATCATAACATCTTGATTTGATTGACAATTTATTCTACAGCGGGCAGGCGGGACCGATGGGCAGCGGACATCATCACGATCATCAGGGTCATGGTCACGACCATGATGGCGGACACGCGCATGTGCCGGAGGTGACGTCGCGCAATGCCCGCGCGGTCGGCTTTGCCGCGCTTCTGACCGGCGGTTTCATGCTGGTGGAGGTTGCGGGCGGGCTCGTCTCTGGCTCCTTGGCTCTCCTGGCCGATGCCGGGCACATGCTGACGGATTTTGCCGCGCTGGCGCTGGCATGGATGGCATTTCGCCTTGCGCGGCGGCCCGCCGACTGGAAGCGGACCTACGGTTTTGACCGGGTTTCGGTACTGGTCGCCTTCGTCAACGGCATGACCCTGTTCGTGATTGCAGGCTGGATCATGTGGGAGGCGGCGGAACGGCTGGCCGCGCCGGCGCCGGTCATGGGACGGACCATGTTGCTGGTCGCGGTGCTTGGCCTGCTGGTGAACCTGTTCGTGCTGTGGATGCTCTCGCGGGGCGAGCGCGACAATCTGAACATACGCGCGGCCAGCCTGCATGTGATGGGCGATTTGCTGGGTTCGATCGGCGCGATTGCGGCGGCGGGCATCATCCTGACGACGGGCTGGACCTTGGCGGATCCCATTCTGTCGGTCTTGGTGGCGCTGATCATTCTCAGAAGCGCCTGGAGCGTGGTGCGCGACAGCGGTCACATCCTGCTGGAGGGCGCGCCGGAGGGGTTGGAAAGCGGCAGGATCGCCGCCGACCTGGTGGATCATGTCCCCGGGCTATTGGCGGTGGACCATGTCCATGCCTGGTCCATTACGCAGGACCGGCCCATGGTGACGCTGCATGGTACGGTCGCCCCGGAAACGTCCGCCGATCCCGTCTGTATCGCCATCCGGCAGCGACTGGCGGGCCATTTCCACGTTGATCACGCCACCATAGAAATCACGAGCGAGGCTGATTCGCTGCCACCCTCCGGCTGTGACAGCCACAGCCAGCACAGATAGGCTGCGATCGCCGAAAAGGCGAAACCGACCAGCATGAACAGACCGTCCCGTGCCGTCAGGCCGATGCCGAAGATCAGGATGGGCAAGGCCGGCACGTCGACGGCAAAGGGAATCGCCTCCAGCGGCGGCGCGCCCATCACCAGCGCCAGTGCGGAAACGCAGAAGGCGGCAAACCATTGTGCCACGCCGCCTGCCGCCCATTCCAGTCTTGGCTTTACCAGCCTGTCGACACGTCTCAACCATTTGGCGCTCTTGTCGCGCACGTTCTTCGCGTGATCGACATCAATGCTACGCTGGGCGATGGCGCCGGGGACCCATGGCTGCTTCTTTCCGAACAGCAATTGCACCGACATCAGCAGAATGACCGCCGCGATCACCATGGGCAGAAACGGAATCGCGCCGATCAGGATCGTAATCAGTGCCAATGTGGCGATGACCGGACCGAAGCCGCGCGTGCCATAGGCGCTCAGCAGGTCGCCGACCGACAATTTGCCGTCCTTGGCGCACTTGATCGCCTCGTCCAGCAGACTCTCGAGTGGATGCTGTTGCCGGTCCATCGCCAATTTCCCCTTGTCGATGACTCGCGTAGGCCTAACCCACCAGAAAAGCTATATCTTTACAGCTTCACCGGGTTGGGACGGGTTGGTCCCCGGAATAGTCGTAAAAGCCGCGACCGGCTTTGCGTCCGTTCCAGCCAGCCTCCATATATTTCGTCAGCAGCGGTGCGGGACGATATTTCGGGTCGCCCGTCTGACGCTGCAATACCTCCATGACGGCGTGCAGGGTATCGAGCCCGACGAAGTCGGCCAGGGTTAGCGGCCCCATGGGATGGTTCGCGCCCAGCATCAGGCCGCGGTCGATATCTTCGACGCTTCCCACACCCTCTCCCAGGGCGAAGATCGCTTCATTGATCATCGGGCACAGGACGCGGTTGACGATGAAGGCGGGGCTGTCCCCGGCCTTGATGGGCTGCTTGCCGATCTTCTCGCAAAAGGTGCGAACCGCTTCGACGGTTTCGTCGCTGGTTGCCAGCCCGGGAATAACCTCGATCAGCTTCATGACCGGCACGGGGTTGAAGAAATGCAGGCCCAAAAAGCGCTCCGGCCGGTCCGTATGTGTAGCGAGGCCGGTGATGGAGATAGAGGAGGTATTGGTCGCCAGAATGGCGCCGTCTTTCGGCTGAAGCGTGGAAAAGATCTTGCGCTTGACCGCCTCGGCTTCCGTCGCCGCCTCGATGATCAGGTCGCAATCTGAAAATGCGCCCATGTCCGCCGTCGGTTCGATGCGATCGAGTGCGGCATTGGCATCGGCCTCGTCCAGCTTGCCGCGCTCGACCAGTTTCATCAGACCCTTTTCGATCCCGGATTTGCCCTTTTCGGCCAAAGCCTGGTCCAGATCGGACATAATCGTCTGATATCCCGCCTGCGCCGCAACCTGCGCGATACCGCGTCCCATCTGCCCGCTGCCGATCACACCGATTTTATTCATGCCAGATTCCAGTGAAATAAGAGGTTTGGCACAGGCATTAGGGCGGCAGCAGGTAAGTCTCAACCCCGTCGGCGGGTCTGCGGATTCCCTGCAATATCGAAGCACTTGTAAGCGCATGTTTTCAGCGCCGCTGCTAGTCAGAGGCGCTAAGGCGGATTGACGGAGGTCATATGGAAGTCGCAGGTGCCACCACCCGGCGTTCCGGGCCATATTTCCCGATCGCTGGCGGGCGCCTGTTCTGCAGCCGGCAGCAATAGGATGAGGCTGGTGTCCGCCGACCTGCTGCAATCGGCGCGTGCGGCTCTGCAGGCGCGAAACGAGCCACTCCGCTCCGACGTCACCGGAGCCTATACCGAGGCGTGGGCGAAGCTCGACATCGGCTCTCACTATAACTCATTCCCGGATACGATCAGTTCGGCATGGCCTGCCCTGTCTACGGCGGGAGAGCAGGAATTTGCCCGCATTCATGCGAAGATCATGGTAGCTGCTATTGACCGTTTTGAAGAACGGGCCATCGGTCAGCATTATCCCGCCTCTGTCCGGGAAAATTTTCGTCTCAGTTATACGCGCATCCTGTCCGCGATCGCGGCGCGGGATATCGGCCCTTATGGCAAGCCTTCCGATCTCCTGTGGAAAGAGATGGCCCTCGCGACACAGCGGTTGATGCCGGGTGGCGCCCGCGTTTTGGAGCCGCGCGCATTCCTTCCCAGATCGATCCTGTTTCGTGGCGGACCTCTGCAGACAGGGAGGGCTGCGCGCCTGCTTATCCGTTCCGGAACCGGCCCCTATTTGACCATGCACGTGCATGATCCCGAAATCGAGAAATTCAGCGAGCAGGGCTGGTACGACCTGATGCTGCTGATCGCCGATGTTCTCGCATTACGCCCCGATCTGAAGGGCGTCTTTGGTGGCGGCTGGCTGTACGATCCGCAATTGCCGACGGTCAGTCCCCGGCTTGCCTATCATCGCACCCTGACCATTCCCAATGGCGCCATGACATTCTTCTACGCGAAGGATGGCGAGAATAGTTACGCATTTTCAAAGTCTGCCACGCGCCGCCGCCTGCACTCTGAAGGGCAATATGATCCCGAACTGCACATGTGGGTGTGGGAGCGCACCCCCCTCATCGAGTGGGCGCAGAAACAGGCGGGCGGCGTTGGGAGGACGAATTTTATATAATTCCCGATATTTCGAATAAACGCCATATTCTTTAGAAAGAACAACAATGTCGCCTAGCAATACCGTACAAATCTGGCGTTCGATGCGATCAAACGGTCACGAAATCGTTAAACCAAAACTAATGCAATTATCGGAAATGATCTATTTGCTTCTTCTTAAAAGGAATGGTCCGGGGTATTATTTATGTGGAGGATTCAATGTCCTAGGCCGTGACGTAAGCCTGGCTAGAAATCATTTCACACATGCTGAGTATAGCGAATTTATAGAGAAAGCTAATGCTCTCTCCAAGAACAGTAAATATCATTCCAAGATATTTCAGAAAGAGGCGATGCGTCGGGGGGGCGTAACAACCCCTAAGGTATTGCTCGCTCAAGGAAAGGCAACCGATCCTGATCAACGCAAATTTGATCAGTCCCTTGAAGAAATTGTCGGACAAAGAGTAGTTGTTAAGCCTGATGTGGACTCGGGTAGGGGACGAGGTGTCCAAATACTGAAAGTGACCAAAAGGAGCGGCCACATACATCTACAAAGGGATGAACAAACCGCCTATTCTTACAGCGATATTTCCAAATTATATAAGAACGCATTTTTAGTCGAAGAGGTTGTTCAACAGCATGAGTGGTACAAGAGTCTTCATCCCCACAGCGTAAACACTTTTCGAATTTGGATCATTTCTGATCAGCGGCAAGAAAAATATGTTTTGGGGTATTTGAGAATGGGTCGCGGACGTAAAGCGATCGACAATCAGTCGGCTGGAGGGCTGGTCAGCATTCTCGACGCCGACCTTAAGCTGGGAAAAATTACCGACGGAGGACCCGAAAGGCGCATTTTCACAAGCCATCCCGACACTCATATGGCAATTGAAGGAAATTCACCTCCGATGATCGCTGATGTCATTACCTTCGCTAAAAAGGCACTGGCGGCTTTTCCGGGCCTGGCGTTTGCAGGCCTTGACGTCGCCGTGACTGCCGAGGGGCCGACATTGATCGAGATAAATCCCATGCCCGATCGGATGGGCGCCGCCCGGTGTGGGGTGCCCATGATCGCTTATTTGAAAAGCAACGGTCTCGACCATTTGCTCCCATAGGCAGCAATTTGGTTCGAGACCGTTTCGTAAATCCGGCGTTTGGACCTGCGCGCTACAGCTTCTCCGTTAATTCCGGGACCGCTTTGTACAGGTCAGCGACGAGGCCATAATCGGCGACGCTGAAGATCGGGGCATCCTCGTCCTTGTTGATGGCGATGATGGTCTTTGAATCCTTCATGCCGGCAAGGTGCTGGATCGCGCCGGAAATGCCGATGGCGATATAGAGTTCGGGTGCGACGATCTTGCCGGTCTGACCCACCTGATAGTCGTTGGGGACGTAACCCGCATCGACGGCCGCGCGGGATGCGCCCACGGCGGCACCCAGCTTGTCGGCCAGCGGCTCTATGATCTTCTCGAAATTCTCACCCGACTGCAGGGCGCGGCCGCCAGAGACGACGATACCGGCAGAGGTAAGTTCGGGGCGCTCGCTTTCCGCGATTTCGGCAGAAACGAAGCTGGACTTGCCCGAATCGCCCGCCCCGGAAACGGCCTCGACGCTGGCGGATCCACCCTCTGCGTCCGCCTTGTCGAAGGCGGTACCGCGGACGGTGATCACCTTCTTCGCGTCCGAGGATTTCACCGTGGAAATCGCATTGCCGGCATAGGTGGGCCGGTCAAAGGATCCGTCATCGTTGATCGCGACGATTTCGGAAATCATCTGCGTGTCCATCTTTGCGGCGACGCGCGGCAGGACGTTCTTCCCGGTCGAAGTCGCAGGAGCGAGCAGATAATCATAATCGCCCATCAGCCCCTCGACCAGCGGTGCGAGATTTTCCGCCAGCGCGTGGCCATAGGCGGCGTCGTCGGCGTGCAGCACCTTCGCGACGCCTGCGATTTTCGCTGCGGCATCCGCGACGGCCTGCGATCCTTCTCCGGCGACGAGAACATGGACGTCCCCGCCCAGCTTCGCGGCGGCGGTTACGGCGACGAGCGTGGCGGGCGCCAGCTCCTTATTGTCGTGGTCTGCGAGAATCAGCGTGCTCATGCTGCGAACCCCTTTTCCTTGATCTTGGCGACAAGCGTGTCGACGTCGGGAACGATTTCACCGGCTTCGCGCTTCGGCGGTTCGATGACCTTCAGCACCTCCAGCCGGGCGGCGGTGTCAACGCCGTAATCGGCGGGCGTCTTCTCGTCGATCGGCTTCTTCTTTGCCTTCATGATATTGGGCAGGGAGGCATAGCGCGGTTCGTTCAGGCGAAGATCCGTCGTGATGATCGCCGGGGTAGACAGGGACAGCGTCTCCAGTCCGCCATCCACTTCGCGCGTCACGTTCACCTTGCCGTCGGCGGGTTCCACCTTCGACGCGAACGTGCCCTGCGGCCAGTCCAGCAGCGCCGCCAGCATCTGGCCGACTTGGTTGGAATCGTCGTCGATCGCCTGCTTGCCCAGAATCACCAGATCGGGGCTTTCCTCCTCGACCACCTTCGCGAGGATCTTTGCGACGGCCAGCGGCTCCGGCATTGCGTCTGCAACGACCAATATGCCGCGATCGGCGCCCATGGCGAGGCCGGTGCGCAGCGTTTCCTGCGCTTTCTGCTCGCCAATGGATACCACGACGATTTCGTCGGCCTTGCCCGCTTCCTTCAGCCTGATGGCCTCCTCGACGGCAATCTCGTCGAATGGATTCATGCTCATCTTGACGTTGGCCAGGTCGACGCCGGATTGGTCGGCCTTCACCCGCGGCTTCACATTGTAATCGATGACCCGCTTTACGGGTACCAGGATTTTCATATGCGTCCCTCTTCGGAATAAATGTCGCCGCGCTCCATGGCGCAGCCCGTTCATGGGTGTCAACGCGTCAAAATGGGCAGTTGGTTCCATGCAGGCGTCCATTGCCGATGGCCGCAAGCGTGCCTATGTCATGTCGCCCGCCGAACCAAAGGAACTCCGCGCCCATCATGCCTGCCTTCAAACAACCCGATCTTGCCGACCGCGCCGCCGCCGCAAAGGAAGCCAAACTTGCCGCGCTCGCAAAGATGAAGGCGCGCCCCAAGCCGACCGAAGAGGAACTCGCGGCGAAAAAGGCCGCACGTCTGGAACGGGAGGCTGAGGAACGCCGCAAGCGCGCCGAGGAAAAGGAACGCCTGGAGGCGGAGGCCGAGGCCGCGCGCATTGCCGCCGAAGAAGAGGCGGAACGCATCCGCAAGGAAGCCGAGGGCGTAAAGGTCTCTGAATCCGTCAGGAAGGCCGCGCGCGATCTGAAATACGCCAAGCGCAAGGCGCGCCGCCGCTAGGACTGCGCGGCTGCGTCTTCGCGCGGCCCTGCTTCCCCTGGTCCGACCGCTCCATGCTCGAACGCATCATCCTCGACGAGGCAGACTTGCTGAGCGGCGGGCGTCTGCGACTGATCCGGCGCGGCGATGAATTTTCGATCATGTTGAACCTGCCGCGCGAAGGCTGGAACGAGCTGATGAACAGCCGCCGGTCAGGCTCCGAACAGGCGCTCGCGACACTTGGGCTGCGAGGCGCTCCTGCCCGTGCACGAGTGCTTATCGGTGGCCTTGGCATGGGCTTTACGCTGCGCGCCGCTTTGGCAGTCCTTGGTCCCCGCGCCAGCGTCACCGTGTCCGAGCTGGTGCCGGAGGTGATCGCATGGGGCCGCGGCCCGATGGCAGACCTTCATGCCGGTACGCTGGATGATCCGCGCGTAACGATCATTCCCGCGGATGTCGGCGAACTGATCCGCGAAGACGGCGCGGCGTATGATGCGATTCTGCTGGACGTGGATAATGGCCCTGCCGGCCTTACCCGCGTGGACAATGCCGGCCTTTACGGCGCGCGTGGCCTGGCGGTGACGAAGCGCGCATTGGCACCGGGGGGAGTTGTGGCGATCTGGTCTGCAGAGGCCGACCCGGCCTTTGGACGGCGGCTGGAAAAGGCGGGATTTACCGTCGATACCGTCACCGAACATGCCCACGCCTCCGGCAAGGGAGCGAAGCACACGATCTGGCTGGCGCGAATCTAGCTGCGGATCACCAGGTCAGGTCGGCCGGCAAGGCCCGCCACAATTGCAGGCTGAACAGATCCTCTTCGTCGGTCCATGCCTGTATCTGTCGAAACCCTGATGCGCGGGCCAGCAGCGCGGCCTCCTCCAGGCTGTATTTATGGCTGTTCGATATGTGCAGGGTTTCGCCCTTCGCCACCGTCCACCGCTGCTCGCCTAGAGAGATGCTGGTATTGGCGTCGGCGCGCACATGCATTTCGATGCGGCCCATGCCGGCATTCCAGAAGCTTTCATAGCTCCAGTCTTCCTCGCGCAGATCGGCGCCCAGATCGGCCTTCATTCGGTGCAGGATGTTCAGGATGAAGCGGGCCGTCACCCCCTGACTGTCGTCATAGGCGGGTTCCAGAATGCGCGCGTCCTTCTTCAGATCCACGCCGATTACCAGATGCGCGTCCGACCCCAAAGTTTCCTTGAACGCACGCAGCAGATCGACGGCCTCCGCCGCCGTCATATTGCCGATGGTGGATCCCGGAAAAAATCCCAACTTGGGGGTATCGGCGATCCGCGCTGGCAATTTCAAAACTCTGGTGAAATCGCCCGGCAGCGGAAAGACCTCGATCCCCGGACAGTCGATTCGGATATTCTCGGCCGCCTGCTCCAGAAACTGCGCGCTAATATCGATGGGCACATAGGCCCGCGCCTTGACCGCGCGCAGAAAGGGGGGTGTCTTGACGCTGGAACCGGAGCCGAATTCCACGACGGTGCGCCCCTCGCCCACCTGCTTTGCAATGGCGCTGCTATGCGCCTCGATCAGGGTGACTTCGGTGCGGGTGGGATAATATTCAGGCAGGCCGGTGATCTGCTCGAACAATTCGCTGCCGCGCTGGTCATAGAGATAGCGTGCGGGAATCTCCTTGCGGTCGCGCGACAGACCCGCACGAACGGCGCCTTCGAAATCGTCGATTACTGCATCTTGCGCATGGGCGGCGGCGGTATTCACAGGCTTTTCGCCAGACGCAGGCCGCTGAATTGCCAACGCTGATGCGGATAGAAGAAGTTTCGATAGGTGTCCCGCTCATGTCCCGCAGGTGTGGCGATGCTGGAACCGCGAAGTACGAACTGTCCCGACATGAATTTCCCATTATATTCTCCGACGGCGCCGGTGGCGGGCCGGAAGCGCGGATAGGGCAAATAGGCGCTGCCGGTCCATTGCCAGCACTGGCCATGGGCGTCGGACAGCTGCGGTGCCAAGGTTTCCCACTCCGCCTCGGTGGGCAGCCTTAATCCCGCCCATGTGGCGAACGCGTCCGCTTCATAATAACCTATATGGCACACGGGCGCCGCCAGATCGAGGCTGCGTCGTCCGCGCAGGGAAAACTGGCTAGGACGGTGGTCCGATTCCGCCCGCCAATAAAGCGGCGCATCGATGCCTTCCTGATTGACCCAGGCCCAGCCATCCGACAGCCACAGGCTTGCGGTGCGATATCCGCCATCGTCGATAAATTCGTCCCATTCCGCATTGGTGACCAACCGGCTGGCGAGCGCATAGGGTTCCAGATGAACGCGGTGGCGTGGTCCCTCGCAATCATAAGAGAAATCATCTTCTCCCGTGGCCCCGATCTCCACGAGACCACCCGGATGGTCGATCCAGTCGAGTCCGCTTTCCGTCGCGGCCGGTATGGGACCCGCGCGGGAATAGCCTGGCTCGACCGGGTTCTGGGCGAACAGATGCAGGATATCCGTCAGCAACAATTCCTGATGCTGTTGCTCATGGTTCAGCCCCAGCACCACCAATTGGCGTAATTCTGCGTCGAATTCGGGAATGGCGGCCAGCATCGCCGCATCGACATGCGCGCGATAGGCAAGAATGCGGTCAAGCGAGGGGCGGGTGATCAGTCCACGTGCGCTGCGTGTATGGCGAGGACCCGCAGCCTCGTAATAGCTGTTGAATAAAAAGGAAAAGTCCTCGTCGAACGGCCGATAGTCCTGGACATGCGGGATCAGCAGGAATTGTTCGAAAAACCAGCCGACGTGCGCAAGATGCCATTTGGCGGGGCTGGCGTCCTCCATCGACTGCGGCGTCGCGTCGGCGTCGGACAGCGGGGCGGCCCGCCGCTCCGTCTCTTTGCGGATGGCGGGGTACTGCGCCAAAAGATCGTCGATCAGTACCTGCACGCCCTCAACCCTACCGATTCGCCCCCGGTACCCACAGCACATCTCCGCCCTCTCGCGCATTAACATGGCGCGACATGACGAACAGATGATCGCTCAGCCGGTTCAGATAATGTAGTGCAGCATCGGCGATCGTTTCTGCCGCTGCGGCTTCGGTCGCGTCGCGCTCGGCGCGCCGCACGATCGTTCGTGCCAGGTGCAGATGGGCTGCAAGCGGCGTGCCGACGGGAAGAACAAAGCTTTTCAGGGGCTCAAGGGCGTCGTTCATCGCGTCGATTTCGCGTTCCAGCCGCTCCACCTGCGCGGGGGAGATACGCAGCGCCCCCTCCACCTCTCCGGGCGTGGCAAGATCTGCCCCCAGATCGAACAGATCGTTCTGAATCCGCGACAATATGTCGTTGTCGTCCTTATCGGCGTGGAGGCGGGCAAGGCCGATGGCGGCGTTCGCCTCGTCCACAGAGCCATAGGCGGCAACCCGCGCGTCCGATTTCGCCCGGCGCGATCCGTCGACCAGTCCCGTGGTACCGTCATCGCCCGTGCGCGTGTAGATTTTGTTGAGCTTAACCAAAGGCGCCGGCCATCATGGCGCCGATCACGATGACGAGCACCACGGCCGCCTGCAAATAGACGCGGGTGAACATCAGATTATTGGATTTTCGCCCCCCTAGATCCTTGCCGGAGGCCATGACGATAATGCCCCGGATCAATACGGCTGCGGTCGCAAGGGCGCCGACGACGATCAGGACGATGATGAACGTGTTCATATCGCCAATCTGGGACCGCACACCCAAAAAGTCACCCCCCCGCGCCAACCTGTCGCCATGACGTCAGCCAATGGCGATAATTGCGCCGGGGGAGAGTGAGGCAAGGAGCCGGAACAGTTCGTCCCGCGCGACAGCGACACACCCCTCCGTCCCTGTTCGTCCGTTGACGGTGCAGTGCAGAAAGATCGCGCTGCCGGCGCCGGCTTTCGGCGGGGTGTTGTGATCGGTCGTGACGATCAGATCGTACAGTCCGTCCTCGCGCCACAGATGTTCGGCGCTGTATCCGTGCGGATGCCGAATCGGATAATTATAGGCGGGGTCGGTGGCCCCGTCCGACCAGCCGTCGGACCGGCTCAGCCAGCGCCATGGCAGCCGGGTTGTGGGGGCGGGCATTCGGTCCGGCCTGACCAGCACGGTCAGCAGGCGATATTCCCCCAGCGGTGTCGCGCCGTCGCCCTCGGCCTTGTCAGCTTCGGCAATAGCGCCGCCCTTGCCGATCAGACAGGGCAGGCTCAGCTCTCCTGCAATTAGCGTCCGCGACGCAGTGTCTACGACGATCCTGTCGATCATGCTTCCGTGTCGTTCCATTCGGCTTCCAATATGTCGGGCGAACTTGCCCGCATAAGCTGTGTGATCAGGTCTGGGGAATGGCCCGCCCGCGCCATGGCGGCGAACTGTTTTTGCTGCGCTCGCCGATCCAGAACCTCTTTTGCCCACGGGCCGAAACGGCGCCGCTTCGCCAGCGTCAGAAGGGCGCTGCGGTCATCCACGTCCCGGCCGATCTCCTCGCGAAGTCCCTCCTCCACGCCCGCCTCGCGCAGCGCCCCTTCCACGCGCCGGGCACCATAGCCCCGCGCGGACAGGCTGCGCGCCTTTGCCTCGCCATATATGCGGTCATCGACATAGCCCAGTTCGACAAAGCGCGCCGTCAAGGCGCCCAGGTCCGGCGGACGTCCCCCTTCCCACCCGCGTTCGCGCAGCTTGCGCGCCAGATAGGACTGCAGTTTTGCCTGCGTCGTCGCATATCGTTCGACGTAACGCAGCGCCAATCCGCGCAGGGATTCCTCCTCCAGCGGGCGGGGCGGTCGCTTTTTGCGGTCGCTGTGGAAGGGCGCATCTGCGGACACGCCGCATTCCTGCCATAGTCACGGCTGATTTTGAACGCTAGCACGCGGCATCTCGAAAAAAGTGCCGTCTGCCAATTCCGTTTTGGCAGGCGCGACACTTTTGTGTAACACACCCCCGAATGAGGCTGATCCTGTGAGGACCGTGAGTGACGAGACGCCGGAAACCGACGTGTCTGTAATGGTTTATGCGAGCGGCCCGGATAACTCGGCCTCCTCCGGCACGACGCCCACCAGGAGCGGCGTGGCGCGCCGCCTGGCCAACTTTGAAACGCTGGGCGCGGCGCTCGATTATGCGGCGACCAGCGATGCGGGCCTGAATTTCTTTGACGCACGTGCCGAAAACCCGCGAATTCTGCCCTATAGCGACCTGAAACAGCAGGCCATGCGCCATGCGCGCAGGTTGATCGCCCTTGGGGCGCAACGGGGCGACCGTATCGCCCTGATCGCGGAAACAGGTCCGGAATTCGTCGCAACCTTCTTCGGCGCCATCTATGCGGGTGCGCTGCCCGTGCCATTGCCGCTGCCGACCAGCTTTGGTGGTCGCGAAGGCTATGTCGAACAAATCCGCAATCAGCTGAAATCATGCGACCCGATGCTGGCGCTGTCGCCGCCCTCTCTGGTGCCCTTCGTAAAGGAGGCGGCGGGGGCGCTGGCGGATGTGCAGGTCCTTGGCTGGGACGATCTTGACGGCCTGCCGGCCCCTCAGACGACCCTGCCGCAAGCCGCGACGGACGACATAGCCTATCTGCAATATTCCAGCGGCTCGACGCGCTTTCCGCATGGCGTGGAGGTCACGCATGGCGCACTGCTCGCCAATCTGAATGGTCATGCCGTCGGGGTGGAGCTGCGCGAAACGGACCGCGTCGTATCCTGGTTGCCCTTCTATCATGATATGGGTCTGGTCGGCTGTCTGCTGTCGCCAGTCGCGAACCAGGTTAGCGCGGACTATCTCGCGACAGAGGATTTCGCGCGCCGCCCGCTCAGCTGGCTGACCCTGATCAGCCGTAATACGGGCACAACGCTCAGCTATTCGCCGACATTCGGCTATGACATCTGCACCCGGCGCATTTCCAGTCAGACGCGGGCAGGGGACAAGTTCGACCTGTCGCGCTGGCGGGTGGCCGGCAACGGTGCCGACATGATCCGGCCATCCGTGATGGACCAGTTCGCCAGCACCTTTGCCCCGGCGGGGTTCGACGCGCGGGCTTTCCTGCCCAGCTATGGCCTGGCAGAGGCGACGCTGGCCGTCACGATGACGAAACCGGGCGTCGGGATCGAAGTGGACGAAGTCGACGAACAATTGCTTGCCGGCCATGGCGCCGCGGCCGACGGCGCCGAAAAGGGAGAGGCGCGCACCCGCCGTCTCGTCAATTGCGGCTATGCACTGCCCGGCATGGAAATCGAAATTCGGGGCCCTGCGGACGAAGTGCTGTCCGACCGGCAGATCGGCCGGGTCCTGACGCGCGGCCCCAGCATCATGACGGGCTATTTCCGCGATGCGGAGGCAACCGCCGCCTGCCTTTCGGACGGCTGGCTCGACACGGGCGACATGGGTTATCTGAAGGACGGCGCCATCTATATCGTCGGCCGTGCCAAGGACATGATCATCGTCAATGGTAAGAATCACTGGCCGCAGGATATTGAGTGGAGCGTCGAACAGCTGCCCGGCTTCAAGGCAGGCGATATCGCCGCCTTCGCGATCACCACGCCAGAGGGGGAGGAGAGTCCTGCCGTGCTGGTCCAGTGTCGCACGACCGACCGGGAAGAACGAGCACGCCTCGTCGCCCTGATAAAGGAAAAGATCCAGGCCCTTACCGGCATGAGTTGCGTCGTGGAGCTGGTTCCGGCCCGCAGCCTGCCGCGCACCAGTTCCGGCAAGCTGTCGCGGTCGAAGGCACGGTCGCTTTACCTGTCCGGTGAGATTCAGCCGCTCGAAATCGCGGCCTAATCGCGCGCCGATGAGGGCTGTATCGTTTCGCCGCTCCGGGCGCAGATCGTGAAAATCGCGATAACGGGCGGGACCGGTTTCGTCGGCGCGCACCTTGTCGACCTGGCGCTTGCCGGGGGTCATCAGGTCCGCGCCCTTACGCGCCGCGCACAGCCGGAACGTCAGGGCGTCACATGGATCCCGGGTGATCTGAGCGCGGATGCCGCGCTGCTGGACCTGTGTGCGGGCGCGGCGGCGATCATTCACGTCGCGGGCGTCGTCAATGCGCCCGACCATGCGGGGTTTCACACGGGGAATGTTGGCGGCACCCGCGCCGTGCTGGCGGCGGCGGAGCGTGCCGGTGTCGCCCGTTTCATTCAGGTTTCGTCCCTGTCGGCCAGAGAGCCGGACCTTTCGCTTTATGGCGCGTCGAAGGCGCGGGCGGATCAGCTTGTGCAGCAATCCTCTCGCGCGTGGACGATTGTGCGTCCGCCGGCGGTGTACGGTCCCGGCGACATGGCCATGCTCGATCTTTATCGCCTTGCGCGCAGCGGATGGGCGTTACTGCCCGGCAAGGGCAGGTTTTCGCTGATTTATGTCACCGATCTTGCGGCGTCCCTGCTGGCGCTCGCAACGGTGACCACTGGTGTTGGTCAGTCATTCGAAATCGAGGACGGTAGCGGCGGTCTCGGTCATGGGGAAATGGCGGATCTGATCGGCGCAGCCGTGGGTCGGGCGCCCCGAAAAGTAAGATTGCCGACGGCGGCCCTGACCGTGGGCGCTGCACTTGATACTCTGCGCGCACGCCTGTCGGATGATTTGCCGACGCTCAGCCTTGATCGGGCGCGCTATATCGCCCATCCGGACTGGACCGCAGATGTGGCACCGCTAGCGGATCTGGGTATCTGGCAACCGCATGTGCGACCCCGCGAAGGGATTGCACGAACAGCGGCATGGTACCGGTCACAGGGGCTGCTGCGGCCTTAGTCAGATACTTGCTGCGCAGGGCCACGCCCGTCGCGCAGGCGCCGCAAATCTTCCTGATGCTGCGTCATCATGCGGTCGAAACGCTCCATCCGGTCTTTTGCCAGTTTCATGCGCTGCTGCATCCGCCGCTCCCGCATCGCCATCATGGTGGCAAAGGCCTTTCTGTCGGCGACAGACAGGTCGGCATAGGCCGCGCGCATGCGCGCTGCCGCGCGGGCATAATCCTGCATGACGAGCTGGCGTTCCGCCTGTTGCGCATCCTCTATGGCATCCAGGTCCAGTTCGTCTGCCGCCAGCAGAGAAAGTATCTTCGTGCGGGCCGCCCGGACCTCCTCGTCATGACCGGGAATGTCTTCCTTCGCCATGGCGGCCGCCAAAGTGGCGCGCCCTTCCGCGCTCAGGCCACCGAACGGCTGCTGCGCGGCCGTACCGGACGCCAGCCCGATCACCATCGCGGCTGCCAGGATGGTACCGCGCGTTCTCATGGCAGGTCCTCCTCCTCCGGCCGCGGCGTGAAGACATAGCCGGCCATGAACAGGTCGTCATTGGCTTCGGTGAAATCAAATTCCTCCATCCCTGCCGTGGCCAATTGCGCCCCTGCGGCCAGGCGGCGCGGGGCGCCAAACGGTGCATCGCCGGGGGCAGGTTCGTCGGCGGAGGCGAGAGCGACGGGCGGCGCCTCCGGGGCGGGGCGGGCGGGCTCAGGCACTTCGGCGGGATCGGTCGACGCCAGTTCCACCGGGGCGATCTCCGCCACCGGCGCGGGCGCGGTAAAGGCGGCGGGCGGCGCTTCCGTCGCGGCGATTTCTGCCGTAGCTGCCTGTGGCACGGATCCGGCGGGCGCGGGGGCACCGACGGGGCCGCCACCGCTGCTGACGAACATGACGCCCGCGATCGCGGCGGCAATACCCCCGCCGAACAGGGCAGGCGGCATCCAGCGGCGGTCATTTGCAGGCTGCGCCATCGCCTCGATGCGGGCGGTCGCCATGGCGCGGTCGGCGGCGGCCATTGCCGCGCCAGGTTCGATGGCGGGATCGCGATCGGTTGTCGCCCAGCGCGTCAGCAACGCGTCGACGCCGTCGCGGTCCATGTTCATTTCCGTGGGGCCTGTCATGCCTCCAACTCCTCTTTCAACGGCGCCAACCGCTGGGCCAAATCCGCCCGCGCCCGTGCGAGCAATCCTTCGATCGCCTTGGGTGTCGTTTCCAGCGCCTCGGCAATCTCGTTCATCGTTGCCCCGTCGCCATAAAACAGCGTGATCGCCGCCCGCTGGCGCGCGGGGAGTTTCATGACCTCGGCATTGATACGGCGGTCGCGCATCAGATCGCCCGTGGCCTCCTCCGGGCCTGCCTCTTCGCTGGCGGCATCCCGGACATCATCAATATCTTCGACGGGCTTCAGCGCCCGTTTCCGATCGATGCAGCAATTGACGACGATCCGCCGGAACCAGGTGGAGACTTTGGCCCGTTCGGGGTCGAAGCGTTCCGCCGTTTTCCACAGCTTCACCAGCGCGGTCTGTACCGCGTCCTCCGCCTCTGCGCGGCTGCCCAGCACCTTCATGGCGGTCCCGATCGCGGGACCGTACAAAAGTTCGGTCAGTGCCCTAAAGGCGCCATCGTCGCCTCTGGCCACGTCTGCCATCAGCGAAGAGGGATCGATTGGTGAAGGACGCGTCATCACCTGCAACATCGGGATGGATACGGCGAATGTCGAGAGCATCCCCCGCCATCGGCATCCGGAAGTTCAGGATATTTGTGCGGACTGGAGCGCACCGGACAGACGGTCGCGTATGGATCTCAGGTCACGCAGGAAGGCGGCGTCCATGCCGGGGCCGCCCTCGGAATGCGGTGTGGCGACGGGCGGCGGCGCAGCGGTTTCGCCCGACGTGACTGCCTTGACGCCCTGCTCCCGCAGCAGCTTCTGGACGCCCTTTATCGTGTAGCCATGAGAATAAAGCAGCCGATTGACGGCGCGGATCAGATCCACGTCCTCTGGCCGGTAATAGCGGCGGCCACCGCCGCGTTTCAGCGGGCTGACCTCCTTGAACTTGGTTTCCCAGAACCTCAGTACGTGCTGAGGCACGCCGACCTCGTCGGAAACCTCGCTGATCGTACGGAAGGCTGAGGCGCTTTTGCCCATTATTTGCCGTTGATGCGGTCGCGCATGATCTGGCTGGGGCGGAAGGTCAGCACGCGGCGCGGTTCGATGGGAACCTCTTCGCCTGTCTTTGGGTTGCGCCCCATGCGGCGATTCTTGTCGCGCAGGACGAAGCTGCCAAAGGACGAGATCTTGACGTTCTCGCCGCGTACCAGCGCGCTCGATACGGAATCGAGTACCGTTTCCACCAGTTGCACGGATTCGGACCGCGACAGCCCGATCTGATCATGCACATCGTCGCCCAGTTCGGCGCGGGTCAGGGTATTTGTGTCGGACATGGCCTTTGCGGCTCCCTTTCTCAGATTAACCTACATCTATCAAAAATGCGCGGTCAGCGAAAGCACATTACCAGCGTACCGCCGCCGCTCCCCAAGTAAAGCCGCCGCCCATCGCCTCCAGCAGCAAAAGATCGCCATCCTTGATGCGTCCGTCGCGTACACCGGCGTCCAAGGCGAGGGGGACAGAGGCGGCAGAGGTGTTCGCATGCCGGTCGACGGTGACGATGACATCCTCCATCGACAATCCTAGCTTCCTGGCCGTCGCCTCCAGGATGCGGAGGTTCGCCTGATGCGGGATGATCCAGTCGATCTGCGATTCGTCGAGCCCCGCCAGGTCCAGCGCCTCCGACACCACACTGGCCAGATTCTTGACGGCGTGCCGGAACACTTCCTTGCCGGACATGCGCAGCTTTCCGACGGTCCCGGTAGAGGAGGGGCCGCCGTCGACATATAACAGGCTCTTATGATTGCCGTCGGCATGCAGCTTTGTCGACAGGACGCCCTTGGTTCCGGTTTCCGCCGTGATCACGGCGGCGCCGGCGCCATCGCCGAACAGTACGCAGGTTCCGCGATCCTCCCAGTCCAGAATCCGGCTAAAGGTCTCCGCCCCGATCAGCAGCGCCTTTTCATGGCCGCCGGCGCGGATCATCGCATCGACGACGGACAGTCCGTACAAGAAGCCTGAACAGACGGCCTGCACGTCGAAGGCGGCGCAATCGCCGGCGCCCAGTTTCTGCTGCACGGTCGTCGCGGTGGCGGGAAAGGTCTGATCGGGTGTCGCGGTCGCGACGATGATCAGATCGATGTCGCTGGCGGCGATACCGGCCGCGGCCAGCGCCTCCTTGGCCGCGGCGGTGGCGAGGTCCGACGTGAACTCCCCCTCAGCGGCGATATGCCGTTGGCGAATGCCGGTGCGCTCAACGATCCATTCATCGCTGGTGTCCACCTGCTGGGCCAGCGCCGCATTGCTAAGGATATTGGCGGGCAGATAGGTGCCCGTGCCGACAATGCGGGCGCGCCTGATGGACTGTGTCGCGTCATCTGTCATTCGGCTGCCTGTTGTTCTGCTGCGGGGGCGTGCCGTTGCGCCTGAAAGCGGGCAAGGTCGGTGGCGATGCGCTCCTGGATGCCGTCCGCGACCAGATCGTGGGCGACACCGATGGCGTTGGCGAAGCCCTCTACATTGGCGCTGCCGTGCGATTTCACCACGACACCGTTCAGGCCCAGGAAGACCGCGCCATTATGGGCATTGGGGTCCAGGTGGGCGCGCAGGCTGGACAGCACGCGCTTCGACATCACGAAGCCCAGAATGGACCAGAAATTGGCGCGAAAAGCGCGCCGTAGCAGTTCCACCACCAGCCTCGCGGTTCCCTCGATACTTTTAAGTGCGATATTGCCGGAAAAACCATCGGAGACGATGACATCGACCTCGCCCCGGCCGATCTTGTCGCCCTCGATGAAGCCGGCAAAGGTGAAGTCCAGCTTGGCGCTGCGAAGTGCCTCGGCCGCATCCTTGTGGTCGTCCGTACCCTTCAGGTCTTCCTCGCCAATGTTCAGGATCGCGACGGAGGGCGTGTCGATACCCAGCACGATGCGCGCGAAACAGGCGCCCATGACGGCGAACTGGCTGAGATTTTCGTCATCGCACTCGGCATTGGCGCCGAGATCCAGCATGACGACGTCGGATTTCATCGTCGGCAACAGGGCGGCGAGCGCGGGCCGGTCGATGCCCGGCATGGTTTTCAGCCCGATCTTCGCGAGAGCCATCAAGGCGCCGGTATTGCCGGCGGATACGGCTGCGTGCGCTTCGCCCGCCTTTACCGCGCCGACCGCGAGTCCGATGGAGGATTTGCGTGCAGACCTCAGCACTTGGCTGGGCTTGTCGGTGCCCAGCACCCGAACGTCGGTGTGGATGATCTGCGATTCCGCCTTCAGGGCGGGGTATTTTCTAAGCGCATCCTCGATCACCGCTTCGTCGCCATAAAGGCGAAAGCGTGTCTCGGGATAGCGCATGCGGGCTAGCGCAGCGGCGGCCACCGTCACCGATGCCCCTTCGTCGCCGCCCATGATGTCGAGCGCGATGATGGGGGCTACGGTCATAAGCTGCGATACGCCAGAAATGGCGACCCGTTACAAGGCGTCGTGGGGGTGCGAGGCAAGAATCCGGTCGGTCGGCTCAAAGGCCGACTTCGAGGATTTCCATACCCTTATAATGACCGCAGGAAATGCAGACATGATGCGGCAGCTTCAGCTCGCCGCAGTTCGTGCATTCCTGGTAGTTCGCGGCCTGCAGCGCGTGGTGCGAACGGCGCTTGTCGCGACGGGCAGGCGAGGTTTTTCTTTTCGGGACGGCCATGGGGCACCTGTTCCTGTAACTGATTGTCTCGATTCGGGATCATTGCGGACGCACGACAGGGCGCGCGAGCGGAAGACCCGATGCAAGCGGCGCGATATAGCGCCCCTTGTCCGCTTTGCAAGCCGACTCGTGACGGTATGGGCCGATGCCTGGTGGAATGGATCGGGTTCAGCCATAGGCGCCGACAAAGGGATTTGTCTTCTTTTCCTGCCCCAGCGTCGACATCGGCCCGTGTCCGGGAACGAATGCGGTTTCGTCAGGCAGCTTCCAAAGCTTCTGCGTGATCGCGTCGATCAGGTCCTGATGATTGCTTTTCGGAAAATCGGTTCGACCGATGGAATTCTGAAACAGCACGTCGCCCACGATCAGCAGCTTCGATGGCGCATGGTGGAAAACGACATGGCCCGGCGTGTGACCCGGGCAGTGAATGACATCCAGGGTCAGGTCGCCGACCGTCACCTGGTCGCCCTCGTGCAGCCAGCGTTCCGGGGTGAACGACTTCGTGCCCGTCATGCCGAATCGCGCGCCCTGTTCCTCTGCCTGGTCGATCCAGAAGGCGTCGTCGGGGTGGGGTCCCTCGATCGGCAGATCCAGTTCCTCCGCCAGCACCTTCGTCATGCCGCAATGGTCCAGATGGCCATGCGTCACCAGCAGCTTCTCGAGCGTAACGCCTTTTTCCGCCACGACCTGCTTCAGCCGGTCCAGGTCGCCGCCAGGGTCGACCAGGGCGCCGCGCATGGTTCGCGTGCACCATAATAGCGTGCAGTTCTGCTGTAGCGGGGTCACCGGCACGATACAGGCGGCGAGCGGTGAGGGTGCGGATGTCTGTTCGGTCATTGGGGACAGAGATGGTGCCGGCGGCGAAGGCTGTCAACGCGGGCAGGCGTTCAGTAAACCCCTGGCCCGTGACCGCATTCGACCCCACCCAACCCTTCATCCTGTTCGACGATGCGCGCGGCGCTGCGCCGGTGCGTCTTTACCGCGACGAAGTCGCCCGTATCGAGGCCTATGAGATTGATGACGTCGTCCCGGCCATGACCGCCGTCCGCGCGGCACTGGCGCAGGGCCGCCATGTCGCGGGTGCAATGGCGTACGCGGCGGGAGGCGCCTTCGAACCCCGGCTAGCGACGCAGCGGCCGCTTGAAACACCCCTGGTTTCCTTTGGCGTCTATGAACGCGCGCACATGCTTGACTGGCAAGAGGTCGAGGCGTGGGTGGCGCAGCGGGGCGTGGACATCGGCCCCTTGTCGCCGCACGTTACCCAAGCCCAGCATGCCGCCGCGGTGGCGCGAATCCTGGAATATATTCACGCGGGCGACATTTATCAGGCGAACCTGACCCTGGGGGTGTCGGCGCGTTATCGCGGACACCCGCTGGCGCTCTATGCACGGCTGCGGCGGGCACAGCGGATGCCGCACGGCGCACTGGCCCATCAAAATGATGGCAGCTGGATATTGTCCGCCTCTCCCGAGCTTTTTTTCGCGGTGAGCGGCGGGATGCTGACGGCGCGCCCGATGAAGGGCACGGAACGGCGTCAGGCGGGGGCAAGGGCAGACAAGCAGGCAGCGGCCGCGCTGGCCGAGGATGTGAAGAATCGTGCCGAAAATCTGATGATCACCGACCTGATTCGCAACGATTTGTCGCGTGTGGCGTCAGCCGGATCGGTGCGGGTGGAGGCGCCATTCGCGGTGGAACGATATCCAACCGTGCATCAGATGGTGACGACGGTGAAGGCGCAAATGGCCCCCGGTCATGACGCCATCGACGTCCTGACCTCGATGTTTCCTTGCGGCAGCATTACGGGCGCGCCAAAGATACGCGCTTGCGAAGTGATAGAAGAGGTCGAGTGGCGCGCGCGCGGGATCTATACGGGTACGATCGGCTGGCTGGAGCCTGGGGGCGACGCCGCGTTCAATGTCGCCATTCGCACGGCGGAACTGCGGCAGGGGCGTCTGACCATGGGGGTGGGCGCCGGCATCGTCGCGGATTCCGATGCGACGTTGGAATGGCAGGAAACCCTCACGAAGGCGAGCTTTCTTAATATGCCCGCGCGCGCATTTCACCTGATCGAAACCATGCGGTTCGATCCAGAGGACGGCATCGCCTTTCTGGACCTGCACCTGGACCGCCTGGCGGCCTCGGCGGAGCGCTTCGATTTCAAGTATAACCGTCACCAACTGCGCAATATGCTGCAAATCATGATCGGCCGGGAACGGCGCCGGCGCCGGGTGAAGCTGACTTTGTCGCGTGATGGCAGCCATGCCTTTTCCATTTCGCCGCCGCCGCCGGCGGCGCAGGACATGACGGTGCGTGTTGTCCCCCTGCCGGTCGATGAAGCGGACTGGCGACTGTTTCACAAGACCAGCGACCGGGTCTTTTACGACCAGGCGCGTGTCGAGGCCGGCACCGATGAGGTCCTGTTCGCGCGCCGCGACGGTCTGCTGACGGAGGGGAGCTTCACCAATATTTTCGTCGAAAGGGACGGCAAGTTCCTGACACCGCGCGCCGAGAGCGGCCTGCTGCCGGGTGTCCTGCGCGAATCGATGCTGGCGCGTCACGAGGCGGTCGAAGCGGATTTGACCGCAGAGGATCTGCAGGATGGATTCCTGGTCGGCAATGCCGTGCGTGGATTGATCCCCGCAAAGCTTGTTGCGGCGCAAAAAGACGGCGCGTAAGCCCGCCTGCGCAACGCAGCCGCAATGTTTCTGCAAGGAGAAGGTTTCCCCATGTCCCTCACGTCGAAAGCCATTGACCGTATCGCCCCGTCCGCGACGGTGGGCGTCAATACGCGCGCGGCCGAATTGAAGGCCGAGGGAATGAACGTGATCAGCCTGGCGGCGGGGGAGCCCGATTTCCCGGTGCCGGACTTCGCGCAGGAAGCGGCGATTCAGGCGATTCGTGACGGCAAATCGAAATATACCGCGCCCGACGGTACGCCCGAACTGAAGGATGCAGTGCGCGCCAAATTCAAGCGCGACAATGGCATCGATTATGATCGCAGCGAGATCACCATCAATGTCGGCGGCAAGCACACCATTTTCAACGCGATGATGGCAACGCTGGACGTGGGTGACGAGGTGATCGTCCCCGCCCCCTATTGGGTCAGCTATCCCGACATCGTGCAGTTTTGCGGCGCGACGCCGGTGATTGTCGAATGCCCCGCCGACGCCGGTTTCAAGATGACGCCGCAACAGCTGGAGGCGGCGATCACGCCGAAAACCAAATGGCTCGTCTTCAATTCCCCCTCCAACCCCACCGGCGCTGCCTATACCAAGGCAGAGGTGGCGGGACTGGTGGAGGTGCTGCGACGGCACCCGCATGTCTGGATCCTGGCCGATGATATTTACGAACATATCGTCTATGACGATTTCGAATTCGTCTCCCTGGTACAGCAGGCGCCTGATCTGAAGGACCGGACCCTGACGGTGAATGGCGCGTCAAAGGCCTATTCCATGACGGGATGGCGCATCGGCTTCGCCGGCGGTCCAAAGCCTCTGATCGACGCGATCCGCAAATTACAGTCGCAGTCGACCACCAATCCGTGTGCGATCGCCCAGGCCGCTGCTTGCGCCGCGCTGCAGGGGCCGCAGGACTTCCTCGCCGACCGTGCCCGCGCGTTTCAGGAACGGCGCGACCTGGTGCTGTCCATGCTGGGACAGGTCGACGGGCTGAAGACCGTGAAGCCGGAGGGGGCGTTCTACGTTTATCCCGATTGTTCGGGCCTGATCGGCAAGCGCACGCCGGATGGCAAGACGCTCGATACCGACGAGGATGTCGCCACCTATTTGCTGGAATCGGAAGGCGTTGCGGTGGTCCATGGCGCTGCATTCGGCCTCAGCCCGGCGTTCCGCATTTCCTATGCGGTGTCGTCCGAAGTGCTTGAGGACGCCTGCGAACGCATTCAGCGGGCCTGCGCCGCGCTGACCTGATGCGGGCTGCTATTCGCCCGGCCAGCTAATCGCCATGGTCGTGTCCATGATGATGTTCGTCATCATGGACATGACCATGCAGCGCCGCCAAGACGTCCTCCAGGCGGGCGGGGTCGCCCAGGGCAATGACATGCCCCTCGGAATCCGCCGTCAGGGGATCGCCGTTCCAGTCGCACATCATTCCCCCCGCCCCCTCGACCAGTGGAACGAGTGCGGCAAAGTCGTGAAGTTTCAGCCCGCTTTCGACCACGAGGTCGATATGGCCGGACGACAATAGCCCGTAATTATAGCAGTCGCCGCCATAGACCATGCGCGAATGGGCGGTCTGGGCGGCCAACGCCATGAAACGATGTCCCTCCTCATGGCTGAACAGATTGGGGCTGGTGGTCGCCAGCACCGCATCCTTCAATTCGCGGCAGCGACGGGTGCGGGCAGGGCGATCCTCGTCCCTGCCGCCATTGCGCAGGAAGCGCGTGGGTGCGCCGATCGCACCGGCCCAGCGTTCGCGGGCGATCGGCTGATCGATGACACCCAGTACCGGAAAGCCGCTCCGCAACTGCGCGATCAACGTGCCGAATATGGGACGACCCGCCATGAAACTGACTGTGCCGTCGATCGGGTCCAGCACCCATATTCGTTCGGCATCCGCGCGCACCGTGCCATATTCCTCACCGACGATGCCGTCTGCGGGAAAGGCGGATTCGATACGCGCCCGCATCGCCGCCTCCGCCTCTCGATCGGCCTGCGTCACCGGCGATTCGTCGCCTTTCGATTCGGTATCGAAATCGGCGCGGAAATAGCCCCGAATAATGTCCCCCGCGATGTCCGCGAGTTCCTTTGCGAAGTCCAGGTCGAGTGCAGGGGTCATGTGATTCCAAAATCTGCCAGAATGGCGCTGCGATGTTCGTCGAGTGCCGGGGCCTTCGCGCGCGTGGCGGGGTCGTCGAACCCGCTCATTTTTATGGGATTGCCCGCCGCCATCAGCGGCGTGCCGTCCTCGAATGCGGTGGTGATCGCCATATTGCGCGCCCTTACCTGCGGATGTGCCAGCGCCTGCGCGACGTTCTGCAGTGGTCCGCACGGAACTCCCGCCGCTTCCAGCTCTGCCAGCCAATGGGCGGCGGGCCGCTTGCCCAATTGGGTCTCCATCAGAGTCGCCAGCTCTTCCGCATGATCGCTGCGCCGTTCATTGCTGGCAAAGCGGGCATCCTCCGCCAGCTCGTCCAGCCCAAGCGCGCCGCACATGGCGCGGAACAGGCCGTCATTCCCGGCAGCAATGACGATATGCGCGTCCTGGCATTCATAGGCGGCGAACGGCGTGATCGATGGGTGCCGCGCGCCCAGCGGTCCCGGCGCTTCTCCGCTGACGGCGTAGCGCGCGATGGCGTTTTCCAGAATGGCGATCTGGCCGTCCAGCATTGCGACGTCGACGAAACAGCCCTTACCCGTGCGGGCACGATCGTGAACTGCGCTGACGATACCAATAGCTGTGAACAGGCCGGCGGTGATGTCGCCGATGCTGGTGCCAACCCGCGTCGGGGGCCCGCCGGGATGGCCGGTGACAGACATGATGCCGCCCATCGCCTGCACCACCATATCATAGGCCGCCTTGCCCGAATCCGGCCCCGTATGGCCAAAACCGCTGGCCGCGGCATAGATCAGGCGCGGGAAGCGTTCCTGCAGCACTTCCCACCCCAGGCCCAGCTTGCGCATCGTGCCGGGACGATAATTTTCCACCAGAATGTCTGCCCGCGACAGCAGCTTCAGCAATGTTTCACGGTCCTCCGGCGCCTTCAGGTCCAGCGCGATGGACTCCTTGCCGCGATTGATTGAGGTGAAATAGGCGCTCTTGCCGTCCTGGAACGGGCCGATCTGGCGCGCATCGTCGCCGCTGCCGGGTCGTTCCACCTTGATCACGCGGGCGCCCAGGTCGGCCAGCACCATCGTGCAATAGGGGCCGGCAAGAACACGTGAAAGATCGATGACAAGCAGGCCGGACAATGGACCGGCGGGCGGCGCCGCGCTAGGGGCCGCATCATGGGGGCTCATATTCATTGCGGCCCCTGTCCTACAAGACGGCATGGCCGCGCAAGGCCTTGTCAGGGAATCGGCCTTCTGAAAGTCGCGTGCCTGTCATGAAATCCCAAATGGACAGACTTTTCGAGGGCGTGGGGCTGTTCGCATGACCGATCCGCGAAAACTCAACGTGCTTCTGGAAATGCGCCCCGCGCTGGAGGGGTATGCCGGTATTCCGCAGGAGGTCCGCCTGTTGTTTCGCGGCCTGGATCGCATTCCCGGCATCGAAGTGGCGGGATTGCTGCAAATGTCCGGCCGCTCTCTCGCCCGGGGGACCAGCATGGTCGAAAAACCCGGCCTGTTCGGGCGCCGCCTGACCCCGGACGAGCGGTTCAAACGCTATTCCAATGTGGTGATTTCGACCGGTAAACCGCTGAAGGAACCCGCCAGGGTTCGGTTCGTCGCCTATTTGCGGCAAAGGCTGACGATCCTGAACCTGATCCTGCGGCAGTTCGTTGGTGCCGACCGCATCGCGCTCAGCCGTTTCAAATCCGCGGCATTCGAGGATTTTACCTGGCGCACGCTATTCGCCAAGACGCTGCCGCCCGCCGACTTTCAGGCGCTCGCCGGCCGCGACCACCTGATTTGCCGAATTCCGTGGCGGGCCCTGCATCAGGTAGGATTCGGCTCGCTGACCTATCGCCGCCGCGCACGCTATCCGCAGCTGCTTACCCGCGGGCAGGACGTGATGATCGGCCAGACGCCCTATCCGGGCCGCGTGTCGCCGGGTACCAGCCTGGTGATCCG
Organism: Alphaproteobacteria bacterium UBA3612; assembly: GCA_002375465.1. Lineage (GTDB taxonomy): Bacteria > Pseudomonadota > Alphaproteobacteria > Sphingomonadales > Sphingomonadaceae > Pacificimonas. Next base: position 194,150 of record DFLT01000017.1, on the reverse strand, counting down.
CTATCATGACGCCATCCCCCTGTTCATGCCGCACACGATCCCCGATCAGGCGCTGCATCAGGCACAGCATTATCACGCGTTGAAGGCCAATGTGCATAGTGGCGCCTGGTTCAGCTGCGTGTCGGAAACGACACGCGCCGACCTGCTTCGCGCCTTTCCGGATGCCGAACCGCGTGCAGTGACGATCCACAACATGGTGTCGCACAGTTATTTCACCGAGGAGGGAGGGAAGCCCGCCCGCATTGGCGACATCATCCGCTCTCGACTGAACGATCAGTCCGGATGGCTGCCCGGGTTTGGCAGCGCGGCGGACAAAACAAGATTCTATAGCCGACACCTGCCAGGTAAGGAGACACAGCCGAATTACCTGCTGATGGTGTCAACGATAGAGCCGCGCAAAAATCACCTCCGCCTCATTTCGGCGTGGGAAAGGCTGCGTTCGGAAACGGATCCGACATTGAAACTGGTTATCGTCGGAACGCTCGGCTGGGCGAATGAGGATATTCGCGATCAACTGGCGCCCTGGCTGGAACGGGGCGAGGCGTTTCTGCTGCACAAGGTTCCGTCCGACGATCTGCGCCGCCTCTATGCCCACGCCGCCGCCACAATCTGTCCCAGCTATGGTGAGGGGTTCGACTATTCGGGTGCGGAGGCAATGGCCTCGGGCGGCGTCGTGGTGGCGTCGGACATACCGGTCCATCGCGAAATCTATGACGACGGCGCGCTATATTTCGATCCCTATTCCACGGCGGGTCTGGTGGCACAGCTGAACCGGCTGCTTTATTCGACTGAGGCGCAGGATGTGCGGCAGCGCCTGGCCCATGCGGGTCGCGCCGTCGCCGGACGCTATACGCCGGAAAACATCCTGCCCCGGTGGGAGGCGTTCCTCAGGCGCGTTGCCGACAGCGACTAGCTGCCCGGCTGTACCGGTGGCGGCGGGCCGTCTTCCGGCAGGGGGATGCGGTCATGCAGGTCGCCAGGCACCAGGGGAAAGCGCCCCTCCCGCCAATCGTCTGCGGCTTCGGCAATGCGTTCTGGCCTGGATGAGACCAGATTCCACCAAATGTGCCGGTCGCCCAGATGGGCACCGCCCAGCAACATGATCGTCGCATCGGTTTTGGCAAGGATTGGCGCCTCGTCCTCGGCTGCCAGTACGGCCATCGTGCCCTGGCTCAACGTGCCAGACGGTAACTCGACCTCGCCCTTGGCGACATAGATGCCGCGCTCCTCGTGACCGCTGGGCAGCGGAATTTCCGCGCCCGCTTTGGCATCCACGTGCAGATAGAAGATCGGCGCCGGATAGCGGACTGGCGCCGTCTCGCCATAGGCTGTTCCCGCTATCAGGGTCCCGGTGGCGTTCGGCCATTCGATCACCGGCAGGCTGTCCGCCGGATGATGAGTGAATGCCGGCTCATCCTCCTCATGTTCGGCGGGCAGGGCGACCCATGTCTGAATGCCCTCCATCACCTGTCCGCTACGCTCTGTCTCGTCAGAGCTGCGTTCCGAATGCACGATGCCCCGCCCGGCGACCATCCAGTTGACCGCGCCCGGACGAATTGCCTGTTCGGAGCCGAGCGAGTCGCGGTGCATGATCTCACCGTCGAACAGATAGGTGACCGTGGCCAGGCCGATATGCGGGTGCGGGCGAACATCGAACCGCTGCCCCGGCGCAAAAGTCGCCGGCCCCATATGATCGAAGAAAATGAACGGCCCCACCATGCGCCGCCGGGGACTTGGCAGAACCCGCCGCACATGAAAGTTATCGCCCAGATCCTTTTCCCGGCCGTCGATGCGCATATGATAGCCTCCACTGCTGCTGGTCCATTTGCGTTTTAGCCTGTTTTGGCGGGACGTGCCGCACATTTTGCTGGAAGGGGCCGCCCTTCGCGCCGCCGATCACATGGCCTGTGCCGCAGGGCGGTCCAGCTCCCGGCCCAAAGATTCCAATAATCCGCCCAGCATTGCGCTCGCGCGTCCCTCGGCGATTCGATCTTCGATCAGGTGCGCGGCTTCGGCAAAGCCCCGCAGGCCGTAGGCCATGGCAATACCCTTCAGCGAATGCAGTTCTCGCTGGAATGCCGGCATGTCCGTCAGCCCGGTCATCGCCTGCAGGCGCGCCTCCAGTTCTTCCCGGGCAAGATCGATATCTTCAGGGTCCATCTGCCGCGTCTAGCGGAATGCAGGTTGCCGCTGCGTTAATCCGTGCGTGCGCCGGGGTCTTCCATCGCTACCTCGCCCATCGCTACCTCCCCCTGGTCCGCCAGGTCGGTGCTCAGCAGGCGCGAGCGCAAGCTGTACACGAGGATGATCGCGAGCAGGACCGCGCTGAGTATATAAGGAAGCGGCTGGTGGAACTGATACAGGGCGACGCCCACGGTAGGCGCGACGATGAAGCTGGCGCCGTTCACGGCCGTGACCGTTCCGGCGGCGGCGCCCTGATCCTCCTGCCCCACGGAGAGAGAGGCGCCCGCCGAAAAGCCGGGCCGGGCAAAGCCGTAACCCAGCATGGCAAGGGCAAAGCTGACGATGATGGCATGGATGGATGTGGAAAACGCCATGCCGCACGTTCCCGCCAGCGCAAGCCCCGCGCCCCAGCGCGTCAGCTGTTTCGGGCCCATGCGGAAAATGCCGATCAGGCCCCATTGTGCCAGCAGCGTTGCGCCCGCACCCGCCATCATGGCGACGCCGATCAGATATTGCGCCGCCACCGGGTCGCGCCCGCTCATGTCGATGACGAAGAAACCCAATGTCTGGCCTGTCGCCGCCTGCGCATTCCCCACCACCAGCCCATAAAGGATGAAGGGCCGAATGCGCGGGTCCATCCAACTGAGCCGGCGCGCGCCGCGTCCGGCATTGCGGGCGACCTCCTCCGCATCGTCGCGGGGCAGAAAGCGCCACACCAGGAACAGCGTCACCAGCGCGAAGAGCGTGAACATGAACAGCGGACCGGACAGCTCAACTTCGGGGAAGATGAAGAACGGGGCGACCGCAGGGCCGACGATGGTACCCAGGCCAAAGGCGCTGGCCAGAATGGAAATCGCCGCCGTGCGCTGCCGCGGCGTCGTGCGAACCGCGATATACGCCTGTGCCGCGGGGCTGCTGGCACTGCCGAACAGGCCGAACAGCGCACGGAACAGCGCGAACAGGGACACGATCAGCACAGGCCCGATCCAGCCCTCCAGCCCAAAGAAGATGACCAGCGCACAAAGCAGGGTGGACACGAAATAGCCCCACATCCCCAGCATGATCAGTTTCTTGCGCCCGCGCTGGTCCGATTGCCGCGCCCAGAACGGAGCGCTGATGGTCCATGCCAGCGCCGACAGGCTGAAAATGGCCGCGATGAACACGTCGGGGATATGCAGTTCGCGGCCAATGGCGGGCAGGACGGATTGCAGCGCCGTATTGCCGGCAGCGACGGTGAACAGCACCAGGAACAGCAGGCGGAAATCGGTGCGTTGAAATCCGGACATGGCTGGCGTGGCAGGCATCAGGCGGCGCTTTTCTGCCGCAGGATTTGCGCCGCGCGCCGCTCGTGCAGACTGGCGAACAGGCAGGCGCCGATGATGATGCCTGCCCCCATGAATATCTGCAGGCGCGGCACCTCGTCAAACAAGGCCCAGCCGAGGAGGGCGGCCCAGAACAGGCCGGTATATTCAAAAATGATCAACAACTGCGCCTCCGCCCTGGCATAGGCGAGGGTGAGCAGCAGAAAGCCGCATGTCCCTGCCACCCCGGCTGCCAGGCCCAGCGGTAGGGAGGCTGGCGCCGGCAGCGGCGCGAATGCCAGCGCGAAGGGCATGACGCAGACGAAGGGAATGGCGGTGCTGAGCATCGTCACCGTCAGGGTCGTCCCGCTGTGCCATTTCGCGCAACAGGATCGATTGCACGGCGTAAAGTAGTGCGGAGACGAGCGCCGCGCCGATCCCCAGCAGGCGCAATTCGCTGGCCTGCGGGGTGGTCATGTCGCCGCCGTTTAACGTCACGAGCACACCGACAAATCCCACCAGTCCCGCCAGTGCCGCACCAAGCCTGATCCGTTCGCCCAGAAACAGGGCGCCAAGAGGCGGGACCAGCAAGGGGGCAATGAAGGTAATGGCCAGCGTTTCCGCCAGCGGCAGGGCCGAAATCGCAAAGAAGAACAAATAGCCCATCACCGCCATGATGACGCCCCTGAACAGATGACGCGGCCAGCGCGCGCGGGGTGGCAGGCGGCGGCGCAGCAGGATGACCAGCGGAATCGTCGTCAGGGTGCCGAACAGATAGCGCAGCCAGGCCGCCGTCACGACTGCTTCGGTCAGCGATATCTGCTTTACCAGCGCATCCATCAGGCAAAGCGCCGCAATACCGCCAATGGCGAGAAGGATGGGAAGTGCCGGCATGGTCTTGCCGCGCTTCTGCGCGCCTTCTTGCCGCTGTCAATAGAATCGGCGGATATGCGAAGGCGTCATGCGGATCGCGCGAAACCGTCATGTGTTTGTCACGCTACCGTCATACGTCGCGGGCAAATGACGCCTGAACGACGGCGGAAACCGGCTTGCCCGGGGGCCAGACGAACAAAAGGATAAATCGATGCGCGCCTTTCTTCCTGCTCTTACGGCGACAACCGCCCTTTTGACACTCGCTGCCTGTGACAATGGATCGCCCAGTGCGCCAGCGGGTGGCGGCGATGCCTCGGTTGCCGGGCCTGCGCTGCGCATTGTCGGCTCTTCCACGGTTTATCCGTTCACGACGGCGGTCGCGGAGAATTTCAAGAACTCCAACCCCGGTGCCGCGACGCCGATCGTCGAGTCCACCGGGACTGGCGGCGGGCTGCAGCTGTTCTGCGCGGGTGTCGGCGCGGAGTATCCGGACGTTGCCAACGCGTCACGCCGCATCAAGGCGAGCGAAGTCGAAATGTGCCAGGGCAATGGCGTCAATCAGATCATCGAAATTCAGGTTGGTATGGACGGCATCGCCTTTGCCGAAAGCCGGGACGGCGATGACATGCAGCTGACGGCCGAAAATATCTATCGGGCCTTGGCCGCGACCGCCCCCGACGGTTCGCCGAACCAGATCACCAACTGGAACCAGGTGGACTCCAGCCTCCCGGACCGCCGCATAGAGGTGCTCGGACCGCCGCCGACGTCCGGCACGCGCGACGCCTTCAACGAATTGGTCATGACATCCGGCTGCAAGGAGGTGCCAGAGGTGGCCGCGCTGGAAGAGCAGGACGAGGATCTGTTCAAGGAGCGCTGCACCCGGCTGCGCGAGGACGGCGCATTCGTGGAATCTGGCGAGAACGATAATCTGATCGTTCAGAAGCTGGTTTCGAACCCGATCGCCGTTGGTATTTTCGGCTATTCCTATCTTGAGGAAAATCTGGACCAGATCAAACCGGTGCCACTGAACGGCGTCGACCCAACCTACGAGAATATCGCCAATGGCAGCTATATCGCCGCGCGTCCGCTCTACATCTATGCCAAGGGCGAACATCTTGCGGCAAAGCCCAGCCTGCAGGCATTTCTTGAGGAATATGTCGGCGACCAGGCGATCGGCCCCGATGGCTATCTGAAGGGTCGCGGTCTGATCGCATCTCCCGACGATGTACGCGCCGCCGACCGCGACGCGGTGGCCAACGGCACGCCGATGGACGCCTCCACGCTCTAACAATTCGGGCAGGGGCGGCGGAACACCCGGGGCCGCTAACCCTTCCTTATCCCTGTAGGCGTAGGCGGCTTTCTGAAACTTTTTTCAGGAGCCGCCGCGTCATGGACCAGAGCTTTTCTCCCTCATCGACGTTCGAGCCGGGCGGTTTCGCCTCTGCCGATACGGCCAGCCATGGCGTTGCCATTGGCGAGGTGCGGGAAATCGATGGTGGCAGCGCCACGTGCCGGTTCCATCTTGCCGCCCTGCAGGCGCTGAAAGGCGACAAGGATAATACGGTCGCCTCGTCCGGGCAGGTCGGCAGCCAAATAAAGGTTCGCGTCGGCGGTCTGTGGCTGATCGGCAATGTCCGCAATCTGAAGATCGACCCCGCCAGCGACGGTGCCGTCCTCGCCGCCGTCGATTTTCTGGGCGAGGGCGAGGAGAATGTGGACGGTGTCCTGTCCGGTTTCCGCCGGGGCGTCACGCGCTACCCAATGCCCGGTTCAACCATTCTGACCGTCAGCCGGTCGGATCTTGGTGCGGTCTTTCAGGCGGACGAGCGCGCCCATATCGAAATCGGCACCGTCTATCCGACGGAGGATGTGCGCGGCGCGCTCTATATCGATGCCATGCTGGGCAAGCATTTCGCCCTGCTTGGCTCTACCGGCACCGGCAAATCCACCAGTGCTGCGCTGATTCTGCACCGCATCATCCAGCAGAATCCGGAGGGGCATATCGTCATGCTGGATCCGCATGGCGAATATGCGGCGGCGTTTTCCTCAAACGGTCAGATCTTCAACGTCGACAATCTGGAACTGCCCTACTGGCTGATGAATTTCGAGGAACATTGCGAGGTCTTCATCACCACCGAGGGCTCGCAGCGAGAGATGGACATGGACATCCTCGCAAAGTGTATCCTGCAGGCGCGTTCGAAAAGCCGCGTGGCGCAGTCGCTGGGAAAGCTGACCGTCGATTCGCCGGTCCCCTATCTGCTGTCCGACCTGTTGCAGGCGATCTCCACCGGTATGGGGAAGCTCGACAAGGCGAACGATTCGGCGCCCTATATGCGCCTGAAATCAAAGATCGAGGAGCTGAAGGGCGATCCTCGTTACTCCTTCATGTTCAACGGTCTGCTCGTTTCCGATTCCATGGCCAGTTTCATGTCGAAGATTTTCCGCCTTCCTGCGGAGGGGCGGCCGATTTCGATTATCGACCTGTCGGGCGTTCCCACCGACATCGTCACGGTCGTTGTTGCGGTGCTTTCGCGCCTGACATTCGATTATGCGATCTGGGCTCGGCGAGAGGCGCAGCGCCCCATCCTTCTGGTTTGTGAGGAGGCGCACCGCTACGTGCCGTCGGACCGGTCCACCGCGCCCAATGCGGTCAGAAAGGTGCTGGAATCCATCGCCAAGGAAGGCCGTAAATATGGTGTTTCCCTGGGTTTGATCACCCAGCGTCCTTCCGACCTGGCGGAGGGGGTGCTGTCGCAGTGCGGCACGATCATTTCCATGCGCCTCAACAATGAGCGCGACCAGAACCACGTCAGGAACGCCATGCCGGAAGGTGCGCGCGGTTTCATGGACGCGATCCCCGCGCTTAGAAACCGTGAATGCATCGTCTGCGGAGAGGGCGTAAACATACCGATACGCGTCCGCCTCGACGATCTGGAGGCGCAGCTACGCCCCGCCTCCGACGATCCCATGTTCTCTGAACTGTGGAAGGAATCGGGCGGCGAAGCGGAAATCCTCGACCGCACCATTCACCGCTGGCGCGGCCAGGGGCGGTAGTTCAGGCGTTTCTCAGCCCGCTTCGCCCAGGCCCATCAGGCGCTCCGCTTCGTCTTCCGCGATCAGGGCGCCGATCAGCTCTTCCAGATCGCCTTCGATGATCGTCGGCAGGCGGTGCAGCGTCAGGTTGATGCGGTGATCCGTCACCCGCCCCTGCGGGAAATTATAGGTGCGAATGCGTTCCGAACGATCGCCGGAACCGACCATGGATTTGCGGGCGCCGGCGCGTGCGTCGGCCAGCTTTTGCCGTTCCAGCTCGAACAATCGGGCACGCAGCACCTTCATCGCCTTTGCACGGTTCTTGTGTTGCGATTTTTCATCCTGCTGAATGACCACCAGGCCAGACGGGATATGCGTGATCCTGACGGCGCTGTCCGTCGTATTGACCGACTGACCGCCGGGGCCTGACGAACGGAACACATCGACGCGCAGATCGGCGTCGTTCACCTGTACGTCGACATCTTCCGCTTCGGGCAGAACGGCGACGGTCGCGGCGCTCGTATGGATACGGCCGGACCCTTCGGTGGCGGGCACGCGCTGTACGCGGTGGACGCCCGATTCGAACTTCAGCTTGGCGAAGACGCCCTTGCCGCTGACATTGGCGATGACTTCCTTGACGCCGCCGGCATCGGCGCCGGACATGTCCATCGTCTCGACCTTCCAGCCCTGCGTCTCGGCATAGCGTGAATACATGCGGTAAAGATCGCTTGCGAACAGGGCGGCTTCCTCGCCGCCGGTTCCGGCCCGGATTTCCAGAATGGCGGATCGCTCGTCGGCGACGTCGCGCGGCAATAGCAGCACCGCCAGCCGCCGCTCCGCCCGCGGCAGCGATTCGCGGATCGCCTCCAGTTCCGCCTCGGCCAGTTCGCGCATTTCTGCATCGCCGCCGCTATCGCTGGCCAGTGCCTGCAATTCCGCCAGTTCCTCACGCGCGCTCCGCACGTCCTTCGCCGCTGCGGCGACAGGGTCCAGCTCGGCATATTCCTTTGACAGTTCGACGAATTTTTCCGGCGGCAGATCGCCGGAGGCCATGGCTGCCGTCAGGTCGGCATGGCGGGCGATAATGGCGGTAATGCGCGCCTCTGGAACGATTGGCGTCTCGCTCATTGTGCCTGCCCCCCCAATGTGCGGGTTCGCCAGGCGGGAAAATCCGGTCCATCGCCGTCCATGCCCGTCAGCCGCATCAGGCGCAGTTCCGACAGATAGCCACCGATAAAGCCCGTCTCTGCTTGCGGAATCCGTACCTGTTCGCCCGACGCCAGATCCTTCACCTGCAGCATATCCTCGGCCAGTTCATCCGCGCCCAGGATCAGGGCAAGGCGCGCGCCGCTGGAGTCGGCGCGCTGCATGCGCTTCTTCATATTGCCCGTCGCGAAGGTCTCCACCGCAACACTGCCGCCCCTGCGCAGCGCCGCGACCAGCATCTGGCCGCGCGCGCGCGATGCGTCATCCAGCGGGATGAAGGCGACATCGACGCTTTCGGACGGTGGCGCGTCCAGCAGCATGGACAGTCTTTCGATACCCGCGGCCCAGCCGACGGCGGGCACGTGCGGCCCGCCCATCGCCTCGATCAGGCCATCATATCGTCCGCCGCCCAGCACAGTGCCCTGCGCCCCCAGGGCATCCGTCACGAATTCAAAGGCGGTGTGACGATAATAGTCAAAGCCGCGCACCAGCCGTGCCTGACGCCGGAAACCAACGCCCGCTGAAGTCAGCCCGCTAGTGACCTCGGCAAAGAAATCCTCTGCCTCGGCCGTCAGATAATCGTCGATGACGGGCGCCGTCGCGACGATCTTTCGGTCGCCATCATTCTTCGAATCGAGGATTCGCAAGGGGTTGGTGTCCAGTCGGCGCAGGCTGTCCTCGCCCAGCTCGTCGCGATGCGCCTGGAAATGCTCCAGCAGCGCGGCCTGCCAGGCGGCGCGGCTTGCCGGATCGCCCAGCGTGTTCAGCTCCAGCGTCACATTCCCCGCGACGCCTAGCTCCTCGATCAGATGCTGGCCAAAGGCGATCAGTTCCACATCTGCCTGTGGATCCGGCGCGGCCAATATTTCTGCGTCCAATTGGTGGAACTGGCGAAAACGGCCCTTTTGCGGACGTTCATAGCGGAAACAGGGGCCATGCGCGGCCAGCTTCATGCGGCCATGCTGCTGCCAGCCATTCGATATATAGGCGCGGGCGATGCCGGCGGTGAATTCCGGACGCAGGGTCAGTGAATCGCCGCTGCGATCCTCGAACGTGTACATTTCCTTTGAGACGACATCGGTCGTCTCGCCCAGCGTGCGGGCGAAAATGCCAGTATGTTCAAACACGGGAATGTGCACGGACCGAAAGCCGTACAGGCGGCGGACGCGCGCGAAGGTATCGACGACGTGGTCGAACCGCGCCGCCTCTTCGCCCATGAAATCGTTGGTGCCACGGATGGCGGCAGGCTTATCAGACATAGCGCGCGACTTAGGGCGACGCGCCCGTGAACGCCAGCACCGCTTGATTCAGCACCGCTTGACTCTGCGGGCTCAGTTCGCCATTGGCACTGCTACATGCTCGCGGGCGCAGCAATGCAGCCCGCATTTTCTGTTTCTGCGCAAAGAGGATCGGCCGTCATGGCGAAACCGGCAACCGTCAAGATCAGGCTCGTGTCCACTGCGGACACCGGCTTCTTTTACGTGACGAAGAAGAACCCCCGCAATTTGACCGAGAAAATGGTCATGCGGAAGTACGACCCGAAGGCGCGCAAGCACGTCGAGTTCAAGGAAGCCAAGATCAAGTAAACGCGTCTTTTCGCGTTTCTGCTGTGCGACCGGTTTGCTTCCCCTGGAAGATGGGGGGAGCGAACCTTTTTTGTTTCTTACGTAATTTTCCTATCTCCGCTTGCGGGGAAACGCGACCGGTTTGAAATATCCGCTTAGCTGGCGGCGGCGGTCTTATGTACCGGCGTTGAGGGGTCCGCACCGATCAGCACGGAATTTACCTCCGCCCCGAACAGCAGCACATAGGCTGACAGGAACAGCCACATCAGCAGCGCGACGACAGCTCCCAGCGCGCCGTAGGTGGCGTTGTAATCGGCAAAATTCGCCACATAAAAGCCGAAGCCCAGCGTCACCAGCAACCATCCGACGGTCGCGAAAATCGCACCCGGCATCAGTTCCTGCCAGCGCCCCTGCTGATAATTCGGGCCATATTTATAGACCAGCGCAATCCCGCTTGCCGCCACCAGCCCCGCGGTGATCCAAAAGGCAATGCGTATCAACAGGATCGCCCATCCCGGCAGGCCGGGCAACAGGCTTTCCAGAAATGCCAGCGCCGCAATGGCGACGACGCCAAAGATTGCCGCGCCCACCATGCTGAGCGTGATGCCGGCGGCCAGCAGCAGCTTTTTAAAGAAACCCCGCCCGTCGTGCAGCTCGAACACAATATTCAGCGCCGTGATCGTGGCGGTAGCGCCACGCATCGCGCCGTAAATCGTCACCAACAGCGTAATGATCAGCCCCAGACCCTGCGACCGTTTCGATTCCCGGGCGATCTCGGCCATCTGCTCCGTCATCAGGGAGGCGGCGTCCGGCGGCATCAGTTCGAACAGCAGCCGACCATGTTCCAGGACCATGCGACTGTCCGCGACCAATCCATAGATCAGCACCGTCGCCGCAATCAGCGGCACGAAGGCCAGAAAGCTGTAAAAGGCGACACCCGCCGCGATCAGGCTGATATTATCGTAATTCGCCTCGTTCCACACAGTCTTGGCTAGCTGGAAAAGCGTCATTGGCTTGGCGCCATGGCGGCGCAGGCGGGATACGAAATCGGGACGGGTCGCACTCATGCCCGGGTACGTAACACGGCCGGTGAACGGATCGCGAGGCCTAATTGAAGCAAAACCGGGATGTTAGGCGCGCTTGCCTGCTCAGGCTCCCGGCGCCTCGATCCGCACCAGCACTGCGTCGACCTGTACCTGGCCGCCTTCCGTCACATTCAGGGCCGCTACCGTCCCGTCAAAGGGGGCGGTCATGGAATGCTCCATCTTCATCGCCTCCAGCACCAGCAGGCGTTGCCCGGCGGTAACGCTGTCCCCTTCCGCCACGTCGATGGCAATCACCTTGCCCGGCATGGGCGAAAGGATCGCGCCGTCGCCAGCGCCCGCCGCCGCACCTTCACCTGCGCGGGGCAGGCCAATGGCAAAGCTTTGCCCCGCCTTGGTAACCAGGACCGTCTCCGTCCCGATTGCCGCTGCCGTCACGCCATCTGCGGGCGCGGCGGCGATTGGCGCGGGGTACGTTTCGCTACCGCTCTGCAACATGATTTCAGACCGCACCGGCGCGTTCAGGCGAAATCCCCGCAGGCCCTGGCGTCCCGCAGGCGTACGAGCATCCGCCAGACGGCGTGCCGCCTCGGCCAGCATGTCCTCGCCCGGATCCGATGCCGGGATCAGCGTATCGCCCGCATCCTCGATCAGCGCCGTCGTCATGTCGCCCGCCAGGAACACGTCGTTCTCCAGCGCACGATACAGGAAGGCGGCATTGGATTTGACCGGCCAGACCGCCGTGCGCCCCAGCGCCGATTTCAGGGCGTCGATCGCCTCGTCCCTGCTTGCCGCATGGGCGATCATCTTCGCGATCATGGGGTCGTAGAAGGGTGATATGACAGAGCCCTGCTCGACACCGCTGTCGACGCGAATATCGCGTTCCGGCAGGTCGAAATGGTCCAGCGGCCCCGTGCTGGGCAGGAATCCGGTGGCCGGATCCTCTGCATATAGGCGTGCTTCGACCGCATGGCCGTTGATCGAAATCTGGTCCTGCGTGCGGGGCAGGGTTTCCCCACGCGCGGCCCGTAATTGCCACTCGACCAGATCGATTCCGGTGATTTCCTCCGTCACCGGATGCTCGACCTGCAGGCGCGTATTCATTTCCATGAACCAGATGCGGTCAGGCTTCAGCCCCTCGCTGGCGTCGGCAATGAACTCGATGGTGCCCGCGCCGACATAATCGACTGCGGCGGCGGCGCGCACGGCGGCGTCGCAAATGGCTTTGCGGGTTTCCGCGTCCATGCCGGGTGCGGGCGCTTCTTCGATCACCTTCTGGTGGCGGCGCTGCAGCGAACAGTCGCGTTCGAACAGGTGGACGATATTGCCGTGGCTGTCGCCAAAGATCTGGACTTCGATATGGCGCGGGCTGGTGATCCATTTTTCCAGCAGCACTTCTTCATTGCCAAAGCTGGCGCGCGCTTCACGACGGCAACTTTGCAGCATGTCGGCAAAATCGTCGGCATTGTCGACCTTGCGCATGCCCTTGCCGCCGCCGCCCGCGACGGCCTTGATCAGGACGGGATAGCCGATCGTCTCGGCCTCTTTTGCCAGACGCTCAGGCGATTGATCTTCGCCCATATAGCCGGGGGTGACGGGAACGCCCGCATCCTGCATCAGCTTCTTGGCAGCGTCCTTCAGGCCCATGGCACGGATACTGTCGGGATTGGGGCCGACCCAGATCAGGCCGGCGGCCTGCACCGCCGCCGCGAAATCCGCATTTTCGGACAGAAAGCCATAGCCGGGATGGATCGCGTCGGCGCCAGTGCGCTTCGCGGCGTCCAGAATCTTGTCGCCGATCAGATAGCTTTCGGCGGCGGGTGACGGCCCGATATGAACCGCCTCGTCGGCCATGCGCGCATGCACCGCCTTCGCATCGGCGTCCGAATAGACGGCAATGGTACGAATGCCCATCTGGCGCGCCGTGCGGATGATGCGACAGGCGATTTCGCCGCGATTCGCGATAAGAAGGCTCTGGATCATCGTGCTTCGCACCCGGTCTGCTCATGTGTGTAGGTAACGTGGTACAGGCGCCATGTGCCGCCCTGCCTCAGCAGCTCGAACAGGTTCGTGCCGCAGTGCGAGAAATTGTCGCCGACATGCAGGTCGAACCGCGCCCACACCATTGCCATGTCGCCCTGTACGCGGACGTCCGGGGCAAAGATTCTCTCCCGAAGGGGCGCAGGCGCATTTTCAACGCGTTCGGCGAAATCATCCCAGCTAAGGGGCGACAGCGGGTCATTCCCTTCGCCATTGGCCTGCGGAATCGCCGTGATCATGCCGCTCGGCACGCTCAACGCTGCAATCGCTTCGCCGTCGCCCGCCGCCATCGCGTCGAACAGCCGATCGATCACCGCAAGCACAGCGACGCGATCGGCCTCCGCGCCGTTTTCCTGCGCGGCGGCAGGCGCGCTGATCAGGATCAGCAGAAAGGCAAGAAAAGCTCGCATGGATTACATCCTGAAAACGCCGAAGCGTGGCGGCTGCGAAATGGGCGCATTCAGCGTCGCCGCAAAGGCCAGGCCCAGCACGTCGCGCGTCTGCGCCGGGTCGATGACGCCATCGTCCCACAGGCGCGCCGTGGCGAAATAGGGATTGCCCTCGGCTTCGTATTTTTCGCGGATGGGCGCCTTGAACGCCTCCGCCTCTTCCTCGGTCCAGTCGGCGGCGTCCTTGTGGACGGTGGCCAGCACCGATGCCGCCTGTTCGCCGCCCATGACGGAGATGCGGGCATTCGGCCAGGTAAAGAGGAAACGCGGGGAATAGGCGCGCCCCGCCATGCCGTAATTGCCGGCGCCAAAGCTGCCGCCGATGACGACGGTGATCTTCGGCACCTGGGCGGTGGCGACGGCCGTCACCAGCTTCGCACCATGTTTGGCGATACCCTCCGCCTCATATTTGCCGCCGACCATGAAGCCGGAGATATTCTGCAGGAACAGCAGCGGGATGCCGCGCTGCGCCGCCAGTTCGATGAAATGCGCACCCTTTTGCGCGCTTTCGGAAAACAGGACGCCATTATTCGCCAATATGCCGACCGGCATGCCCCAGATATGGGCGAACCCGCATACCAGCGTCTTGCCATAGGCCGACTTGAATTCGTGGAATTCGGATCCGTCGACCAGCCGGGCGATGACCTCGTGCACATCATAGGGGGCACGCACATCGTCGGGGATGATGGCATAGAGGTCGTCGGCATCGAATTTGGGTGCGACAGGCTCCTGCAATTCCACATCGGGCTGGTGCGGCTTGCCCAGATGGCTGACGATATCGCGCACGATGGTCAGCGCATGTTCGTCATTTTCCGCCAGATGGTCGACCACGCCCGACGTCTTGCCGTGCAGATCGCCGCCGCCCAGATCCTCGGCGCTGATCTTCTCTCCGGTCGCGGCCTCCACCAGCGGCGGGCCAGCCAGGAAGATTGTGCCCTGATTGCGCACGATGACGGTTTCGTCGCTCATCGCCGGCACATAGGCGCCGCCCGCCGTACAGCTACCCATAACGCAGGCGATCTGCGGAATCTGCAGCGCCGACATGTTTGCCTGGTTGAAGAAGATACGGCCGAAATGATCACGGTCCGGGAACACTTCAGACTGGTGCGGCAGATTTGCGCCGCCGGAATCGACCAGATACACGCAGGGCAGGCGGTTTTCCTGTGCGATCTCTTGCGCGCGCAGATGCTTCTTCACCGTCATCGGATAATAGGTGCCGCCTTTAACGGTGGCGTCATTGGCGACGATCATCACCTGCCGGCCTGCGACGCGGCCGATGCCGCAGATCAGGCCCGCGCCCGGAATCTCGTCGCCATACATCTGGTTGGCCGCCAGCTGGCCAATTTCCAGAAACGGCGATCCGGGGTCCAGCAGCCGCTCGACCCGCTCGCGCGGCAACAGCTTTCCGCGCGATACGTGACGCTCCCGGCTGCGCTCACTGCCGCCCTGCGCCGCACGCGCGACCTTCTTGCGCAGCTCTTCGGCCAGCGTGCGATTATGGCTCTTGTGGGCCTGCGCCGGGGCGCTGTCCACGTCGATAGCAGAGGTCAGGGCCGGTGCCGTCACGTCAGCCTGCTCCGATCAGTTCGCGGCCGATCAGCATGCGGCGGATCTCGTTCGTGCCCGCGCCGATATCCAGCAGCTTGGCATCGCGCAGATAGCGTTCAACCGGCCAGTCGGTGGTGTATCCCGCGCCGCCCAGCGCCTGCACGGCCTCTCCCGCCGCGGTAAAGGCATTCTCGCTGGCCAGCAGGATCGCGCCCGCGGCGTCGAAACGCGTGGTCTGTCCGGCGTCGCATCCCTTTGCCACCGCATAGGTATAGGCGCGCGCCGATTGCAGCGCGACGTACATGTCGGCGACCTTCGCCTGCAACAGCTGGAACGTACCGATGGGCTTTCCGAACTGCGTGCGCTCGCGAACATAGGGGATGACCGTGTCGAGACAGGCCTGCATGATGCCCAGCTGAATGCCCGACAGCACGACGCGTTCATAATCCAAGCCGCTCATCAGGACGCCGACACCGCCATTCAGCGGGCCCATGACGTTTTCGTCGGGAACGAAGCAATCGTCGAAGACCAGCTCGGCCGTCGGCGATCCGCGCATGCCCATCTTGCCGATCTTCTGGCCGATGGAAAAACCGTCCATGTCCTTTTCGATCAGGAAGGTGCTGATGCCCCGGCTGCCCGCATCGGGGGAGGTTTTCGCATACACCACCAGCACATCGGCATAGGCGGCGTTGGTGATCCAGAATTTGGTGCCGTTCAGGCGCCAGCCGCCATCGACCTTGTCGGCCTTCAGCTTCATGGACACGACGTCGGACCCGGCATTGGTTTCCGACATGGCGAGCGAGCCGACATGCTCGCCGCTGATCAGCTTGGGCAGATATTTCGCCTTCTGCTCTTCATTCGCCCAGCGGGCGATCTGATTGACGCACAGATTGGAATGCGCGCCATAGGACAGGCCAACGCTTGCGCTGGCGCGGCTGACTTCCTCTACCGCGATGACATGCTGCAAATAACCGAGGCCCAGGCCGCCGTCCGCTTCTGGAACGGTAATGCCGTGCAGGCCCAGTTCGCCCATTTGCGGCCACAGCTCCTGCGGGAACCAGTCCTCGCGATCGACCTTCTCGGCCAGCGGGGCGATCTGCTCGTCTGCAAAACGTTCGGTCGTTTCGCGGATCATGTCCGCGGTTTCGCCCAGGGCGAAATCGAATTCGGGGGTGGCGCGCATATTTGCTCCAGAAACCAGATGTGCCTTCGCGCGAAGAATGCGCGCCGCTTCTGGATACCGGCTTTTGTAGCATAAAGAAAATTGATTTTATAATAGTTGAGTATAGACTGAAGCTATGATCTCTCGTGTGCAAATCCGCCATTTTCTCGCTGTGGTGGACAGCGGCAGCTTTACGCGCGCTGCGGAGCTTATCCATGTGACCCAGCCCAGCCTGTCGAGCGGCGTTGCGGAGTTGGAGCGGCAGCTAGGCACGAAGCTTCTGATCCGCGACAAGAAACGCATTCAGCTGACGGAGGCGGGCAGCCGTTTTCTGGTTCACGCCCGTCGTATCCAGCGCGAATTCCGCCTTGCGGAGGAAAAGATCGGCCAGGTGTCGACGCCTGCCGAACCGCTCAGGCTGGGTCTGATCGACACGCTGGCATCCGCGCTGGTCGAACGAATCGTCTGCGAATATCTTGACCAGCCGGATGCCCTTCCCCTGATCGTGAAGGAGGGGCGGGAGGCAGAGATTGCGCGGGCGCTGTCAAATCACGAGGTCGACGCCGCCCTGACCATTCTCGACAGCCAGATGCAGGCGGCGGGTGCCGTCGCTCTGGTGGACGAACCCTATGTCTTGATGGTGCCGGACAGTCATCTGATCGCAGGGCGCGGACGCGTCGCGCCAGAGGAGGTCAGCGGCGAAACCATGATCGCCCGCCGCTCATGCGAAGTGCTTGTCGAAACCAGCAAATTCTTCACCTCCCACGGCATAAGGCCTCCGTTTAGCCTGCGGTCGCCCAATGACGACCGCGTTCTGCGCATGGTCCGTGCCGGCCTGGGTATCACGGTGGCGCCGCTGTCCAGCCGGATCGACGGGGTAAGCGCCGTCGAACTGGCGACATTCGACCGCCGCCGCACCATCGGCTTCGCCTGGCTGGAGCCGGAGGGGGCGGATATGTCCGCCATCTCCGCCCTGCGGGGAATTGCCCAAGGCGTTTTCCGGACTTAGCCTTCCCGGTCAGCGCTTCGTCGACGGCACAGGCTCACACGTCCAGATTGGCGACCGACAGTGCGTTCTGCTGGATGAATTCGCGGCGCGGTTCGACGACGTCGCCCATCAGGCGGGTGAAGATGTCGTCGGCAACGTCCGCCTGTTCCACGGCCACGCGCAGCAGCGAGCGGTTGGAGGGATCCAGTGTCGTTTCCCACAGTTGTTCGGCGTTCATCTCGCCCAGGCCCTTATAACGCTGGATGCTCAGGCCCTTCCGTCCGGCAGTAAAGACCGCATCCAGCAGTTCGGATGGGCGTCGAACGCTGCGCGCCTCGTCGATGCGCAGCGGTGCGGCATAGACGGTTTCGCCCTCGAACAACTGCGCCAGCTTGCGCGCCTCTGCCGACATCAGCAATTTGTCGTCCAGAATATAGGCATCGGTCACGCCGCGCAGGACGCGTGTAATCGTATAGCCCGAATTCTGTACCTCGACGGCCCATTCGCCATCGTCGCTTTCCGCGTTCAGCAGCGTTGCCAGGGCGTTCGCGCCGGCCTCGTTGGCCTGCTTGGCCAGAACGCCGGAAATCGCAGCCGCCTCGACCATGCGGGGGTCGTAGCGTCCGGGTACATAGCCCAGGAACACCTTCATGCGCCGCGCCTGGTTCACCAGCTGGCGCAGATCCTCACCCGCGCGTGCGCCGTCGATGGTTTCCACCGTCACGCCGTCCAGGCCCGCATTGATCAGATAGTCGTCCAGTGCGGCCTGGTCCTTCAGATAGACCTCCGACTTGCCCTTCGCGACCTTATACAGGGGCGGCTGCGCAATATATAGATAGCCCTCCGTCACCAGCTCGGGCATCTGACGGTAAAAGAACGTCAGCAGCAGGGTGCGAATATGCGCGCCGTCGACGTCGGCGTCGGTCATGATGATGATCTTGTGATAGCGCAGCTTTTCCAGATTGAAATCTTCCCGGCCGATCCCGGTACCCAGTGCCTGGATAATCGTGCCGATCTCGCGGGAGCCCAGCATGCGGTCGAAACGTGCGCGTTCGACGTTCAGGATCTTGCCGCGCAGTGGCAGGATCGCTTGATATTTGGAATCGCGGCCCTGCTTCGCCGACCCGCCGGCGGAATCGCCCTCGACCAGGAACAGTTCGGATTTGGCGGGGTCTTTTTCCTGACAGTCGTTCAGCTTGCCGGGCAGGGACGATACGCCCAGCACCGTCTTGCGGCTGGCCTCGCGTGCCTTTCGGGCCGCCTCACGGGCGACGGCGGCGCCGACGAACTTGTCGACAATGGCCTTTGCGGGCGCGGGGTTTTCCTCCAGCCACTCGCTCAGCTTCTCGCTGATCAATCCTTCGACGGCGGAGCGCACCTCCGACGAAACCAGCTTGTCCTTGGTTTGCGATGAGAATTTCGGATCCGGCACCTTGACGGACACGATGGCGGTCAGCCCCTCGCGCATGTCCTCACCCGTGGGGGAAACCTTTTCCTTCTTCAGTGCGCCGGACTGCTCCGCATAGGCGCCCAGCGTGCGTGTCAGCGCGCTGCGGAATGCCGCCAAATGGGTGCCGCCGTCGCGCTGCGGAATATTGTTGGTGAACGGTTGCACCTGCTCGTGATAGGAATCGTTCCATTCCAGCGCGACTTCGATGCCGACATCGTCGCGTTCGCCCATGATCAGAACGGGTTCGGGGATGATTGGCGTCTTGTTGCGATCCAGATATTTGACGAACTCGGCAACGCCGCCTTCGTAGTAAAGCTGCACTTCTTCCCGCTCGGCATGGCGTTCGTCGGCCAGCAGCAGGCGCACGCCGGAATTCAGGAATGCCAGTTCGCGATAGCGGTGCACCAGCTTCTCGAAATCATATTCGATCAGCTTGAACGTCGATTCCGCCGCCATGAAGGTAACATGCGTTCCCTTCTGCCCTTCCGCATCGCCGACAACCTTCAGCGGCTCGACGGTGTTGCCGTTTTCGAACCGCATCCAATGTTCTTTGCCGTCACGGAAAATGCGCAGTTCCAGCCAGTCGGACAGGGCATTGACGACGGAAACGCCGACGCCGTGCAGTCCGCCCGACACTTTATAGCTGTTCTGGTCGAACTTGCCGCCCGCATGCAGCTGGGTCATGATGACCTCCGCCGCGCTGACGCCTTCCTCGGTGTGAATGTCCGTCGGGATGCCCCGACCATTATCGGTGACGGTGACGCTGCCATCGGCGTTCAGCGTCATGGTGACCAGATCGCAATGCCCGGCCAGGCTTTCGTCGATGGCATTGTCCGACACCTCGAACACCATGTGGTGCAGGCCGGATCCGTCCTCGGTATCGCCAATATACATGCCGGGCCGCTTGCGAACAGCATCCAGCCCCTTCAGAACCTTGATGGAATCGGCGCCGTAATCGCCATTGCCGGCATTGCTCGCGACAGCCGCACTGTCGACGGCATCATGCTGAACCGTCTCGTTATTTTCCGCCAATTTTCGTCCTTCACCCACAAAACAAGGATCGTCCCCCGGCAGGTGCCGGTGGCCATCTGTGCACCCGTCCAACGGCATGACCGCCGGGAAACCGGTTCAGGTCTGCGCCCGAACCTCGGGGACTGCGCGGCCGAGATTTTACGACCGGACCACCGGCACCCCGTCCACCATCTCTATATAGGTCGCGTCCCCCGGAATTGCACGGAAAAGCGCCGAGTCGGTGCCGGTCATCCAGACCTGCGGTCCCAGCGCGTCCAGCAGGCCGAACAGGGCCGCGCGCCGATCCTCGTCCAGATGCGCCGCCACCTCGTCCAGCAGCAGGATCGGACGCCGTCCCGTCTGCTCCGCCACCAGCCCCGCATGGGCGATGATGATGCCCAGCAGCAGCGCCTTCTGCTCGCCTGTGGAGGCGCGCGCCGCCGCCTGTCCCTTTTCCAGATGGACGACGTCCAGATCGTCGCGGTGCGGCCCGATCAGGGTGCGCCCGGCGCGCACGTCATTGCGGCGGGAGGCGGCGAGCGCCGCAACAAGGTCTGCCGAACTGCTCCAACTTTCGCCGTCCAGCGCGATCCCCGCACTCGGAAACGGCCCCTCCTGCGTCGCCAGGGCCGCGCCCAGCGCCGCCACCGCATTGCTGCGGGCGTTCGACACCATGGCGCCGAACTCGGCCATTTGCCGCTCGACCGCTGTCAGCCAAGCGTCGGAGCTGCGGCCCTCGCCGATCAGGCGATTGCGCTCCCGCATGGCGGCCTCGTATCGCGCTGCCGCCTGGGCGTGGCCGGGGTGCAGCGCCAGTGTCAGCCGGTCCAGGAACCGGCGCCGGTCGCCCGCGCCGCCCGCGAACAGGCGGTCCATCGCGGGCGTCAGCCACAGGACGGATGTCCATTCGGTCAGGTCGTTTGCGGGCCGGTTCGCGCCGTTAATGCGTACCATGCGCCGCGCAGAACCCGGCTCGATCCCCGTTCCGATCTCCACGGGCGCGCCGCCGCCCGTATCGAGGCGCGCGGCAATGGCGAATCCGCCGCCGCCGTCTGCACGCGCCATTTCGGGCAGGGTTGCGCGCCGCAGCCCCCGACCCGGCGACAGCAGGCTGATCGCTTCCAGCAAATTGGTCTTGCCTGCGCCATTCGGACCGCTGATCGCGATCAGGCCGCGCTTCAGGTGCAGTTCCGCGCGGGTATGCGAACGAAAATCCGTCAGCATCAGGCGGGAAAGGGCGCGGGCGGCGGCGGTCACGCCTTCCCTAATGACGGGAGCAACTGATTTTTAGAAGCGGCGAAAAGATCGCGGGGCTGCGGGGCAGCGGGGCGACGCGGGTGGCGCTCGCCCCTTCTGTCACACCCGCATCGGCATCAATACGTAGAGCGCGTTCGATTCGTCGCTTTCCCGGATCAGGGTCGGGGCGGCGGCATCGGCCAGGTGAACGTCGATCTGGTCGCCTTCGACCTCGCCCAGAATGTCGAGCAGATATTTCGCGTTGAATCCAACGTCGAAGCCTTCGCTAGAATAATCTGCGGGGACTTCCTCGGTCGCCGTCCCTGTCTCGGGGCTCGTCACCGCCAGGATGATCTTGTCCTTTTCCAGCGACAGTTTGACCGCTTTTGTCTTGTCGGTCGCGATGGCGGAGACGCGGTCGACACCTTCGGCCAGCGTTTTCGGGTCGACGCGCAGCAGCTTGTCGTTGCCGGTGGGAATGACGCGGCTGTAATCGGGGAACGTGCCGTCGATCAGCTTCGATGTCAGGACGGCGGTGCCGGTGCGGAAGCGGATTTTCGACGCGCTCAGCCCGATTTCGACGTCGCCCTCGGTCTCATCCAGCAGTTTTCTTAGTTCGGCGACGCATTTGCGCGGCACGATCACGTCCGGCATGCCATCGGTGCCTGCGGGTGCGTCCAGCGTGACCCGCGCCAGACGGTGGCCATCTGTTGCGACGGCGAACATCTTGCCGTCGGTGACGTGCAGGAAAATGCCGTTCAGATAATAGCGCGTCTCTTCGGTCGAGATGGCGAAGCGGGTCTTGTCGATGATCTGCGCCAGCGTTTCACCGGGCAGGCTGAATGTCGTCGGCAGCTCGCTTTCGGCGATCATCGGGAAATCGTCGCGCGGCAGGGTCGACAGTTTCGATGAATAGCGCCCCGCCTTGATCTTCATCGTGCCTTCGGACACGTCCAGCGACACCTGGCTGCCGTCGGGCAGCTTGCGGGTGATGTCGAACAGCGTGTGCGCGGACACGGTCGTGGCGCCGCCCGTCTCCGTCTGTGCAGAGATGGAATCCACCACCTGCAGGTCCAGGTCGGTCGCGGTCAGCTTCAGGCCGCCATCCTCCGCCTCGATAAGGACATTGGACAGGATGGGGATGGTGTTCCGGCGCTCAACGACGGACTGAACGTGGCCAAGGCATTTCAGCAAGGTCGCCCGTTCGACTGTGGCTTTCATAGATGGTCCTGTCCTGCCCCTCGTTACGCGTAACGGGGGTTTAGCGAATTTGGCGCGGCGGGCAAACGCGCAGTTTGCCCCGCCCCGCGCGGGATGCGCCTAGGCGCCGGCATTCATTGCGGCGATGAACTGATTGGCTTCGGCGATCGACTGGTCCAGATCCGCGATCAGGGCGGAAACGTCGCCTTCGATCCGCGCCTGTTCGCCGCGCATCTGCTGAATCGCCTGTGCGTTCAGATTATGCTTCAGGAACAGAACACGGTCGCGAAAGGCCAGCAGCACCGGCTGCATCTTTTCTTCCGACTGCACCAGCCGCGCATCCAGCGCCGCATAGCGCTGGCGCGTCGCGGTCAGCTGCGCCTGAGACTCCGCGCGCAGATTCGCGTCCTGATATTTGTTCAGTTCGCTTTCCCATTCCGCGAACATGTCGGTCGCGACGCGGCGCATCGACTGGATATCGCTGTGGACGGCGTCGGACTTGTCCTTGGCATTGTCGTAGGCGCCGGAAAAATCGTCATAGGCGACCTCCAGCCGGGACGGCTGCGCCGCGGATGTTGAGCGATAGCTGGACAGCGCCGCGCGGAATGCCTCCTGCGCGCCCTTCTGGCTGCCGCGTGCATCTTCGACGCGGTCGACCAGCAGGTCGCGCTTTTCGATGCCGACCTGCTCCAGCGCCGCATAATAGGGCGTCGTCTCGCACGCGGCGAGACCGATCAGGAGCGCGGCCGCCAGCAGGCGTGTCACAGGGCAACCTCGAACCTGGCCTCGGTTTTCGCCTTCACCTCTTCGACGTCGACGCCCGGCGCCAGCTCGATCAGGCGGAACGGGCTGTCATGGTCGGGGCGCTGAAACACGCCCAGATCCGTCACCACCATGTCGACCACGTTCGTACCGGTCAGCGGCAGGGAGCACTCTTTCAGGAACTTGCTCTCCCCCGCCTTGTTCGTGTGGTCCATCAGAACGATGATCTTCTTGACGCCGGCGACCAGGTCCATGGCGCCGCCCATGCCCTTCACCATCTTGCCGGGGATCATCCAATTGGCGATGTCGCCATTTTCGGCGACTTCCATCGCGCCCAGGATGGACAGGTCGATATGGCCGCCGCGGATCATGGCAAAGCTGTCGGCACTGGAAAAATAGCTGGTGCGCTTCAGTTCGGTAATCGTCTGCTTGCCGGCATTGATCAGGTCGGCATCGACATTGTCCTCGGTCGGAAATGGACCCATGCCCAGCATGCCGTTTTCCGATTGCAGCGTCACGTCGATATCTTCGCCGATATAATTGGCGACCAGCGTCGGCATGCCGATGCCCAGATTGACGTAGAATCCGTCCTGCAATTCCTTTGCGGCGCGTTCCGCCATTTGGTCTCTTGTCCAGGACATCAGACTTCCGCTCCTGCTGCTGCGCTTACCGTGCGCTGTTCGATACGCTTCTCGTAATTCTTGCCGACGATCAGTCGCTGAACGAAGATACCCGGCGTCTGGATGCAGTCGGGGTCCAGCTCGCCCGGGCCCACCAGCTCCTCGACCTCGGCAATGGTCACCTTGCCCGCCGTCGCCATGACCGGGTTAAAATTGCGCGCCGTCTTGCGATAGATCAGGTTACCGGCGGGGTCCGCCTTCCACGCCTTTACCAGGGCGATGTCGGCCGTCAGGCCGGTTTCCATGATATAGGTTTCGCCGTCGAATTCCTTGTGCTCCTTGCCCTCGGCGACCAGCGTGCCGACGCCGGTCTTGGTATAGAAGCCCGGAATGCCGGCGCCGCCCGCGCGGCAGCGTTCGGCCAGCGTGCCCTGCGGATTGAATTCCAGCTCCAGCTCGCCGCCCAGATACTGGCGTTCGAATTCCTTATTCTCTCCGACATAGGAGGAGATCATCTTCCGGATCTGGCGCGTCTGCAGCAGCAGGCCCAGGCCGAAATCGTCGACGCCCGCATTGTTAGATATGCAGGTCAGGTCCTTCGCGCCGGAATCGCGCAGCGCCTCGATCAGCTTTTCCGGAATGCCGCACAGACCGAAACCGCCCGCCATGACGGTGATGCCGTCCTTTGCCAGGCCCGCCAGCGCGCTTTCCGCATCGTCGTAGAGTTTGTTTGCCAAAACTCGTCTCTCCATTCTGTTTGCCTCGCTCATAACGGGGGTGCGGCACGGCGTGAAGGCGGCTAGCGGGGCAAATTATGAACTATTCCACGCTTTATCTCGCCCGCCACGCCGAAACCGTCTTCAACGCCGGGGCGCGAATGCAGGGACACATGGCCCATACGCCGCTCACCCGGCGCGGAATCGCGCAGGCAGAGGCGATGGGGCAGGTACTGTTACGGGCGCTGGGCGCCCGGCCGGATATCGACCTATGGGCGTCGCGATCCGGGCGTACGCTGCAAACCGCCAGCATCGTCGCCGAACATCTGGGCCTGGACTATTTCGACATTCGACAGGACGAACGCCTGCTCGAAATCGACGTCGGCCTGTGGGAGGGGCGCGCCTATCACGACATCGTGGCAGAGGGGGGCGTTCCCATCGTCGATGCGGGCCGGCGCCTGTTCTGCGTGCGTCCGCCACAGGGCGAATGGTACCCCGATATCCGGGCGCGGCTGGACAATTGGCTGGCGGAGCTTGACCCACAACGGCCTGCGCTCGTCATTTCGCACGGCATGACGTCGCGTGTCCTGCGGGGCGCGCTTGTTGGCGGAGATCCCACTGAACCCGGCTGTGTACCGATCGCCGACGATGCGCCGCAGGGCACCGTGTTCCGCATAGAGGGCGGCAAGGAGACGCCGCTGCCCCTGCTGCTGGATACGCCGCAGAGGGACAATTCCCGTCCAGAGGGTTATTGAGCGCGGGCGGGATCGTCCCGCCACCAGAGCCACGATGCGACCGTTATCGCCAGGACCAGCAGGATCGTGCCGCCGACGATCACATAAAGGCTGATCGCAGGCGCAAGAAGGGTGGTGATCAGTATGGCCACGCCGATCAGCACGAAGCCGCGTCCCGCCCATAAATGGGTAAGCCGCCAGCTATAATCACTGCTCAGCGTCCACCGCGTGCGGACGCCCAGGGCGAAGTTGCTGCGTGTCTTGGGCAGGAAATTGCCCACCACGATCAGCAGCGCGCCGACCCCCAGATTGACCAGCAGCAGTATCGGAACATCGACGCCGAACATGCCCAGCAACATGGTGGCATGAATGACTGCCAGCAACACCACCGTGCCGGCCAGTGTCCAGCTTAGCGCTTTTCTGCTCCGCATCAGATTCTGATACCGGGGCTCTACCCGCGCAAGCACCGCGATAAGGGCGAAGATGGCGAGGGCGATGGTCGGCTGGACGAGCAGGGCCTCAAGTTTAGACCCATAGCGATCGACCTGTCCCGCAGCATTATAGTGCACCGGAACCTTGAGATTGTCGGGGACCAGGAACCAGGAAATTGCCGACGCCAGCCACATCAGCGCAATGGCGGTACCCGCCGTCCATTTTGCCCATGCCTGGATCATGATTTCCTTCTTGGCGGCGTTCCGGGTCATGCTTGTTCCTCGCTCGTCGATGCCGATGTTCGTTCCTTCGTCCCCAGCAGTGCCATCAGGGCGCCCAGCAGTTCATCGCCGACGCTGGCGTTGAAACTGTAGACAATTTCGGTCCCGCGCCGCTCCGCCGCGATCAGGTCTGCATCCTTCAAGACTTGAAAATGCCGTGACATTGTCGGCTTCGACACGTCGAACAGAGCGGCAAGCTCTCCCGCAGTTGCATCCCCCTTGCGCAGGTGGGACAGCACCGCGCGGCGGGTGGAATGCGAAAGGGCTTTCAGGACGTCGTTCACAGATTCTTATTACCTAAATCGCTAATTAGCGTCAACGCTAAATTAAAAGCCAAAAAAGAGGGCTGAACCCCCGAAAGGAGGCGCAGCCCTCTTCGCTTTCAATTTGCTAGAAGCGGAAGGTCATTCCGCCGCCAACGCGCACCGTGTCAAAGCTGATCGTGTCGACAGTTATGCGAAATGCCGTCGACTGACCCAGGCCGAATTCGCCGCCGACGCCGACCAGATAGTCGCCGGCCGTGTCGTCACCGGCGGAATTGTTGAACGCGTTGATGAAGTCCTGACGGTCCTGGCCCTGAAAATTGAAACCGTCGGCGGTCTTTTCGGCCAGACCATCGAAATCGAGGTCCACCCACTGATAGCCGCCCCGCACGAACATCATCGAATTCCGGCCGATCATCGTGCCGACATGTGCCGTCAGGCCATATTCATTGTCGATATCGCCGGTGCCGAAGTTGAAATTGCCTTCGCCGCCGACGATCAGGCTCTCACCGACCGGCAGGTGAACGCCGGCATATCCGCCGAAGATGAAGCCATCGATGGAAATATCGTTATTGCCGCCCAGGAAGGAAGCGTCGATTTCCTCCAGCTGGTGATAACCGCCGGAAATGCCGACATAGGGGATTGCCTGGCCGATATCCTGCGCCATGGCTGCGGCGGGCAGGACAGCTGCTGTGGCAAGGGCGAGAAAAGCAGTTCTGAACATATGATTCCAACTTTCTATTGCTGCGGCGCCGCGCGAATGGGGGGGGGGCAGCGCCAGCCGAAAGATGGTGAGGCGGTTTGCGCTTCCAATCGGCCCGCGCGCTAATTTTCCCATCTGTTGTATCCGCGCAACGCCGCCAGCCGCGCCTGCTGACAAAGCGGCCCGTGCTCCCTAAATAGGCGGCATGCCGACCGCCGCGATGACCATTCCGGGCGCCCATAGCGCCGTCCCCGTCCCCCGTGCGGTCACCCCGCGCGCCGACGGACGTATCGATCTTGTCGGCCTCGACAGGGCGCAATTGTCGGCTGCCCTGGCAGAGGGCGGCTTTGCGGAAAAGCAGGTCCGGCTGCGCACGAAACAATTATGGCACTGGATCTATCATCGCGGCCTGACGGATTTTGCCGCCATGACCGACATTGCCAAGGGCGATCGCGCGCTTCTGGAATCGCGTTTCGTCATCGGCCGGCCCAACGTGACGGAGGCTTTGGTTTCGATCGACGGCACCCGCAAATGGCTGCTGAGGACCGATGACGGCCATGAATTCGAAATGGTGTTCATCCCGGACGCGGATCGCGGCACGCTGTGCGTGTCCAGCCAGGTCGGCTGCACGCTGAACTGCACCTTTTGCCATACCGGCACGATGAAGCTGGTCCGCAATCTGACGTCGGGAGAGATCACCGGACAGATCATGCTGGCGCGCGATGCGCTCGGCGAATGGCCAAAGCCGGGAGAGGATCTGACCGGCGAGGCGCGCATGCTGACCAATATCGTCATGATGGGCATGGGCGAACCGCTGTACAATTTCGACAATGTCGCCGGCGCGCTGGGCGTCGTGATGGACGAGGCGGGACTGGCGCTGTCGAAACGCCGCATTACCCTTTCCACCTCTGGCGTCGTGCCGATGATGGCGCGCTGCGGTGCGGAACTCGGCGTCAATCTGGCCGTGTCGCTGCATGCCGTGAACAAGGAAACGCGCGACGAGATCGTGCCCCTCAACCGCAAATACGGCATAGAGCAACTGCTCGCCGCCTGCGCCGCCTATCCCGGCGCGTCCAATGCGCGCCGCATCACGTTCGAATATGTCATGCTGAAGGGTATCAACGATTCGGACGACGATGCCCGCACCCTCGTGCGCCTGCTGAAAATGCACGACCTGCCGGCAAAGGTGAATCTGATCCCCTTCAATCCCTGGCCGGGCAGCGCCTATGAATGCAGCGATCCGGCGCGCATCAAATCCTTCTCAAAGATCGTCTTCGACGCCGGCATCAGCGCCCCCGTCCGCACGCCACGGGGCCAGGACATCATGGCGGCCTGCGGCCAGTTGAAAACGGCCAGCGAAAAGAAAAGCCGGGCCGAGCGCGATCGAGAGGCTGCTTTGGAAAGCGCTGCCTGAGGCGCCTCTCTCCGCGCCTAGCCGTTCAGCCAGGTCCGGATCAGCAGCGCCACCAGCCCCAGCGCCGCGACGCTCGCCGCCCAGATCGCCGCCATCCACAACAGGCGCTGCCATAGCGGCTTATTCAGATGGTCCGGTCCGGCGCGAGGGTCAGTCATGATAGCCGTCATGGCCAACCTTTCCGCGGAACACCCAATAGGCATAGGCGGTATAGGCGATGATGATCGGCATCATGATCGCCGCGCCGAACAGCATGAATGCCTGGCTCTTTGCCGGGGCGGCGGCGTCGACGATGCTCACCTCGCCCGGGATGATGTCCGGCCACATGCTGATCCCCAGTCCCGCAAAGGTGACGAAGAACAGGGCGAGGCAGATCAGGAAGGGGGCAAGCTCGCGTCCCTTCTGCATCGTCCGGACGAAGGCATAGGCCAGAATGGCCACCAGCAGCGGCACTTGGGCGGTAAAGAACAGGCCCGGTGTGGACAGCCATTTCTCGATATAGCGGCCCGACAGGAACAGCGTCCCGATGCTGACCGCCAGAATGGCCAGTCCGGTCAGCCAGAAACAGCGCCAGGCCAGGCGGCGGGCATGGTCGTTGGCGCGGCCCTCCACCTTGTAGATCAGGAATGTCGCGCCCAGCAGGGCATAGCCCGCGACAACGCTGGCCCCGGTCAGCAGGCTGAACGGGCTCAGCCAGTCCCACCATCCGCCGGCATAGGCCCGGCCCTCGACGGCGATCCCCTCCAGCAGCGCCCCCAGAATGATGCCCTGCGCCAGCGCGGCGACGAACGATCCGGCGGTAAAGGCCGCGTCCCACAGGGCGCGATGGCCGGGGTCACGCCAACGAAACTCGAACGCGACACCGCGAAAGACGAGTCCCAGCAGCATGGCGATAATGGGCGGATACAGCGCCGGCAGGATGATGGCATATGCCAGGGGGAAGGCGGCAAACAGCCCGCCGCCGCCCAGCACCAGCCAGGTCTCATTGCCGTCCCACACCGGCGCGATGGCATTCATGGCCTGGTCCCGCTCTTTGCCCACGTCAAAGACGGGGAACAGGATGCCGATGCCCAGGTCGAAGCCGTCCATCACCACATAGGCGAAGACGGCGCCCGCGATGATGAATGCCCAAACCTCGGTCAGCGGTACGGATGTTGCCAGCCAGTTCATTTCGCGGGTGCCACTTCGGGGCCATTGTCGGGGTCGGTGTTCATATTGCCCCTGCCGCCCTTGCCCTCTGCGGGGCCGGGGGTGATCCCGGACGAACGAATCGGCGCGCGTGCGGGCTCGTCCTCGCTGATCTGGGGGATCTTGCCGACCAGCCGTAATATGTACCAGACGCCAACGCCGAATACGGCGAAATAGACGATCACGAAGGCCAGCAGAGAGGCGCCCACCGCCGGCGCGCCCAGCGGCGATACGCTGTCCGCCGTCAGTAACTGATTATAGACGGTAAAGGGTTGCCGCCCCACCTCCGTCGTTACCCAGCCGGCCAGCACGGCGATGAAACCCGACGGCCCCATGACGATGGCCGCCCTGTGCAGCCACGGCCAGTCATACAGCCGCTTTCGATAGCGTGCGAACAGGCTCCACAGGCCCAGGCCCAGCATGGCAAAGCCCAGCGCCACCATGATTCGGAACGACCAGAAGACGATACTGACCGGCGGTTCCCGGTCGTCGGGGATCGTGTCCAGCCCCGCGAGCGGCGCATCCAGGTCGTGCTTCAGGATCAGCGAGGACAGTTTCGGGATCTCGACGGCATAATCGATTCGCTTCTCTTCGGCGTTCGGGATGCCGAACAGGATCAGCGGCGCGCCGTCCGGGTGGCTGTCATAATGACCCTCCATCGCCATCACCTTCTGCGGCTGATGTTCCAGCGTGTTCAGGCCGTGCATGTCGCCGGCGAATATCTGCACGGGCGCAACCAGGGCGGCCATCCACATGGCCATGGAAAACATCTTGCGCGCATGGGGGTTCGCGCGGTCCTTCAGCAGGTGCCAGGCACCCACCGCGCCTACCACCAGCGCGGTGGTCAGATAGGCGGCGATGACCGTGTGGACCAATCGATAGGGAAAGCTGGGGTTGAAGATGATGTCGATCCACGGCGCGGCGGGGACATATTGGCCGACCTCGTTCAGCGCGAATCCCACCGGCGTGTGCATCCAGCTGTTGACGCTCAGGATCCAGAAGGCGCTGATGAATGTGCCCACCGCGACCATTGCGGTGGCGGCGAAATGCAGTTTCGGGCCGACGCGGTTCATGCCGAACAGCATCACGCCCAGAAATCCTGCTTCCAGGAAAAAGGCGGTCAGCACTTCATAGGCCATTAGCGGCCCCAGAATCGGCCCGGTCCGATCGGAAAATACCGACCAGTTGGTGCCGAATTGGTAGGACATGGTGATGCCCGACACGACGCCCATCGCAAAGGCGATGGCGAATATCTTCAACCAGTATTTATAGAGGGCGAGATAGACGCTGTTGCCGGTTTTCAGCCACAGCCCCTCCAGCACTGCCAGATAGGAGGCGAGGCCGATGGAGAAGGCCGGAAATATGAAATGAAAGCTGACCGTGAAGGCGAACTGGATGCGCGCGAGAATCAGCGCGTCGAAGGCGTCGAACATTTGCGGAACTCCCGCGCTGTTTCCCGTCTCCCGGCCTTAACATATAGAATCGCGCACTGCACACCCGGCGTCAAAACCGCGCAGGGAAAAGATGCCAAATCCAATTTGGACAGATGTTTAACTAGTAAACCTGCATCAGTCTTTAGAGTTTCGTTAAGAATTGGCCTTATGTGCAGAATCATCGGAATGCTGCGTTGTGATGGCCCGTTGGTTGGGGCTTCGCTGGATGCAGGGGCACATCTCAGACGGGGGTCCTCAATGGGCAGGTCATTTTCTAACGGCGCCATAGCGGCATCGCACGAATTGCTGGGGTCCAGCGCGGCAATCCAGGCCGTCCGCTATTTCGTTCGCGAGGTTGCGGCATCCGACGCCACCTGCCTGATCACCGGACCTTCGGGCTCGGGAAAGGAGGTGGTGGCGAAGCTGCTGCACCGGCAATCGCCCCGCGCAAAGGCGCCGGTCGTCTCGATCAACTGCGGCGCCATTCCGCGCGAGCTTATCGAAAGCGAGCTGTTCGGCCACGAAAAGGGAGCGTTCACCGGCGCAACTGCGGCGCGGCTGGGCCGATTCGAGGCGGCGGACGGCGGGACGCTGTTCCTGGACGAAATCGGCGACATGCCGCTCGACATGCAGGTCAAATTGCTGCGCGTTCTGGAAGAGCGCGTGTTCGAGCGAATCGGCGACAACCGTACCCGCGCGTTCAACACCCGCGTGGTCACGGCAACGCACCGTGATCTTCCCGGCCGAATCGCCGACGGCGAATTCCGCGAGGATCTTTATTATCGCCTGAACATTTTCCCGATCCACCTGCCGCCCCTCAATCAGCGCAGGGAGGATGTGGCCGAACTGGCGGAACATTTCGCACGTCATTTTGGCGATGGCGCGCCGGCCTTCACGCTGACGCCGGATGCTATTGAACGGCTGACCGATTATGACTGGCCGGGCAATGTGCGTGAGCTGAAAAACTGGGCGGAGCGCGCGTCGGTACTCTATCGCGGCAAGCAGGTCGATGCTGCCGGCACCGACTTTCTATTGTCGCTGGGGCGTATGCGCGAACAGATCGCAGCGGGCGACCAGGTTTCGCCGCTGCCGCGCCCGCAGGCCAGCGGGCATCCCCCGGTGGCCCGTCCCCCCGTCATGGCTTCGGTAAAGGCACCCGCAGATGTACCTGCGCCTGTGTCCACACCGGTCCCCGCAAAGGATACGACCGGCCATGACAGCCCCTGTGATCAGATCGCGCGCGGGAACGTCAACCTCAAGCAAATCCTTGAGGATATCGAAATGAAGTTCATCGAATCGGCGCTTTCCAAAACGCATCACACCATCGCCGATGCGGCCCGACTGCTGGGTCTGCAGAGAACGACGCTTTCGGAAAAGATACGTAAATACAATATACAGCGTGACGTTGCATGACATCATTGTCCGGCGCCGCGTGCGCCGGAAACGGATGGCTCACTCCATGCTGGATGCGCGCGTATAGCTGTCCTCGCGCCGCCGTTGCCGCTGTGACACACCGGCGCTCTTCTTGCGCAGCCGCAGGATATCCTCTGCGGTCTGGTGCGCGCTCTTGAAGATATTCTGCATTCTTTCCAGCTGCGGTATCGCCTCGGCATAATCGGCGGGCCGCAGCCTCTCCATGATGGAATCCAGCTCCCTGTGGAACAGGTGCTGGCACAGTAGCGCGCTTTCGATATCCCCCTTGGAGGTCAGCTCCAGCTGCTGCTCGGCGATCAGGCCGAGGTCGGATAAAGCGCGCGCTATACTGTCTTTCATGGCATTATCTCCGTCCACGCGCTGGCGATCTCGTCGATGATCGCATTGACCTCGGTCAGCGCGTTCGAATCGCCGGCTGTCACGGAAGACTGCAGTTTGCGGATGCAATAGTCGTAAATCGCACTCAAATCTTCCGCGATCTTGCCGCCCTGCTCCATGTCGAGCGAGGATAGCAGCGCGTATAGAATAGATACGGCGCGGCTGGTCAGGCGGCTTCGCATTTCCCGCCGTTCCGGGGTCGTGCAATGCTGCAACGTGCCCAGTGTGGAGCGCAGCTCGTCGAACATCAGCTTGACCAGCTGCGCCGGGCTGGCGCCTACGACGGCGGTTTCGATACCATTATTCGCATATTGGGCGGCGTTGCGGCGTGAAGTCTGAATCATCTGGAATACTCCCAATCACGAATCTGAATTCGACCAGAGGTCGATTTGCTGGTCGAGGAAATCCTGTGTCGCCTTGAACCCGGCGACGGCGGCTTCCATCGCGCCGAACTGGGCGCGCAGGCGGTCCTCATAGGTGACGAGACGCGCTGTCAGCGCGGTCTCCTCCTTGTCGAGATCCGCGCGCTGCCGGGAAAGGCGGCTGATATTGCTGCCAAAGGGGCTGTCCGAATCGGACAGCTCCGCCGCGATCTTTGCCAGCCGGGTGTCGATACCGTGCGACACCTGAACATTGGCTGTCGCGACGTTCTTCGTAACCGTGAATCGCATGCCGGCACCGGGGCTGCCTGCGGGGATCGTCAGATTATTGCCCGTCCCGGTGACGGAAACGCCGTTGATCTGGCCCGTCGCGTCGGTCCCTGCCTGTGCGATGGCGGTGTCGAGGCCCAGACGCTGCGACAGGGTTGCATCCATTTCCAGAATGGACACCGCACTTTTTGAACCCGCGGACGACGATCGGATTGAAAATGCCGCCCCGTCCCAGCTGACGGTGGCGCCTGCATTGAAGGTGCCCAGCAGGGCATCGCCGCGAATCGCCTCGGTCATCATCGCGGCAAAATCATTGCCATCGGTGTAGCTTCCCTCCACAAGGGGAATGGTCAGCGACCCGCGACCATCGACGCTGACGCGGAATTCGCGGTTGGCGGCGTCGATGACCAGCGGCGTGGAAAAGGCGCTGGACGCATCCTGCCCCGACAGCACTCCAGCGCTGCCCGCGACAATGTTGGTGAAGCTGTACGTCCCGGGTTCCGCGCCCGAGATCGTCCCCTGCAGGGTGATCCCGTCCGCGCCGGCCGCTTGATTATCATGAAACATGCTGGCGATCAGGTCCGGCGCGCTGCGTACGGCGCTTTCCAGCTTGGCCGTATCCACCAGCAGCGATCCATCCCGGCTGATCCTGATGCCGATATCGGAAAGGCGGCTGACGCCATCGCCCGGCGCCAGAATGTCCGTGGTCAGGCCGCGCAATTCTGCCTGCAGCTCTCTCAGCGCACGCGAACCGTTCAGCGGGCCTGCCTCTTCGCCGTCGGCCGCGCGCGCCGAAAATTCGCCCATCAGGCTGTTCATTTCATTATAGGCGGCGGTGAAATTCTGCATCGCCGTCGCCAGTTCGGCCTCGTCATAGCTGGCGGCATAATTGACGATCGCGCCTGGCTCCGCCTTCGTCAGGGTCAGCGTGGTGCCCTCGATCAGGTCGGATATGCGATTGCCGGGCCGACTGACCGCGACGCCCTCGACCAGCAATTCGGCATTGGCGGCGCTCTTCGTGGCGGTCATCCCCGTTGCCGTGCCGACGCCGAAGGCCAGCCGTTCCAGCGGGTTGCCCGCGGCGGTGGCGACGTCGATGGTAAATGCATTTTCGGCGCCGTCGGCACCCTTGACGATCAGCCGCTCGGCGCTGCCGTCATTGATGACCGAAGCGGACACGCCCGCATCCGCCTCGTTGATCTTGGCGGCGATGGTGGCAAGATTGTCTTCCCCCTGGGCGATGTCGATGGTCAGGGTGCGGGCGGGCGTGCCCGGCGCGAACGCACTGGGCTGCCCCGCCGCGTCCTGCGTCAGGGTGCCAAAGTTCAGCGTCACTGTACCGGTCCCCAGCGCGCCTGCCTCGGCCGCCGCAAAGCCGGAACTGGCCAGCGTCTGACTGCTGGCAAGCGCCTCGACGCTGAACGACAGATTCTGCGGCCTCGCGTTGCGCGAGGTGACGGTGGCCGTGGCCAGATCGGTACGGCTCAGCTGCGGCTGCACGCCCAGAACGCCGCTATTTTTCAGACCGGAAAGCGCCGATGAAAAGGCGGACAGTGCGGATCGCACCTGGCCCAGCGCCGATACCTGCGCGTCGATACTCTCGCGCTGCGCCTCGATGCGCTCCACCTTCGGCTCGCGTTCCGCCGCCAGCAGTCCCGCGATGATATCGCTGGTCTGCAAACCCGAACCCGCGCCGAGCGCCGCCAAAATTCCGTCCATGACCGATTATCCAATCTGTGGGCGGCGGCGCGCGAACGCGGCCCCCGGGGCTTGTGAAATATGACGACCGGCAACGGACCAGATTAAGGGCGTCTGCGGAGCTGAATTCAGGGGCGGGGCGGCGTTCATGCCAGGCGTCCCTCCTCGTCGAAGCGATAGTCCGTGGGCACCATGATGTCAGGACGTGGCCGCGTCACGTCGCGGTTCAGGTCGAATATGAAGGCCAGGATGGTTGCGACGGCAATATAAAGATCGCTGCGGACCTCCATGCCTACCTTGCTGGTGAAATAGAGCGCGCGGGTCAGCTGCGGATAGGACAGGATCGGCTTGTCGAACTGGTCGGCCAATTCACGGATGACCGCGGCGACCTCGCCCTTGCCCATGGCGACGACGACGGGCGCGGCATCGCGCTTGGTGTCATAGCGCAGCGCGACGGCGAAATGCGTCGGGTTGGTCAGCACGACATTGGCGACCTCGACCCCTTGGCGCACATCGCGCTTGATGGCTTCGCGCTGGCGGCGGCGGATGGCGGCGCGGACCTCGGGCGATCCCTCGCTCTGCTTCATCTCGTCCTTCACCTCCTGCTTCGTCATGCGCAGTTTCTTGACGCGCTGCAGCAGCTGCACGGGGACGTCGACGGCGGCGACGATGATCAGGGCGCCGACCAGCGCGAACAGCAGCATCGCCAGGATCGATCCCGCCTCAGCGATGGAGGAGGTCAGCGTGCCGCTGCCCAGCGCCAGCAAATGATCGATGCCCAGCCACAGCGTTGCCGTGCCGATGCTGCCGATCAGGACGACCTTCAACAGCGATTTCGCCAGTTCGATCAGGGAATTCATGGACACCATGCGCTTCAGGCCCGCACCCGGATTCAGGCGGTTCCCCTTGAACCGGACAGAGCGCATGTTGAATTGCAGGCCGCCCAGCAGTGCCTGCGCGCCGATGGCGGCGAACAGCGTGGCCGCCAGCAGCCCGATCAGCGGCAGGATAATGTCGCCCAGCAGCATGTATGTACGCTCGGCGACGTCTAAATCGTCGATATCGGCCTTTCCGAACCGCAGGCCGTGGGTCAGCATTTCCGACAGACCGTCGAACAGCATGGAGGATGCGAATACCAGATAGGCGGTGCCGCCCAGCATGACGCCCGCAATCAGCAGTTCGCGCGATTTGGGAACGTCGCCTTCGCGCGCAGCATCGCGCCGCTTCTTGTCCGTCGGCTGTTCGGTTTTCTGGTCCTGATCGGCCTGTTCCGCCATTACAGCCGCCCGTTCGACAGGGCCTGTACGGCGTCCAGTCCCTCACCCACGACATCCTCGAACATGGACGCCATGCCGGGAAACAGGATCGCCAGCAGCGCCGTACCGCTCAGCAGCGTGATAGGCAGGCCGATGGCAAAGATATTCAGCTGCGGCGCGCTGCGCGTCATGAAGCCGATGACGATGTTGATGGCGAACAGCGCAAAACCGACGGGCAGGGCGATCATCAGCCCGGCGCGAAACATGATCGACCCGAACATGGCGACGTCATAGCCCAGCTGCGGGGTCAACCAGTCACCCATGATGGGCAGCACGACATAGCTGTCGACCAGCGCCTGGATCAGGATCAGATGGCCGTCGACGCCCAGGAACACCAGCACGGTAAAGATCATCAGGAACTGCGCCAGAACCGGGCTGTTGACGCCCATTTGCGGGTTCACCATCGATGCAAACCCCAGCCCCATGCTATTGGCGATGTAATCCCCGGCGACCAGCGGCGCGGCGAACGCCACCTGCAGGATCAGGCCCATGGCCAGCCCCAGCGCGATCTCCTGAAAGGCAAAGACCAGCGCGGCGGGGGACAGCGGATCGGCGGGCGCCGTCGCCCCGGCGCTGCCGATGACGATGAAACCGATCGCGGCGGACAGGCCGATGCGTACGATCAGGGGCAGGCCGACGGCGGAAAATACCGGTGCGACCATGAATGCCGCACCGATGCGCAGCATGGCAAAGATCAGCGCCGCGAACTGCGCCTCGAAATTGGTGCCGGTCAGCGCGCTCATCGCGACAACAGCGGGATGGTCTCGAAAACCGACAGCGTGAAATCGCTCAGCAGCGTCAGCATGGCGCCGCCGAATATGGCAAAGCAGATGACGACGACGATGATCTTCGGCACGAAGCTCAGCGTCATCTCGTTGATCGACGTCGCCGCCTGCACCATGCCCAGCAGCAGGCCGACCAGCAGGGCGGGCAAGATGATGGGTGCCATCACGAACAGCAGCACCCACAGCATTTCGGTCGCCAGATCGGCAAGTTCCGGTGCCATGCGCGGTTACCCCTGAAAGCTCATGGCGAGCGAGCTCATGGTCAGCGCCCAACCGTCGACCGCCACGAACAAAAGCAGCTTGAACGGCAGGGAGATGAGCGTCGGCGACAGCATCATCATGCCCAGCGACATCAGCACGCTGGCGACGACCAGATCGATCACCAGAAACGGCAGGAATATCAGGAATCCGATCTGGAACGCGGTCTTCAGCTCGCTGGTGACGAACGCCGGCAGCAGCACGGAAAAGGGAATGTCGTCGGCGCTGGCAAAGCTGCCCGCCTCCGCCATGTCCGCGAACATCTTCAGGTCGCGCTCCCGCGTCTGGTCGATCATGAAGCCGCGCATGATGTCGCCGCCGCGTTCTATGCCGACGTCCAGGCCGACTTCGCCCGCCGAATAGGGCTGCAGCGCAACCTCGTTCAGCTGCGTGAACACCGGCGCCATGACGAAGAAGGTCAGAAAGATGGACAGTCCGATCAGCACCTGGTTCGGCGGCGTCTGCTGCAGGCCCAGCGCCTGGCGCAGGATGGACAGCACGATGATGATGCGGGTGAACGCCGTCATCATCAGCAATACCGACGGCAGCACCGCCAGCAGCGACATCAGGATCAGCACCTGCAGGGAAAAGGACAGCGGCTCCCGCTCCGCTTCGCCATCGCCGCTCAGCAGGTCGGCGGCGAATTCGACGGGGCCAGCCCCCTCGGTGGGTGCCGCCGCCTGTGCCAGTGCCGGATCGAAAGGCAGGACGACAAGGACGACCGCAAGGATCGCCGCGAACATGGCCATCACCCTTGACGCGTTCATATCACGTCGCCTTCATCGGTCGCATCATCTGCCCTCGCCCGCGCCAGGCGCGTGACACCGTTCTTGCCGATGGACACCAGAATGCGTTCACCGGCAAAGCTCAGCACCGCGACCTTCGTCGTCGGCGTCAGCGACATGACCTCTTCCAGGCGCACGGTACGGGTCTTGCCGCCCAGGCCGGCGGCGCGTTCCTGTACTCTTTTGGTCAGCCACAGGCCGCCGACGATCAGGCCGCAGATCAGCGGCAGCAGCAGCACCAGACGCAGGACATACTCGGTCATGAACGGGCCTAGATCTGGTCGACCGAGGCGATCCGCTCACGCGTTTCGCTGATCTCTGTGATGCGAATGCCGAACCGCTGGCCGCTACGCACGACCTCGCCATGCCCCAGCAGCGTGCCATTGGCATAGATAGACAGCGGCGCATCCAGTTCGCTGTCCAGTTCGACGACGCTGTTTTCTTCCAGTGCCAGCAGGTCGCGCAGGCGGATCTTGGTTCCGCCCAGTTCGACGCTCAGCCGCACCGATATCATCTCCAGCAGGCGGGAACTGAACGCGCTTTCCCGTCCGGCCC
Organism: Alphaproteobacteria bacterium UBA3612; assembly: GCA_002375465.1. Taxonomy (GTDB): domain Bacteria; phylum Pseudomonadota; class Alphaproteobacteria; order Sphingomonadales; family Sphingomonadaceae; genus Pacificimonas. The sequence goes on along the minus strand of DFLT01000017.1, from coordinate 155,456 downwards.
CGGCATTCGCCGCGTTTCCGGCCTTTCCGGCGTCGCCGTTCGCCGCCATTTCCTTGACGTCACTCATCATCCACTCTCCCGTTCAGCCGGAAATCGTCGGCGCTGTATGTAATTTGGTCAGGCGTACCGCCCGCTGGCCGTGCTGCTCGCCTGGCTCGCCGGCGGCGATCGGAATGCCGTCGATCGACAGGTTCGCGGCACCCGTCGGCGCGATGGCGATTTCCTCGCCGTCGCTCAGCGTCAGGACGCGTGCCAGCGGCATGTGGAAATGCGCGATAGGCGCGCGCGCCTCCAGCTCGATATCCATGACCGCTGCGCGCAGGCGGGTGCGCCAGGACGCCCTCTCCGGCGCGGATCTGCGGCTGCTCGCGACGCCCCGTGCCAGGCGCGCGGCCGCCTGCCGGGGGATCAGAAAACTGACCTCTGCCGACGTCGTCGTCACACCTTCGCTCTCCAGGTGGATGGCGACATATCCGCTGTCCAGATCCAGCGAATCCGCCGGCATCTGCACCAGCTTGCCGGTCCGGCCAGCCAGGGCTATCCCCGGAACGTCGCGCATCAGGCTGCCAATCGCACTTTCCAGTTCCGTGACCACGCGTTCCAGGACGGCGCGGTCCACATGGGTCTGCTCAGGCCGCAGAATGGGCGCGGCGGCCAGGATTTCGCTTTCATCCGCCCCGAACAGGGCCGCGATGACGCGTTCGATCGCGACGGGCGACACCAGCAGGCACAGCGGGTCGCGCGTGTCCTCGATCTGGAAATGCGCGATATAAATGTCGTCAGCCGACGCGGCTGCTTGTTCCGGGACGGCGATGGCGGACGATTGGTACAGCGAATGGCCGCAATAGCGTGCCATTGCCTGCGCGACCCGCACGCCGAGGCGCTGGCCCATGGACACGAAATTGGCTTCATCGCGGGACCTTGCCAGCGTGCCGTAATGCGCCAGCAGGTCGATGCGCTCCGGCCCGGAATCCTCCTGCGATTCCTCATCTACGACTTCTTCCAGCTCCACCTGTGCGTTCACTGGATCACCATGTCGGTAAACAGCACCTCGGTAATGCCATCCTCGCCGACGCGCTTCTTCAGTTCGGCGTTCACCGCGTCGCGCATCTCCGCGCGCAGCGCGGCCTTGCCGGCGCGGCTTGACAGGTCATCGGCCTTTGCGCTCATCAACTCGGTCAGCAGTTCGGCGCGGATGGCCGTTTCGTGCGCTTTGACACCGTCCAGAAACTCCGGCCCGGCATCGGTCGCCATGGCGATCTTCACCTGCACCAGCTGCGGCGAATCAACGATATTGCTGATCAGCGCATCCTCCATGGTGTAATAGGACAACGGCACCGGCGGTGGCGCTTCTTCATGTTTTCCGCCCGTGCCCGATTGCAGGAAATAATAGGCGCCCGCCGCGCCGCCGCCGCCGACCACCAACAGCAGCGGGGTCAGCAGCAGGACCCATTTCATCTTCGATTTCGGCTTTGCTGCGGCGTCGTTCGCCGGCGCCGTCTGGACGTTCTTTGCCATCTCTATGCAAACAGGCGCAGGCGCCCGCCCTCCTCATTCTTGCTGTCGCTGATTGAAATGCGGCGCTCGGCTTCGTCCGGCTGCGCCTCCCACCGCCGCGCATGCGATGGCTGTTGGTCCGGCTGCTGTTCTTGGCGTGCAGATGATTGCCGCGATGACGTCTCCGCATTGGCGGCGCCATTTTCCGCCAAGTTCCGCTCCAGCATGTCGCCCAGGCGCGGCAGTGCGGAATCGATTGCCGCACGCGCTGCATCATTACCGACGGCGAAACTTACCTTCGGCGTGCCGGTATCGAACGAAACGCTGATATCGACGGTGCCCATTGCCTCCGGCGTCAGGCGAAAGCGGGCCTGCGTTGCGCCGCCATCCAGCTTCGCCATCAGGCCCTTTGCGGCCTGTTCGGCCCATGCGGTTTCGGCGGCATCGCGCGCCGCAATGCCGGTTTCGCCCGCAGGGGGCAGGGCTGGCAGGGGGGCGGCGCTTGTGCCTGCGGGGCGATCATTATTGGCTGCCGGCACGAGGGAGAGGCGGTCGTCGGCCGACAAAGCCGCGTCTGCCGTTCGTGCCAGCGATCCTTCCGACAGCAGAGTGGCATTGCCCCCCCTCATGTGTCCGTCAATGTCTGCCTGGGCGCCCTCCATCGCATTAACTGCGCGCGCGCCGCCATCAGCGGGTTGTAGCCGCGCGGCCGTGGCTCCGGGCGCCTCCGTGGCCGCAGGTTGCTGCGTCGCGTCACCGGCCAGCCCGGCTGCGGAGGAGCGCAGTTTCTGTGTGGCGGGTGCGCGTGTGCCATTCGCCAGACCTGCCGCGCTACCCAGCGTGGCCGCGGCAATGCCGCTCTCCGTTCCAGTTTCGGGTGTAATGTCCGTGGACGGCGACGCGGCATTTGCGGCAAGCGCTGCCCCTACCGGCGCTTGTCCGGCAGGAAGGATATTGTCGCCGCTCGTCACATCCAGGGCGTCATCGTCTCCGCCTGCCTCTTCGGTCGTGGCAGGCGTCTTCGCACCCTCCTTGCCGTTGGGCGGTGTCTGCAATGATTCGGCAATAATGGTGGTTGCGGGTGTCGAGGGGGGCAGGGCAGGCGCCTCTTTCTCCGCACCCGGCGCTGCCTTCGCGCCATCTTCCGCGCCCGCCATGGTGACGGCTGCCTCAAGCGCCGCATCTTTCGCCGCTTGCGGATCGCCCACGGCAGGCGTGGGGGCTTCCGTGCCGTCGGTTGTCAGCACCTCTGCGCCGTCCGCCAATAATTTGGCGCCGTCACTCAGCCCGGCGACACCAGCCTTTGCCGATGCCTCCCCCATCTGCACCATGATACCCGCAAACAGGCTGTCGACCGGTGATTGCGGGCTTCCTGCTGCCGGGTTTGCCGGTGCCTTGGGGGCAGAGGTAACGCTTAGCATGTGACGGCTTTCTGTCGGGATCGGATAGTCATCCCTTCATCAGCAAGAGCCGTACCAATTTCGGCAAAAGCCGCGCCGATTGTGCGCGCGGGCCTATCGCTTCCTGATAAAAACCTGTGATCGCTCGCGTTTCCGCTCGGCGTCGCGAACTTCCTCTCGCCTGATGCGGTCCGCCAGTTTTTCTACGCCTTGGGCGCGTTTTTCTGCGGCGCGGCAGGCTTCGCTCGCGGTTTCCAGATATTGTTCCAGATGCCCCAGGCGCCGTGCCGTCTCGGTCCTGCTTCGTCCCAGCCCCTCCCGCTGGGCGGCATAGTTCCGCAGGGTGCCTGCCGACGATGGACCGACGCTTGGCTGATAGGCGTCGATCAGTTCCTCTATGCGGGCCGTCAGCTCGCGGCAATCGTCGCGCGAACGGGCGGTTTGCTGCTGGTGCAGGCGGGCGATACGGCTTTCCGTCTCGCGCAGGGCAACCAGTCGCTTGACACGCTCTCCCCGGGTCATCGGGGCGCCATCAGCGTTTCCAGATCGGCGACGGCGCCGGCATAATCGACGCGTTCGTCGCGCGACTGCGCCATGAATGCCTCGAACAGCGGGCGCCTTTGCATCGCCTCGTCCAGTTCGACATTCTGGCCGGGCTTATAGGCGCCCAGCGTCACCAGATCGGCATTCTGTTCGTAAACGCCGTTCGCGCGGCGCAGGGCCATGGCCCGCTTCATATGGGCCGGACGGACGACGTCCTGCATGGTGCGGCTGACGGAGCGGCCCAGATCGATTGCGGGATAGAGGCCGCGTTCGGCAATTTGCCGTGACAGCACGATATGCCCGTCCAGGATGGCGCGCGCCGAATCGACCACGGGATCGCCCTCCACGTCATCGCCGTCCGCCAGCACCGTATAGATGGCGGTGATCGATCCGCCCCCCGGCGCTGCACCGGCGCGCTCGACCAGCTTCGGCACCAGACTGAACACGGACGGGGGATAGCCTTTTGACGTTGGCGGCTCGCCCAGTGCCAGGCCGATCTCGCGCTGTGCGTGCGCAACGCGGGTCAGGCTGTCCAGGATCAGCAGGACGGATTTGCCCTGGTCGCGATAATATTCCGCAATGGCGGTCGCGCGCTCGGCGCCGCGCAGTCTCAGCACGGGGGACTGGTCGGCGGGGACGGCGACGACGACCGTGCGCGTCGCGCTTTCGCCGACCAGATGCTCGCGGCAGAAATCCGATACTTCGCGGCCGCGTTCGCCGATCAGGGCGATGACGACGATATCGGCGGATGTATAGCGCGCCAGCATGCCCAGCAGCACGGATTTGCCGACGCCCGATCCGGCGACGATGCCGATCCTCTGGCCCTTGCCGATGGTCAGCGCCGCATTGATGCTGCGCACGCCGACGTCCAGGGCCTCCGTCACCGATTCATTCTGCAGCGCATTGCGGCGGGGTCCGCGCAGCGGCCAGCGCGCGGCCGGCACAGGCTGGCTGCCCCCGTCTATGCTGCGTCCGCGCCCGTCGATCACGCGGCCCAGCAATTCGTCGCCGACGCGGACGGACGGATCGGTACTGATTTTCTTCACGCGGGCGCCGGGGCGCACATAGCCGCCGGCGTCCAGACTCATCAGCAGGGCGCGATCGTTGCGAAAGCCGATGATCTCTCCGTCGATCGTGTCGGTACCCGTCGCCTCGATCTGGCACAGCGTACCCGTCGGCGCATCCAGGCCCGTCGCCTCCATCAATACCCCGTCAAAGGCGCGGATGCGTCCCGATGGCGACGGCGTGAAATCGGGCAGGCGCGCCTCTGCATCGGCCAGCCACTGCGCCGCACGCTCGTTGATCGCGACCGCCGTCACTTAGGTCACCGCCCTTTCGGCCAGCGCCAGCCGTTGGGAAATGCGGTCCAGTATTTCCGTGTCGCCGCATTTCAGGTGGAAATCACCGCGCGGCATGTCCGCGTCCGTGGCAATCGTCATGCGCATGGGCGACGCCTCGATAAAGGCCGCATCCGCCGCATTGATGGTCAGGACCGGCTTCTTGCGCGCTTCCCTGAACGCCTCCAGCGCAGTTTCGACCCGCTTCGCGATGCTTTCCGGCGAGACCGCCTGCGCATCGCCGACGACGTCGCGTGCGATGGACAGCGCCAGCCGCCCCAGCGCCGGGCCGATCGCATCCGCCTCGACGCTCAGCTGTTTCATGACCGCATTGTCCAGATTGGCGATCAGGGCGCGCAGCGCCGCGTGGTCTGCACGATACTCCTCTTCGGCGGCGCGCCTGCCCGCCGCAAAGCCTTCAGCCCGGATCGTGTCGGGGTCGACGGGCGGCATTGCCGCCTCTTCTTCCTCTTCATCCTGATTCGGTAATTGACGTGTCAGAGTCGCCCCGACGGGGGAGGATGTTTCCACCGCCTGCCGCAGATCGACGATGCGGGTCGCGCCGATCTGAAAGGCCTCGCTGGGGACGAAGGCGGAGCGTTGTGGTGCGGCGGGCGCGGGTGAAAATGCGGTCTCGGCCACATCCTCATCCTCATCGTCGCGCAGGAACGTCGCGGCCTTAAAGGACATCGGCGGTTTCCTCCTTCAGGACGATGTCGCCCGCCTCGCCCATGGCCCGCGCGGTGCGGATGATCTCCGCCCGCGCCTGCAATATGTCCTTCTTCGACACGGGGCCGCCGTCCTTCATATTGTCCTCGATGGTCTGCACCGCACGTGTCGACATGCCGGCAAAGACCTTCGCCTTCAGATCTTCCGGCGCAGAGGTCAGCGCCTTCGCCAGCACATCGGGATCGATGGCCTGCATCAATTGCTGCAGGCTGCGCGATGGCAGGCCTTCCAGATCCTCGAAACGCAGCATGTCCTCCTCGATCCGCGCGCCCAGCGCCTGATCGCGTTCGGCGATACGGGCCAGCAGCGACTTGTTCGTTTCGTCGGGCAGCGCCTTCAGGATTTCCACCGCCAGCAATGTGCCGGAAATTTCCGATCCCGGAATGGCGAGGCCGGGTTCCAGCAATGTGCCGAAGCCGGTGATCAGCGTCGTGATCGCATCGTTGCTCAGTTCCGACAGCCGCGCCAGCCGATAGATGATGTCTACCTGCTCCTCTTCGGCCAGGGTACGGATGACGAACGCGGCGACGTCGGCATTGATCAGGGTCAGCGTTGCCGCCACCACCTGCGGATGCTGCCCTTCCAGGATCTGCGCGATGGTGCGCGGCCCGAACCAGTCGAAACCGGGCAGGGAATGACGATCCTTGAAACTTGTTGCGCGCTGCAGGACATCGTCGCTGCGCGCCTCGCCCAGTGCGCGGGTTACCGTCGACCGAAAAAAATCCAGGCCATTGTCCAGGCCGGACCGCTCCCCCGCCAGCATCAAAAATTCATCGACGACCTGACCGGTCGTCGCCCGGTCCAGGCTGGCGACTTCCTGCATGGCGGGGCCCAGCATTTCTACCTGCGCCGGGGATAGATGCTCGATGATCGACGCGGCCTCGTCCTCGCCCAGCAGCATCAGCAGGACGGCGACTTTCTGCGCCGGGGAGATGCTGGCGGCCGCCACCGCCGTGCCGGGGGACGTGTCCGCGGCGACCAATGCTGCACTAGGCATTCTGTTTCTCCGCGTTTTCCGGTTTCAGCATCATGTCGCTGACCGCTGCCGACACGCGCCGCGCGTCGCTGGCGACCAGATCGCGCAGCATGTTCAGCCGGTCGTCATAGCTGATGGCGGGCAGGGGCGACATCGCCGCCGCATTTTCGTCGGTGGCCGCACCCATATCGCCGCCGGTCGCCGCGGATGCGTCGGACCGCTGCGCCGCCGCGGCTGCCGCCGCCATGGCGGCCGCGTCCTCGTCACGCGCGCCTTTGCCTTCCTTCAGCAATTTGCGCATCGGCCGGCCGACCAGGAACAGCGCGACCAGGCCCAGGATCAGGACGACGCCCAGCCAGGCCCATTTGTGCACCCAGGCCTGTTCCCACAGAGGGATGTCGGCGGCGGGGTCGCCACTGGCAAATTTCTGGCTGCGCACGACCAGCTGATCGCCACGTTGCTTGTTGATGCCCAGCGCGCCGCCGATCAGCGCCTCGACCTCTTTCAGATCCCCATCCAGCATGGCCTGCTCGCCCTCGCGGATGACGATGGCGACCGACGCGCGCTGTATGTCGCCGACGCTCTTGCGGACGACGGACACTTCCTTGTTCAGTTCGTAATTGCGCACGGAATTTTCGTCGCGGTCCTCCGGGCCGGGGGCGGGCGCTTCTTCCTCGGCATTCGCGTCTTCCAGCGTGGCATTGGCGGGGGGCTGGTTGCTGATCGCCCCCGGAATGCCTCCGGCGCGCTGCCCGGCGGCGCTTTCGGACAGCGACACCTGCTCGCTGCGCAGGGCGCCTTCCTTGTCATAGCGTTCCTGTGTCGCCTCGCGCGCCTCGAAATCCAGGTCCAGCGCCACTTCGGCGGAAAAGCTGTCAATGCCGTACAGCGGCACCAGGATGGATGCGATCCGCTGCCGCCATTCGTCCTCGACGCGCTTGGTATAGGCCAGCCGCTGCCCGCTGATCGACGACATGCCGGACGCCTGATTCGACAGCAGCGTACCGCGCTGGTCGATCACGGTGACCTTGTCCGATGACAGGCCCGGCACGGATGACGATACCAGATGAACGATGGCCGTCACCTGCTCCTCGCCCAGCACGCGGCCGGGCTTCATGCGCAGGAACACGGATGCCGACGGCTGGCCATTGTCGCGCACGAAGGCGGATGGTTCCGGCGCGGCGATGTGGACGCGCGCGCTTTCGACGCCGCCGACTTCCTCTATGCTGGCGGCCAGTCCGGTTTCCTGCGTCTGCTGCAGGCGCGCGCGTTCGACTGCACGGCTGGTACCGAACGGCATTTCGTTCAGCAGGTCATATCCCATCGCGGCGCCCTCGGGCAGGCCTTCGGCGGCCAGCGCCATGCGGGCGCGGTGGCGGTCGGCGGTGGGCACCGTCACGGCGCCGGTCGCCGGGTCCAGTTCGACGGCGAAGCCCTGCGCGGTCAGCGTTTCCACCATCAGCGCCTTGTCGGCTTCGCCCATGCCGGGGAACAGCACCTCGCGGTTCGGTTCCACCATGCTCAGTGCCATTGCGATCACCCCCGCCGTGCCGGCCAGCGCCAGCCCGATGGGCAGCATGCGCCGCACCTGCGGCTGCCGCATCCACTGGGCGGCATTTTCCCGCACGGCGTCCAACTGGGGGGGCAGGACGCTCAGCTGCGCGCGACCGTCATTCGACCGCCGCTGCGGTATGATTGCACCGCCCGTGCTTGCTTCACTCATTCAACGTCTCCTGTGGCCGGATCAAACCGGCATGTTCATGACGTCCTTGTAGGCGGACAGAACCTTGTTGCGGACTTGCAGCGTTGCCTGAAACGCCAGCGATGATTTCTGCCGGGCCAGCATCATGCCGGCGATATCCTGGCTCTCGCCGCGTTCGAAGGCGTCGGTGGCCTTGCCCGCCTCCGATTGCATCGACGCGACCTGATCGACGGCCTGCGACATGATTCCGCCGAAACCTTCGCTGCCCGACGGTTTTTTGGCGGCACCGAATTCGGCACTGCGGGCCAGAATTTCCGCCCGCATTTCAATCAGCTTTGAATGGTCGACCTTCATTTTGCGCTTTGCCCCTGATCCGCGTTTTCCGCGTCACGGCAGACGAAGCAAAAGCCGTGCCAAGCGCCCTGCGCCATTGGGCGACTTAATGTTGGCGCGGACCCGTCGTTTCTAGGGCTACGGCACGAACTGGGCGGCGATCGTCATCGGGGTGTCGAGATACATTCGTGAAGCAGGGAACAGTAACATGACGATGATCAACACCAATGTAAGCGCCCTTCGCGCCCAGGCCGCCTCCGGTACGGCGAACAAGGATCTGACGACCACGATGGAACGTCTGTCCACGGGCCGCCGCATCAACAGCGCGAAGGACGACGCCGCCGGCCTCGCCATTTCGCAGCGCATGACCGCCAACATCCGCGGCGCCAACGTCGCCATCCGCAATGCCAATGACGGCATTTCAATGGCGCAGACGGCGGAAGGTGCGCTGGGCGAAGTCACCAACATTCTGCAGCGCGTCCGCGAACTGGCCGTTCAGTCCGCCAGTGGCACGCTGAGCGCGGACGACCGCGTCAGCCTGCAGTCGGAAACCGATCTGCTGCTGGAAGAAGTCAACAACATTGCCAAGACGACCAACTTCAACGGCCTGAAGCTGCTCGACGGCAGCGCGAGCGACGTGAAACTGCAGACAGGCATCAATGCGTCCGACACGATCAGCGTTTCGTCGGGCGACGTCCGCACCAACAGCCTCGGTCTTACCGCAGGCGGCCAGGCTGGCCAGCTGGTGACGGGCCGCGTCGATGCCGGCACGGTCACCGCGGGCGATGTCACCTTCAATGGTGTCGACGCTCTTGCGGAAGACGTCACGCTTACCGCCGACGACGCCGCCAAGGATCTGGCTGCCGCCATCAACGCCAACACCGCCAAGACCGGCATTACCGCGACGGCCTCCAATAACGTCACCAGCGCCAAGTTCGACGCCGACTCGACCTTTGCCGCGGGCGACCTGACGATCAACGATACGGCGATTGCCGCATCGGGCAGCGTCGAGGAGCTGGTCAGCAACATCAACCGTGCCGACACCGGCGTTACGGCGTCCCTCAATTCCGACAACACCGTGACACTGTCCAACAGTGACGGCAGCGACATCGAAATCGCGTCGACCGCCAGCACGGACAGCGCCAAGTTCACCTCCGCAACCAATCAGGGCTACCTCAGCCTGCAGTCCGCCGACGGCAAGGACATTCAAGTTGACGTGAAGCAGGCCACCGCCGGCACGTACACGGCGGGCGAAATCCAGACCGCCCAGCAGTTCGGCCTGAACCTTTCGGCTGATGGCGTCAGCTTCACTGGCAGCAGCGATCAGTCTGCCGCGACCGGCACTTTGGCCGCCGGTCAGCTGACCCTGAACGGTGAAGACATTGTGGGTGCCTACACGACGGGCGCCGAACTGGTCACGCTGATCAACAATTCGTCGGACACCACCGGCGTGCAGGCTTCGCTTGATGCCGACAATCGTCTGAAGCTGGTATCGACCGATGGCAGCGCGGTTCGCATCGAAGGTTCGGCCGCTGGCACCTATGGGTTCTCCGATCAGGGTGGCACGGACAAGTTCTCGTCCAAGCTCGATATCTCCAGCCAGAGCGCCGCTTCGGATGCACTGGGTCGGATCGACAAGGCGCTGAACAGCGTCTCCGAAACGCGCGGTAATCTCGGTGCGGTCCAGAACCGTCTGGAAAGCACGGTCAACAACCTGACCAATACCTCGACCAACCTGTCCAGCGCCCGTTCGCGGATCGAGGATGCCGATTTCGCGGCGGAAACGACGAAGCTGGCAAAGTCGCAGATCCTGCAGCAGGCTGCTCAGGCGATGCTGGCACAGGCCAACCAGTCGCAGCAGGGTGTTCTCAGCCTGCTCCGCTAAGTGTTGCAAACAGGCGCCGTTCCGGCGTCTTGGGATCGGGGTCCGGCCTTTGCCGGGCCCCGATTTGCGTCAGGGCGGATAAACCGCCTTTGGCCGCGCATGGCTGGCCCGTTCCTCAGGCCGCTTCTGCGATCCAGCGCCCGATCTTGTCCTCCAGCACGGCCATGGGCAGCACGCCCGTTTCCAGCACCTGGGCATGATAATCGCGGATGTCGAACCCATCCCCCAGCGCTTGCGCCGCCTCGTCGCGCAGCTTCGCGATGGTCAGCTCGCCGATCTTGTAGGCGCACGCTTGTCCCGGATAGGCGATGTAGCGGTCGATCTCGACCACCACGTCCCCTTCCGCCATGGACGTATTCGCCAGCATGTAGTCGATCGCCTGCTGGCGCGACCATTGTTTCGCGTGCAGGCCGGTATCGACGACCAGGCGCACCGCGCGCAGCATTTCCATGTCCAGATGGCCGAAATATTGCCACGGGTCAGTGAACATGCCCAGCTGCGGCCCCAGCGATTCCGCATATAGGCCCCAGCCCTCCGTGTAGGCGGTGGCGCGGCCGAACCGTAATATGTCGAGCAAATCCTTGTTCTCTATGGCCAGTGTCAGCTGGAAATGGTGGCCCGGAATGCCCTCGTGCAGCGTCAGCGTCTCCAATGTCGGGATAGGCCGCGTGTCCAGCATGGACATGTTGAAATATAGTGTGCCGGGCGTGACCCCGTCCGGCGGCCCGGGGCGGTAATAGCCGGTGCCGCGCTGATCGCCCAGCGCGGGCAGCGGCGCGACGCGGAACGGCGCCTTTGGCCAGCGGTGGAACAGCTTCGGTATGGATTCCCAGATGCGCGCCTCGATGGACGCGAAGCGGTCCAGCAGCTGCTGCGGCTCCTTGTAATAGAATTCCGGGTTGGACCTCACATATTCGAACATGGCGGACAGGTCGCCGTCGAATGCCACCTTGTCGCGCACGGTCTCCATCTCCGCGCGGATACGCGCTACCTCCGACAGGCCCAGCGCATGGATGTCGTCGGCACTGCGCGGGGTGGTGGTGTGATAGGCCAGTTCCCAGGCGTACAGATCCTCGCCATCCTTTATTGCCGACCGTCCCGGCGCCTCCGTGGCGGCGGGCAGATATTCGTCGGTCAGATAATCCTGCCACAGCCGATAGCCTGGGTAGACTTCATCCTTGATGACCTGGTCATAGGCTTCTTGAAACCGCGCCCGGTCCGCTGCCGAAATGCTGTCCGGCATATCGCGTATCGCCGTATGAAAGGGGCTCTCCTCCGGCGGCAGGGCCAGCATTGCCTCCACCTGCGACAGCACGTTGCGCACGATGATCTGCGGCTGGATATAGCCGTTCGCGCGTCCCTGCCGCAGCCGCGCGACCGTGCTGTTCAGCCAGCCGGCAAATCCGGTCAGCCGTGCCAGCCCGCGCTCATAATCCGCCGGCGTTTCAAACGCGGCGCCGCCACCTGAAACGAAATCCGGCAGTTCCACCTGTAATCCGAACGACGGGTTTAGCGGCGCCAGTTGCTGGACGCGGAACAGCCCCTTGTCGAATTGTTCTGCGACCTGCCCCGTCTTGTAGGCGAATACGTCATAGGCCAGCTGCTCCGTCGGCGTCAGCGCCGCGCGGTCGATGCGTTCCAGCGCCGCCAGATCGCGGCGGGCATTGGCCTCCAACATGGTGGCGAACTCGCCCGACAGGGGATCGACGAATGCGGGTAAGTCGGTTTCGGCGCCGCGCCGCTCCGCCTCCAGCGGGTGCAGCCGGTCATCCGCGGCCGCCGACGCCGATGCCGTCGCGAAATTCTACATGGATGTTTTTGGCGCTACGGAGCTGTTTCGCATGGGTCCGATGGATGCCGCCGACATGCCAAACGGCGCGGATGGCCGCGACTGGATGGCGTCGCATGTGAATGTCGCGGGCGCAAAGCTCAGCCTGATCATGTTGCGCCTGACCGAAACCCTGAACCTGCAACTGGCGCAATATGACAAGCCGCAGGATCGCCGCACGGATTTGCCGCGCAATTGCGATGCGGGCGGCCATCATCTGGGCCTGCGCGTCGATGATGTGACCGCCGCCGTCACCTATCTGACCGCCAATGGCTGCACGGCGATGGATCCCATCGAAATCAGCGAGGGGCCGCTTGCGGGCAAGACCAATGTCTATCTGCAGGACCCGTGGGGCCACCAACTCGAAATCGTCGATTAAGCCGGAAAAAGGATCATCCTGATGAGCGTTCGCCATATCAATCCGCCCGCCCTTTACGACAGCGTCAAATATGGGTTTTCCCACGCCGTCGTCGACACGCGCAGCGGCACGGTGCACCTGTCGGGACAGGTCGCCTGGGACAAGGATTATCAGGTCGTCGGCGGCGCCGACCTGGCGGAGCAGGCGCGCCAGGCGCTCGCCAATCTGAAGATCGTGCTGCAGGAGGCCGGCTCCGGCGTCGACCAGATCCTTCGCCTGCGCACCTATATCGTCAATCATAATCCGGAAAAGCTGGGCATCGTGTCGGGCGAGCTGGCCAATTTCTATGGTGACGTCGAACCCGCCTCGAACACCGTCGTCGGTGTTCAGGCGCTCGCCCTGCCGGATTTCCTGGTAGAGATAGAGGCGACCGCCGCGCTGAAGGATTAGGCGCCGGGTCTCGCACCCTCACGCCAGATTGTCGTACAGCCGGTTCATCAATTGCAGCAGGCGTGCGAAATCACGTTCTGAAAAGCCGCGTATCAGCTTCTTGTAAAAGGGGGCGGTGACGGCCCGCGCGGCCATCAGCTTTTCCTCTCCCTCGGTCGTCAGGGCCAATTGGGTGACGCGCCTGTCCATCTCGTCGCGTTCGGTGGTGATCAGGCCTGCCCGTGCCATGCGTTCGGCGATTCGCATCAGGGTGGATAATTTGATGACGGCCGCACGGCCGACCTTCGCCACTGGCCGGGGCGATTCTTCGCCCAGCACCATCAGCACGCGCCATGTCGGAATGTCGATGCCGATGCTGCGCAATTCGGTTTCGATCGCCGCATTATACCGGCTGGCGGTGCGGTTCAGGAGGTAGAAGGGATAGGCCTCCACATGGAAATCCGCCGATCCCGGGTCCCCCAGTTTCCGCAAGTCTTCCGCCATATCGCCATCCCCTCCGGTTTACTTGCATATGCAAGTAATCTTTGTTACGCTTTTGCTCCCTTTCCGGGGATATGGAGGAGGACGCAATGGGGAATGAAACTGCCACCATGCTGGCAAATTGCGCGGCGGGCATCGCCTCGGGCGCAATCCGGGTCGTGGACCTGACGCAAATATTGTCGGAGGATACGCCGACTCTGGTGCTGCCGGACGAATTCGAACAGTGCGCCGGTTTCTCGCGAGAGGAAATTTCGCGCTACGACGAACGCGGCGCCGCCTGGTACTGGAACAATTTCACCGTCAGCGAGCATACCGGCACGCATTTCGACGCGCCGATCCACTGGGTCAGCGGCAAGGATCTCGATAGCAATTCAGTGGACGAACTGCCGGTAAAGGATTTCGTCGCGCCGGCGGTCGTCATCGACTGTTCGAAGGAAAGCGCGGCCGATGCCGATTTCCTGCTCGATGTCCCCCATCTTGAGGCGTGGGAGGCTGAACATGGCCGCATTCCAGAGGGGTGCTGGGTTCTGATGCGCACCGACTGGTCGAAACGCGATGTCGATGCCTATACCAATCGTGACGAGCAGGGCGCGCACACGCCGGGTCCTTCCGTTGCGGCGGTGAAGATGCTGGTCGACGACCGGCGCGTTCTGGGCTTCGGTGTCGAAACCATCGGCACGGACGCAGGGCAGGCGCATCTTCTCAATCCGCCCTATCCCGCCCACACGCTGTTCCACGGTGCGGGCCGCTATGGCCTGCAGTGCCTGGAAAATCTCGATCAGCTGCCGCCCACCGGCGCGGTGATCGTCGCCCCGCCCCTGAAGATTCAGGGCGGTTCCGGCAGCCCCTTGCGCGTTCTCGCGCTCGTCGCGGATTGATGGCGGGCTGATTCATGGCAGAGCGGTCGTTTAAACGTGAGGTAAAGAAGCTCGAAGTCGGGCACGGCGCCGAATTTGAGGGCGAGGGCATCCTCGCCGTCACAAAGGCGCTGCTGCAATCGGGCGTGGCTTATGTCGGTGGTTATCAGGGCTCGCCGATCAGCCATTTGATGGACGTTTTCGCGGACGCGAACGACCTCCTTGAAAGCCTCGACGTGCATTTCGAGGCGAGCGCTTCGGAGGCGGCGGCCGGCGCCATGCTCGCCGCCTCGGTCAATTACCCCTTGCGCGGCGCGGTCGCGTGGAAGTCGGTGGTCGGCACCAACGTCGCCTCCGACGCGCTGTCCAACGTCGCTTCGGGCGGCGTTCGCGGCGGCGCGCTGATCATCGTGGGCGAGGATTATGGCGAAGGCTCCTCGATCATGCAGGAGCGTACCCACGCCTTTGCAATGAAATCGCAAATGTGGCTGCTCGATCCGCGCCCCAATCTGACCAGCATCGTCGACATGGTAGAGCGCGGCTTCGAACTGTCAGAGGCGTCGAACACCCCCGTCATGCTGGAAATGCGCGTCCGCTCCTGCCACATGACCGGCACCTTCACCGCAAAGGATAATGTGCGGCCCGCCTTTACCGTCGCCGATGCCGCGGCCAATCCTCAGCGCGATACCGACCGCATCGTGCTGCCGCCCGCCAATTTCCTGCACGAAGTGGAAAAGGTCGAAAAACGCTGGCCCGCAGCCATCGCCTATGTGCGCGATAACCGCCTCAACGAATGGTTCGGTCCTCAGGGCGACGATGATACCGGCGATATCGGCATCATCGTCCAGGGCGGACTTTACAATAATCTCAACCGCGCGCTCGAACTGATTGGCCTCGCCGACGCGTCGGGCGGCTGTTCGCTGCCGATATACTGCATGAACGTCACCTATCCTCTGATTCCGGAGGAGGTGCGCGAATTCTGCACCGGCAAGACTGCCGTCCTCGTGCTGGAGGAGGGGCAGCCCGAATTTATCGAACATGAGCTGAATACGCTCGTGCGCCGTGCTGATCTGCAGACGCGCATTGTCGGCAAGGACATTCTGCCGCGCGCCGGTGAATATAGCACGCAGGTCATTCGCGAAGGGGTCGGCGCCTTCCTGCGGCAACAGGGGTCGCCCCTGGCACCGCAGCCTGCAATCCCCGATCCCCTGCCCGGCGAAACGGCCAGCGAGATCCCGGGCCGTCCCGCCGGTTTCTGCACCGGCTGCCCGGAACGACCCATCTTCACCGCGATGAAGCTGGTGGAGAGAGAGCTGGGCCCGTCGCACGTTTCGGCGGACATTGGCTGTCACCTCTTTTCGATCCTGCCCCCCTTCAACATCGGCAATACGACCATGGGCTATGGCCTTGGCAGTGCCGGCGCATCGGCGTTCAGTTCGTCGGGCAAGGGCAAGGGCAGCAGTGGCGGAAAGCGCGCCATCGCGATCATGGGCGACGGCGGCTTCTGGCATAATGGCCTTACGTCGGGCATCGGCAATGCCGTCTTCAACAAGGACGACACGGTCACGATGATCGTCGACAATGGCTATTCGGCGGCCACCGGCGGACAGGACATTCTGTCGTCCCGCGCGCTCAACAAGGTGCGTTCGACGAAAAATCCCATTGAAAAGGCGGTGCGCGGCGTCGGCGCCGATTGGGTGCGATCGATCGACCGCACCTATGACGTCGCCGGTATGCGCGACACGTTGAAGGAGGCGCTGACCACCCCCGAAAAGGGACCAAAGGTCATCATCGCCAGCTCCGAATGCATGCTGAACCGGGAACGGCGTGAAAAACCCATTCGCCGCCAGGCATTGAAGGATGGCAAGCGCGTGGTGCGGGAACGCTTCGGCGTCGACCCGGATACCTGCACCGGCGATCATAGCTGCATCCGGCTGTCGGGCTGTCCATCGCTTTCCATCAAGAAGAACCCGGATCCCCTGCGCCAGGATCCTGTGGCACATGTCGACAATAGCTGCGTCGGCTGCGGCCTGTGCGGAGAGGTCAGCCACGCCGCCGTTCTCTGCCCCAGCTTCTATCGCGCATCGTTGGTCAGCAATCCCGGACGCATGGAACGCTTCTTTCACAAGGTTCGCACATCGGTGATTGGCTTCCTGCAATCCTGGGACGCGCGCGCACGCGCCGCGCGGGCATTCTGATGCAGGGTCAGGTCCCCCCGACTGACGAAAAGGCGCCGCCACAGCGGCTCAGCGTCGCGATCCTGGCACTGGGCGGGCAGGGCGGCGGCGTGCTGGCCGACTGGGTGCAGACGGTCGCGCGCGAACATGGCTGGCTGGCGCAGGGCACATCGGTACCGGGCGTGGCGCAGCGGACCGGCTCGACGGTATATTATGTCGAACTGGCACGCGCGGCAGAGGGGCAGCGTCCCGTCATGGCCCTTATGCCCGTGCCGGGCGATGTCGATGTCGTCGTCGCATCGGAATTAATGGAGGCGGGCCGTGCCGTCCTGCGCGGATTTTCAACCGCCGGACGCACGACGTTGATCGGCTCCACCAACCGCATCTACGCCATTTCCGAGAAATCGCGTTTGGGCGATGGCCGCGGCAGCAGCGAACGCATCATGGCGGCGGCGGCGGAGCGGTCAAAGCGCTTCATCGGCTTCGACATGGATGCCGCCGCGACGCGGGCGGGCAGTGTCATCAGCGCCGTCATGTTTGGTGCCCTGGCGGGCAGCGGCGCGCTGCCCTTTCCGCGTGAATCCTTCGAGGCTGCGATCCGCGCGAGCGGCATTGCCGTCGACAGCAATCTGAAGGGGTTCGAGGAGGGGTTCCAGGCGGCGAAGGCAGAGGCCGCCCTGCCGGTCGAGTCCGTCTCCGACGTGCCCGTCCCGGAAAGCGAGACCGGCCGGAAATTGGCGGTGCGCATTACCGCCGACCTGCCGCCCCGCGCGCACGACCATGCCATGCACGGCGTCCAGCGGCTGATGGATTATCAGGATGCGCGCTATGCGACCCTCTATCTCGACCGCCTCGACAGCATTGCTGCCCTCGACGCCGCGCCCTTCACGCTGACGGCGGAGGCTGCGCGCCATCTCGCGCTCTGGATGAGCTATGAGGATACGATCCGCGTCGCCGATCTGAAGGTCCGCGAAAGCCGCCTCGCGCGCGTCAAGGGCGAGGTGCAGGTAGAGGACGCGCAGCTGCTTCGCGTCACCGAATTCATGCACCCCCGTTTGCAGGAAATCTGCGACACGCTGCCCGCCGGGATTGGCGGACGCATCGCCAACAGTCCCACGCTGACACGGCTTTTGTCGCCGTTCTTTAAAAAGGGTCGGCACGTCGAAACGACCAGTATTCGCTGGTACGGGGCGCTGTTCTTCCTCTCCCGCCTGCGTCCCATGCGTCCGCGCTCGCTGCGCTATCGGGAGGAGCAGGAACGGATGGAGGCGTGGCTGGACGCGGTTCGCCATGCCGCTGCAAATGATCGCGCCCTCGCAGAGGAAATCGTCAAGTGCCAGCGCCTGATAAAGGGCTATGGCGACACGTTCGACCGTGGCTTGAGGAATTATGCCGCCGTCATGGCGGGCCTCGATGTGCGGCCTTCCGACCGCGCCGCCGCCGACTGGCTGGCCGAATTGAGGGAGGCCGCGCTGGCCGACGAGGACGGCGATAAATTACGCGAACTGATCAACCAGGCGCGACAGTCGCCGGTCAGCGAACCCGCCCTCCGCGCCTCCTGAACAGAGGCGCCGTGCCCTTTTGGCCCGTGCTGCTGCCGTACGGTGATCGGCTGACGCGTGCCCGTGCCCAATTGAAAGCGGACAGAGGACTGTCGCACGAACCGGACACCGAACCGGACAGATTCGTATCCCCGTGGCCACAGTGCAGGATAAATCGTCATGCGATGCGGCGGCATTGCTTGCGAAATAGGATTTCGAATCGGATTCTCCGCGCTTCGCTCTCTCTCATCGTCAGCCGCCACCCGCCGCCGGGCGATCGCCCATTGGGCGCGCCTCTGCACACGCGTCCTCGCGTACGCGCGCACGCACATGCGCGCTGAGTGTGCGTTTTGTCCGGTTTGCCCCCTGTCCGGTTCGCCCTGCCGGCCGCTCAGTCGTTCAAATCGGTAAGGCGCGTACGCAGTTTCTTGAACGCATCCGCCTTGATCTGGCACACGCGCGCCGCCGTCACGTCCAGCGTCGCGGCGATCTCCGCCAGGTTCAGTTCCTCGACGAAATATAGCTGCAGGACCAGTGCCTCCCGCGCGGGCAGCGCACCGATCTCCGTCGCCAGGCGCTGGCGGATTTCATCCTTTGCGGCGCGGTCGAAGGCGCTGGTCTCGTCGTCCGCGAACAGCATGGAATGGTCGGAATAGACCTCGTCGATTGACTGGTACTGGATGCCCATGACCTCGTCGCACAGCGTCGCATATTCGCCGATGTCCAGATCCATGCGCCCGGCGACCTCCTCGTCCGTCGGGTTACGGCCCAGTTCCGACGCCAGTCCGTCGCGAACATTGATCAGCTCGCGCCGCCTCCGCAGGGCGCCGCGCGTCATCGTGGCGCGGCGGCGCATTTCGTCCAGCAGGGCGCCGCGTATGCGCATGACGGCATAGCCGCCGAACGTTGCCGGATCGCCCTGATGCCTGTTGGCCGCCTCGATCAGGGCGACCATCGCCATTTGCACCAGCTCTTCCGGCTCGATCGTCCCGGGCGCCTTGCCGTGAATGTGCCAGGCGACCCGCCGTGCGGTGGGGATGTGCGCGGCGATCAGGTCCTGCGGCGTCATTCCCTCGCCGGGCATGTCGGCATAGCCATAGGCGTGCGCTGCGGTCCGTCGTGCCGTTCTCATTTAACGTCTCCCGATTCCAGCGCCGGCTCGATCACGCTCACCACATTGATCGCCTTGTCCTCCGGCACTTCGTCGAATGACAGGACGACAATGTCGGGCAGATGATGCTGCAACAGCATGAAAACGGGGCTGCGCAGCCGGGGGCTGGTGACAACGGCAAAGCTGCTGTCCCGCGCCGCCAGTTCCTGTGCCGTGGTGCTGATCGACGCGATGATCTGCTGCGCCAGGCCCGGCTCGATGGCCCGGTGCCCCGCTTCGGGGTCGGAGCCGATACAATCGCTCAGCAGGCGTTCGACCGGCGCGCCGAACGTGACGACGTTCAGCGTTTCCGATGGCCCTGCCACGCTCTGCACGATCAGCGGGCCGAGAGCGCGCCGGACATGCTCGGTCAGCTGCGCGGGGTTCTGCGTCTGCACGCCCGCGGCGCAGATCGCCTCCGCCATGCGCCGGAAATCGCGGATGCTGACATCCTCCATCAACAGGCGCTGCAATATCGCCGTCAGCTGTTGCAGCGACACGGTGCCGGGCATCAGGTTTTCGGCCAGCTTCGGCGCGCTTTCGGCCAGCGCGTCGACCATGCGGCTGGCCTCTTCCTGTCCGAACAGCCGGTGTGCATTGGAACCGATCACCCGCGACAAATGCGTCGCGATCACCGTGCTGACGTCGACCACGGTATAGCCGCAGGCCAGCGCCTGCTCCCGCGCGCCGGCGTCGATCCACTTGGCGGGCAGACCGAATGCCGGGTCCAGCGTATCCTCGCCCTCACAGGTGCCGAGCACATTGCCGGAATCGAGCGCCAGCAGCTTGCCATTGCGCACCGTGCCGCTCGCCAGCAATTCGCTGCCTAAGACGATGTTGTAGCCGTCGGCGCCCAAGTCCAGGCTGTCGCGGATGCGGCATTGCGGGATCAGGAAACCCAGCCGCTGCGACACCTGCCTGCGGATTCCGGTGATGCGGGACGTCAGCGGCGATCCCTTGCTCTCGCCGACCAGGTCGATCAGGCCAAAGCCGATCTCCAGCGTCAATTGCGTGTGATCGATAATATCGTCCCAGTCGAGCGTGGTGGCGCTCGGCTGCGCGCCCTCCGCCGGGGCGGCTTCCACCTCCGTGGGGGCATTTTTCGCCTGCATCAGGCGCCAGGCGATATAGCCGGATACGCCGGCAAAGGCGAACAGCAGGATGTGCGGCATGCCGGGGACGAAGCCCAATATGCCCAGGATCACCGCGACCGGCATCCAGGCCCGGGCGTGGGAAAATTGCGAGGAGACCTGATCCGACAGCGTATCGGCCGAACTGACCCGCGTGACGATCGCCGCCGCCGCGATGGACAGCAGCAGGGACGGGATCTGCGCCACCAGCCCGTCGCCGATGGACAGGGTAATATAGGTAGATGCGGCGTCGCCAAAGCTCAGCCCGTGCTGCGTCATGCCCAGGATCAGGCCGCCGAAGATATTGATCGCCAGTACCAGCAGACCGGCGACGGCATCGCCCTTCACGAATTTGGAGGCGCCATCCATGGCACCATAGAAATCCGCCTCAGTTGCGACCTCTTGCCGGCGCGCCTTTGCCTCGTCCGAATTTAGAAGACCGGCGGCCAGATCGGCGTCGATGGCCATCTGCTTGCCGGGCAGGGCATCCAGCGTGAACCGCGCGCTCACCTCCGAAACGCGGCCCGCGCCCTTGGTGATCACCACCAGGTTGATGATGACCAGAATGGCAAAGACGAACAGGCCGACGACGTAATTGCCGGCGATGATGAAGCTGCCAAATGCCTGGATGACCTGTCCCGCCGCATGCGGCCCCTCATGCCCCGACACCAGAACGACGCGGGTAGAGGCGACGTTGAGCGCAAGGCGCAGGAGCGTCGCAAACAGCAGAACCGTCGGAAAGGAAGAGAATTCCAGCGGTCGCCCCGCACCAAGCGACAGCATCAGCACCAAAAGCGATACGAGAATGTTGAGGATGAAGAATATGTCCAGCAGCGCCGCCGGCACCGGCACCACCAGCAGCGCGATCAGCACCAGGATCAGCGCCGGCATCACCGCCGTTCCGGATGCGCCGGAAAGTGTCTTCAGCGAAAATCGCCCGCTCATATCGCTTCACTACCGGTGCTGGTCAGCGACAGATAAAGCAGGCGCGCCGTCGTTGGCGTGATCTGCTGGGCGGATATATCGGCGGTGCCATTCGCCCTGGCGGCGATCCAGCGGCGGGTGGAGCTGAGCGCGTCCGCCTCGGCTGTCTTTGGCGCGCTGGCCGACGCCATCCTCGTCGGCATGGCGGCGGTGCCGCGCTCGTCGAACTTGCGGGCAAAGCGCTGGTGAATTTCGCTCAAGCTCCTTGGCGTGCCGGATGCCGCGAAGAAAACCGAGCGGTTGGCCCTTGCGGCGGCGGGCAGAATATTGGCGGCGGGCTGGTTCGGCTGCTCGTCCTTCGCCTTCAGAAAGGCGGCGGCGCCTGCGGCGCCCAGAAAGTGCGCCATGTAGAGGTCGGTGCTGTCGACCTCGCGCCCCAATTGGGATTCCAGGTGGTCGCGATTGTCGGCGGCAAAGGCCGCCGCCATGGCGGCTGCGGCGGCGGGCTGGGTACGCAGCGCCAATATATCGGCCTCGGCATTGCCGGCGCTATAGCGCCCCCCGGGCGTGCGCTCGATCCGGTCCGCAGCCCAGCCCAGCCCATGTTCATTGCCATGCTTGCGAACCGTTTCCAGCCAGGTCTGGTCGATGAACTGATACAGTCCCGTCGCACTGGACGTTGCCGCCTTTGCATGCGGGTTGAAATTGCTTTCGACCCCCGCCTGCCGCGTCAGAAATTCGGCGTCGATGCCGGTCTGCGCACTGGCGTCGCGGATCGCCGAGGCGATGTCCGGGCGCAGGCCGGCAAGCGACAAATTATTGACGGTCATTGGCCAAATGATCTCCTTGCTTCAGGATGAAGCAAGGAGTGTGCCAGTCAGTGCGCGAGGGGCGCCCTCGACCGTACAGCGTTCTCGATCATCCCCGGCAGGGCCTCTTCCGACAGGCCACCGCCGGGGAACTCACTCAGAAGTCCAGGCGAAGGTCGACACCGTAGGTGCGCGGTTCTGCATAGATGATGCCTGCAAAACCCAGCGAGCCGAAGTCGATCGCAGACGCCAGATAATCCTCGTCGGTGATGTTCTTGCCCCACAGCGCCACGGTCAGAAGGGAGCGCCCCAAGTCGATTTCAGACACGCCGAGGCGGGCATCGAAGCGTCCGACCGGGCCGTCGCTGATCTGGGGGTTAAACGGATTCAGGCGGTCGAGCGGGTGAAAGTAGATGCGGCTGCGATAAGTATAGTCCAGCCGGGCAAGCAACTCACCGAAGTCGAGAAGGTGGGTGTACTGGACGCCCGCATTGGCCGTCGTGCTGGCGGAATAATGAAAGCGGGCCTCGTCGGCGACATCGATCAACTGGTTCGTCGCTGCGTCGCGGATGATGAACTCCTTGAATTCACGGTCGACATAGCCGCCATTGGCGTTGATCTCCAGGCCAGGAAGCGGCTGGGCGACGATTTCTGCTTCGATGCCCGTATAGGTGGACTTGCCCGCATTAACGGTCAGGCTGGATGCGCCGCCGCTGCCCGCCAGGAACTGGCTGACCTGCAGATCGTCATATTCGGAATGGAAGCCGGTCAGGTTCAGACGAAGCCGCCGGTCGAAAAGCTCTGTTTTCAGTCCCGCCTCGTAGGAGATCAGTTTCTCGGGTTCGAAACTGCCACCGACGGAACGCGGATTGAAACCGCCCGCCTTGTAGCCGGTCGCGACCCGTGCATAGGCGAGGATATCGTCGGTGATGTCGTAATCGATACTTGCCGCCCAGTTCACCTGATCGAAGCTGGCCTCCAGTTGCCGGGCCTGCGATGTGCGCTGGTCCAGCTCCTTCCTGTCCTCCGTATAACGGACGCCGCCGGTGATCCCCAGCCGGTCGGTGGCGTGCCAGGTTACCTGACCGAACACAGCGCGAGATTCAGATCGGTGATCATAATCCAGGCCCGGCGCCAGCGGGACGCCGAACTGGTTCGTGGTGATGCCCGGCCCCAGCGGTATCGGTGCCGGCGAACCGAGCACGATTGTCAATTCTTGCGGATTGTTCTCGGTCGCGTTCTCTTCAAAGTAGAAAGCGCCGAGTACGAACTCCAGGCTGTCGCCGATGTCGCCGATCAGGTTGAGTTCCTGCGAAAACTGGTCCTGATGGCGATCGTTGCGCGCCGCAAACAGCTCAATTTCCTGAACGCCCGTCGGGATAAATGTGTTGGGCGGCGCCAGAACGGCGGGGCTTACCGTAAAGCCGAGCAGGCCGTCATTGCCGTCGAGATCGGTGCGCGCAACCGAGTTGTTCCAGCGGCGATAGCCTGTCAGCGAGCGCAGCATGATCGATGGGCTGAAGTCGAATTCGACGCCAAGTGTGTGCCCCTGTACCTCATCCTCGATCGTGCCCTGATCCAGACGCAGTGTATCGAGGCGATCCCGTGACACGACCAGCGGATTGCCGCCTAGCGCCTCCGAATTCGACAGATAATCGGCGATGTCCGGTCGCACCGCCGCAAGCTGGAAGGGAATGGAGGAGCTTCGGCTGTCGTTGAAATCGAACGCATAGTCGACGCGCAACGGACCGTCATTGTCGTAACGGGCGGCGACGCGCACGGCATCGACATTCCTGGCGCCCGGGTCGCGGGAATCGGGTTGGTTCAGGTCATCGGCATAGCCGTCGCGCTGCTTGTGCAGATAGGAAATCTTGAAGCGCAGGCCGCTGGTGCCGAGTTCGCCGGTATCGACGCTGGTACGCGACTGGAAATAACCGAAATTGCCCGCACTGAGAATCTGTGACGCCTTAAAATCGTCGGCCGGTTTGGCAGTGATGAAATTCACTGCGCCGCCGGTGGTGTTGCGGCCGTAGAGCGTACCCTGCGGCCCGCGAAGCACCTCCACCCGCTCCAGATCGACCAGGTCGAACACGGCGCCCGCAGTACGGCCGATCACGACACCGTCGACATAAAGGCTGACCGGGGAATCGATCGTCAGGACTGGATCTGCTTCGCCGATGCCGCGAATGTGGACGGCAATGTTGTTAGTGGACGAGGGCGTGGTCGTGGTGGTCAGGTTCGGTGCCGAAGACGTAATATCGCTAACGTCGACGATGCGCCGCGCCTCTAGTGCATCGGCGGTTATGGCGCTGACCGCCAGTGGCGTATCCTGTAGATTTTCCGCGCGCTTTTGAGCCGTTACGACGATTTCCTGCAGGCCGACGCTGTCGTTCGTAGGTGACGGCACCGTTTCGGCCTGGGTCTGCGCGAGCGCGGCCGTGCCGCCCATCAACATCGCGATCGTGATGCCAGAGGCTGCTTTCATGCTTTTCATTGGTTCATCCCCCATTTTCGGTCTTCAAGACCGTTGTCGTGTTACTGGATTCGTTTTTCGTGGTTGATCCTGGCGCAGCCTGGCGCGGTACGAACTCGATCCGCGCGATCTGGCCATTGAACATGTTGTCGCCAGCATCCGGCATCACTTTGGCGCCGGTATCGCGGCCAATGTCGAAGGTTTCGCCCAGACCCGCCGCGATGAAGGCGGTGCGGCCTATCCGCCCGCTCGCCACCTGTTTGCCATCCACGGCTATGGTGAGGACGCCGCCCTGACCGGGGCGCCCGTCGAGCGTGTAGTCATAGGTCATGCGATGTGGCCCGGGTGACACGGCTTCATTTGCGGAGACGACGAAGCGGTCCTCCGGCTTTTGCGAGGCGAGGTGCATCACGACCGGACGACCCTCTCCATCGAAGTGAAAGCTCCAGCCGGCGAACTGGCTGCCGGATGCGATCAATGCTCCCGTGGCGCCTTCATCCGGTACGGTGATCTCGGCGGTCGCGGTGAACGAGCTGAAATTGATCGGCGGCGCGTTTGTCTGCGCCACGCTGATCCTGTCGCCCCAATAGACATAGCTGTTTCGCCGGGGTGCTGCCGACCGGGCACCCGAATTCGCCCGCTCTGTCCCCTGCCGATCATCCAGCGGATAGACATTGTTCGCCCGTGCCTCTCTATCCCACAGGGCCTTCATCTCTGCCAGCCGTTCGGGATATTCCTCAGCCAGGTCATTTGCCTGAGAGAAGTCTTCGTTCAGATTATAGAGCTCCCACGGGTAATCCGTCGGCAGGCCCTTCGACCCGCCGGATTTCCATGGCAGACGACCGGGCGTCGTGCTGGCCATCCAACCCTGATCATAGAGGGCGCGATTGCCGAGCATCTCGAAATATTGTCGCACATGCTGTTCCGGCGCATCGGCTGAATCGAAGCTGTAAACCAGGCTCTTGCCGTCGATCTTCTGCTGTCGGACGCCATGCACGATGTCGGGCGCGGATATGCCCGCTGCCTCAAGAATGGTCGGCATCACGTCGTTCACATGCGCGAATTGGGTGCGAATACCGCCAGCGTCCTTGATCCGCTCCGGCCATGAAATGACGACGCCATTTCGTGTGCCACCCAAATGAGAGCCGACCTGCTTCGTCCACTGGAACGGCGCATTGGTGCCCCAGGCCCAACCGACGGGAAACACCTGATAGCTATTGGGACCGCCCATCTCGTCCATTTGCGAGAGAAGCCAGCCAGTATCTTCCTGCATGCCGTTGGCGAGCGTTCCAAGCTCGTTCATCGAGCCGGTGACGTCGCCCTCCGGGCTTGCGCCATTGTCCCCCTCAACGAAGATGACGAGCGTATTGTCCAGCTCGCCCATTCGCTCCAGCTCGGTAAGCACATTGCCGATCTGATCGTCCTGATAGGCGAGCATGCCCGCGAAGACTTCCATCATCCGCGCATAGGCACGTCTCTCGTCATCGCTGAGGTCGTCCCAGGCAGGAATCCCGTCTGGTCGCGGGGTGTTCTCCGTATCTGCCGGGACGATGCCGGCAGCCTTTTGACGGGCAAGGCTTTCCTCCCGCAATTTGTCCCAACCATCGTCGAATCGACCCTTGAACCTGTCGATCCATTCGGCGGGCGCCTGGTGCGGCGCATGGGCGCTGCCCGGCGCGAAATAGGCGAAAAAGGGCTTGTCGGGTGCCGCGGCATCCTGATTGTGGATCCAGTGGATCAGATCCTGCGCCAGATAGTGATCCAGCGTCGTGTGCATTTCATGCGGTGCGGCGGGATTGGTGCCGCGATAGAGTTTCGGTGTCCATTGATCGGTGTCGCCACCGATAAAGCCATAGAAATATTCAAACCCCAGCCCTGTCGGCCACAGGTCGAACGGCCCTTCGGTAGGGTCCTCGCTGCCCTGCGGCACATTATGATGCTTGCCGAAAAACGCAGTGTTGTACCCGTTGAGGCGCAGGACCTCTGCAGCCGTGGCCGCAGAGCGTGGAATCACCGCCCAATAACCGGGATAGCCACTGGCCGTGTCGGTGACGATTCCCGTGCCCACGGCATGGTGATTGCGGCCTGTCAGCAGCGCTGCCCGGGTGGGCGAGCACATCGCCGTCGTGTGGAAGCGGGTGTAGCGCAGGCCCTGGTTCGCCAGACGGTCCAGCGCGGGAGTGGGGACGGGTCCGCCAAATGTGCTGGCCGCTGAAAATCCGACATCGTCGGTCAGTACCAAAAGGACGTTGGGAGCATCCTGCGGCGCCTGAACCGGGCTTTGAAAGGCGGGCGTGGAATCGGCGAATGTCGTGCCGATGGTCCCCTCAAACGGCGGCGGCGCCTGGGGCAACACGACCTCACCCGCGTCGTGCCCCACATGCGCGTCCTGTCCCACCACTGAGGTGCCGATAAATGCGCAGGACACAATTATGGCTGCAATAATCTTTGCCAAAACAAAGCCTCCCCGATAGTTATTTTTTGTGTACGATACGGTATCGTTCAAAACGTTGCAAACAGAATTCGGATCGGCCACAGCACCCGCATGTCAGACCCTGCCAGCGCCCCGGATGACGAAGAGCGCGTGATCGAACGAATATTGGCGGCGGCGCGGGACCAGATTCTGCGCCACGGTCTGGCAGGCGCCCGGGTGGATCAGATCGCGCGGAAGGCCGCGGTCAGCAAGCAGACCATTTATGCCTCCTTCGCGTCGAAGGATGATCTGTTTCGTGCGGTGATGAAGGCGACCGTCGCCCGCGCAAGCGCGCCTGACATGCCCGCAGTCGACGCGGACCGGCTGGAACAGACGTTGCTGCAATTTGCCCGCTGGGTCGACAAAAGCATGCGAGAGCCTGCAAATCTGGGCTTCTATCGCGCCAATATCGAGGCTGCGTCGACATTCCCGGAAATGTCGGCGAGCCTGCACAGCCTGCGTGTCGATACACCGCCCATGCTGGCCCTGATCAGGATGCTTCAGGCACGGGCAGGATTTCCACCGCTCGATGCGCGGAGGGCAGCGAACTGGTTCGGTGTGCTGGCGGCGGGGGGCATCGAATCTCTGCTGGGAAGGGATTGCAGCGAGGCGGAGCGCCAGGTGCGGTTCGATTCACTGGTGCACCTGTTCGCTTCTGGCTGGAGCGCGCCTGCGCCCCTCAGCCGGGATCCCGCACCCGGATGGGACGCCCCGGTGGAGGCGCATGAACAGGACAGCAGCGGACGCACAAAGGCCAGCCGCTGGGACGCGATGCTGCGGCTGGCCTTTGATCGCTTCGCCGATAATGGTTTCTCGGGAACCAGCGTGGAACAGATCGCGTCGGCGACGGGCATCGCGAAAATGACCATTTACCGGCGCTATCGCAGCAAGGACGCCCTGTTCGGCGCCGCGCTGCATCGTATCGTGACCGATTTGGAGAGCGGCAGGCCCGCCTTGGCATTTGAGGAGGATGTCGCGTCCACGCTGCTCGCCATCGCCTATCAGCAGGACCGTATCTATTCAGGGAAGGAATATGTGCGCTTGGCGCGACTGCTCGTTACGGCTGCGCCGAATCACGAGGAATCCGTGCAGACGGCCTGGCGGCGTCTGACGGCTCAGGAAGAAATCGATCTGGGCAATTACTTCCTGGCGCAGCGCGATGCCGGCCAGCTGCACCTTGTCGATCCAGTTGTTGCCGCAAGCCAGTTCCTGCTGCTTGCGCGGCGGGGCAATCGGCGTCTGACCGACGAGGCACTATGGGATCCGGACGACGCCATGACGCATGCGCGGGATGTGGTACGCCTTTGCCTGCGCCGCGATGTCTCTGGCACATCGCTTGGGCGCTTCTGATCCTGGTCAGGCGTTCAGCTGCAGCCGGGGCTGGGATGCGCCGCCGGGGCCGCCGCTGGCGGTGTAGGAGCCAGGCTGCCGCTCTCCCGCCATCGCGCTGAGACGGCGGGCGGTCAGCCGTTCCGCGATCCGTGCCAAACGTGCGGCTTCCTCCAGTCTGGTCTGCAACGCGCGTATCCGTTCACGCGTCGCCGGGGCCTGCCCACCGGAACAGCCCTCCAGCGCCTGCAATGCCGCGTCGTGCCCGTCCAGCGCCTTTTCCACGCGAACGATATCGCCGCCCCGGATTGCCGCGATCAGATCATCCAGCGCCGAGGAAAAAGTATCGAGGCGTGCATCGAGGTCGGAGCCCGGAACCTTACTCACCGAACTCGAACGCAACCATGGTGCGCGCAATTGCCTGCGGGTCCACCGGATAGCGTCCCTCTGCGATTGCGGTTCGGATCGCGTCGATACGGCTGCGGTCTACCGGCGCATCCGCACTGAAGGCCTGCGCAGCCGTGGCCGACAGGTCGACATCGCTGGCTGGTTGGGGCCGGGCCGCCGTCGACACTGGCGTATCGGCCGCAGGCTTGGCGCGCGATTCGGCCGCAGACCCTGTCAGGCGGGTCGGGGCAATCACGGGCGCGGTCAATTTATTCATCACGGATGATCCTCCGAGGAGTTGGTTCTACTCCTAGAACGACTTTCGCAGCGGAAGATTAAAAGGAAATTAAAAGCGCGCCGTCGGAATCGATGCGACCGGCCAGCTTTTCCCCCGAGCTCAGGTTGACTGCCGTTACCCTGTCCCCCTCGGCGCCGTCCTCTTTGGCGATGCCTTCGACCTGGACACTGAAGCCCTTGCCACTTGCGCGAAGTACCACGCGGTCGCCCCTGCGCACGGCTGGCGCGCGTTCCAGCATCGTCAGTTTCAGCGGTGTCCCGGCGTTGACGGAGCGCAGAAGCTTATGACCGACGGCTGCTTCGGCTTCGCGCAGCATGCCGCTGTTAATGGCGGACGGCGCGGGAATCAGGTCGACGTCCTTGGCGGTGACCAACGCCCCCCTGGGCAAGGAGGTTTTCAATGCGACCACCAGGGGGCGCGGCGCGTCCGGCGCGGCAAGTGCGGGAGCGGCCTCCATCAATGGCACGAAGATACGCCAGCCATCGGCATCGTTACAGCGCACGGAAAGGCTGCGGTTGGTATCTTGCGGCGTGATGTCGAGCGGCGTTTCACAGGCGCCCAGCTTCAGGCGCGGGTCGACCGGCCGCGCGCGAACGGACAGGCCCTGCTGCGTCAGAAACTCCGCGACGGTGCGATCTATGTCCGCGGTTGGCACGAACGCCGCGCGAACCGGCAGGGCATGCAGGCCGACCCCCAGTACGAAAGCGATGATCGTCAATTTCAACCGCGGCAACATATTCCGGGACTCCGCATTCTAACTATCCCCGGTATTCCTGCAGGATCGATGCCAGATCTTGCCCGCCCGAGGGCAACCGGGCTGCTTGAACTTGCATGCGGCGAAAAACCGTCGGGCGCGTGTCCGTGTCGCCGTCAGAAAAATGGCGGACGCCCGCCGCCTGGCTAACTTTCTTAAGAATCCCGTGGCTTGTATCTTCTGGCACAGGGGTTGCTTAGCCCCCTTCCGACGATTTGCGGAAAGGAGGGCAGACGATGGGCGTACTCGACAATTATCTGGGCGTCAGCGCCACGGCGCTAAAGGCGCGTGCACAGCGCATGGACCTGATCGCCTCCAACATCGCGAACGTCGCGACGCCGAATTACAAGGCGCGCGATATCGATTTCGCGTCTGCGCTAAAGGATGCGCAGGGCGCCTCACTGCAGCGTTCGAACGCTTCGCATCTGGGCCCGATCGGCGGTGCGTCGGCGCAGGCCGGCTATCGCGTGCCGCAGCAATCGTCGCTGGACGGGAACACGGTCGAACTTGCCAGCGAGCAGGTCGCCTTTTCCGAAAATGCTGTTCGCTACGAAGCGACGCTGAGCGTGCTGAACGGCCGCATCGGTACGCTGATGTCCGCCATAAAGGGAGAATGAAGATGGGAATGAGCATCTTCGATATTTCCGGCCGCGCCATGGGCGCGCAGCTGGTACGCCTGAACACGACGGCCAGTAACATGGCTAATGCCGGAACGGTATCGGGCAGTGCGGAAGAGGCATATCGCGCCCGCAAGGCGGTGTTTTCTGCAACGCTGGACCGGGCAAGCGACGCCCGCTCTACTGTCGATGTCGAGCGCATCGTTTCCGTCGAGGCGACGCCTGAACAGCGCTATGAACCCGGCCATCCGCAGGCGGACGAGAACGGCTTCGTATATGCCGCTGCGGTCGATACCCAGGCAGAACTCGTCGATATGCTGGAGGCGTCGCGCCACTATCAGAATAATGTTGAGGTGCTGCGAACCGCGAAGTCGCTGATGCTGAACACCTTTCGGATGGGCAGCTGATCATGGCCCTGAGCCCCATCACGACGTCTGACAACAGAGCCGCCACGACGACGACAAGCGCGAGCGGGCAAAGTCTGGGCCAGAACGACTTTCTGCGCCTGCTGACCACGCAGCTGACCAATCAAAGCCCGCTGGACCCCATGAGCAACGAACAATTCGTCGCCCAGATGGCGCAGATATCCACCTCGACCGGCGTTGCCGAGCTGAAGGCCGAAATCAATTCCCTGCGAGAGGAGGTCGGCCAGAACCGGTTGTCCGAGGCGGCGGGTTATATTGGCCGTACGGCGATGGTCGGCGGCTATCCCGTGACCCCGGGCGAGGACGGGGTGGCCGGCACGGTCGAGGTTTCGAGCGCCGCCGAGGCGATGTTCGTTCACGTCGTCGACGCGAACGGCGACATCGTTCGATCGCTGCCCCTTGGCGCGCAGCAGCCGGGCACCACGGCATTTCAATGGGATGGCAAGACGACTGCCGGCGATCCCGCCGGCGACGGGCCCTTCCTGTTTTCCGCCGAGGCCATTCGCGCGGGCCAGTCCAGTTCCGCCTCCGCCTTTATCAAGGGCGAAGTGACCTCCGTCTCGATCAGCGGCAGCGGCGAAGCCCGTCTGGTGATCGAGGGGATGGGCCGCGTCCCGCCAGGCGCGCTCGCGCAGCTTTCCTGAATTTCATTCTAAGCCTGAATTTTCATCAAAGGACGCCACCATGTCTCTCTACGTTGCTCTCACCGGCCTTAAGGGCGCACAGACCGCCCTGGGCGTCACCTCGAACAACATCGCCAATGCCAATAGCGTCGGTTTCAAGCGGTCGCAGACCGAATTCGCCGACATCGTTGCCAGCTCTGGCATTTCCGGCAGCACGCGCGGTGCGGGTACGGTTCTGAAGGCCACGGAACAGCAGTTCCAGCAGGGCATCATCGAGACGACGGGAAATACGTTCGACCTGGCGGTCAGCGGGGAAGGCTTCTTTGCCGTTCGCCCCAGCCTGGAGGGAACCGATGTCGCCTACACCCGCGCGGGGGCGTTCAATCTGAACAAGGATGGCTATGTCGTTGGCTCCAGCGGGCAGCATTTGCTCGGCTATCCGGTTGGCCCGGATGGAGCGGCGACGTCGAAAGCCCCCTCCCTGTTGCAGCCGATACAATTGCCGCAAACGTCGGGCGAGCCGGTCGCATCCTCGGTTCTCGGCCTGTCGGTCAACCTGCCGAAGGATGGCGAGGTGATCCCGGACGGGCCGCGCTACATCGGCACCCCCTACGCGTTCGATCCGGCGGACCCGCTCAGCTATAATCATTCGACGCCGGCAACCCTTTATGACGATAGCGGAACAGCGCAGGCGGCGCGCGTTTTCTATACCCGCACGTCCGCGCCCACCGCTGGCGACCCGAACAGCAGCTGGACAGTCAACATCACCATCGATGGCGAGGAAGTCGCTGCCGCTGATGGCAACCCCATCACCATGACCTTCGACGAGGACGGCGCACTCGCCGCGCCGGCGGGACCGTTCTCCCTTGCGGCATTCGATCCGGGCAATGGCGCGTCCCCCATCAACCTGACCTTCGATCCGGGGACTGCCACGTCGCAAAAGGATTCGCCGTTCACCGTCTATAATGTCGAGCAGGACGGCGTACCGCCGGGCCGGTTGAACGGCGTATCGATCGACGAATCCGGCCTGATCACCGCCGGCTTTTCCAACGGCCAGTCGAGGAATGTCGGCCGCGTCGCCATCGCCAATTTCTCCAATCCACAGGAACTGCTGCAGTCCGGCCAGTCCACCTATCAGGCGACTGGCGGCTCCGGCGATCCGCAGTTTCTGGAGGCGGGGCAGGACGGAGCCGGCAATATCCTCAGCGGCTCCATCGAGCGCGCGAACGTCGATCTGACCGAGGAACTGGTGCAGCTGATTACCGCCCAGCGCAATTTTCAGGCGAATGCCAAGACCATCGAAACCGACAATTCGATGACGCAGTCCATTCTGCAAATCCGCACCTGATCGGCTGACGGAGGAAGCGGCCCATGGACAAGATTTCCTATACGGCGCTTAGCGGCATGCGCGCGACGATGGCGGCGCAGACCGTCACCGCGAACAATCTCGCGAATGCCAGCACGACGGGCTTCCGCCGTGACTTTTCGACGACCATCGCCGCCGCGATCCATGGGTCGGACAATAAGGACAGTCGCATCCTCACCAATGAAACGGCCATGCGCGCCGATTTCAGCGAAGGGATGCTGATGACGACAGGCCGTTCGCTCGACGTGGCACTGGGATCCGGAAATTTCCTGTCGGTCCAAGCCGCCAATGGCGAGGAAGTCTATACGAGGCGCGGCGATCTAAAGATCGCCCCGTCGGGTGCGCTTGTGAACGGCGATGGACGGCCGGTTCTGGGCACGGAGGGGCCGATAACTTTGCCGCCCGCCGCCCGCATTGAGATCCAGGCCGACGGCGGCATCGCCATTCTGCCGGAAGGGGCACCGCCGGAAGCGGATATGGAAGTCGTCGCCCAGTTGAAACTGGTGACGCCCGACCCCGAAAAGCTGGAGCGCGGCGCCGATACGATGTTCAGGTTGACCGAGGGGCAGGTCGAAGCCGATCCGGCCGCGCGCCTCGCCTCCGGTCAGCTGGAAGGTTCCAATGTCGACAGCTCGGAGGAACTCGTGAACCTGCTGGAGCAGGCACGGCAGTTCGAGCTTCAGGTCGGTATTCTTACAACAGCGCGCGATCTCGATCAGTCGAGCGCGTCGCTGCTTCGCCAAGATTAATCAAGGGAGGACAGAATGACCTCGGCTTTGCACATCGCCCGTTCGGGGCTCGACGCGCAGGATATGCGCATGCGGGTGATCTCGAACAACCTCGCCAACGTCAACACGACAGGCTTCAAGCGTGACCGGGCGGATTTCGAAACGCTGATGTACCAGAATTTCGCCCAGGTCGGTGCGCCGACGAGCGCCGAGACGGAGCGCGCCGCTGGCCTGGCCGTCGGCACCGGCGTGAAGATCGCCGGCAGCGAGCGGCTCTTGGGGCAGGGCGAGCTGATGCAGACCGGCAATCCGCTCGACCTGGCGCTCGACGGACCAGGATATTTCATGGTGCGGCTGCAGGACGGTACGACGGGGTATACGCGTGACGGCGCCTTCCGCCTCTCCGAACAGGGGGAGCTGGTCACGACGCAGGGTCTGCCGCTGGAACCGGCAATCGCCATTCCGGAAGGCGCGCAGTCGGTCAGCATCGGTACCGACGGCATCGTCTCCGTGACCATTGCCGGGCAAACCGAACCCGTGGAGGTCGGTAATATCGATACTGCAAACTTCGCCAATGAAGGCGGTCTGCAGCCGATCGGCGACAATCTCTACACCGAAAGCGGCGCCAGCGGGGCGGCCATTATCGGCGCACCCGGCATCGACGGGCGCGGCCGCATTCAGCAATCATCGCTCGAATCCTCCAACGTCAACGTCGTCGAGGAGCTTGTCTCCATGATCGAGACACAGCGCGCCTATGAGGTAAATTCGAAGGTCATCAGCACGGTCGACGGGATGCTTCGCTATGTCGCTCAAAATATCTAGCACGGCGCTTCTGACGCTGGCGGCCCTTTCGGGCTGCACGGCTGCGCTGGAAGATCGCGGGCCTTCGCCCGAATTCGCGGCAAGCTATCCGGCGCAGAACTCTGCCCCTGCGGCAGCCACCGGCGCCATTTTCCAGGCAAGCAGCTATCAAGCACTCGCCACAGGCCAGCGTGCGAGCCAGATCGGCGATATCCTGACCATCCGCCTGGTCGAGCGCACACGCGCCTCGAAATCGCAATCCGCCAGCGGCGGGCGCAGCAGTTCCACCAATGTCACGCTGCCCGGCGTGCTGCCATCGGGCGTGCCGAACGATTTCTTTGAAGGGGGCAGTGACATCGACTTTACCGGCGACGGTGCCGCCGATCAGCAGAATCAACTGTCGGGCGACATAACCGTCACCGTGGCCGACGTGCTGCCAAACGGTGTTCTGGCGGTGCGCGGCGAAAAGCGTGTGCGGCTGAACCGCGGCGATGAATTCATCCGCTTTTCCGGTCTTGTACGGCCCGCCGACATCACGCTCGACAATAATGTGTTGTCCACCCGCGTTGCCGACGCCCGCATTTCCTATGCCGGCACCGGCCAGGTCGCGGCGCCGTCGCGCCAGGGCTGGCTGCAACGGTTTTTTGTCGCCGTCTCTCCCTTCTAGGAAAGCTGACATGATCAAGCCGCTCATCGCCCTTTTGGCGCTCATTGCCCTCGTTGCGCCGGTACAGGCGGAGCGGTTGAAGGATCTGGGCGCCTTCGCCGGTGTCCGCAGCAACCAGTTGACGGGCTATGGCTTCGTGGTCGGCCTTGCGGGCACGGGCGACGATAATCTGCCCTACACAATAGAAAGCGTACGGGCGGCGGTCTCCCGCTTTGGCCTGACCCTGCCGCCGGGGGTCAACCCGCCGCTGAAAAACACCGCCGCTGTCATGATCACGGCGGACCTGCCTGCCTTTGCGAAGCCGGGCCAGACGATCGACATCACCGTGTCCGCGCTCGGCAAGGCAAAGTCTCTTCGTGGCGGCAGCCTGATCCTTGCGCCGCTATACGGTGCCGATGGGCAGATCTATGGCATGGCGCAGGGCAGCCTTGTGGTCGGCGGCTTTGGCGCCGAGGGCCGGGATGGTTCCCGCATTCAGGTAAATGTCCCCTCCTCCGGGCGTATTCCCGGCGGCGCGACGGTGGAGCGCATGGTGGACAGCCCCATTCACGACAGCCCCGCCCTGGTGTTCAATTTGAGAGAGGCCGATTTCAGCACGACCATGAACGTCGTGAACGCGATCAATGCGGCGGTGGGAGAGGGGACGGCCAGTGCGCTTGATGCCGTCTCCATTAAGGTTTCCGCGCCGCCGGTCGTTGAAACACGCGTGGCCCTGATCAGCATCATTGAGAATCTCGATGTCGCAAAGGCGGAAGCGCCGGCGCGGGTCGTCGTGAATTCGCGCACGGGGACTGTCGTGATTGGCAAGGACGTCAAGCTGAGTGCGGCGGCGGTATCGCACGGCAGCCTGACGGTCCGGGTCGACGAACGTCCCTATGCCAGCCAGCCTGGGCCCTTTTCCGATGGCGAAACGGTCGTCGTGGAGGATTCAGCGGTCAGCTATGAACAGGGCGACGGCCGCGTATTCCTGTTCGAACCCGGCGTGTCGCTGGCCGACCTGGTCAATGCCATCAATGCCGTGGGCGCGGCGCCCGGCGACCTGGTGGCGATCCTGGAGGCGTTGAAACAGGCGGGCGCGATGACCGCGCAGCTGGTGGTGATCTGATGTCCGATGCGATCCTTTCCGCGCGCCAGACGGCGGTGAGCAGCGCCCCGGCACCCGACGCGGCCCAACTGTCGCGTACGGCGAAGCTGAAGGACGCGGCGGCGGATTTCGAGGCGATCTTCGCGCGCCAGATGATTTCGGCCATGCGCTCCGCCAGCCTGGGTGACGGCGTGCTCGATTCCAATGCCAGCGGAACGTTTCGCGATCAGTTCGACGGCGCCGTTGCGGATATTATGGGAGGGCGCGGCGCCCTCGGCCTGGGCGACGCCCTCGTCCGGTCGGTCGACCGGACCCGCGGGGACGGCGCCCCAGCGACGGCTCCCGTAGGGCGTTCCCTGCAATCCTATAGGGACGCGGCGAAATGAACGACCTCTTTCACATCGGCGCCTCTGGTCTGCGTGCGTTTCGCGCTGCGCTGGATGTGACGGGCGGCAATGTCGCCAATGCGGATACCCCCGGCTATACGCGGCGCAGCGCCCAGATCAGCGCGCTTCCCACATCCGGCGCCAGCGGCCTGCACTATGCCGACCGCACGTCCGGGTCCGGCGCGACGGTGGATGGAATCCTGCGCCAGTACGATACGTTCCTGGCGGCGGAGGTGCGTACCGGCGCGGCATTGCAGGCGCGCGATACGGCGGCAAGCCGCTGGCTGGGCGAGCTGGAATCCGCGCTCGGGACGCAGGAAACCGGGCTCGCGGCGGCCTATGACCGGTTTTACAGCGCGGCGACAGATCTTGCCGCCAGCCCGAATTCACTGTCCGCGCGCACCCTCCTGCTGGAGGTTTCGGGATCACTTGCCGAATCGTTCGGCCAGACGGGAACGGCTCTCGGCGCGCTTGAGTCCGACATTACCGGCGCGATGAAGTCGAGCGCGGCGGAGGCAAACACCGTGCTGCGCGCGCTGGCCGACATTAATGACGGCCTGTTGCGGGCAAAGGCGGGATCGGCGACCGAGGCGGGTCTGCTCGACCAGCGCGATCAGTTCCTGTCCGAACTCGCCGAATTCGTGCCGATCCATGTGGAGGAGAACAGTTTCGGCCAATTCTCCGTACGGCTGGATAATGGCCTTGGCCAACATCTCCTGACACCCTCCCACACGTCGGAACTGGGCATCGGCAAGGACCCCCACGGCACGCCGACCCTTTTCCTCGACGCCAATTTCGCCCCGCGTGAGATAGACTTTCCCGCCTCCGGTGAACTGGCCGGGCAGCGGCAGGCGTGGGAGAAGCTGAGCCAGGCGGGCCAGGACCTCGATAAACAGGCGAACCGGTTTGCGCAGGTGATGAACGACATCCATGCCGAGGGTGTCGACCTTGCCGGTGAACGCGGCAAGCCGCTGTTCGCAACAGACGGCGTTGGCGTCGTCGCCCAAGAGGTCAATCGCGGGGATGTATCGGTAAATGTGAAAACCGACGGCAGCGCCCTTGCCGTTGATGGCTATCAGCTCGTCTATGATTCCGCGATTCCGCAATGGACGCTCAGCCGCACCGACGGCACTGCGCAGACCAGCGGCCTCGGAATGTTGACGCTGGATGGGATGCAGGTCGAACTGTACGGCAATGCACGCAATGGCGACCGCTTCGTGCTGACGCCGGAAACGGGTGCCGCGCATATGCGGCTGGAAATGGACGATCCGGCCGATCTCGCGATGGCCGCCGCGTTTCAGGTGACGTCCTCCAGCGGATTTGCGGGTGGCGCGACACTGTCCGTTGACGATGCCGCCGCGCTTTCCGGAACGGCGCCGCACCGCTTTACGTGGACGGCGGCTGATGAGGTTCAGATTACCGACGCGAATGACGTCCTGATCGCGACAGAGGCGTTCGTCCCCGGAATGACGCTGGAGGGTGCAGGATATAGCCTGACAGTTTCGGGACAGCCTGCGGTTGGCGACACGCTGACCGTGTCCGCAACGCCGGCTGGTTATGAGGATAATTCCAATTTGCAGGCGATGCTGGCACGCGGCGATACGCAGCAGGAAGCGTTCGAGGAACGCTTCGCGCAATTGCGGACACGCATATCCTCCTCTTATTCCGAGGCGCAACGCCGTGCGGAAGTTTCCGCCATCGTTGCAGAGCAATCCGCGATGGGGCTTGCCAATGCCCAGGGCGTGAACCTCGACGAGGAGGCCGCCAATCTGGTGCGCTATCAACAGGGATATCAGGCCTCGACCCGCATTATCGCCGCCGCCAGCGAGATGTTCGATTCGCTGCTGGCAATTGGCTGACGGAGATTCTTGATGCGCATCGCCACCTCCTCCTGGTATCGGCACCAGACTGAAACCATGCTCGACAAGCAGGCGAAGATTGCCGGCCTGCAGGAGCAGATTGCGACCGGGCGCCGTTTCACGTCGGCGTCAGCCGATCCGGCTGCGGCGCAACGCGCCGACACGATCAAGCGGGCGATCAGCGACAATGATCAGGCGCTGCGCAATTCGGCAAGCGTGACGGAACGGCTGCAGGCCAGCGGCCTTGCGCTGGAGGGCATGAGCGACATCATGCAGCGCATGAACGAGCTCGCCATTTCCGCGTCCAGCGATACGCTGAGCGGAGACGACAGGCGTACGATCGCCGTGGAAATCGACCAGCTGAAGGCGCAGTTTCTGCAATTGTCGAATGCGCGTTCTGCGGACGGCACCTATGTCTTTTCCGGCGGGGCGAGCGGTACGCCTGCCTTTGCGGCACAGCCGGACGGAAGCGTCCGTTACGAAGGCAGCGGGAAGGCGATCCGCGTACCCGTCGGCGCCGGCAATCTTGTCGCCGCCGGCGATGCCGCCGATAGCTTTCTGGTCCGACCGGATGGCGAGGGTGGGGATACTTCGGTCTTCGACCTCTTCGATCAATTTTCCGGCCTGATGCGAGCGGGTGATCCGGACGGGGAAACACCGGAACAGCGCGCGGCGCGCCACGCAGGAATGGAGGATATGCTCGTTCAGCTGAAAAGCAGCACCGACGGCATTTTCGACGTACAGGCGGCCCAGGGCAGCCGCCTGTCGGTGCTGGAGAGCGAAGAACGGCGCCTGGAAGACATGTCCGTCGACCTGGAGGCCACCCGGTCCACCCTGGAAGATACGGATGTCACCGCTGCCATTGTCGACCTGGAAAGATATGCGACGATCCTGAAGGCGATCCAGGCCAGTTTCGGCAAGGTGGCGAGCCTCAGCCTTTTCGACCGCCTGTAACGGGTCCGGCCCCGTACCTTAAGTTCCGCACCGCTCCGTCGTTACGTGTTTGGTCAAGCAAGTTTTCCAGGAGCGGTCTAAATGGTCTTCGGCGTCGGGCTGCTCATCCTGTTTGCCATGGTATTCGGGGGGTATATTCTTGCGGGCGGCCATATGGGTCCGCTGCTTCATTCGCTTCCCTATGAAATGATGATCATCGGCGGCGCCGCCGTCG
The DNA here is from genome assembly GCA_002375465.1 of Alphaproteobacteria bacterium UBA3612. GTDB lineage: Bacteria > Pseudomonadota > Alphaproteobacteria > Sphingomonadales > Sphingomonadaceae > Pacificimonas. Next base: position 115,912 of record DFLT01000017.1, on the reverse strand, counting down.
GCGCGCTCGTCATCGGGAATTCCGTCCGGGCGGTGAAACATCTGGGCGGCAGCTTCAAGAAGATCCTCAGCGGCCCAAGGTGGAAGGACGAGGATTATCTGAACGCGATCTTCGTCGTCAGCCGCCTGACGAAACTCCTCAAGAACGAGGGGCCAGTCGCGCTCGAAAGCCATGTGGAAAACCCGCAGGAGAGCGAAATCTTCCGCGACTATCCGCGCCTGATGGCGGATACCTTCTTCATCCATTTCGTGACCGACGCGCTGCGCCTGCAGGTCATTGCGCCAGGCGGCCTCGATGCCTTTCAGGTCGAGGAGGTCATGGACAATGCGCTGAAGACGCATTTGCACCATGAGGACGAAACCGTTCACATGCTGGAGAGCCTCGCAGATGGCCTGCCCGCCCTCGGCATCGTCGCCGCCGTGCTGGGCGTCATCAAGACCATGGGGTCCATCGATCAGCCACCGGCCGTGCTCGGCGCGATGATCGGCGGCGCTCTGGTCGGCACCTTTCTGGGCGTGTTCCTGGCCTATGGCATCGCCTCTCCCTGCGCGTCACGCCTGAAGCAGGTGCTGAGAGAGGACGCCGAAATCTATCACGTCGCAAAACAGATCATCATCGCGTCGTTGCGGAACAGCCCGCAGGCGCTGGTCGTGGAGGCGGCGCGCACGAGCATCAGCCCGCATAATCAGCCCAGCTTTGCCGCCGTGTTCGACGGCCTGCGCGAGGCGGCATGACCATGCTGGAGCTCGTCGAAGACCGTCCGCGCCCCGCCCCCATCATCGTCAAGCGCGTCATAGAAGGTGGCGGCGGACACCATGGCGGCGCATGGAAAGTGGCCTATGCCGACTTCGTGACGGCAATGATGGCGTTCTTCCTGATCATGTGGATTCTGGGCGCCACATCGGAGGACCAGCGCAAAGGCATTGCGGATTATTTCCGGCCCACTCTCGCGACGCAATCGGCGGGCGGCGGTGCCAACGGCCTGCTCGCCGGGCGATCGATGAACGAGAAGGACGGTATCGCCAAATCCGCAACCACTGCCCTGGCCTCGCTCCGGCAGCCAATCGATCAGATAGAAACGTTCACCGACGATAACGCCGCCACCCGCACCCTGGCGCGCGACCTGCAATCCTTTGAGAGTTTCCGGCTGAAACTGCTGTCGATTATCGAATCCGACCCCCAGCTCGCCAGCATGTCGGAGCAGATGCACCTGACCCTGACGCCGGAGGGATTGCGGCTGGAGGTTACCGATGCGCCCGGTTCCGCCATGTTCGCGGTGGGCGAGACGGGCGCAGTCAACATGGCGAGGCCAATCCTGGCCGGTATCGCCACGGCCCTTGCCGAAATCGACAATGACATTGCGGTCCGCGGCCACACCGATGGGCGCGGCTATGCCAGCCCGCAGCGTATGAACAACTGGCTGCTGTCCGCCGCCCGCGCCGACGCGACGCGGCAGGAACTGCTGGGCGGTGGCGTCGATCCGGAACGTATCGCCCGTATAGAGGGCACCGCCGATCGGGAACTGCGCGCCAGCGATGACCCGCTGGACGAACGCAACCGCCGAATTTCCATCACCATGCTGTTCTCAGACCCCAATGATCCCGTGCCAGAGGGTCCGTTCTTTCGCGAAGGCGGCGACGCACAATAGGACGGGCACCGCGCGCCATGCGCGGTGCCCTCGTCCCTGCCAGTGTCCTTATTGAGCGCCGCGCTTAATGCCTTCGCCCGGGAACAGATTTGGCGTGATTTCGCCGTTTTGTACCATCACCTTGCCGTCGACGAGCACATAGCGATAGCCGCTTGAGGGCTGCTGCGGATCCTCGAAGGTGGCATTGTCGGTGACGGTCGCGGGGTCGAAGACGACGATGTCGGCGTCCGCGCCTACATCGATGCGCCCCTTGCGCGCCATGGCGGGGGCGACCTTTTCCAGGCGACGAGCCGGCATGATCGTCATTTTGGCGAGGGCGGTGTTCAGGTCCAGCACGCCGCGTTCGCGCACGAAATGGCCGAGCACGCGGCTGAAGCTGCCGGCACCGCGCGGATGCACCTTTGGATCGTTCATGACCATGCCGTCGGAGGCGATGGAAACGAAGGGATCGGCCATGGCCGCGTCGATCGCCTCCTGCGGGATCATGAAAATGACCACCGTCCCCTCCGGGTTTTCCTTGCGATATTTGTTGAAGGTTTCTTCGGTCAGACGCTCGCCCGTGGCGGTCCACTGCACGTCGCCATAGGTGACGTTGGAACGCTCCTGCCAGCCTTCGGAAAAGAATTCAGAACCGAGTGCCGTCGATCCCGCCTCATAGGGGTAGGCCTCCGTCGTGACGTCGACGCCGTTCGCGGCCGCACCCTTCATGATTTCGATAACCGTTGGTGCATCGCCGAGCGCGGTCGACGTGACGTGGACCAGCTGCAGCGCGGCGCCTGTTGCCGCAGCGTCCGCGATCAGCTCATTGGCGACGGCGATGGGCATGCCGGGCGCACGGCTTTCCTCGCGCATACGTACATGGACAAAGACGGGCACGTCTGCTTCCGCGGCGGTCTTGAACGCGCGATAGATTTCGCGGCGACCGATGCCCGGCGCATATTCCAGACCGATGCCGATCCCCAATGCGCCGGCGTCGATTTCACGCTTCACCGCAGCGAGGATCGCATCCTCCTGCTCTTCATTCGCCGGGGTGGTAAGCGCGGCGGGGGCGAGGGTGGTTGCGCTGCTGCTGAGCGCGCCGTTCATGACGCATTCCTCGTCGGTCAGAACCTCTATGCGCGCGCACAGGAACGATGCGGTCGCGCCGAAATTGATCAGCGCCTTGCCTGTCTTGTTGGCGTAATAGTCGGCCACCGGCATGACGCCGGATTCCATTTCCATGGCCGTGGTGACACCGTCCAGCAGCTGAAAACTCTGGCTCTTCGGATCCTGGCCATGCGCATGGTAATCGATGAAGCCCGGCGCCACGACCTGGCCCGTGGCATCCAAAACCTGTCTGCCGTTGAGAGGGGTCGTGGCAATTGCCGCGACGGTGCCGTCGTTAATGCCGACATTCGCAACCTCGTCGCGCCCGCTGGCCGGATCGATGACACGGCCGCCCTGGATCACGATGTCATAGGTGGCGTTCGCGTCGTCCGCACTCGTCTGAGCACCCGCCATGCCCGGCAGCAAAAGCGCTGTGGAACAGGCCAGAGCCGCCACTGCGGTTGTGATGCGAATACGGAGACGGTGGCTGCGGAATGCACTGAATTCGGTCATGTGAAGCTCCCTCTGAATGCGCAATGATCTATGCGGCTGCTGCAAGAAAATAAAGTGCGCGCAAGATAGGGCAGCGTCCGGGCGACCGAGCGTGCGCCGCAGGTGCCCTTGTTGACCGCCGCGCATGCAGGCGGCAAGGACGGTCAGGACGGTGCCTGTCCGCCATTGGGGGGCAGGCTAAGAGGGAAGCCGGTGGCACGCCGGCGCTGTGCCCGCAACTGTATGCCGGGAATTCCGGGCCAAGACGTCACTGGACGCAGCATTGCGCCGGGAAGACGGCCCAGGGGTATCGATCGGCAAGTCAGGAAACCTGCCGTCGCGTCGTTCATCCGGGGCCGGGTCAGCCCGTCGGGGTCGGAAACAGCCGTTTCCAGCGTAGCGACAGATATTGGCCGCCACTTGGCGCCGTCGGGGTGTGGGTCCGGCAGAATTGCCGATCCATTCTCGCGCGGCGGGCCCTGCTGTCACTTGCCAGCGCGCGACCCAGGCCCGCGCGCCGGTTCATGCGGAACCGTTCATGCAACCTCTCCAGTATCTGTTTCCGTCAGGCACCGCGGCAAGGATTTTGCTGTAGCGTCGATGAAAGCCTTGCTGACCCTCCTGATTCTATCTGCGCTGGCGGCGTGCGGGGCGGAGACGCCTGTGCCAGAGGCCCAGGCGGACCACCGGCCGCGGCGCATCGTCAGCCTGGATTATTGCGCCGACCAGTATGTCCTGAAATTCGCCGATCGCCAGGATATCCTCGCGCTGTCGCCCTATGCGGGTGAAAGCTTTTCCTACATGCGGGAGCAGGCGGTCGGCCTCAGGAGCGTGCAGCCGCATGCCGAAAACATTTTGGCCCTGCGACCTGATCTTGTCGTCCGCTCCTTTGGCGGCGGGCCGAACATGGCGGCGTTTCTGGAACAGGCCGGGGTATCCGTCGTGCAACTGGGCTATCCGGCGTCCCTCGCCGATGTCCGCGAAGAGGTGACGCGCCTGTCGGCTGCGTTGGGAAATGCGCAGGCGGGGCGCGAAGTCGTCCAGCATATGGACGAGCGGCTCGCCCGTATTGGTTCGGACGCGCGAGCACGCACCGCGCTTTACCTGACGCCGTCGGGCGTCACGACCGGGCCGGATACCCTGGTCAACGAGATGATCGAGGCGGCGGGTTTCCGCAATTTCCAGCGCCGCAAGGGCTGGAATCCCCTTCCGTTGGAGCGGCTTGCCTATCGGCGGCCCGATATCGTCGCGGCGGCCTCCTTTGGTGAGGGGGCGAACAAGGTCGATAATTGGAGTGCGGCGCGCCATCCGATCGCCCGGGCGCAGCTGCGTGACAGGCCGGTGGTTTCTATGTCCGGCGCGTGGACGTCGTGCGGCGGCTGGTTCTTGCTGGACGCGGTAGAGGCGCTCGCCAAGGCGCCTGCGGCTGCCATGGCCGATGCCGGTCCTGCAGCCGGGCGCGGGGGCGGGTCGTGAATATGCGCGCGCTGGTGATCCTGACGCTGTGCTGGTTGGCAGCGACGATGGCGGCCCTCATGCTTGGGTCTGTCCCCATCGATGCCGGGCGCATCCTTGCGGCCGGCCTCGGTTTCGGTAGTGCGGGCGACCAGATCGTCATCTGGCAAATCCGCCTGCCGCGTACCCTCGCCGCGTCGCTCGTGGGCGCGGCGCTGGGGATGAGCGGGGCCGCGCTGCAGGGACTGTTGCGAAATCCGCTGGCGGAACCGGGCGTGCTTGGTGTTTCCGCCAGTGCCGCGCTCGCCGCGACGACGGCGCTTTACTTCGGGCTGACCGCCGCCGGTCCGCTCGTCCTGCCGCTGGCGGCGATCGCGGGCGCACTGGCGGCGACCTTCATCGTGGCTGCCGCTGCGCTACGGACACGGTCGGTGGTAACGCTGATCCTGATCGGCGTTGGCTTGTCCAGCTTTTCCGCCGCGCTGATGGCGCTGCTGATGAATTTCGCGCCCAACCCCTTTTCGCTGGCGGATATGGTGAACTGGATGTTGGGTACCGTCGCCAATCGCAGTCTGAACGATCTTTTGATGTCGGCGCCCTTCCTGATCGTGGGCATCGTCATGCTGATGGCCAGCCGCTCCGGGCTTGCCGCGCTCAGCCTGGGCGAGGAGGCGGCGCAGGGCCTGGGCCTCAACCTCGGCAGGCAGCGGTTGATCGTCATTCTGGGGGCGGGCCTGGCCACCGGCGGGGCCGTCGCGCTGGCCGGCACCATCGGCTTCGTCGGCATCGTTGCGCCGCATCTGGTGCGCCCCTTCGTGCGCTACGACCCGGCCAGGCTATTGCTGCCGTCGGCCATTCTGGCCGCCACCATGCTGGTTCTGGCGGATGTCGCCGTGCGTCTGCTGCCGACCGATGCAGAACTGAAGCTTGGTGTTCTCGCTTCGCTGGTCGGGGCACCCATTTTCATCTGGATCGCTGCGCGTCGACGGGGCGGGTCATGACGATGCTGCAGGCTGACCGGCTGTGCTATCGCGCTGGCGATGTGCCGCTGGTGGAGGACGCAAGCTTTTCCCTGCCGTCGGGCGGGCTAACCATGCTGATCGGGCCGAATGGGTCCGGCAAAAGCACGCTGCTGCGACTGGCGATGGGATTGTTGCGCGCTAACAGCGGGCATGCGCGCCTTCAGGGGAACGATGTTTCACGGCTGACTCCGGCCGAGCGCGCCCGCCGCGTCGCCTATCTTCCCCAGGATCGCAGCCTGGCATGGCCGCAACCCGTGCAGGACATCGTCGCGCTGGGTCGCTTTGCCCATGGTGGCGCGCCGGGCCGGTTGACGGGGGCGGATCGCAGCGCCGTCGCCTCGGCGATCAGCGATTGCGGTCTGACTGGTTTCGAACGCCGCGCCGTCGACACGCTGTCGGGGGGCGAGCTGGCACGCGTGCACATGGCGCGTGCGATTGCCGCGCAGACGCCGTTGTTGATTGCGGACGAACCCATTGCGGCGCTCGACCCGCGTTATCAGCACGAGGTGATGCAACTGTTCGCCCGATTGTCCGGTGCGGGACGGACGGTGCTGGCTGTTGTCCATGATCTCAATCTGGCGGCCTTATATGCCGACCGCCTGATCTGGATGCGCGATGGCAGGATCGTGGCCGATGGCCCCCCGATGCAGACATTGACAGAGGAGCGGCTGCGCGAGGTGTTCCGGGTGGAAGGAACCGTTCGCACAGCGGGAAAGACCGTGCAGGTCGACATTTCAGGGATTTCGTCCTGAAAAAAAATACGGCGAACCGGCTTTCTTGTTCTTGCCGGTCCGCCGCAGGTACGCGCAGCACGGGGGTGCTGCGGCGGGGGGGTAGGTTAGGCGACGGCGAGCCGGCTTATGCGTTCGCCGGTGTCATTATTGGCCGCCTCGATATGAATTGGCTGACCATTGATGTTCCGTCGCTTGATCACGTCCGCGATCAATTCGGCGCAGCTATGATCGCAGAAGCTGAGCTTCGACATATCCAGCCTTACCGGACGGTCCGCAGGCAGGGAATCCAGCGCCTGAGTCAGGCGGTCGACCCTGAGAGCGGTCGCCTTGCCGGACAGGCTGATTTCCTCCTGGCCATTGCGCGCCTCCCGGTTGGTGACCAGGCCGCCACGCATGTGCGGAATGATCTCCAGAAGGGAGAGCGCCAGTCCAACCAAGACGCCCGTCAGAAGATCGACGGTCACCACCGTGATCATCGTCGCTGCCCAGATAGCGGCAGGCAGCGTGCCATGACGGCGGAACAGGGTCTTCACATCCTCTATCTTCACCAGCTTTGCGCCAACGACGACGAGGATACCGGCCAGCGAAGCGGTCGGAACATAGGCAAGCACGGATGGGAAAATGGCAACGAACGCCAGGATCCAGATGCCGTGCAGAACCGCTGACCAGCGGGAAACAGCGCCGGCCAGCACATTGGTGGAGCTGCGTACGATAACACCTGTCATCGGAAGTGCACCGACAAGGCCGCACAGCAAATTACCGAGACCCTGGGAACCCAGTTCCTTGTTGAAACGGGTCTGCACGCGCGACTGCATGCGGTCGACCGCAGCCGCTGACAATAATGTTTCCGCACTTGCGATGAATGCGATTGCGATCGCCGAAATCACGATCGACACATCCGCCAGCATCGCAAAATCGGACGGCACGGGAAGGGTCAGGCCCGCAAGGATATTGTCCGGAACGACGATGCGGTTGACGTTCAGCCCCAGAAACGCCGTCAGTGCCACGCCTGCCAGAACGCCCATCAGGGGGCCTGGCAGCAGGTTGACGGACTTCGGCTTCCACCGGTCCCATGCCAGCATCGCCACAATGGTTGTGATGCCGACGGCCAGCGCAGCCTCTGTCCCGCCCGGCGTTGCAAGCGTCAGGTCAAAGAACGCGCCCGGTATGGCAGCAAGATTGGCAAGACCAGATGCCTCAGGCGACTGGTCCATCAGCACGTGCAACTGGCCCGCAAGGATAAGAACACCAATGCCCGCAAGCATGCCATGTACGACGGCGGGGGAGACGCCGCGGAACCAGGTTCCCAGCTTCAGAAAGCCCGCGAGCAGCTGTAATATGCCGGCCAATACCAGGATCGGCACCAGCGATTCGAGGCCGTGACGCTGCACGATGTCGAACACAATGACGGCAAGGCCGGCGGCAGGACCGCTGACCTGCAGCGGCGAACCCGCGGCAAGACCGACGACGATGCCGCCGATAATGCCCGTGATCAGGCCCAGTTCCGCCGGGACGCCCGATGCGATCGCGATGCCCATGCAGAGCGGCATCGCGACCAGGAACACGACGAAGGACGCGGCAATGTCCCGCATCGGCTTCGGCATGGCAAATGAATGTGGATCGGCTGTCATGCGGCCTCTCCGGTTAGTTCGACCTGTCGACCGTGATCGGCAACCGGCGTGCGATCCTTCCAGTCGGTGGTGAAGCGGCCCGTCTCACCGTCCAGCGCACTGATGCTGCCGGTCTCGATATCGAAAACCCAGCCATGCAGGCGCAGCTTGCCCTGCGCCAACGCCGATGCGACGGACGGGTGGCTCTTCAGATGTGTCAGCTGAATGCTGACATTTTCTTCGATCAGCGTGCGTAGACGCTCGTCGTCGCTCATCCCGCCGCAACAGGCGTCGACGGTAACGTTCGCAGCCTCGGCATGGGACAGCCAGGCGGCAACGCTCGGCATTTGCGACAGGGCCTCGGGATTGCTGAACGCCTTCATGGCGCCACAGTCGGAATGACCGCAGACGACGACGTCGGTCACGCCCAGGGCGACGACGGCATATTCGATTGCTGAAGAGACGCCGCCATTTCGCTGCTGCCATGGCGGTACGATGTTGCCGGCATTGCGGCACACGAACAATTCGCCGGGTTCTGACTGCGTGATCAGTTCCGGCACGACGCGTGAATCGGCACAGCTGATCATCAGCGTCTTCGGGCTTTGGCCGTGGCGCGCAAGGTTCTGAAAGCGTTCGCTCTTCGCGGGGAAGATGTTGCCTTTGAAACGGCTTACGCCGTCGATGAGCATCTCCATGTGCGTATCTCCATCTGCAGGTCGGGCAGGGGGCGCCCGTTTCCGTACAGATGACAGGCTCATGTTGCCGGAGCTGCGGCGGGAGTGTTACAAACTGTTTCAATGCCGCTGCAGCGACACGTTCATTTGCAGATCGGCAGCTTCAGACTGGCAAGCAGCCCCCCATTTGGGCGATTGCGCAGCAACAGCTCTCCGCCGTGTTTCTTGGCTGCGCCCTCCGCGATGCTGAGGCCCAGGCCAAAACCATGATGCTCGCCGCTGCGGGCGGAATCTTCACGCACGAAGGGCTGGCGCACGCGCTCCAGCGCATCCTCCGCCAGGCCGGGTCCCTTGTCTTCGACATCGACGAACAGCCGGTCATGCGCGATACGCGCTGAAACGGCCGCGCTGCCGCCATATTTCACTGCGTTGTCGACCAGGTTCGTGACGGCGCGCTTCAAGGCGCTGTAATAGATCGGCGCGACCAGCTTTTGCGGACCCGCATAATGTGCCGTCCCGCCAAGGTCGCGGACTTCCTCGACAATCGTTTCCAGCAGGCTGACCACATCGGTGACGACAGGGGCCTCCTCCGACTCATTGCCGTTCAGATAATCCAGCAGCCCCTCCAGCATATGATTCATTTCGGCAATGTCGCGACCGGCCGCGTCTCGTTCGGCGGGGTCGGGAATATCGCGCAGACGCAGGTTCAGCCGTGCAAGCGGTGTGCGAAGATCGTGACCGACGGCCGCCAGGGCCGTGGTGCGCTCTGCGATCAGGGCTTCGATCCGCGCCTGCATATCGTTGAGCGCGCGGGCGACGCGCCGCAGCTCCCTGGGGCCGCGTTCTTCGAAATGGACGCGGCCACTGGTGCCGATCAGGCGCGCATTGCGGGCAAGGCGGCGCAGCGGCGCGCCCATCGTTCCGACCAACAGCGCCGCGACCAGCAGCACGACCGCGGCGACCAAGCCTACGGATAGCAAGGTACTGAGGATCGCTGCCCAGCCCCACAGCGGCTCCATGGTTCGAAAATAGATCCACGGCCCACCGGGCACTTTCAGCGCGCCCTCCAGCACGCGGGTGATCCGCAGTTGCGGACCCGTCCGCACGCCCAGGGCAATTTCGTATCCTGACAGCGCCGGTTCCCACCTGGTGATTTCGGCGCGCACCTCGCCGACCAGCGGGTGGTCGGTGTCCACCAGTTGCGGGCGATCCGCCCGCAGGGAGAACACCAGGTGCCGCGTCGACAGATCGCTGACCAGGCGGGCTCTTTGCGTCGGCGGGGCAGCCTCTATGATGCGTTCTGCGACCAGCAATTGCTCCGCGATCCTGCGCGCGAGATCCTCCTGCTGAATGTGCCGCTCGCCCAGTCCGACAAGATAGCCGCCAATGGCGAACTGAACGAAGATCGCCGCCAGCAGCAGCAAGGTGACCCGGCTTGTAAATCCCGTCGGCCACAAGCGGATGGTCGCCATCAGCGGCTGACTTCGGCCGTGAACAGATAGCCGATGCCATGCACCGTCTTGATCAGGTCGCGGCCGCCGTCATGGCTGCCCAGCTTTCGCCGCAGGCGGCTGATCAGAACGTCGACGCTGCGATCGCTGCCGTCGCCCGCGGCCAGCCGCCCGCGTGAATGTTCCAGCAGCAGCTCGCGGCCGACGACGCGGTGCGGCATGTCCACCAGCACGGCAAGAAGGTCGAATTCGGCGCTGGAGACCGATACGCGGCTGCCATCAGGGGCGTGTAATTCGCGGCGCCGGCAGTCCATCGTCCAGCCTTCGAAATGCAGCAGCCCCGACATTTCGGGCTCGTCCGACGGCCGTGCCTCGGCGCGGCGCAGGACTGCCCGGACGCGTGCGGTCAGTTCCTGCGGGTCCACAGGCTTTGGCAGATAATCGTCCGCGCCGAGCTCCAGTCCGACGATGCGGTCGGTATTCTGTCCGCGTGCGCTCATGAAGATGATCGGCACGTCGCTGCGCGCGCGGAGCCAGCGGCAAATGTCAAAGCCATTGCTGCCCGGTAGCATGACATCGAGGATGACGAGGTCGAACGACAGATCGTCAAGTGCGGTGCGAAACTCCGCCCCTGAACGATAGGCATCGACGGCGAATCCGTTCTCCCGCAACGTTCTGGACAAAAGCACGCGCAGGGCCCCGTCATCTTCTACAACCGCAATGCGGCGGGACCTCGAACTGAATTCCATCGATATAAGCCTCTATGATGACCACCGCATAAATTTTCGGCGGTACGGCGTCGAGCCTTTCTTGATAGTGGCGCTGACGCTTCCTCGCCCGTTCAAGACACGGATGCATGCGTCCACTCCGGACCTTGCGGGCGCTGTCGCCGGTAGACGGAGCGCGTACCTTCCGACTACCCCGCCCCTGCAGATATATGACGGCGATTGCGCAATTCGGGGAGCGTTGTTAGAGGCGCCGTTGTCGGTCCGCATTGCGGGTCGGCGCATCGCACCGGTAACGGGAACGCAGTGCGCCTGGGCTTTTTCCGGGCAATTCTGCGGCTGACCCTGCAACTGTAAGCGGCGAGCACGGCATGCAGACGGACCGGCAACGATCCGTAGTCACTGGGTGATTTGGCCAAGGCCGAACATCTGGGAAGGCGCATGCCGGGTGACGACCCGTGAGCCAGGAGACCGACCGGCGCGTGTCGCTCTTGCCGGGTCCATGGGATTGGCCAGGCGCGAAATCGATTTCGTCTGAGCGACGAACGTGCGGCTGGAGCCGCATCGTCTGCTCAGGCGGTCGCCAACGCGTCCGGCCGCCAAAGGCAGTCGACCGTTCGCGCGGACGCTCCGGCCTGGTCGCTCGACGCCAGGAAGTTATTTTTCGTGAAGTCCACTTATCTTTATACGACCGCTGTTTTTGCGGCCTGTTTCCTTGCGCCTGCTGCGGCGCAAACCAACCTTTCCGCCCAAAGCCCAGTTGCCGGCACGGAGATCGTCGTCACCGGCACCCGCGCCAGCCAGCCGATCCAGGTCGATCAATATGGCAGCGCCATCACCGTTCTCGACACAGAGGCGCTGGAGCAGCGCCAGACCCGCGCCATCTCCGATGTTCTGCGGGACGTGCCCGGCGTCGCGGTCAGCCGCATTGCCGGACAGACTCAGGTGCGCCTGCGTGGCAGCGAGGCAAACCAGGTTCTGGTACTGGTCGACGGCATTGAAGTGTCCGACCCCTATTCGGGCGAGTTCGATTTCGGCACGCTCGTCGCCGATGAGGCGGCGCGCGTCGAAATCATCCGCGGCCAGCAAAGCGCCATCTATGGCTCCGATGCGATTGGCGGCGTCATTCAATATGTCACGCTGACCGGGCGCGAGGCGCCGGGCTACAGCGCGCGCGTTGAGGGTGGCTCCTTCGGCACGCTGAACGCTGCGGCACGCGCGGCGGGCGTCTCGGGCGACGTCGATTATGCCTTTTCCGGGACGATCAACACCACCGACGGCACCAGCAATGCCCGCGCCGGTGGCCGCGACCTGTCGAACGATACGGGGGCTGCCTCCTTCAAGGGGACGTGGACGCCCTCGGCGAACGCGCGGATCGTCGCGGTCGGCAGATATTCGCGCACGGTCGCGGAATTCAACGATACCGATAATGACCCGACCAGCCCCAGCTTTGGCCTGATCGTCGACTCCCCCGGCACGCGCCTGCGGAACGAGGCGCTTTATGGTCTGGTGCGCGGCGAAGTCGACCTGCTGGACCGCCGCTGGAGTCACGCGTTGACGGCCCAGGTTGCGGATACGACGCGCGACGGCTTCAACGCCGCCGGTCGCAGCTATGGCAATGTCGGCACCCGCCTGAAGGGGTCCTATGAAACATCGCTGCGCCTTGGCGATGCGGCGGTCAGTCATGTGCTGACGGGGGCGGCCGATGTGGAGCGGGAACGTTTTCGCAATACCGATCCCGCAGGCTTCGCCTTTACCGGTGCGCGCCGGAACGACAATCTGGGCCTCGTCGGTCAGTATGAACTCGGCCTTGGCGATTACGCGTCCTTTGGCGCGTCGGTGCGCTATGACGATAATGAACGGTTCGACGACACCACCACATATCGCGTGCAGGGCAGCTATCGCTTTGACAGCGGCACACGCCTGCGCGCGGCGGCGGGGTCCGGCGTAAAGAACCCCGGCTTCTACGAATTGTTCGGCTATAATGACGGCCGGTTCATCGGCAATGAAGACCTGCAGCCCGAAAAGTCGGAGGGGTGGGAAGTCGGCCTGGAGCAGGCGTTCGGCGACAGGGCGGTGGTCCTGGGCGTGACCTATTTCGAGAGCGAGCTGAAGGACGAGATCTTCACCGATTACCCGGCGCCCGACTTCATTGCGACGCCCGCCAATAGCGACGCCACGTCGAAACGGCGCGGCGTAGAGGCCTATGCCAACGCGCAATTGGGACAGGCCTGGCGGATCGACGCGGCCTATACCTATCTGCGCGCGCGCGAAGCCGGTCTGGAGGAGGTGCGCCGCCCCTCCCACATCGCCAGCCTGGCGGTAAACTGGCAGGCACCGGGCGACCGCCTGAGCCTGACAGGTGTGGCGCGCTACAATGGTGAGACAGATGATCTTGCCTATACCGATCCGTCTTACGTGCCGGTGCGCGCGCGGCTGGATGATTATGTCCTCGTCAATCTCAACGCCGACTTCAGACTGACCGACAGTGTCTCGCTGTTCGGACGCGTCGAAAATCTGTTCGATCAGGATTACGAGGATGTCTTCAGCTTCACCAATCCCGGCATCGCGGCCTTCGCCGGCCTGCGCGCGAAACTATAATGTGGAAGGACAGCAAGATGAGGGATGATCCCGTGACGCGGGCGCAGGGAGAGGCGGTCGCCTGGCCCCTGACCCTTGCGGCGGCGGCCCTGCTCGGTACCGTCATAATCGCCTGCATGATGCCGTTTGTCGCGATTGCCACCGTTGCGGCGGCGACAATGTCGCGGGCGCAGGCCGTGACGGCGGTAATCGGCGTGTGGGCGGTCAATCAGGTTCTGGGTTTCGGAGCGCTCGGCTATCCCCTGACCGCACATGCGTTGATGTGGGGTGTCGCCCTGTGTGCGGCGAGCATTGCGGCGCTCTTCGTGACGCGGCGGGTGATCGGCGGTGCCGCGCCGAGCGTGCTGCGGCTGGCCAGTGCCTTTGCCGCTGCTTTCATCGTCTATGAGGGGCTGCTTTATGCCCTTTCCCTTGTGGAGGGCGGAGGATCTGAAATGTTCACCCCGCAGGTCGTTCTCAGCATCCTTCTGAATGATGCGGTGTGGCTGGCCGTTCTGACGGCGATGCATGCCGGTCTGCTGCGTTTGGCCCCGCAGGTCTTCGGACCAGCCCCTGCGCTCAGGCTGCGCTGATGGCTGCGTCGCCGCGCGTCGTGTCGCTTCTGCCCAGTGCCACGGAGATTGCCGTGGCGGTGGGTTTGGGCGATCAGCTTTTGGGGCGGTCGCACGAATGCGACTTCCCGCCGTTCGTGCAGGCCTTGCCGGTGCTTACGTCGACGAAGCTGGAAAAGGGGCTGACCTCGCTGGAAATCGATCGGCGGGTACAGGAAATCGTGCGGCAGGGGCTATCGGTCTATGCCGTCGATGCGGAACGGCTGCGCGCGCTGCGGCCGGACGTGATCCTGACCCAGTCGCAATGTGCCGTCTGCGCGGTCACGCCTGCCGATCTGGAGGAGTCGCTGGCGGCATGGGTCGGTACCGCGCCGACCATGATATCTCTGGCACCGGATGATTTGAACGACGTCTGGGGCGATTTCCACCGCGTTGGCGAAGCCGTCGGTGCGCGCGACAAGGCGGAGCGGGCGGTTGACGCCCTGCGACTGCGCCTTGCCGATTTGCAGGTGCGCACGGCGGCCCGTGGGACGCGCCCGACGGTCGCCGCTATCGAGTGGATCGAACCCTTGATGGCCGCAGGGAACTGGGTTCCCGAACTTATCCAGATTGCCGGCGGCGATCCGCTGTTTGCGCAGGCCGGGCAGCATTCGCCCTGGCTGGAGTGGGATGCGCTGGTCGCTGCCGATCCGGATGTGATCGTGATGATGCCCTGCGGCTATCAGCTTCCGCAGACATTGGCCGACCTTGCGCCACTCGTTGAGCGTCCGGGCTGGCGCGATCTTTCCGCCGTACGGTCGGGGCGCGTGTTTGTCGCCGACGGTCACCACTTCTTCAATCGACCGGGGCCGCGGCTGGTGGAATCGGCACAAATCATCGCCGATTGTATCGACGCGGATGGGAAAACCGAGGGGAAAGGCTGGCTGGCGCTGCCGCGCGTTTGAAATGGGCCGTGCAGGCCGGTCAGGCCTGCACGGCCTGCCTTCAGACGATTGACTGGCCCGTCTTGGCCCAGTCCGCGGTGAAGGCCGCCAGCCCCTTGTCTGTCAGATGGTGGCTGGCCAGTGATTTCAGCACCTTTGCGGGGGCGGTGACGACATCCGCGCCGATCTTTGCCGATTCCAGAATGTGTATCGGGTGCCGCACGCTGGCGACCAGAATTTCCGTCTCGAAATCGTAATTGTCGTAAATCATGCGGATATCGGAAATCAGGTTCATGCCGTCATAGCCGACATCGTCATGGCGACCGACGAAGGGGGAAATGAAGGCAGCGCCCGCCTTCGCCGCCAGCAGGGCCTGGTTCGCCGAGAAGCACAGCGTCACGTTGACCGGTGTGCCGTTCGCCGCCAGCGCCTTGCAGCTTTTCAGCCCGTCCAGTGTCAGCGGCACCTTGATGGTGATATTATCGCCCAGGGTCAGCAGCTTTTCCGCTTCGCGCATCTGGGTGGCGTGGTCTTCTGCGACGACTTCGGCAGAGACCGGCCCCTCGATCATCCCGGCGATTTCCTTGATCACCTCAAGAAAATTCCGGCCCGATTTATGAATCAGGCTGGGGTTCGTGGTGACGCCATCGCAGAGTCCTAGATCGGATAATTCGCGGATTTCGGGGATGTCTGCGGTGTCGACAAAAAATTTCATGGCGGGTTTCCGAATCGGGGGGTGGGTCTTGGCGTGCCGCTTATCCGTTTGCGGGGTTTAACCCAATAGCGGGGGCGCGACGGGCCGGCATATACGCAGGCAATTGTCCGGTATGATCGTGGCTGCCGTGACAGGAAAGCCTGCCTGCCTATATGGAGGGAATGCCCCCCACCGCCCCTCGCCTTCGCGTGCTGACGCTGAATGCCGCGCTGCCGGTGCTGGATTATCTGCCGCGCGACGGGTGCCCTACTGCACCCGGCACGATCGTCCGCGTGCCGCTGGGCCCGCGCGAGGTGACCGCTGTCGTCTGGGAGGCGGATCGCCTGCCCAATCAGGAAATCGATGCGGCCAAGCTGCGCAGGATCAACGGCGCGTGGGATGCGCCGCCTGTTCCGGAGCGCCTGCGTCGCCTGATCGAATGGGTGTCGCATTATTATTATTCGTCGCCATCGTCGGTCCTGCGGATGGTGATGCCGATGCCGTCTGCGCTGGACGGCGCGCGCACCATGACGGAATACCGCCTGACCGGCGACGTGCCGCCCCGCATGACGCCGCAGCGGGAACAGGCAATGGCCGCACTTGAGGACAGGCAAGGCGCCGTGCGGGAGCTGGCGGCCTGGGCCGAAGTGTCGGAGGGTGTCATTCGCGGCATGGTGAATGGCGGCATGATCGAACCGGTGATCCTGGCCGCGGATCGACCGCCGCCGCGCCCCGATGCCGATCATGCGCCAGCGACGCTGGCGCCGGAACAGCGCGCCGCCGCCGACCGGATGCTGGGGGCTGTGGAGGCGCACGAATTCGCGCCCTTTCTGCTGCACGGCGTCACGGGATCGGGAAAAACCGAAACCTATTTGGAGGCTGTCGCGGCAGCGATCCGCGGCGGCGGCCAGGCGCTGATCCTGCTGCCTGAAATCGCCCTGACCGAACCGCTGATGCGCCGGATCGAGGCACGGTTTGGCGTGCGCCCGGTCGGCTGGCACAGCGATATGAGGATGTCGGAGCGCCGCGCCGCCTGGCGTGCCATCGCGCGCGGAGATGCGCGGCTGACGGTCGGTGCCCGCTCCGCCCTGTTCCTGCCCTATCCGAACCTCCGCTGCCTGGTCGTCGATGAAGCCCATGAACAAAGCTTCAAGCAAGAGGAGGGCGTCCCCTATCACGCCCGCGATGTGGCCGTCATGCGGGCTAAACTGGAAAGCATTCCCGTCATTCTGGCAACTGCAACGCCGCCCATCGAGACTCAGGTTCAGGCCGAACGCGGCACCTATGAGGAACTCGTTCTCCCCTCTCGCTATGGCGGCGCGTCGATGCCGGATATTTGCGCCATCGATCTGCGTGTTCACCAGCCGCCCAGCCAGCATTGGCTGGCCCAGCCACTGCTGGACGCAATGACGGAAACGCTGGAGCGGGGCGAACAAACCCTGCTGTTTCTCAACCGGCGCGGCTATGCGCCGCTGACGCTGTGCCGGCATTGCGGGACACGCATCGAATGTCCGAACTGTTCCGCCTGGCTGGTGGAGCATCGGCTTACGCGGCGATTAATGTGTCACCATTGCGGCCTCAGCGAACCCACCCCCGATACCTGCCCCGAATGCGGGGAGGCGGATACGCTGGTGCCCTGCGGCCCGGGCGTGGAGCGCATTGCGGAAGAGGTCGCCGAACTTTTCCCTGAGGCGCGGGTCCTGCTTGCCACGTCGGACACGATTGGCAGTCCCGCAAAGGCGCGCGCGCTGGTCGATGCGGTGGAACGGCGCGAAATCGACATATTGATCGGCACACAATTGGTGACGAAGGGCTATCATTTCCCCGACCTCACCCTCGTCGGCGTCGTCGATGCAGACCTCGCGCTGAAGGGCGGCGACCTGCGGGCGGGCGAACGCAGCTTTCAGCAGATCGTGCAGGTCGCCGGTCGCGCCGGGCGCGGTGAAAAGCCGGGACGCGTTTTCGTCCAGACCCATCAGCCAGAGGCGCATGTCATCGACGCACTTGTGCGCGCCGACGCCGAAGGATTCTATGCGGCAGAGATAGAGGCGCGCCGGGATGCCGCCATGCCGCCCTTCGGTCGCCTCGCCGCCCTCATCATCTCGGGTCCCGACGAGCAGGAAGTGGCGGCGACCGCGCGCGCGCTGGGGCGTGCGGCGCCGCAGGATGTTGAGGATTTCATGGTGCTGGGCCCGGCGCCGGCGCCGCTGTCGCTGTTACGCGGGCGTTATCGCCATCGCCTGCTTGCCCATGCCGCCCGCCGTGTCGATCTGGACGCGGTGCTCGGCAGTTGGCTGCCGAAGGTCGACATACCGCGCAATGTCCGCCTGACGGTCGACATCGATCCGTACAGCTTCGTTTAGGGGACGTTTAGGTGGACGCTTAGGTGGAGGGGGGGCGCCATCCGGTCTGCCGCTCGATCTCCCGCCACAGCAGGTCGCATGCGCGCAGCGATACCGGACCGGGCTTACCGGTGCCGACCGGTGCGTCGTTCAACGTCACGATGGGCATCAGCGTGGTACTGGTCGCGCTCAGGAACAATTCCCGCGCCGATGCCGCCTCCTCCACCGTATAGGCGCGTTCTTCAACCTGGATGCCGTCATCTTCCAGCAACTGCAGCAACCGCCTCCGTCGCACGCCGGGCAAAATGTCGTTGGACAATGGCCGGGTTACGACGGTGCCGTCTGCGGTCACCATCCACGTCGTCGTGGAGGACCCCTCCGTCACCGCGCCGTCGCGGCCGACCATCACCGCTTCGAACGCGCCGCGCTCCTTCGCCTCCTGCTTTGCCAGAACATTGGCAAGCAGCGCCACAGATTTGACCTGACAGCGGGCCCAGCGTTCATCGGCGACGGTGATCGCGCTGACGCCTACCCGCTGTTTCGCCGGCTGGGCGGCGAAATCATAGGGGCGCACGGTCATCGTCAGCCCCGGCACCGCATCCTTTGGAAAGGCATGCTCGCGCGGGGCGGCTCCGCGCGTGACCTGCAGATAGACAAGGCCGGTGCGAACGCGCGACTTGGCGATCAGTCGTCTTACCGCAATGGTCAGGGCGGCGTCTGACATCGGCGCGGCGATGCGAAGTTCGTCCCGGCTGTGTTTCAACCGCTCCAGCGTCATGGGCCAGTCGAACGCGGTCCCGTCGAAAAAGGCGGAGACTTCATAGACGCCATCGCCGAACAAATAGGCGCGATCGTCGATGGAGACAGTGGCGCGCCGGGCGGGGGTGATGCGACCATTGGTATAGGCGAGACGGGGCAACGTTATTGTCCTTTCGGGCGTTCGGAAACGGCCTACAGCAAGAGCGGGACGGAAGGAAAGCAGCGAACTCATGCCCTCAATCATCTGGTTCCGCGAGGATCTTCGCCTCTCCGATCAAGCAGCCGTGCGCGCCGCCGCCGAGGAGGGACCGGTGATCCCTGTCTATGTGCTTGATGATGAAAGTCCGGGAAAATGGCGGACCGGCGCAGCGCAGCGTTGGTGGCTGCATCACAGCCTGAAAAGCCTATCGTCGACCCTGCAGGAAAAGGGGCTGAAGCTGATCCTTTTGCGGGGCGAAGCCAGTGCCAAGATCGCCGCACTGGCAGAGAAACTGGGCATCGACCGCGTTCACGCCATCGAACATTACGAGCCCTGGTGGGTCGCGCAGCAGGACAAGCTGGCCGGACGCGTCGACCTGCAGCTGCACCCCGGTCGCCTGCTGTCGGAGCCGGGGACGGTGACGACGAAATCGGGCGAGCCCTACAAGATCTTCACGCCCTTCTGGCGGTTGTTGCAACAGGTGATGCCGCCGCCGGAGCCGACACGCCGTCCGGCGAACATGCTGGCGCCGGACGCATGGCCGGACAGCGACGAGCTGGACGACTGGAATTTGCTGCCCACCGATCCCGACTGGGCGACCGGCTTCGACGAATGGACGCCGGGCGAGGAGGGCGCGCTAAGCCGCCTGGACGATTTTGCCGACCGGGTGGCGGACTATCAGGAGGGGCGCAATTTGCCGTCGGAGGATCTGACGAGCCGCCTCAGCCCCCATCTGCACATGGGGGAGGTGTCGCCTGCGAAGGTCTGGCACGTTGTTGCCGCCAATCGACAATGGCAGACGGTGGAAACCTTTTTGTCGGAACTGGCCTGGCGGGACTTCTCCACGCAGGCGATCGTCACCTTTCCAGATTATGGCGACACGCCGGGCCGCGAGCAATTCGACCGTCTGAACTGGACCGACCTGCGCACGGTGGAAGGGAAAGAGCATCTGACGGCGTGGCAGCGGGGCCTGACCGGTTATCCCATCGTCGACGCCGGCATGCGACAGCTATGGGCAACGGGCTGGATGCATAATCGCGTCCGCATGATCGTCGCGCAATTTTTGATCAAGCATCTCCTCATCCGCTGGCAGGAGGGGGAGCGCTGGTTCTGGGACTGCCTGGTGGACGCCGATTATGGCAATAACAGTCAGAACTGGCAGTGGAGCGCGGGGTCCGGCATAGATTCCCACCCTTTCCCCCGCATGATGAATCCCAAGACGCAAAGTCCGAAATGGGAGGCCGCCGACTATATCCGGCAATGGGTACCCGAACTTGCCAGTCTGCCGGACGACGCCATTCACCTGCCATGGGAAGCGGATGAGAGAGTGCTGCACGATGCGGGCATCGAGCTGGGGAAGGATTATCCGGAGCCGATCGTCAGCCACCAGGCCGCGCGTGAACGGGCGCTTGCCGCCTATCGCGCCACGAAATCCTGATCTGGCCCCGGTTTCCCCACCTAGCCCAGTTTCACGCTGTATCTTTCCGCCCATTGGCGCAGTTTCGGGCGTATCGGCATGCCTGTTCGCAGCCAGCCGTCCATTGCCTTTGACAAGGCCTCTAGGTCCAGCGACCGCACCATCGCCTTTACCGGGCCGATGCCGGCCGGCGTGATCGACAGCCGCCGGTAGCCGAGGGCGAGCAGCGCCATGGCAGCGACGGGCCGTCCGCCCATTTCGCCGCAGACGGTCACTGGCTTCGCCGCATCGTCCGCCGCATCGACAACGCGCTTCATGAATCGCAGCACTGCCGGGCTCAGCCAGTCGAATCGCTCCGCCAATGCGGGATTGGAACGGTCCGCCGCGAACAGGAATTGCACAAGGTCGTTGGTCCCGATCGACAGGAAATCGATCTGCGGCAGGAACACGTCCAGCATCTCCGCCAGCGCCGGCACTTCCAGCATCGCGCCGAACTTCAGCTCCGTCGGCAGCTCCTTGCCCCGCGCCATCTGTGCGGCCAGCTGTTCCAGCACGATGGATTTCGCCTCGGCAAACTCCCACGGCTCGGACACCATGGGGAACATGATCCTGAGGGTGCGTCCCGCCGATGCCTCCAGCAGGGCGCGCGCCTGTACCTTCATCAGGCCCTTGCGGCCCAGCGCCAGCCGCAGGGCGCGATACCCCATTGCGGGATTTTCCTCTCGCGCATGGCTGTCGACATAGGGAACGGTCTTGTCGCCGCCAATGTCGACAGTCCGGAACGTGACGGGCTTGTCGCCCGCCGCCTCCAGCACGTCCTGGTAAAGTGAGGTCTGCCGCTCCCGCCGGGGCAGGGTGGCGGAAACCAGAAACTGGAATTCGGTGCGGAACAGGCCGATACCGTCGGCACCAGACGCTTCCAGGCTGGGAATATCCGCGCGCAGGCCCGCATTCATGAACAGCTGGATCGGCGTGCCATCCAGCGTCACGGCGGGCTTGTCGCGCAGTTTCGCATATTCCGCCTGCCGCCTGTCACGCAGCGCCACCTGCTCTTCGAACTGTTCGACGACGGTCTCGGGCGGGCGCACGAAGACGACGCCGCGCG
Organism: Alphaproteobacteria bacterium UBA3612; assembly: GCA_002375465.1. Lineage (GTDB taxonomy): Bacteria > Pseudomonadota > Alphaproteobacteria > Sphingomonadales > Sphingomonadaceae > Pacificimonas. Next base: position 94,424 of record DFLT01000017.1, on the reverse strand, counting down.
TCACGTCCAGCAGCAGCGGATCGCCCTCTGCGATCTGGGCGCGGATATCCTTTACCTGGCCCAGAACGGGAATGCCCATGGCGCGTGCGATGATAATGACATGCGCGGTCAGGCTGCCTTCCTCCAGCACGACGCCCTTCAGAAAGCGGCGGTCATATTCCAGCAGCTCCGCCGGTCCCAGATTTCGTGCGAGCAGGATGGTGTCGCGCCCGATTCCCATCTGCGCCGCCGTGCCCACCTGGCCCGACACGATACGCAGCAACCGATTGCTTAGGTCATCCAGATCGTGCAGCCGCTCGGCAAAGAAGGGGTCGTCGGCCTTGCGCAGCCGTGCGCGGGTTTTTTGCGCCACGCGTTCGATGCCCGCTTCCGCCGTCAGGCCGCTTTCGATCGCTTCCGTGATCCGGCGGCTCCAGCCCTCGTCATAAGCGAACATCTTGTAGGTTTCCAAAATGTCGTCATGATCGCCGGGGGCGGCAAATTCCGCCTTGCCCATCATCCGGTCTATCTGCTCGCGCATTGTCTTGAACGCCTTGACGATGCGCTGTTTTTCACCCTCAATATCATCGGAAACGGTATGTTCGATGACGACGCGCGGCTGGTGGAACACGGCACGGCCCTGGCCGACGCCCTTCACCAGTTTCAGACCCTCCAGGCGCAGCGGACCCTGGTGCGACCGGACGGCGGTCATTGTCGAGGCATCGATCAGGCCGGCCGCGGAAATCAGTTCCGCCAGTACCATGGCAACCGTTTGCAGCGCCTCGATCTCAATGTCCTGATATTGCCGTGGTTCGACGTGTTGCACGGCCAGAACACCGACGGCGCTCTCCTGGCGGATGATCGGCACACCCGCAAAGGAATGAAACAGATCCTCGCCCGTCTCCGGCTTATAGGCGAAGTCGGGATGTTCCGCCGCTTCGTCCAGGTTCAGCGGCTCCCTGTTCGCCGCGATCTGTCCCACCAGACCCTCGCCCACGGCCAGGCGCGTGACGTGCACCGCCTCCTGCGCCAGCCCCTTGGTGGCGTATAATTCCAGCACGCCATCGCGCAGCAGATAGATCGAACAGACTTCGCTCGACAGCGACTTGGCGATGATGCGGACGACCTTGTTCAGCTTTGCCTGCGCGCGGGCGCGGCTCGCCATCACTTCATGCAGGCGGCGCAGAATATCCCGTGCCGCCGCACCGGCGGATCGGGGGGTGGCGGGGGGTGTCTGGGTATCCATGACAGCCGGTGTAGCAGAGCGCCCCGCGCGCCGCTATTGCGCTATCGTTCGTGGTTTCCGCCCTGCTGGGCGGCTGTCAGGCGGTCAGGCGGCCAGCGCGGTTTCCGCCTCGTCGCACAATTCGGCGACGATATCCGCTGTCGACGCCTCGCCCTTTACCATGCCAACGCTCTGGCCTGCCATGACGCTGCCGGTTTCAACGTCACCGTCGATGACGGCGCGGCGCAGGGCGCCCGCCCAATAATGTTCGATCTGCAGCTGCGCTTCCATCATCTCGACTTCCTGGCGGTCCAGCTGTCCCGCGACGTCACGCTGCTTTGCGGTGAATTCCTCCGACGCGCGGTTTTTCAGCGCGCGTACCGGGATGACGGGCAGGCGGCTGTCCAGCTGTACGCTGGTGATCGCATCGCGGGCAGAGGCGCGAATAAACGCCTTCTTGAAATTCGCATGGGCGATGCTTTCATGCGCGCAGACGAATCTCGTGCCCAACTGGACGCCTGCCGCGCCCATTTCCAGAAAGGCGGCGATGGCGCGGCCGCGGCCGATGCCGCCGGCAACGAAGATGGGGACTTCGGTGATTTCCGGCAGGATCTCCTGTGCCAGCACGGTCGTCGTCACGGGGCCGATATGACCACCTGCTTCCATGCCTTCCACGACCAGCGCATCGACACCGGATCGAACCAGCTTCTTGGCGAGGCTCAGCGCGGGCGCGAAGCATATCAGCTTTGCGCCCTTGCCCTTGATCGCGTCGATCGACCCCTTGGGCGGCAGACCGCCGGCCAGCGCGATATGACTGACCCCGGCGGCGCCGCAGACGTCGATCAGTTCCATCAGCTGCGGGTGCATGGTGATCAGATTGACCCCAAAGGGCCGGTCGGTGCGCTTCGCCGTCTCGGCGATTTCCTTTTCCAGCATGGACGGGTCCATCGCACCGCAGGCGATCATGCCGAAACCGCCTGCATTGGAAATTGCCGACACCAGATTGCGTTCAGACACCCAGGACATCGCCCCGCCCATGATGGCATAGCGGGAACCCAGAAACTCCGTGCCGCGCTTCATTGCGGCATCGAGGTGCGGGTGGCTCACGCCGTTTCGTCCACGTCCGGCGAATCGAGGCCATAGGCCGAATGCAGCACGCGGACGGCCAGCTCGATATATTCCTCTGCGATCAGGACGCTGATCTTGATTTCGGAGGTGCTGATCGACGCGATGTTGATGCCGCGTTCGCCAAGGGCGGAGAACATGGTCGATGCGACGCCCGTATGGCTCTTCATGCCGACGCCGACGACGGACAGCTTCGACACCTTGTCGTCATAGCTCAGATTTTCATAGCCGATCTCTTCGCGCGCGGCCGCCAGCATCTCCATGACGCGCGGAATCTCCGAACGCGCGATGGTGAAGGTTACGTCGGTGCGCCCCTCTGCGTCGGCAATGTTCTGGATGATCATGTCGACATTGACTTCGTGCTTGGCGAGCGGCTTGAAGATCGCCGCGACCGCTCCGGGCTTGTCGGCAACGCGGGTCAGCGTCACCTCCGCCTCGTCGCGGCTATAGGCGATGCCGGTGATCAGCTGGTCTTCCATTAGATGTCCGATTTCTTCTTCTGATACGATGTCGGTGCCCGGCGCGTCCCGGAAACTGGACAGCACGCGCAGCTTCACCTTTTCCTTCATGGCAAGCTCTACGGAGCGCGTCTGCAGGACCTTGGCCCCGACGGAGGCAAGTTCCAGCATTTCCTCGAAGGTGATCTTTTCAAGTTTCCGCGCACGCGGAACGATGCGCGGGTCGGTGGTATAGACGCCGTCGACATCGGTATAAATGTCGCAGCGATCCGCCTTCAGCGCGGCGGCGACCGCAACGGCGCTGGTGTCGGAGCCGCCCCGGCCCAGTGTGGTGACGCGGCCGGTTTCCGCCAGCCCCTGAAAGCCCGGGATTGTCGCGATGACGCCGGCCTGCATGGATTCCACCACGCGCTCCGTCGCCATGCCGCGAATACGCGCAGCAGCGTGGGTAGGCGATGTATGGAGCGGCATCTGCCAGCCCAGCCAGGACCGCGCCTGCAGCCCCATGGATTGCAGGACGATCGCCAGCAGTCCCGCCGTGACCTGTTCGCCGGAGGAGACGACGACGTCATATTCCGACGAATCGTGCAGCGGTGCTGCCTCTCGGCAGAAATTCACCAGCCGGTCGGTTTCCCCCGCCATCGCCGAAACGACGACGGCAACTTCATTGCCGGCCTCGGCCTCTCGCTTCACACGTTCGGCTGCGGCGCGGATGCGCTCCAGCCCGGCCATGGATGTGCCGCCGAATTTCATAACGATGCGTGCCATGGGGGACGCCTGTAGGGGCGCAAAGGCCGATTGTGAAGAGAGCACTGCCAGAGGGCGTAAAATGCCCGATTCTTGTGCACAAATTTTTGTCTGCCAATTCCCTAATCAATTGTGAACGCGTTCGGGACCGGTTTTGCTGCGGTGCAGCGCAGTTGGTGGAACTGGCATGGTTCGTGCTGGCCTTCTCCCCATTCGTCAACAACCAGCACGAAAAGGGGGTGCATCCGTGAAACTCATCATCGCGATCATCAAGCCGTTCAAGCTCGATGAGGTCCGAGAGGCGCTGGAAGGCGTCGGGATCGCAGGGCTGACCGTATCGGAGGTGAAGGGGTACGGCCGTCAAAAAGGTCATACCGAGGTGTATCGAGGCGCCGAATATCAGGTGACCATGGTGCCAAAGCTGAAGCTGGAGATCGTGGCACCCACCGATCTGGCACCGCGCGTGGTCGAAACCATCGCACAGGTCGCGAACACCGGCTCCATCGGCGACGGCAAGATCTTCACGTTGGATGTGGAGGGCGCGCTGCGTATTCGCACCGGCGAGACCGCCGAAACCGCGCTCTAGGCTAAAAGGGGGAAATTTCATGACACGAACAATTCGCTCAGCAACCGCGCTGGCCCTGGGGGCGTTCGCCGCTCTTCCGGCCTGGGCGCAGGAGGGGGTCGCCGCCATTGCGCCCGCGGCCGAAACCGTCGCCGTGCCGAATCCTGGCAATAATGCATGGATGATGACGGCAACGATCCTCGTCCTTCTGATGATCATTCCCGGCCTCGCCCTGTTCTATGGCGGCCTCGTCCGCACAAAGAACATGCTGTCGACGATGACGCAGGTTGGGGCCGTCGCGGCACTCGCCATGCTGGTCTGGGTCATGTGGGGCTATGGCATGGCCTTCGGTCCAGAGGGGAATTCCTTCGTTTCGTGGGGCAAGTTCTTCCTCGTGGGAGTCACGCCGGATTCGACGGCGGCGACCTTCTCTGACGAAGTGATTTCGGAATATGTCTTCATTTCCTTCCAGATGACCTTTGCCGCGATCACCGCCGCGCTGGTTCTGGGCGGCATCGTGGAGCGTACGAAGTTCTCCGCCGTCATGGTTTTCACGGTCATCTGGCTGACGATCACCTATTTCCCCATCGCGCACATGGTGTGGGCGGGCGGCGGCCTGTTGTTCGAAATGGGCGCGCTCGATTTTGCGGGCGGCACGGTCGTACACATCAATGCCGGTGTGTCGGCGCTGGTCGCTGCTCTGATCTTCGGCAAGCGCGCTGGTTATCCGTCCGAGCGGATGCCGCCGCACTCCCTGACCATGACGATGATCGGTACCGGTCTTCTGTGGGTGGGCTGGTTCGGCTTCAACGCCGGATCGGAGCTTGAGGCGGACGGCTTTGCCGGCCTGGCGATGATCAACACCTTCGTCGCGACGGCTGCGGGTGGCCTGTTCTGGATGCTCACGGAGAAGCTTACCGGTCGCAAGGGCTCTGCGCTCGGTTTCTGCTCCGGCGTCATTGCCGGTCTGGTCGCCGTCACCCCGGCGGCGGGCAATAGCGGACCGTTCGGTGCCATAATCCTCGGCGCCGCTGCCTCGATCGTCTGCTTCTTCGTGGTCAGTGTACTGAAGCCGAAGATGGGCTTCGACGACTCGCTGGACGCCTTTGGCATTCACGGGGTCGGCGGCATCGTCGGCGCCATCGGTACGGGCATTGTCTACCAGCCCTTCATCGGCGGGCCGGGCGATGGCTCCACCGCCATGGGTTCGCAGGTGGGCATCCAGATCGTTGCCGTCCTGGTGGCCATCGTCTGGGCTGCGGTCGGTACCGCAATCGCCGCCTTCATCGCCAAGGCCGTCACCGGTGGCCGGGTCACCGCAGAGGCGGAACGCGAAGGTCTCGACCTCGCGGAACATGGCGAACGGGCCTACAACTACTAGGGTCCGATACTGCTGAAAAACGGGGGCCGGGCGGCAACAGCTGCCCGGCCCCTTTTTTATGTCATGAAGTGGCTGGCACCGCCGCCGGTTTCATTCGTCCCCGGGGGGCCGCTGTCGCAGAGCCTTTTTCCGGCCCCGTACCACCTTTCGGTCAACCCGCTTCGCCCGTGCGGACCGGCTGGGTTTCGTCTTCACCCGGAACCGCGGAGGGATTGCGGCCTCGGTCAGCAGCGCCAGCAGACGTGCACGCGCGGCCTCCCGATTGGCCGCCAGCGTGCGGTGCGTATCGGCGCGCATGACGATCTCGCCCGCCTTGGTCAGGCGCTGGCCGGCGGCACTGGCGGCGCGGCGTTTCACGGGTTCAGGCAGCGCTGATGCGGTCAGGTCGAAGCGCAGCGAGATGGCGGTCGATACCTTGTTGACGTTCTGCCCACCCGGGCCAGAGGCACGGACGAAGCTTTCCTTCAGCTCATCCTCGCCGATCGACAGGCCTCGGCCGATCGACAGGCGTCCCTCCATGTTCGCGGCCTCGCTCATGTCTACGCCAGCGTCCGCCCCGCTCACCGCTTCGCGAGCGTCTCCAGCGTGTTGCGCATCGGCGCCAAATCATAGCCTGCATCTGCCGCCAGCTTGATGATTTCGTCGACGTCGCGCCCTTCACCGGCTTCCGCCAGCGCCCACAGCGTCGTGGACCGCGTACCCGAACGGCAGAACATCAGGGCGGGCTCTCCCACCCGGTTCAGCGCCTCGCGCATATCCTTCACCAGCGCTTCGGTCATCGGCTCGCGCCCCAGCGGCACATGGGCATAGCTCAGGCCGGCGTCCGCCGCCGCCGCGGCGATTTCCGCATTGGTGGGCTGCCCCTTATCCTCGTGATCGGGCCTGTTATTAATCAGGCCGCGAAATCCTGCCGCCTTGATTTCGGCAATGTCGGCGGGCGTGATTTGCGGCGCGGCCGAGGCGGCGCCGTCCAGCTTTCGAATATCCATGCCACGCTTCTGCCAGATCGGCGCGCCGCATGAAAGTGGCGGCGGCGTAACGTCGGATACGCCCCACAGTTCGTCGCGCGGCTATGTACGCCGTGACATATTTCGCCGATTGACCCTCTCAATAGCGGTCTGGCCGGGTGTCGGCGCTGCTGCTGCCGGGGGGCGAACTGTTTTTTGTTTGGAGAGTTCGGATGGGCCGCAAAACCCTGATTTCATGTACCGTTACAATATTGCTGCCTTTCGCCGCGCAGGCGGCCACCCTGCAGGTCGGGCCGACCCGCGCGCTGAAAACCTTGCCTGCGGCCGCCAGTGCCGCCCGCGCGGGAGACGTTATTGAGATTGATGCGGGCACCTATACCCAAGGGGCGCAATGGAATGCCGACAACCTCCTCATCCGCACAGCGCCCGGCGCGGCGGCGGGCAGCGTCATTGTGTCGGGCGGTACTGTTGCCGGAAAGGCCCTGTTCGTCACGGATGGCCAGAACATCACGATCGACGGTCTGCGTTTCCAGAATGCCTTCGTGCGGGATCAGAACGGCGCCGGCATCCGTATGCAGGGCCGCAATCTGACGGTGCTGAACAGCAGCTTCGGCAAGGCGGAGCACGGCATTCTCGTCGGTTCCAGCGATCCCGAGAGCACCTTGACCGTGCGGAATTCACAATTCCACGATTTCTACAGCCCCGGCGGGTCGGGCGTTCTGACCCATGGTCTTTATGTCGGCAACAGCATCGGGGAACTGGTGGTCGAGGATTCCACCTTTTCAAAGAACGTAACAGGGCATCTGGTCAAATCGCGCGCGCTTCGCACGACCATCCGCGACGTGACGCTGGACGGTCGTCAGGGAACCTCCAGTTATTTGATCGACGTGCCGGAGGGCGGACAGCTGGTCGTTGAGGATTCGGAACTTATCAAGGGGGCGAACAGCCCCTCCAACACTGCCATTGCCTATGGCTTTGAACGCTACAAGGGCGGGCAATTCGTCAATCCCGATGGGTTCGTCTTTATCGGCAATAACAGCTTCACCAATTATCGCGCCTCCGGCACCAACACGTTCATCGAAAATCGTACCGATGTAGAGATAGAGCTGCACGAAAACGCCCTGACGGCGGCGGCGGGCAGGGTCGAACTGGTGCGTGGGCCGCATGTCGTAACGACCGCGGCAGATTTGCTGACGCCGATCGAAGGCGGACCGTCTGCGGCCCTTCCCATTGGCGATCTGCCGCCCTTCGAAGATGTCGCGCAGCCTTCGCGTCACCTTGCCGGTATTGGCAATGTTTCCAGCACCGCCGTCGCCGTACCGGCACCGGCTGCGGTCGGTCTGTTTGTCGCCGGACTGGCTTTGGTGGGCACCCTGCGTCGCCGTCGCAAGGTTTAGCGTCTAGCGGCTGCGCGAATATTGCCGGGGCAGTCCGGTTGGGGCCTTGGTCGGATTATAACGGTCCGCCAGACGGCTTTGCCGGCTGTCCATCGGCTGCTCCACGCCCTCGATCCAGATGGCAGTAGGGGCGCTGGCTGTTTCTAGCGGATCGCCCGACCAGATGACGATGTCGGCCAGCGAACCCGGCGTGATGCGGCCCGCACCCCTCATCCCGAACATATCGGCGGGGACGCTGGTAATGGCGGCGATGGCCTGCTCGTGCGTCAGGCCGGTTGCGCCGGGGATGCGTGCCTGCGCCACCAATTGCCCCGCCTGCTGTGGCAGTTGCGGGCTGATGGAGGGGCTGCCGACATCGGCGACTGCGACCTTCACCCCGGCTGCGACCATGCGTCCGATATTCGACTGGGTCGCGCCCAACGTTTCGAACCGGCTGGGCAAATTCTGCATCGGAACGGCGATGACGGGCACCCCTGCCTGCGCCAGTTCGTCCGCGACCAGCCACCCCTCCGCAACGCCGACCAGGATCATCTTCATCTGCGGATAGTCGCTCCGCAGCGCCAGGACACGACGTATGTCGCTGGCACGGTCGACCTGGAACAGGGCAGCGGTGCGACCCTCCAGAACTTCGACCAGCGCCTCCGCATCGGCCCGCGTCAGCAGCGAATCCTCGCTGCGGCCAAAGCTGTAACCATCGGGATTGCGGGAAAATGCGCGAGCCTCGGCCAGGGCGTCATCCAGACGCGCAAAGGCCGCGGCGCGACTGCCGCCCGCTCTTGCTGCCCCGGTCTCGCCCAACTGGATCACCTGAAAGGCGGTGCCGGGGACGGTCATGTCCGCCCTGTCGGCAGCCAGCGTGATCGGCCTGCCAATTCCGCCGAACAAATCCCCGCCCGCGCCTGGCTGCACGGCAGCGCGGGTTACGCCCTCGATCCGCGCCACACCAATGGCGGCCGATGCAGGATTCAGCGCATCGGCGACATCCAGCGATGCGGAATAGGGGCTGCGGCTGGCAGAGACGTCGTTGGTGGGCGCAACGCCATTTACCTCCACGATGCCCAGCTGGCTTGCTGCCGCGACGATGCCGGGGGTGACATAGGCGCCGGCGGCGTCGATTGTTTCCATCCCTGCCGGCGCAGCGCCGGTGCCAACATCTGCCACGCGTCCATCGCGCACGGTGATGGTGACGTTCGCCTGTTCCGCGCCGCCCGTTCCATCGATCAGGCGGGCATTGGTGATCGTAAAGGACTGCGCGAAGGCCGTGGCGGAAAACCCCAGTGCCGCGCCCGCCAGCATGATGACGGCCGCACCCTTGGCTGCCAGATTCCGGCTCATTTCGGGTCTCCTTCACCGGGCTGGCCCAGTTCAAAATCGCTGACCGGGCGCAGGCCGGTATTGACGTCGTACAGCAGGGCGCCGTCGATCCAGACCTGCTCCGGGCGGGCATAGACGCTCAACGGTTCGCCGTTCCACAGGACGACGTCGGCGCGCTTGCCCACTTCCAGGCTGCCGATTTCCTTGTCGATGCCCAGCGCCCTTGCGGGGTTGATGCCGACCCACGTCCATGCGGTTTCGTGGGAAATGTCCAGCCCGGCGCGATTGCCGTCGGCTAGTGCCTTGGCGGTTTCCTGATTCAGCCGCTGAATGCCGATATCGTCGTCCGAATGGGTGATGGCACAGGCGCCCGCCGCATGAACGAAGGGGATGTTTTCGCGGATGCCGTCATAGCTTTCCATCTTGAAGCCCCACCAGTCCGCCCACATCGCCGCGCAGGTGCCGGTTTCCTTCAGCAGGTCGGCAATCTTGTAGGCTTCGACCGCGTGGTGAAACGCGCTGACCTTATAGCCGAATTCCTTGGCCAGATCGAGGATCAGCGCCATTTCATCGGCGCGATAGCAATGATTCTGCACCAGGATTTCGCCGTCCAGAACACCGCGCAGCGCATCGAGCTGAAGGTCGCGTTTCGGCATGTCCTTCGCCTTGGCGGTGCCGTCCTCCACCTTCTCGTCCCAGGCGTCCCATTGACGGTCATATTCCACCGCCTTTTGCCAGGTCATGCGGTACAGCGCGAAATTGCCCATCCGGCTGCCAGGCATCCGGCCCTTGCTGCCGTACACCCGCTTAGGGTTCTCGCCGCAGGCCATTTTCAGGCTGTAGGGGGCGTTTGGAAACTTCATTTCCTGCACCGACCGCGCGGGCACGTTTCTCAGCGTGACGCCGCGCCCGCCGAACAGATTGGCGGATCCGGGCAGAACGTGCAGCGTGGTGACGCCTGCGGCAAGTGCGCGGGTAAACCCCGGATCCTGCGGCCAGACGCCATGTTCGGCATGAACCTCCGCCGTCACGGGGCCGGTTACTTCATTGCCGTCGCTGTGCGCATCGACACCGGGGGACGCGTAATTGCCCAGATGGGAATGAATGTCGATGATACCTGGCGTGACCCATTTACCGGCGGCGTCAATCCGTTCCGCATCGGCAGGCGCGGTCAGATCCTGTCCGATCGCGGCGATCCTGCCGTCCTGCATCAGGACCATTCCCCCCATGATCCTGCCGCCTGCGCCGTCGTAGATATTCGCGTTTTCGATCAGGGTGGTGCGGGCGGCATAGGGCGCATAGGCCGATGGGTAGGGATTGTCCGCGCGGGCCGCCGGCAGGTCGGACGCGGCGGCAGAGCTTCCCGCAGGCGAATCGCCGGACGTCGTGGCACAGGCCGCCAGCGCGATGGCGGCGGTCAGGGGGAGAAGCTTATGCACGTGGTTTCTGCTCCGGTCTTGGGTCCATACCTGCTGCCTGTGGTTCCGCGAGCTCCTGCTGGCCTGCAAGGCTGTGGTCGACGTCATCGTCGGTCAGCGTGTCGAGATGCATCAGCTTCTTGATGAGAGGTGAGACGATCATGACGGCAACGCCGACGCCCATCGCGAACACGCCCACCGTCTGATAGACGTCCAGCACGACGGTCTTGCCCGCTTCCGCGCCCTCCAGTCCTTCGCCACCCGTTGCGGACGCGATCAGCCCGGCGGCGAAATTGCCGGTGGCCGAAGCAAAGAACCAGGTGCCCATGATCAGGCTGGCCATGTGCACCGGTGCCAGACGGTTCATGGCGCTTAGGCCGACCGGTGACAGGCACAGCTCGCCGGTCGTGTGGAACAGATAGACCAGAAAGATGAAAATGACCGGTGTCGGCACGTCGACGCCGACCCATTCGGCGCCCCATACCAGCACGAGAAAGCCCAGCCCCACCTGCACCACGCCCATGCCGAATTTCAGCGGCGTAGACGGTTCGCGCCGGTGGCGACCCAGCCAGGTCCACAGGATCGCAAAGACTGGGCCCAACAGGATGATGTAAATGGCATTGATCGACTGAAAGACCGAGGCGGGTACCCCGCCGCGGTCGACATGCCGGTCGGTGAACAGGTTCAGCGAGGATCCAGCCTGCTCGAACAGTGCCCAGAAGATGATCGACGTCAGGATCAGGAACAGCGCCGCGAAAATCCGGTCGCGGTCATGCGCCGGCAGCTTCGCGACCGCGATGAAGATGACATAGAGGACCAGCGCGCCGCCGAATCCGCCCAGCATATAGCCGACCAGCGACTGGTTCTGGATGGCCAGCCAGCAAAGTGCCACCATTCCCAGCCCGGCCAGGTACATCCACCATTCGAGGTTCAGCCCGGCCACCTTTTCCTTCAGGCGGGCAGGATCCTTGGCCTCTCCGCGGCCGAGCAGCAATGGTTTGCCACGGATGAAGACGAGCAGGCCGGCCAGCATACCGAATCCCGCCAGACCAAAGCCATAGGCCCAGCTATAGGTCTCGCCGATATAGCCGCACAGCAAAGATCCCAAAGCGGCGCCGAGATTAATGCCGATGTAGAAAATCGTGTATGCCGGATCACGGCGAATGTCGGTGCGCGTATAAAGCTGGCCGACGATCACGGAAATATTCGCCTTTAGAAAACCTGTGCCGACGATGATCAGCGCCAGTGCCAGCCAGAATATCGGCATCATCGGATTGGCCTGTCCCAGCGCGCCATCGCCCTCGAACGCCATTAGGAAGTGGCCCAGGGTCAACAGGATCGCGCCATAGGTGACCGCTTTTCGCTGCCCCAGATATCTGTCGGCCAGATAGCCGCCGACGACGGGGGTGATGTAAACAAGTGCGGTATAGGCACCGTAGATCACGGACCCTTCGCTGTCGGAAAATGCCCAATGCTTGACCAGATAGAAGATCAGCAGCGCACGCATACCGTAATATGAGAAACGCTCCCACATTTCGGCAAAGAACAGGACAAACAGACCCTTGGGGTGTCCGAAGAAAGTGCCTGCACTATCGGTGGGCGGCAGCCCCGCTGACGAGCCGGCGGACATGTTCGGCATTTGGGCTAACTCCCCCTGTTTACCTGTGTAACGCGCGGGCGGCCGTCTCCGCGCCGACCGTACCCTCTAATCGAAAACCCTACTGCGCCCTGCCGATTAAGAAAAGCGGGAAGGGCGACATGCCTTCGGGCGGCCCTCCCGTAACCACTGGGTTTCGCTAGGGGCATGTGTTTCCAGCACCTGCTATCGCCTGCGCAACCCCGGCGCTTGGCGCGTGAACTGGTTTGATGGAGGCTTCAGATGACCGACCGCCTGAAGGGCAAGACAGCACTCGTATCCGGCGCTTCCTCTGGGCTGGGCCGCAGTGCCGCGCTTGCCATGGCGCGTGAGGGGGCGACCCTGATCGTCGGCGCCCGTCGCGAGGATCGGCTGAACGACCTGGTCAGCGAAATCGAGGCTTCTGGCGGAACCGCGCATGCCATTGGCATGGACGTAACGGATCGGGAAAATGTGGCTGAGGCCTTTGCCCGTATCGAGGATCTGACCGACAGGCTGGACATTCTCGTCAATTCGGCGGGCATCGGGAAAGTGGTGCCCTTCCTTGAAAGCGGGCGCGACGATTTCGACGAACATTTCAATGTCAATGTAAAGGGCGTGTGGCGCGTCAGCCGCGATTTTGCGCGTCTTGCCGTTGCGCGCGACCATGGTGGGGCCATCATCAATGTCGCGTCGATGCTCGCCCTTGGCGTCCTGCCGGGCCAGACGCTCTACTGCGCGACCAAGGCGGCGGTTCTTCACATGACCCGCGCCATCGCCATAGAACTGCAGCCGCGCGGCATTCGCGCCAATTGCGTATGTCCCGGCTATTTCACGTCAGAGATGACGACGGAGTTCGAGGAAAGCGAGCGTGGCCAGCGTTACATCCGCCGGACCCCGGCGGGCCGATTTGGAACCCCACACGAACTGGACGGCGCGATCGTCTATCTGGCCAGCGACGAAGCGGCCTTTACCACAGGCACGCATATTTCCGTCGATGGGGGCCACAGCGCGCGTCTGATCTGAGCCGCCACGAAGTCCCCGCCAGCGAAGTTTCTCCTTTCGTGGGAAACAGGGTTCCCGCTAACGTAACGGCATGATGAAAACCGGACGCCTTCTCACCCTGATTTGCGGCCTGATGGCGGGAATCGCCTTTGCCTTTGCATGGAACCAGTCGCGTCCTCAGGCGGTCGCCCAGCAGATTGCCGACGTTGTCGAGGACGGCGCCGATACCCTGGGCAAGGCACGGCGCTTGCCCGGTAGCCAGGAAGAAGTGCTGCTGTCCTACGCGCCCTTGGTGCAGGAGGTCGCGCCGGCCGTCGTCAATGTCTATTCGGCGCGCACGGTCCCTGGCTCGCGCACGGGAAATCCTTTTTTCGACCAGTTCTTTGGCCGTGGCCGCATGTCGGCGCCGCCGCGCACGCAGCAATCGCTGGGGTCCGGCGTTATCGTCGGGGAGGATGGGCTGATCGTTACCAATAACCATGTCGTGGAGGGCGCCGATCAGATCCTCGTCGCCCTGACGGACCGGCGCGAATTTCCGGCGAAGCTGCTGTTCGCTGACGCCCAGTTGGATCTGGCGCTGTTGCAGGTGGATACGGGCGGCGTTGCCCTGCCCACCGTCAATCTGGGCGATTCGGAGCGGACGGAAGTCGGCGATATCGTCGTCGCGATCGGCAATCCCTTTGGCGTGGGCCAGACGGTGACCAGTGGCATCGTGTCCGCCGTCGCGCGCACTGGTGTCGGCATTTCCGACTATCAATTCTTCCTGCAGACCGACGCGGCCATCAATCCGGGCAATTCCGGGGGTGCGCTGATCTCGATGGATGGCAGCCTGGTGGGCGTAAATACCGCGATTTATTCGCGGTCCGGCGGCTCCAACGGCATTGGTTTTGCCATTCCCGTCAACATGGTCCGCCAATTCCTGGCAGGCGCGAAGACCGGCCGTGTCGTCCGCCCCTGGCTCGGCGCGCAAACGCAGGCAGTGACGCGGGAACTCGCCGGCAGTCTGGGCCTCGATCGGCCATCCGGCGTTCTGGTTCGGGAGATCAGCGAGGGCGGTCCCGCCCAGCGCGCCGGCCTGCGCGTTGGCGACGTCATCATCGCTGTCGATGGACAGGCGGCAACGGACCCCGGCACGCTGCGGTATCTGGCGGGCAGCCGTCCCCTCGGTGAAAGCGTGCCCATCACCGTCCTGCGCGACGATGGCGAACAGCGGCTGTCCGTGCGCCTGGTCGAGCCGCCCGAAACGCCGCCGCGCGACGAGACGCTGCTGAACGGCGAACATATCCTGACCGGCATCCGCGTCGCGAATCTCAGCCCGCGGCTAGCCAGCGAAATTGGCAATGGCGTCCCGGAATCGGGCATCATCGTGACGGGTCTGACCCGCGCTGCACCCGCTGCCCGGCTGAATTTCGTCCGGACCGGCGATCTGATTCTGGCGATCAATGGCGACGCGGTAACGACGGTTGCCGGGCTACAGCGCGCGCTGGCAAACCCGGGCGGGGCCACCAATGTGCGGTTCTCGCGCGGGGGGCAGGTCGCGGAATGTCTGTACCAACCGCCCAATTTCTTCCGCTGTCGCAGCTAAAGACCGCCCGACGAAAAGGGCACCGGGCCTATGCCGCCGCCAGCCCTATGCGCGCGCCCTAGAACGGCAGCTTGAATCCCGGCGGCAGCGGCAGGGAACTGGACATTTTCTCCATCTCTGCCTGACCGGCGGCATCCGCCTTCGTCTTTGCGTCGTTGAACGCCGCCGCGACAAGGTCCTCCAGCATTTCCTTGTCGTCGGGCACCAGTAGGGAGGGGTCGATGTCGACCTTGACGATGCGGCCCTTCGCCGTGGCGCGGACGGTGATCAGACCGCCGCCCGACTGCCCCTCGACCTCGATATCGTCCAGCTTTGCCTGCGCCTGCGCCAGCTGTTCCTGTACGTTCTGCGCGGCGCGCATGATTTCTTCCATGGATTTCATCGGGCTGTCCTTTGTTCCCTGGCCGTCACCGCGGCCGTGTCATCTATATCATAGTCGATCAGTTCGGCGTCCGGAAACGCTGCCAGCGCCCGGATGAAATTGGGGTCGGTCCGCACGCGGGTCTCCCGCTCGCGCGCCTGGTCCTCCTCCATTTGCTGGCCGGTTCTCGCCCGGTCGGCGGCGCTGGCGTCGAACTGCAGGTCGACTGCATTGCCATATTTGTCCGCCATCAGGCGCTTCAAGGTCGCGAACTCGGGATCGCGATCCGATGCACGCCGCCCGCTGAGGACGATGCGGTCCGGCGCGAAACTGACCAGGCCCGCCCGCTGGTCCAGCCAGATAAGCAGCTCCGGCTCCACCTGCTCCTCGACATGGGCCATCACCTCGCCGAACGAGGACGGGCCCGCCTGCGCAGGCGGTGCGCCCGGCGCCTCCTTCGTCAAGGGCGCGCGCTGGAGGGTGGAGACATTGTCGATGGGGGGCGGAACGTCGCGGCTGTGCATGTTCCCGTCTGCGACCGGTCCGGAACGGTTCTCTCCCGTAACCGGCTCAGTACGCGATTCCTGCCGCGATTGGGGCAAGGGCGGCTCCGAACGTACCAGCGGCACATCCACCGATTTTGACTCCAGCGCCTGCAGCAGCGCGCCCGGATCGGGCATGCCGGCCGCGTGGATCAGCCGCAGCAACACCATTTCCGCCGTCTGCAGCGCCATGGTGCCGCGCTTTACCTCCTCCAGCCCCTTCAGCAGCAATTGCCAGAAGCGGTGCAGGGTTGCCGCGCTCATCGCCTCGGCCCATTCGCCAATCTGCTTGTGCCCTTCGGCGGACATGACCAGGTCCACTTCGGCACCAACCTGAACGCGGGTGATGGCGTGCACCGTTTCCAGCAGCGCCTCGATCGCCATGTCCGGGGCGACGCCCAGCACATATTGCTCGTTCAGTTCCTTTAATGCGGCCTGTGCATCGCCGGTCAGTACAGCCGCCAGCAGCGCACGCGTGCGGCCCCGGTCGCTGAGGCCCAGCATGGCGCGGACCGCCTCTGCGCTGATTTCGCCCGCACCGTGCGCAATCGCCTGATCCAGAAGCGACAGGCCATCGCGGACGGAGCCTTCCGCAGCGGCGGCGATCAGGCGGATGGCATCCGCCTCTATCGCGACGTTCTCCTTTTCCGCGATGCTGGCGAAATGTTCGACCAGCAGGTCCGACGGGATACGCTTCAGGTCGAAACGCTGCGTCCGGGACAGGACCGTCACCGGAACCTTGTTCAGCTCTGTGGTAGCGAAGATGAACTTCACATGGTCCGGCGGTTCCTCCAGCGTCTTCAACAGCGCGTTGAACGCGCTTTTCGACAGCATGTGGACTTCGTCGATGATGTGGATCTTGTAGCGGCCCGACACGGCGGCGTAGCGCACCGAATCGATCACGTCGCGCATGTCGTCGACGCCGGTATGCGATGCGGCGTCCATTTCCACCACGTCGATGAAGCGCCCGTCGGTGATCGCCTTGCAGGGTTCGCAGACGCCGCATGGGTCGATCGTCGGCCCGCCCGTGCCGTCCGGCCCAACACAGTTCAGCGCCTTTGCGATCAGGCGGGCGGTGGAGGTCTTTCCGACGCCGCGTACCCCTGTCATCAGAAAGGCGTGGGCGATCCTGTCCTTCGCGATGGCATTCCCAAGCGTCCGTACCATCGCGTCCTGACCGATCAGGTCGGCAAATTTCGTCGGCCGGTATTTACGGGCAAGAACGCGGTATTCCGCCTTCGGGCCAGCGGGGGGTGTGGGTTCAAGCGCGAATTCCGACATGCCCTGAATGTAGGGCCCCGGCGACCGAATGTCGAAGGCTGAGTGCTGGTTTCCGACGCGCCCCTAACGCGCATTGCCTGTCGGTCCGGCGCAGTCGCGCACGATGGGCAGGGACAGGGTGCTGGCCAGGGGGCCTTGCAGCCTAGCTGGGGGCATCCTTGGCAGGGTCGGTCCCCTTCCCTGCAGCGATTTTCCTGACGCGCTCCAGCGCTTCCGGCGTATCGCAGTCCAGAAAGATCGCATCGGACGGGGCCTCTACGTCGGCAATATGTTCCTGCCGCTGCGCCAATAAGGTCTTGCCGCCGAAATCGCCCTCAATACCGGCCAGGGCAGCGAAATGGTCGCGGCCCCACAGCACCGGATTGCCGCGCCGCCCGTCACGCACCGGCGTGACGATCGTGGAGCTGTCCCTTGCCGCGGCAATCATGCTGCGCAGCAATTCCGGTTCGACCAGCGGCATGTCGCCCAGCATGATGATGACGGCATCCCATTCCGGTGGCAGCGCCCTGATTCCGGCCGCCAGGGATGCGCCCATGCCGTCGGCATAGGCGTCGGCATGGACATAGGTGATGTCGGCGGGCAGCGCCGCGCGTGTGCTTTCCGCCTCGTGACCGGTCACGACGAGCAGCGGCAGATCGGCCGATTGCGCCGCAGCGACCGTCTTCCCCACCACCGTACCCTCTGCCAGCGGCGCGATCAGCTTGTTGGTGCCCATGCGCGTCGAACGCCCTGCGGCGAGGATCAGGGCGCCGACGGTACGCACGGCGCGATCCGGCGCCGCCTCTCTCGGATCGGGCCGTTCGACCTCGGCCAGGACGCCGCCAATGCCCATGCGCGCAATGTCCTCTGCCGTTACGGCGAGGCCCGCGAAGATACGTTCCAGCACCATGTCAAATCCATTCCGCTTCGGGCTTCGCGCGCAGCCGGGCAGGCCGATGACCGGGCGCCCGTCCATGCTGCCCAACAGCAGCAGATTGCCCGGATCGACCGGCATGCCCAGCCGCTCCACCCTGCCGCCCGCAGCCTCCAGTGCGGCGGGAATGACGTCGCGCCGGTCGGATGTCGCAGAGGCGCCGGCGATCAGGATCAGGTCGGCATGCGCCGTCTTTAGCATATCGGCCAGTGCCACGACGTCGTGCGCGGGACGGGCCGCCTCTCGCATATGCCCGCCCAGCGATTCGACGCGCGCCTGAGTAACCTTCGCGGTCTTCAGCAGCATTTTCTCTGCCGTCTCCGCCAGCCGCGTTTGAATCAGCAGCACGTCTGTCGATGCAAAAGGCGCAACATGCAGCGGCGCGGCGGCGCGGGCCGCCTCTGCAACCAGGTCGCTCGCAACGAAAAACGGAATGATCTTGACCGTGGCGACGATGTCGCCGCGCCGGACGCGTTGCCAATCGGCCAGCGCACCGAGCGTGATGGGCTCGGCAATTGCATTGACCGCATCGATGCTGTCGCGGCTGATCCGTACCACGCCGTCCCCGGCGGCGCGCAGGTTCACACGCCCGTGCCGGGCGGGATCGGCTGTTACGGTGTCGCTGGCAAGGATCGCCGCGAGCCCGCTGGCGGCTTCATCTTCCGCAATGTCGCCGGGTTCCGGAATGGCGACCGGCAGATGCGCCAGGCCGGAGCGCCGAACCTGGTCGATATCTTCGGCCGAAAGGACGGTCCCCTTCGCCAGCCCGGCATGGCGATGCGCGAGCACGGCACCTTCGCACCGCTCAAGAGGGAAGTTTCCAAAGTCCACTTCAGTGGCGGGATCGCCATGTGGCGACCATTTCCGCCGCCACGCTCAGTGCGATTTCCGGCGGGTTGGCGGCACCGATGTCGAGGCCCGCCGGCCCCTTAATCCGGGCAATGTCGGACTCGGAAAATCCTTCTGCCAGCAATCTTTCCACGCGCGCGGCATGCGTGCGCCGGGACCCCAGCGCAGCGATATAAAAGGCGTCGGAGCGGAGCGCGGCGATCAGCGCCGGATCGTCCAGTTTCGGATCGTGGGTCAGCGTGACGACGGCACTGGCCGCGCCCGGTCGCCATTCCGCCAGCGCCTCGTCGGGCCAGCGATCGTCGATGTCGATGCCGGCGAACCGCTCACCCTTCGCAAAATTACCGCGTGGATCGACCGCCCGCACATCATAGCCGAGCGTCCGCGCAATGGGGATCAGCGCCTGGGAAATGTGCACCGCACCGACGATCATCAGGGTCAAAGGCGGTGAATAGCTGCGCGCGAATGCGCCCTCCGCCGCCTGTTCCGAGGTGACGCCGTCAGTGCCTGTATAGAGCGTCAGCATCTTGCCTGCGTCCCGACTGGAGATGATGCGGTCCAGATATTCGCGGGCGAAGCCGTGGGCGCCCACCGGCTGCACCAATATTTCTATCTGTCCGCCGCAGGCCAGCCCCACCTCCCACGCCCTTGCATCGGCAACGCCGTAGGACAGGCGCTTTGGCACCTCTGTGTCGAGCGCGGACAGCGCCTCCGTCACCACGTCCCCCTCGACGCAGCCGCCGCTCACCGATCCCTCGAACAGTCCGTCGTCGCGGATGAACAGATGCGCCCCCTGACCGCGCGGGGCGGATCCCCAGGTCTTTGTCACTGTTGCGACGGCGACGCGGTGGCCCTCATTCAGCCAGCTTCGCGCGGTCCGGTAAATATCATTCACAGGAATTGAAGGGCAACGATCCCGGCGGCGATCAGAACGACGATCAAGGCCCAACCCGCGGGGCCGAGGCCGCGTCCGGATGCGCGGAACGGCTCGTTGGCGTCGACGGCGCCCACGGGTGCGGCCTCCTCGGCATCGGGGGTGCTGGGCGCACCAGCTGCGCTGGAGCCTTCCGCAGTACCCGGCGCCTGCCGAAGCGCTGACGCGGCGGAAGATGGCGGGGCCATTTCCGCCGGGGCCGGTTCCGCGGCTGTGGACGGTCCGGGGGAGGGGGCGGGCGATGCGGCGGGCGCGGGTTGGGCTCCCTCAACTTCCGCCCGAAAATTCTCGAAGAAGCGTTCAGCATAGCCTTTGGCCGCGCCCTCGACCAGACGCGCGCCGAGCTGCGCCAGCTTGCCGCCGACCTGCGACGATGCCGTATAGGTCAGAAGCGTGGTGCCCGGCGCAGGCTCGGCAAGGTCGATTTCCGCGCTGCCCTTGGCGAAGCCCGCGACGCCGCCTTTCCCCTCTCCCACCAGCACATAGCGGCTGGGCGGGTCGGATTCGGTAATGGCGACGGCACCTTTGAACTTCGCGCGCACCGGGCCGACTTTCGCGTTCATTTCCCCGGCAAATCCGTCTTCGGTCCGGGTCAGCGATTCAACCCCATCAATGCAACGCGCCAGCGTGTCGGGATCCATCAAGGCCGCCCAAACGTCTTGCCGCGATGCGGAAATTTCCTGTTGTCCCGTGATCTGCATCACGCGTCTCCTTCTTCAGGCGGCCAATGAGATCGTAGCCGTCCGCTACTAAGATCATAGTTAAGGTTCAAGAGAAGAGGATTTGTTGCTATACTGTCCTCTGGGTGTAACGAAATTGCACAGGGGACCATATTTGTGAACGTGAGTGGGGACGGATTGGAGGCAGTCCACGAGGTGAATCGTGCTGCGTCGATACAGGGCGGCGCCGAGGATACTATCAAGCTCGCGGGAACCGTCAAATGGTTCGACAGCGTTCGCGGATATGGATTTATCGTGCCGGATGATGGCGGTAGCGACGTTCTTGTGCACTTTTCCTGCCTGAAGGATCATGGCCGACGTGCGCTGCCGGAGGGTGCGACCGTGGAATGCCTGGCCGCAGAACGGCCCCGCGGGCGCCAGGCGGTAAAGCTGACCTCGATCGACCTTTCCACCGCAATCGGCCCCGATCCCGATGCCGGTCCGAGTCGCGATCATGACGATCCGCTGAAAATGCTGGAAAAAGCCGGCCCGTTCGAACCGTGCAAGGTCAAATGGTTTAACCGGCTGAAGGGATATGGATTCCTGGTGCGACAGGAAGACGCATCGAAGGATGTTTTCATCCACATGGAAACCGTGCGCCGGGGCGGCCTGCTGGATCTGGAACCGGATCAACTGGTCGTCGCCCGCATCGTCGAACGGGCCAAGGGTCCTCTCGCCGCTGCCATTGCCGATGCTGATCACGGCAATGATGACTATTATCAGGGACAGCGGGACGGGCAGATCGTTCCCACCATGGGGAAAGAAGCCGCAGAGTGACCGGGTTTTCGTGCGGTCGGCACCTTGTTGCCGTCCTAATGCTGTTACTGTTGTGGGGCTGCCAGTCGTCGCCCGGCGGGTCGGACGTCGCCGCCGACGCGTCCGCAGGCACCATTCCTCTCCAGATCGTCACCGATTCGGGCACCCGGGAATATCGCATCGAACTGGCGATCACGCCGGAAGAGCAGGCGCGGGGACTGATGTACCGGCAGGAGATGGACGCGGATGCGGGCATGCTGTTCCCCTATGATCCGCCGCGCAGCGCCTCCTTCTGGATGAGGAACACATACATTCCGCTCGACATGATCTTCATTGCGCCCGACGGCAGCATCGAAAGCGTCGCGTCCAACACCATTCCGCTGTCGACGACGCCCTATCCGTCGCGCGGGCCGGTGAAGGCGGTTCTGGAATTGAACGGTGGAGAGGCGGAACGCATCGGCGCCCGGGCGGGCGATCAGGTGATTTATACTCTGCCGGAATGATCGAGAGGACGGCGCCGGGTTTCCGATGGTGCGAAACCGCCGCAGCCGCTTGCCAAGTCCCCCCGATACGGGCTTAAAGCATCGCTCCGCAGTTTCGCCTAGCAAGAAGGGGCCGTGAATGGGCCTTTTTAAATCAATCTTTACCTGGTGGGACGGTCCGACCCTCGGCACCCGCTTGTGGTCCTCTCGCAATGGAGAGATGGTCGGCACCGATCTGGCCGGCAACCGCTATTATCGCAAGGCGGCGAAGAACGGCATGCGAGAGCGCCGCTGGGTAATCTATTCGGGAGAGAATGAAGCCAGCCGCGTTCCGCCCGAATGGCATGGCTGGCTGCATCGCACGCTGGAGGCGGTGCCCGACCCGCAGGCGGAGCGGCGGCCCTGGTTGCGCCAGCACCAGCCCAACCTGACCGGCAGCGCGCAAGCCTATGTGCGCCCCGGCGGCCTGCCCACGCTCGGCACCGCACGGCCGCGCACCACCGGCGATTACGAGGCTTGGTCACCCGATGAGGATGCAGCGTGAACCAGTTGTTCCGGCAGAATCTCGTCGAGGCGCTGATCGGCGCCGGCGTTCTGTTCATCGCTATCGTTGCGGCGCTGGTTTTCTATCAGCGGACCAGCGCACAGGTGGGCGAGGACATGTATGAAATCGCGGCATTATTTGAAAATGCCGCAGGCGTGGCGGAGGGCACGGACGTGCGGGTCTCCGGCATTACCGTCGGCAGTGTCGTGGATCAGAGCCTGGAGGGGGAGTTCCCGTTCCGGGCGCGCCTGCAGCTTGCCATTGACGACCGCTATCATTTGCCGGCCGATTCCTCGGCCTCGATTACGTCGGAGGGCATTCTGGGCGGCAATTATATCGCACTGACGCCCGGCGGCGATACCGAAGAGTTACGGGACGGCGACGAGATCCTCGATACGCAGGGGTCTGTGGACATGCTGGGCCTGATCGGCAGCTATATTAACAATAGCGGCGAATCTGCACCGGCGGCTTCATCGGGATCGGGCGGCGGCGCAGATGACGGCGGGTTCGGCGTGTTGGAGGAAGATTTCGGCGCGCCGGAGAGTGACGGGCTGGAAGATGATTCGCTCTAGTCTGATTCTTGCCGCCCTGTCTCTGGCGGCTCCTGCAACAGCGCAGACCGCACCGCCGGCCGGGGCGGAAGCAGCGGAAGGCCCCACGCCCATGGCTGAGCGCGTGGTGACGATCGGCATTCTGGACAAGGTCAGCCAGTCCACCGAAACGATCGAGAGCAATCCCGGCAAGGCGGTTACCTATCGCGGTCTGACGATCAATGTGCGTGCCTGCGAGGCAACGCCGCCATGGGCGGACCAGGAATTTATCGGCGGTTTCCTGCAGATCGACCATCAGCCCAGGCCCGGCGCGCAAAAGGCGCGGGTATTTTCGGGATGGCTCTATGCCAATACGCCGTCACTAAACAGCTTCGACCATCCCTATTATGATGTCTGGGTCAGCGCCTGTAATATGGACTGGCCGGACACCGGACCCGACACCATCGTCGTCAACTGATCGAAGTCCGCCTCTGTCGACAGGGCCGAGGCCAGATAGGTGCGGTACACATCGCGCGGCACCTCCGCCGCGCCAAAGCGCGCCAGATGGTCGGTCAGGAACTGGGTGTCCAGCAGCGTGAAACCGCCGGTACGCAGCCGCGCAACCAGATGGGCGAGCGCCGCCTTTGACGCGCCCGATACGCGAGTGAACATGCTTTCGCCGAAAAAGGCGCTGCGGAGGCGCACACCGTACAGGCCGCCCACCAGTTCACCATCCTGCCAGCATTCGACGGAATGGGCATGGCCGGCGCGATGCAGCTCCCCATAGGCGGCGCGAATGTCGCCATTTATCCAGGTGCCCTCATCCCGCGCGGCACAGGCACCGACCACCTCGCCAAAGGCGGTGTCGACGCGATGTTCGAACCGGTCCTGCCTCAGCAGCTTTGCGACGCTGCGCGGCAGGTGAAAATGGTCCAGCGGCAGAATACCGCGCAGTTTCGGCTCCACCCAGAAAACATCGTCATCCTCTGCACTGTCGGCCATCGGAAAAACGCCGGCGGCATAGGCCCGCAACAACAGTTCGGGATCCAGGCGCTCTCTCGCCTCCGGCCTGTCGGGCGCGTCACTCACTGGACAGGGAAATCCGGGCGCCGGCATGGCGGTGGACGCGTCCCGCCAGCTCCAGTTCCAAAAGCACTGTCGCAACCGTGGCGGGCGGCATCCCCGCCAGGCGTACCAGTTCGTCGACCGGAACGGGGGTCAGCGACAGCAGCGATTCGATCTGCACGCGTGCGCCGTCATCCGGCTCCTCGACGGGTGCCGCCATATAATCGAAAAGGCCCGCGCGGACGTGCGGGATATCCGCAAGTGGCGTCAGCGTTTCGATGATGTCCTCCACCGACTGCACCAAGGTTGCCCCGTCCCGGATCAGACCATTGCATCCCCGGGCGCGCGGGTCGAGCGGAAAGCCGGGAACTGCCATCACCTCGCGTCCCTGCTCATTGGCCATGCGGGCCGTGATCAGGCTGCCGGAGCGCGGCGCGGCCTCCATGACGACGGTACCGCGGCTGAGGCCGCTGATGATGCGGTTGCGGCGCGGGAAATGGGCGGCGCGCGGTTCCATGCCGAAGGGCTGCTCTGCAATGACCAGGCCGCGCGCATACAGGTCCTCGTGCAGGGCGTCATTTTCACGCGGCCATTTGACGTCGATCCCGCCCGCGATCACGCCGATCGTCCCACCGTTCAGCGCGCCGACATGCGCCTCTGCATCGACGCCGCGCGCCAGCCCCGACACGACCACCATGCCCGCTTGCGACAGGGCTTGCGCCAATTCGCGGGTGAACCGCCGTGCGGCAGCGGAGGAGTTGCGCGCGCCCACCATCGCGACGCACGATTTGGCCATCAGGGCGGGATTGCCACGCACGCTGATTACCGGCGGGGCGCTTTCGATTTCGGAAAGCGGCACGGAATAGTCCTGATCGCCGACGAAGATCATCTGCGCGCCCGCCTGCGCGGTCAGCTCCATTTCCCGCTCCGCATCGACGGCGCTGGCGGGTGTCAGGCTGCGCCCGCCGCGCCTTGCCAGATGCGGCAGCGCCTCCAGCGCGGCATGCGCACTGCCGTAACGCGCGATCAATTGCCGATAGGTGACGGGCCCAATGCGGGGGGTACGCGCCAGCCGCAGCTTGGCCAGCCGCTCCCGCTCCACCCCTGATGTCATCAGGCTTCTTTCGCGCCGATCTTCGATTCGGTCCCCGCGCGCAGGCGCAGGATGTTTGCCTCATGCTTTGCGATGACGAGCATGGCCATGCCGCCCAGCAGCAGTGCCGCATCCCAGCGTCCGCCCAGCAGCGGTACCAGCGGCGCCGCCAGGCTGGCAAAGATGCCCGCCAGCGAAGAATATCGCGTGGCAAGCGCCGTCCCCAGCCATACCAGCGCGAACACCAGACCGATCTTCCACCCCAGCGCGAGCGCGATGCCCAGCATGGTGGCGACGCCCTTACCGCCGCGAAATGCCAGCCAGAAGGGGAAAAGGTGCCCCAGAAAGGCGCCCATGCCGCCCAGTATCTCTCCGCCCATGGCATATTCACCGCCCAGCCACACGGCCAGCGCGCCCTTGCCGATATCCAGAAGCAAGGTCGCGATCGCCAGCCCCTTGCCGCCGGCGCGCAGCACGTTGGTGGCGCCGATATTGCCGGAACCGACGCTCCGCACATCGCCCTTCCCGGCCAGCTTCGTCAGTATCAGGCCAAAGGGAATGGCACCCAGCAAATAGCCAATGACCAGCCAGAACCAGGGTGAGGAGATGAGGCCAATGGGCATGCCTAGCCTCATATGTTGTGGAGGGGGCGTTGAAAAGAGCAGGGTGCTTAACCTTGCCGTCGCCACTGTCGGCTCTATATGCCGCCGCCAGGGCCTATGAGGGAGCGCCGTTATCGCCACTAGTCTCGTGATCGTCGAATCGCCTGCCAAGGCCAAGACGATCAATCAATATCTGGGATCTAATTACGACGTGGTCGCCAGCTATGGCCATGTGCGCGACCTGCCGCCGAAGGACGGCTCGGTCGACCCCGACAATGATTTCGCGATGAAATGGCAGGTCCAGGCGGACCGGTCCAAACAGCTGAACGATATCGCCCGCCGTGCAAAGGCGTCCGATCGCCTGATCCTGGCAACCGACCCCGACCGCGAGGGAGAGGCGATCAGCTGGCACCTGTACGAACATCTGAAGGCCAAGAAAGCGCTGCCGGCAGAGGTTCAGCGTGTCACCTTCAACCAGATCACAAAGGCCGCCGTGACCGCCGCCATGGCCGCGCCGCGGGACCTCGATGGACCGCTGGTCGACGCCTATCTGGCGCGCCGCGCGCTCGATTATCTGGTCGGCTTTACCCTGTCGCCCGTCCTGTGGCGCAAACTGCCCGGCGCGAAATCGGCGGGCCGCGTACAATCCGTCGCACTGCGCCTGATCACGGAGCGCGAACGCGAGATCGAGGCGTTCAAGCCGCAGGAATACTGGACCGTCATGGGCAGCTTCGCACTGCCCAATGGGCAGAGCTTTCCCGCGCGCCTGGTAAATTGGCAGGGCAAGCAGCTGGACAAATTCTCGCTGGGCAATGCCGCGCTCGCCAACGAGGCAAAGGCGGATGTGAAGGCGGGCGAATATCAGGTCAGCGCCGTTGAGACGAAACCCGTCACGCGCAATCCCTATCCGCCGTTCACGACCTCCACCCTGCAGCAGGAGGCATCGCGAAAGTTGGGCATGTCGGCGTCCGACACCATGCGGACGGCGCAGGCGCTGTATGAGGGCGGGCATATAACCTATATGCGGACCGACGGCGTCGAAATGGCGGGCGAGGCCATCGCACAGGCGCGGTCCGTCATCGCCGACCGCTATACGCAGGCGCACCTGCCGAAATCGCCGCGTGTCTATAAATCGAAGGCGAAGAACGCCCAGGAGGCGCACGAGGCCGTGCGGCCTACCGACCTTTCCAAGGGGCCGGAGGCGCTGAAAAGCCTGCCGGATGCACAGCGGCGCCTGTACGACCTGGTGTGGAAGCGGACGCTGGCCAGCCAGATGGAATCGGCGAAATTCGACCGCACCACGGTGACGCTGCACGACAGGCACGGCCGTGCCGAACTGCGCGCAACGGGACAGGTGCTGGTCTTTCCCGGCTATCTGGCCCTCTACCGCGAGGATGTCGACGACGCGCCGGACGATGATGAGGCATCGGACGACGATCGCCGCCTGCCGAAGATCGAGAAGGATGCGACGCCGGCCTGCACCGACGCCAGTGCCGATCAGCATTTCACCCAGCCGCCGCCGCGCTTTTCGGAGGCCAGTCTGGTCAAGCGGCTGGAAGAGCTGGGGATAGGCCGTCCGTCTACCTATGCCTCGATCCTGCAGGTGTTGAAGGACCGCGACTATGTCCGGCTGGAACAGAAGCGTTTCTATCCTGAGGAGAAGGGTCGCCTGCTGACGGCGTTTCTGGAACGCTATTTCACGCGCTATGTCGAATATGATTTCACCGCCGGGCTGGAGGAGCAGCTGGACGAGATTTCTGCCGGCGAGGAAAACTACAAGGACGTGCTGCGCGCCTTCTGGCGGGATTTCTTTCCCAAGACGCAGGAAATCATGGAGCGTCAGCCGTCAGAGGTGATGGCGTCGATTGATGAGTTTCTTGAGCCGATGCTGTTCCCGCCGAAGGAGGACGGCAGCGATCCGCGCGCCTGTCCGGCGTGCGACAATGGTCGCCTGGCGCTGCGCGGCGGCAAATTCGGCCCGTTCATTGCCTGCTCCAACTATCCTGAGTGCAAATTTACGCGCGAATTCGGCAACCGCTCCGGCGACGCAGGTGCCGCGGCGGGAGAATATCCAAAGGAACTGGGCGCGCACCCGGGCACCGGCGAGGCAGTGTCCATCAGGTCTGGCCGCTTTGGCCTGTTCGTGCAGGAGAGCGAGGAAAAGAAGCCGCCGCGCGCCTCCATACCGAAAGACATCGATCCGGAGTCCGTCGATCTGGACATGGCGGTAAGGCTGCTTTCCCTGCCCCGGATCGTCGGGCAACACCCTGAAACCGGCAAGGATATAGAGGCGGCGATCGGCCGCTATGGCCCCTATCTGCGCCATGATGGCAAATATGCGAAGCTGGCGAACACTGCGGAAGTGTTCGAAACCGGCATGAATGCCGCCGTGGTGAAGCTGGCGGAGGCGGCCGCGTCTGGCGGGCGGCGCAAGGCGGCGGAGCCCCTGAAGATCATGGGCGCGCATCCGATCTCAGGCGATGAAATCCGCCTGATGGAGGGGCGCTATGGTCCCTATGTCACCGACGGCAGCACCAATGCCAGCCTGAAACGTGACGCGGATCCTGAGGCGTTGACCCTGGAAGAGGCGGCAAAGCTGATCGACGAACGCGCGGCAAAGGGGCCGGCAAAGAAAAAACGCAAGGCGCCCGCAAAGAAGAAAACGACCGCGAAAAAGAAGGCGCCTGCGAAGACCGCAGCCGCTGCCAAAAAGCCTGCCGCCAAGAAGACGACCGCCAAGAAAAAGGCCCCAGCGAAGAAGAAGCCCGCCGCCAAATCTTCATAAGAGATACGGCGTGTAACCCGATGCGAACGGTCAGCTAAGCGGTTCGCGGTAACGGGGAAAGGGCAGACTCCATTCATATCGCATCGCCAGCAGGCGGAGGGTCAAGGCCGCCAGAACGCCGGCGATGGCCGCAGGTTGGAACGCAAAGAAGTCCGATAGGACGACGAATACGCCGCCGCCGAGCAGCGCTGCGCTGATG
Organism: Alphaproteobacteria bacterium UBA3612; assembly: GCA_002375465.1. GTDB lineage: Bacteria > Pseudomonadota > Alphaproteobacteria > Sphingomonadales > Sphingomonadaceae > Pacificimonas. The sequence goes on along the minus strand of DFLT01000017.1, from coordinate 65,987 downwards.
TAGATTTCCTTCGCGAACAGAATCGGTCGTTCGCCGCAGATGATGTCGCGAATGATGCCGCCGAACGATGCACTCATCGCGCCGAACAGGATAGAGACCAGCGGATGCGCTCCTGCCGCTTCCGCCTTTGCGGCGCCCAGCACTGCAAACAGCGCCAGGCCCGCCGCATCGGCATAAAGCAGCCATGTCATGCGATTGCCGAGCAGCGGCCTGTTCAGCGCTCCGACGATGAAGGCACAGGCAAGGCAGATGGCGATATCGGTCGGCTGCCGTACCCAGGCGACGGGCAACGCGCCCAGCAGGACATCGCGAATCGTACCCCCGCCGATGCCCGTGACGGTCGCGACAAAGGATATGCCGACAATGTCCATTCCCTTTCGCAGGCCCAGAAGGGCGCCCGAAATGGCGAAGACGGCCGTGCCGATCGCGCTGAGGACGATAAGGGCGATGTCCATGTCGGTGCTGGGATCGATGCTGGTGGCGTCAAAAGCGGTGTCGAGAGGCGGGCCACGCCCCCATGGGGACGCGGCCCTTCCCTGCTCTTAGCCTTGGCGGGGTCCGCCGGAATGGCGCTGCCCGCCGGCGGGCTTACTGCCCGCGGGCCTGCCGCCTGCCGGCTTGCCGCCGCCCTTGCCACGCCAGCCGCCGCCGGGCTTTCCGGCGCTCGCATGGGCGCCCGCAGGTTTGCGGTTGGAGACTGGGTTTGCGCGGGGGCCGCGATCTTCGCGAATGGCCTCGCCCTGGGGCTTGCCGCGCCGATTGCCGCCATTGCGATTGCCGCCGGGTGCGCCGCCGGAACCACGACGTCGGCCCTCGCCACGATTGCCGCCGCGACCACCTTCATATTCGCCGCCCGACTTTTTCGGGGGCAGCTTCATGCTGTTGACGCGCTCGACATCCGCCACGAAATTTTCCGGCAGCGGGACCATTTGCAGGCTCTGGCGGGTCAGCTTCTCGATGTCGCGCAGATAGGAGCGTTCGTCCTTTGCAACGAAGCTGATGGCCAGACCATCCGCGCCGGCGCGCGCGGTGCGGCCGATGCGGTGGACATATTGTTCCGGCACATTGGGGACTTCGAAATTGATGACGTGGGACACGCCGTCAATGTCGATGCCGCGCGCGGCGATATCCGTCGCGACCAGCACAGGGCATTTGCCCTCGCGGAATGCCTCCAGCGCGCGTTCGCGCTGTGCCTGGCTCTTATTGCCGTGGATCGCCGCCGCCTTGATGTTCGCCGCCAGCAGGTGACGGACGACGCGGTCGGCGCCATGCTTCGTGCGCGTGAAGACCAGTGCGCGCTCGATCGGCTCCCGCTCCAGCATGACGGTCAGCAGCGCCTGCTTCTCGTTCTGATTGACGAGCGTTGCCGTCTGCTGGACCCGTACGGCGGTGGTGGCGACGGGCGTCACCGCAACCTTTTCCGGGTTGGTCAGATATTTGCTGGCGAGCTCGGAAATGTCCTTGGGCATGGTCGCCGAGAAGAACAGCGTCTGGCGCTTCTTGGGGACCAGCGGCACGATACGGCGCAGGGCGTGAATGAAGCCCATGTCGAGCATCTGATCCGCTTCGTCGAGCACGAGTACCTCGATACCGTCCAGGGTCAGCGCGCGCTGCTCCAGAAGGTCGATCAGGCGGCCCGGTGTCGCAACCAGAATGTCGACGCCGCGGTCGAGCGCACGCTTTTGCTTGCCGACCGGGGTGCCGCCGAATGCGGTCTCGACCGACAGGCGCAGGAAACGGCCATAGGTGCGGAAGCTGACGGCGATCTGCGTCGCCAGTTCGCGCGTGGGCGCCAGCACCAGACAGCGCGGACGGCGCGGCTCTATGCGGGCCGTATTGCGGCTGAAGCGATCGAGGATGGGCAGCGCGAATGCCGCGGTCTTGCCCGTTCCGGTCTGCGCGATGCCCAAAATGTCCTTACCCTGCATACCAAGGGGCACGGTCTGCGCCTGGATCGGGGTCGGCGTCGTATAACCTTCGCTTTCAAGTGCGCGCATCAGCGGCTCGGCGAGGTTCATATCTTTGAAGTTAGTCATGTATTTTATCTTTCGTGCGCACAAAAACGTGCGAGCGCCCGACGCAGCGCCACGAAAGCGGCAGCACGTCACGCGCGGGTGACGTCCCCGCGTGAAACAGGACGTTTGAAGAGGGTGCATCCCAAGGAGGAGCTCAACAGCGGCTATCTCGCCACCGGCGTTTCACGCCGCTCACCCATCATGTTGCACTGCAACACTGATGCTGGCGGCGCATATGGGGGAAGAGCGGCTGTCTGTCAATGAAGCAGTCCGCCCTTTGCAGGTGTACGAACATCTGTTATAACGAACTGATGAACATGCCATTGAAACTTACCAGCTTCGGTAATTCCGTCGGAGCCATCTTTCCGAAGGACGTGCTCGCCCGCCTGAAGGCGGACAAGGGTGACGTCCTTTATCTGACCGAGGCACCCGATGGTAGTTATCGCCTCTCGCCTTACGACCCAGAGTTCGAAGAGCAGATGAAGCATGCCGAGCGGATCATGAACGACGATCGCGACATTCTTCGCGTACTGGCGAAGTGAGCGAGTGGCGCTGGCTGGTCATCCAAACGATCATCGCCTCACACGACCGCCAGCTGTCCGAGCATAAGGGCGGCGAGGGGACGCGGGATCTTGCCTTGCTGGTATCGGCGCTGGCAAAGCCCTTGAACCTGGCCGCCTATGGCTCACCGGATGCCGCATCGCTCGCAGCCTCCTACGCATTTGGTATTGCACGAAACCATCCGTTTGTGGACGGAAACAAGCGCACGGCGTGGATTGCTGCCCGTCTGTTCCTGTCGCTGAATGGGGTGTCGATCGAATTTGATAAGATCGAAGCCACGAACATGGTGCTAGAGCTTGCAGCGGGTAAATTGACCGAGGACGAGGTGGCCGCCTGGTTCCGGGCGCGGATCGTCTCTTGACCGACCTTCCAACCCGAGACGCGATCCTGGAGTTCGTCAAATCGTCCGATACGCCGGTCGGCAAACGAGAGATCGCGAAAGCGTTCGGTGTGCGCGGCGATCAGCGGCGGGACCTGCGGGCGCTGTTGAGCGACATGGCGGACGATGGCGTGCTGGACCTTGGGCCGGGCCGGAAAGTGCACGAAGGCGGCGGCCTGCCGCGTGTTGCTGTCCTGCGCGTGACGCATGTCGAGGATGGCGCCATTTTCGCCGTGCCGGACAATTGGGATCATGCCGATCCACCGCCGCGCGTGCGGGTTCGCGAACAGCGCGGCGGCGGCAAGCGAGCGCGACAGGCCGCGCTGGGCGAGGGCGACCGCCTGCTGGCCCGTATCGAGGAGACCGGGCGCGGCTATAGCGGCCATGTCATGAAGCGGATCGGCCGCGCAGCAGAGGATATGCTGGGCATTTTGCGGCGTGATGCATCCGGCTGGTATCTGCAGCCGACAGACAAGAAAATCCGCAAGACGGTCCCCGTGTCGGATGCCGGCGGCGCGAATGACGGGGAGTTGGTGCTGGCGCGCACGGAGGGTCGCAAGGCAAGCGTGACCGAGCGCCTCGGCGATCCGTTCGCGCCAAAATCCATCTCTCTGATCGCCATTCATGCCAAGGGCATTCCGAACGTCTTTTCCGAGGAGGTGCTGGAACAGGCGGAGCGGGCGGCCGAGATGCCGCTGGGGGAGGGCCGCGAGGATCTGCGGCACCTGGACATCATTACAATCGACCCCGCCGACGCGCGCGACCATGACGATGCGCTGTGGGTAGAGGCGAAGGAGGAGGGCGGCTGGCACGCAATCGTCGCCATCGCCGATGTGTCCTATTATGTGCGCCCCGGCACCGCGCTGGACCGTCAAGCGCGTAAGCGCGGCAATTCGGTCTATTTTCCCGACCGTGTCGTCCCCATGCTGCCGGAGGCGCTGTCTGCGGGTGCCTGCTCTATCGTCGAGCATCACGATCGCGCCGTCATGGCCTGCCATCTGGACGTGGCGCCGGACGGCAGCCTGTCCGGCTGGCGCTTCACCCGCGCTGTAATCCGCTGTGCGGCAAACATCGCCTATGAGGCGGCAGCAGACTATCCCGGCATAGAGGCGATGTGGGCCTGTTGGCGTGCCCTGTTCGAGGCACGGCAGCGGCGCGAGCCGCTGGAGCTGGAGCTACCGGAGCGGCGCATCGAGCTGGACGAGCAGGGCCGCGTAGCCGGCATCGGCCTGCGGGAGCGGCTGGACGCGCACCGCATGGTCGAGGATTACATGATCGCCGCGAATGTCGCTGCGGCAAAGGCGCTGGAGGCGAAGCGATCCCCCGTCGTCTATCGCGCGCATGAAACGCCCAGCGCGGAAAAGATCGACGCCCTGCGGGAATATCTGAAAACGCTGGATATTCCCTTTGCGAAGGGGCAGGTGGTGCGGCCCGCCATGTTCGCCAAGGTTCTGGACAATATCGACGATCCGCTATTGCGCGAGCAGGTCAGCCTGGAGGTGCTGCGCAGCCAGACCCAGGCCTATTACGGCACGGACAATCTTGGCCATTTCGGGCTTTCGCTGGCCAGCTACGCGCATTTTACGTCGCCCATCCGGCGTTATTCCGACACGCTGGTGCACCGCGCGCTGGTGCGCGCCTATCGGCTGGGCGAGGGCGGATTGACCGCTGGCGAGATCGATGAGCTGAGCATGATCAGCGAGCATATCTCGCAGACCGAACGGCGTGCGATGGAGGCCGAGCGCGACACGATCGACCGCTATGTCGCCGCCTATCTGTCGGAGCGTGAAGGCGAGGTGGTTACCGCCCGCGTTACCGGCGTCACGCGCCACGGCCTGTTCGCGACGGTCGATGGCGTCGGCGGCGACGGCCTGCTGCCCATGCGGGCGCTGGGGCAGGATTATTACGAATTCGACGAGACAAGCCGCACGATCACCGGCGAGCGCAGTGGCGAGAGCTTCACGCTGGGACAGAGGCTGGAGCTGCGCCTAGCCGAAGCCAACCCCGTCACAGGCGGCCTTCGCTTCGAGCGGCTGGAGGGAGACGCCCCCGCACCGGCGCCGCGCCACGGACGCAAAAAGCCCGCACAGGGGCGCACCGGCAAGGGTGCCGCGCGTAAAGGCAAGGTTGCCAATAGTGGGCGCAAAAAAGCCGGCCGCAAGCGGGGGAAAAGCTAAGGCGCTCTCCCCCCAGTTTTGCCGAGCTTCTATCTCAGTTCATAAATGACGGTGACGTCGGCCGTCAGGTCCAGCTGACCCGGCTGCAGCTTCGTCGAGGCTTCGGCCTGATCCATTGCCGCGCTCCGCATCATTTGCGGCCTCGGCGGCTGCGGGGCATAATTGCTGCTTTCACTGATCGAAACGATCCGTGCGATCTGCATTCCTGCTGCCTGCGCATAGATATCGGCGCGTGCGCGGGCATTGCGCATCGCGTCGATCCGCGCCTCGTTCATGGCGGTTTCGGAATCCTCCATGCCGAACGTCGGGCCGTTGATCTGGTTCGCACCTTCGGCCACCAGCGCGTCGAGCGCTGCGCCCGCATTGGCGATGTCGCGTAGAGTCAGGCTGACCGTATTCTGCGCCTGGTACCCGGTGATCTGCGGCGGCTCATTCTCGGCATAGCGATATTGCGGATTGAGGTTCAGATTGTCGGTCTGGATGTCCTTCTCATCGACACCCGCCGCGGTCAGCGCGGCGATAACCCGGTCCATGCGCGTCCGGTTCTCGCGCATCGCTTCATTCGCGGTTGCCGATTGTGTCACGACTCCGGCGCTGATCGTGGCGATGTCTGGATCCGCCTTCGTCTCTCCCGTGGCCGAGATGGTCAGGAGCGTCATGTCCTTTGCCATCACAGGAACCGAATCTTGTGCCAGGGCCGCGCCCGCCAGGGGTAGCGTCAAAAGGGAACCTGCCAATGCGGCAATCATCGTGCGTCTCATTCATCATCTCCTTGGGGAAAGTCCCCGACAGCGAACAGCGCGCGCAGGGAGTTCCTGCACGCGCTGCCTATTTTCACACATCAGGCTGAATAGCGCCTGACGCCCTGATATTTAAACGCTGCGGGCGCGGAACATGCGATACAGCCACAGCAGAAGGACGGCGCCAAGCGTTGCGACGATCAGCGTCACGATGAATCCGCCGCCGATTCCCAGAAGTCCAGCCAGGAAACCGCCGACGACGGCACCCGCAATGCCCAGAAGGATGGTGACGATGATGCCGCCGGGGTCACGTCCGGGCATTATCATCTTGCCCAAAATGCCCGCGACCAAACCGATGATAATCCAGTAGAGAATATCGCCCATGAAATTCGTCCTTCCCTTTGTTGATATGACCGTGAACGCGCGAATACCGAGAAGTTTCCGATAGTCGAAAACTGATGCTCAACTGCAACAGCAGAAGATTGAGTTTCACTGCTTTGCGACTATGTGAAGCGCCGCAGCCGGACCGGGGTGGCAACCCGCGCTTGCCGCCAGTGACTTATTCAACTAATACACGTAAGGAATAGTCGGTCCCATCCGCTGGTGGGATCAGTCCGGAAGCGCGAGGCGTGAGAGATGAACATGCACGAACGAATCGACGTTTCCGGTTCGCCCCTGGATGAACCGCGGCGCTCTGGCCGGGGCCTTTCGCGCGGTGCCATTATATCACTGGTCGTTGCGGCGGCGGTCGTCGGCGGCCTGCTGTTCTGGTTTCTGGGAGCCGGCGGCAGCGGCGGCGAGATCCCGCCGCAAAGTGCGGGCGCGGCCGGCGCCAGTGCGCCTACTGTTTCCGTCAGCGTCCCGGGTGCACGCCCCGTCACCGCCAGCGTCCGTGTGAACGGGAGCGTTGCTGCGCGGCGCGACCTGCCTGTCGGCGTACAAGGCCAGGGCGGCATGGTCACCGCCGTTCTGGTGGACGAAGGCGATTATGTGGAACGCGGACAGGTTCTTGCCCGTATCGACAGGGCGGTTGCGGAGCAGCAGGTGGCGCAGATGCGCGCATCCGTGGCCCAGGCAGAGGCGGATGCGCAATTGGCTCAGTCAGAGCTGGAGCGGGCCCAGGCCCTTGTCGAACGCGGGTTCATTTCGACGGCAGACATCGAACGACGTACCGCCACCCGGGACAGCGCGCGCGCGAATGTAAATGTGGCAAAGGCGCAACTGGCGTCGATGCAGGCGCAGCTGGGACAATTGGACGTGCGCGCGCCGGAGGCGGGTCTGATCCTGCAAAGGAGCGTGGAGCAGGGTCAGGTTGTCAGCTCTGGGTCGGGGGCATTGTTCCGCATCGCACAGGGCGGACAGATGGAATTGCAGGCGCTCGTCGCCGAAGAGGATTTGCGCTCGTTGCGTGTGGGGCAGGACGCCACCGTCAGCCTGGTTGGCAGCCCGGTAGATTATCCGGGCGAGGTCTGGATGGTGGAACCCTTGATCGATCCAAGCACGCGGCAGGGAACGGCGCGCATCCTCATTCGCTCCGACGGTCAGGTTCGGCCCGGCGGCTTTGCCACCGGAACAATCGACACCGGCACCGCGACCCGGCCATTACTGCCTGAATCCGCCGTGCTTGGCGGTGGCGGCGAAAGCTATGTATATATCGTTGATTCCGAAAACCGGGCGAAGCGGCAACCCGTGCGCGTGGGGGCCATCACTCCCGACGGAGTGGTGATTGAAGAGGGCCTGACAGGCGACGAGCAGGTCGTCCTTTCAGCCGGTGCCTTCCTGAACGATAATGACCGCGTCGTGCCGCAGCTTGTCGAGCGGGACGACTAAGCCCATGCGCAATATTTCCAGCTGGTCGATCCAGAACCCCGTCGTTCCGATCGTGCTGTTCGTCGCGCTGACGCTGGCGGGCCTCGTCAGTTTCCTGCGGCTGGACGTCAATAATCAGCCGGATGTCAGCTTCCCCGTCGCCAGCGTGACGGTGGCGCAACCGGGTGCCGCCGCCGAGGAATTGAAGACCCAGGTGACGCAGCGGGTCGAGGCTGCCGTGCGCGGGGTCAACGGCGTCGATGAAATCACCTCCACGATTCGGGAGGGTAGTTCCACCACGACGGTTCAGTTCGACATGGACGTACCGATCGACCGAGCGGTCAACGACGTTCGCGACGCCGTTTCCAACATCCGCGCCGATCTGCCGGACGGGATATTGGAACCGCAGGTGCAACGCATCGATTTGGGCGGCATCCTTGCCTACCTTTCGGTTGGTGCCGTCGACATGACAGAGCAGCAATTGAGCTGGTTCGTCGACGATGTCGTGGCGAAGCGGCTGCTGTCGCTTGAGGGGATGGCGGCGGTCAGCCGATCGGGCGGCGTCGACCGTGAAATTCGCGTGGAGCTGGATCCGGCGCGTATGCAGTCGATCGGCGTGACGGCGGCGCAGGTAAATGCGCAGTTGCTGCAACTGAACCTGAATGCCGGTGGCGGGCGCACCGAAATCGCCGGCGGCGAACAATCGGTGCGCGTGCTCGGCAATGCCGATAGTGCGTACGCACTCAGCAATATGCAGATCAACCTGGGCAATGGCCGGTCGATCCGCCTGTCCGACATTGCGACCGTGACCGATGGTATCGGCGAAAAGCGCCTCATTTCAAAGCAGAATGGCCGCGAGGTCATCGGCGTGCGCGTGGAGAAGGCCAAGGGCGCATCGGACGTTTCGGTCTATGAAAGCATGCAGGACGAACTGGATGCGATGCGGCAGGATTATCCCGGCGTCACCTTCTCGATCCTGTTTACCCCCTATGATCAGACGGTGGAGGCATATGAATCCTCCATGGCGGCGCTGGTCGAGGGTGCGATACTGGCGGTAATCGTGGTCTGGCTGTTCCTGCGCGACTGGCGCGCGATGCTGATCGCCGCGACGGCCATTCCGCTCAGCGCGATACCGACCTTCTGGGTGATGGATCTGCTTGGGATCACGCTCAACAATACGTCGCTGCTTGCGCTCGCGCTGGTCGCGGGCGTGCTGGTCGACGATGCCATTGTCGAGATCGAGAATATCGTCCGGCACATGCGAATGGGCAAGTCACCCTATCAGGCCTCGATGGATGCGGCCGACGAGATTGGCCTGGCCGTGGTCGCGACGACCAGTTCCATCGTCGCGGTGTTTCTGCCCGTCGGCCTGATGTCGGGCATCCCCGGCCAGTTTTTCAAACCTTTTGGCCTGACGGTCGTCGCGGCGGTGCTGTTCAGCCTGGCGGTCGCGCGCATGGTGACGCCCCTGATGGCGGCCTTCTTCCTGCACGCGCACGGGGAAAAGGAACATGCGGGCGGGCGTGCGATGCAGACCTATCTCCGCATACTCAATTGGTCGCTGCATCGCCGGAAACTGTCAGAGCCAGAGAAGCGCCAGCGCGGCTTCGTACGGCGCCTTGGCGGCGATCTGGTGCGCGATCACCGGGTCTGGACGCTGCTGGTCGGCTTCGTCGCCCTGATCCTGACGGTCGTCACGTTCGCCACCCTGCCGTTCACGATCAACCCTTCGGTTGATGAGGACACCGTCCAGGTCAACATCAACATGCCGCCGGGCTCAACGCTGGCGCAGACGGAGCGTGTATCGGACGCGGTGACGCAATTCCTGTTGCAGGAACAGGAAACCGAGGATGTGTTTCAGGCGGTCGGCGTCGCCGATGCGACGCTTTACGTCAATCTTAAGGAAAATCGCGAACGGTCCAGCATCGAATATGCCCGCCAATTGGGCCCTGAGCTTGGCCGCTTTGCCGATGCGCGCGTCGGATTTCAGGCACAGCAGAATTTCGGCGGCAGCGCCCGCGACGTCAATCTGATGATTGCCGGCAGCGATTCCGTAATCCTGAACGAACATGCGAATTTGATCGTCGAGCAGTTGCGCCAGAACGATATTTTCGTGCAGCCCCGCATAGAGGGCGGATTACAGCGGCCGGAAATCGTCATTTCGCCCAATTTCGCTCTTGCCGCAGACCTCGGTATTACGACGGCCGCGCTCAGCCAGACTGTACGCATCGCGACGATTGGCGATATCGATCAGAATGTGGCGCAATTCAGTCTGCAGGACAGGCAGATACCGATCCGCGTCCTGTTGCCCGAATCATCGCGCCAGACGCTCGCCACGATCGAGAATTTGCCGGTTCCGACAACCAGCGGCGGTTCCGTCCCGCTTAAGGTAGTTGCCGATATTACGCTGGGCTCTGGCCCCGAGGTGCTGCAGCGTTTCGCACAGCAGGATCGCATCATCATCGGCGCCGATCTGGTAGAGGGGGTCGTCACGGGCGAGGGGCAGCGCATCGCGGAACGGATCCCCGCCATGCAGGATCTGCCCATGGGGGTCACGACCCCGACATTCGGCAATTCCAAGATCGAGGGTGAACTGACCGGGCAGTTCTTCATCGCCACCGTGTCGGGTATTTTGCTGGTGTTTGCAGTGCTTGTGCTTCTCTACAAGCGTGTGATGCCGCCGTTCGTGAATATGGGATCGTTGCTGCTTGCCCCGCTTGGTGGCGGTATTGCCCTGCATCTGACGGGCAATGTCCTTTCCATGCCGGTCATGATCGGCCTGTTGATGTTGCTGGGTATCGTCGCCAAGAATTCGATCCTGCTGATCGATTTCGCGCTTGAGGAAATTGCCGCGGGTGTGCCGCGCAAGATCGCCATCATCGATGCGGGTCGCAAACGCGCACAGCCCATCGTGATGACCACCGTGGCCATGGCGTCGGGCATGCTTCCCACCGCGATTGCGACGACCGGCGGCGCGGGCTTCCGCGCGCCCATGGGCATTGTCGTGATCGGCGGTCTGATCCTGTCCACCATCCTGACCCTGCTGATCGTACCGGCGGGGTTCAGCCTGGCCGATGATTTCGAGAAGTGGCTGGGCAAGATATTGGGCCGGCTGGTGAACCGGCGGCATCAGGGCACCGGCGCGGATGACGTGCCGGAAACTGCCGCGGGCGGCTCCACGCCGGCGGAGTGAGGCCGCTGCGTTCCTTTGACAGACGACCGCTGACCCTGTTCCAGCCGCATCCGGCGCGGCGCATGCGGGTGATCGCGACGGGGCTGCTGGTTCTGATGCTGGCGATCTTCATCTTCACTCACCGGCTGCAGGGGGATGCGGCCTGGATCGGCTATGCCCAGGCCTTTTCGGAGGCGGCGCTGGTTGGCGGGCTTGCCGACTGGTTTGCCGTCGTCGCACTGTTTCGTCATCCGCTCGGCCTGCCCATCCCGCACACGGCGATCGTTCCCAAGAACAAGGACCGACTGGCCGACAATCTGGCCGGCTTCCTGCAGGGCAATTTCCTGACCCCGCCCATCATCGCCCGCCGCCTGAAGGACGTCGACATGGCAGGCGCGGCCGCCCGCTGGCTGGCCAGTCCGGGGAAGGCCATGGGGCCGCGCGGCGGCGTCGCCCGCTTCGCCATGCAGATGATGGATGCTGCTGATAATAAGGCGATTTCCGGCCTGGTGCGCGGCGGCATCTCCTCAAACCTGGAAAAGCTGGAGCTTGCGCCCCTGCTGGGCCGCATTCTGGATCGTTCGATAGACGAGGGGCGTCTGCAGCCTGTGTTCGACAACGCCGTCGTCTGGCTGGCGCGTATTCTGGACGAGAATGAGGGGTTGATCCGCGATCTGGTGCAGGAGCGGACACAATGGGTCCTGCGGCTGGCGGGGGTCGACGAGCGTGTCGCGAATGCGCTGATCAACGGATCGCGCAAGCTGCTTGCCGACATGGCCGCCGATCCGCAGCATCCCCTGCGCATCAAGGTCATGATCGCGTTGAAGGATATGGCATTCGACCTGCGCTATCTGCCGGAAACGCAGGCGAAGGTGGAACGCTATAAATCGGAGCTGATCGCCAATCCCGAATTGGGGCGGTTCCTGGATGGCATTTGGGGCAATCTGAAGGAAACGCTGCGCACGTCGCTGACAGACCCGAAGGCTGCCCTATCAGGCCGGCTGGGAGAGGGAATCCGATCGCTGGGTACGACCATAGACTCAGATGCCCGGCTTCGCCATTCGCTCAACAAATATGCCCGCCGCGCCATCACCGGGCTGGTCGCTGATTATGGCCGGCAGATCGTCAGCATCGTGTCCGATACGGTAAAGCGGTGGGACACCGCGACGGTCAGCGACCGGCTGGAGCGAGCGGTGGGACGCGATCTGCAGTTCATCCGCATAAACGGCACACTGGTCGGCGGTCTGGTCGGCCTGACGCTGCACGCGCTGATCGTCACCTTCTAGCGCGGTTTGGAGAAGGGCGTCGGACGGGCTATTGCAGTCCGATTACGCCAGCACTTTTTCCAGGGAATTTTGACCGTGAAGCGCATTTTGATTTTCGTTGACGAAGCGAATTTTGCCCACGCCGCATATCAGGCAGGCAAGAAGACCGACTATCTGGCGCTTGCCGATTATCTGGCTGACGAGGGGCACGACCGCCAGCTGGTTGAAATGGTCGTATATCTGGGTCTGCCGCCCGCCATGCGGTACGAGGATATGCCGCATGAATGGCAGCAGCGCCACGACGCAAAGATCCGCTTTCGCGACTTCCTGCGCTTCAACGGCTTCATGGCGGTCACGCATCACGGCAAGGGCTCGCCGCAGCGGCCGGAGACATTGAATGCCAATGTTGACGTGCTGATGGCGATGGATGCCGTCGAAATGTGCATCGAGATAAAGCCCGATGTCGTCGTGCTGGTGACCGGCGATGCCGATTTCCATTATCTGGCGCAAAAACTGCGCCGCCGCGGCATTCGCGTGGAGGCCGCCTCCACAAAATCGCAGGCGTCGTCAGAGCTTCAGAAGTCGGTCAATGATTTCATCGACCTGACAGATTTCCTGTCCACCATGGACGATTGGGAAACGCATGGCGAGGGACGCGCCGACCCTTATGTGGATGACGACGGTTACGAGGACTGATCGGCTGTTGCGACCTTCTGAACGCGGTCCCCCACCAGGCGCGCGATTTCGGGTGTCACGAATTTGTCTATACAGCCACCGAAACGGGCGATTTCCTTGACCAGACGGCTGGCGATCGGCTGTAGCGCGACATCCGCCATCAGGAAGACGGTCTCCACCTCGTCATCCAGCTGCTGGTTCATGCCGGCCATCTGATATTCATATTCGAAATCGGACACGGCGCGCAGGCCGCGAATGATCATGCTGGCATTCTGCTCGGCCGCGAAATGCACCAGCAGGCCGTCGAACGTGACCACCTGAATATCTTCGGCCAGTTTCGCGACCTCCGCCTCTACCTGCTGGCGGCGTTCTTCCAGGCTGAACATCGCCGTCTTGGACGGATTCGTGCTGAGGCCGATAATCAGGCGGTCCACCAGCTTCGCGCCGCGGCGGATAATGTCGATATGTCCCAGGGTCAGGGGATCGAACGTCCCAGGATAGATGCCGATACGCATTAACGGTCCCTCTCAATGGCGAAACGGGCAATGGCGCGCAGCAAATCCGCTTCCGTGCCGAACCCGTCCAGGTGCGCAATCGCCTGGTCGATCAGCATTTCCGCCTGCGCGCGGGCGCGGGGCGCGCCCAGCAGGGACACGAAGGTCGATTTGCCGGCGGCGCCATCCTTGCCCAGCGCCTTGCCGGCAATTTCCTCATCGCCCTCTATGTCGAGAAGGTCGTCGGCAATCTGGAACGCCAGTCCCAGATCATGGGCATAGCCGCGCAGGCGCACATGCGACTTTTCCTCGGCCTTCCCCATGATGGCGCCCGCCTCTACGGCAAAGCCGATCAGCGCGCCCGTCTTCAGCTGTTGCAGGCGCGTCGTCAGCGGCAGGTCGAACGGCTCCGCCTCCGCCGCCAGATCCAGCATCTGCCCCCCCGCCATGCCATTCGGGCCGCTCGCCCGGGCAAGCGCGAGGCAAAGGCGGGCACGGACGGCAGGATCTTCGTGCGTATGTTCGTCGGCCAGAACCTCATAAGCCAGCGCCTGCAGCGCATCGCCTGCCAAAACCGCCGTCGCTTCGTCGAACGCCAAATGCACCGTCGGCTTGCCGCGCCGCTGCGCATCGTCATCCATGCACGGCAGGTCGTCATGGATCAGGGAATAGACGTGCACGCATTCCGCCGCGATGGCGACGCGCAGCGACCGTTCCTTGTCGACGTGGAACAGGTCGCATGCCGCGACCGTCAAAAGAGGGCGCAGGCGCTTCCCCCCCTCCATGGCGGCATAGCGCATCGCCTCGATCAGGCGGCGGCGCGGGTCGTCGGGGATCGGCAACAGGCGATCGAAACGCGCATCCACCGCCTTGGCGATGGCATCCAGCGCCGGCTTCAGACTGACTGACGTTAGCGATCGCATCATACCGGGCGCGCGGTCCGCGCCATTATTCCGCATCTAGCGGCATCGTGCCGACCGGCTGTCCCGCGCCGTCCAGGGTGATCTTCTCGATCCGGGTGCGGGCGGATTCCAGCTTCCCGTCGCAGATTTTCTTCAGCCGCACGCCATCCTCGTAGAGGGTGATCGATTTTTCCAGCGGTACCTCGCCCCGCTCCAGCGTCTGGACGATATCCTCCAGCCGCTTCAGCGCGGTTTCGAAATCCATGTCCTGGTCGGGTGGGGCGGGCGTTTCTGTCATGCGGACAATCTGTAACGCAGGGGCGGCAGCGGTCAACAGACAGTTCCGCGCGGCGAATGCCCGCTGCCGGCGCTTTTGGAAAGGGCAGATACCGCCGCCCAGCCGCGAGCACCCAGCGGCACCAGCGAGCGGTAGCGCGCCCGCGTCATGCCGCCCAGCGCGATAACGGGCAGCGGGCTGTGTCGCGCCAGCAGGCCGAAGCGCACGCGGCCGAGCGGCAGGGCGCCCGGATGACTGCCCGTGGCAAAGACCGGCGACAGAAAAACCGCCCGTGCGCCGGCCCGTGCCGCGCGTACGATTTCGCCCCTGTCATGCGCCGCAGCCGTCAGCGGCCGATGCACGTTTTCGAAACCCGGCATGTGGACGCCGTCCGCGCCGATACGCCGCGCCAGTCGCTCATCGCCCGCAAGAATGAACAACAGGCCGCGTCGGCGGGCCAGACGCATCGCCCTTCGTGCCAGATCTTCTCTGTCCGTCACGTTATAATGGCGGAAAATCACGCCGGACCCGCGCGGCAAAACTGCCATCGTCGACAGCAGTTTACCGCCACGTTCCGGGTCGGAAACCAGCCAGCAGCTCGGCAATGCCTTCATTGGGGGATTGCGGCGGCGCATGGCTGTCCTTTAGCGAAAGGAAATGGGGACAACACACCAAAGATTGAACGAGATTGGCGAGCGGATCGACCGTGCGGCGCGCCTGATGGGCCGCAGTGCCCGCGATGTCACACTGATTGCGGTATCCAAGATGCACGATGCCGAAGACGTGCGCCCGCTGTTGCAGGCGGGCCATCGCCATTTCGGCGAAAATCGCGTGCAGGAGGCGGAGGGGAAGTGGCCGCCGCTCCTGGCGGAATATCCGGAGACCGTCCTGCACATGATCGGCCAGTTGCAGTCGAACAAGGCGGAGCAGGCGGTGGCCATGTTCGACGTCATCCACAGTGTCGATCGCCCGTCCCTTGTAAAGGCGCTGGGCAAGGCGATCGTGAAGCTGGACCGGACGCCGCAATTCTTCGTGCAGGTCGATATTGGCGAGGAGCCGCAAAAGGGCGGCTGTGCCGTCGACAAATTGCCCGACCTTCTGCAGAAATGCGCGGATCATGGGCTCGACGTGGTCGGATTGATGTGCATTCCCCCCGCCGATACGGAGGCCGCGCCCTATTTCGCGCTGCTGCGCAAACTGGCTGAGCAGCAGGGTCTGCCGCTGCTTTCGATGGGCATGTCCGCCGACTTCGAAACCGCCGTCATGGTCGGCGCCAGCCATGTCAGGGTCGGCACCGCCCTTTTCGGTGCGCGGGACCGACCCGGATGAGGGGACCGGTGATCTTCGATTTCGACGGCGTTCTCATTGAAAGCGAGCTGGCGGGTAACCGGCAATTGGCGGAGGCGCTGACCGAATTGGGGACACCGACGACGACTGAGCAGGCCATTGCGACATTCATGGGTCTGTCGGGGGTGAATTTCCAGCGCGCGCTGGAGGGGTGGCTGGGCGGCGCCATCCCCGAGCGCTTTCACGAGCTGCGGCGCGCAGAGGACGACCGTGTTCTGCGGGAAGGGCTGGACCCGGTGCCGGGGGCGCTGGCGTTTCTCGATTCCCTGCCGCCGGAGCGGCCGCGCGCAATCGCCTCTTCCAGCTCCACCATGTGGATACGCGCGCATCTGGATCATATTCGGCGGGCGTCGGTATTCGGCACCGCGATCTTCAGCGGCAAGGAGCATGTGACGCGGGGCAAGCCGGCGCCGGACCTATATCTCTACGCGGCTGAGCAACTGGCAGCCGAGCCGGCAGACTGTTTCGTGATCGAGGATTCGCCCACGGGCGTTGCCGCCGCCAGCGCAGCCGGCATGCATGTCTGCGGGCTGCTGGCGGCGGGCCATTGCCTGCCCGACCATCGCGACAGGCTGATAGAGGCAGGTGCGCACAGCATCGCCCGGGACTATGATGATGTGACCGCGCATCTGGCCGCGTTCGACGGGAGCGAGTGATGATTACGTTATATTGGAGTCCGCAGACCCGCGCCGTGCGCGCCCTCTGGATGCTGGAGGAAGTGGGCGCGGACTATCAGGTGCAGGCGGTCGATATCAGGGCCACGCCCCGCAACGACCCCGCAGATTTCCTTGCCGCCAGCCCACAGGGGAAAGTCCCGGCGCTCATCGATGGCGAGGTGAAAATGGCCGATTCGGCGGCCATGGCGCTCTACCTTGCCGACCGCTATCGCCCGGGTGAGCTGGCCCCCCGTGCGGACGATCCTGCGCGGGGGGAATTCCTCTATTGGCTACTCTATTCCCCGGCCACGATCGAACCGGCCATGATGGAAAAATTCGTGAAGCTGGATGTCGAATCGCAATCCTCGCCCTGGGGAAATTTCGACGACATGGTTTCGGTGTTGGAAAAGCGGCTGGACGGGCGCACCTGGGTTGCCGCGGACCGCTTCACCATGGCCGACCTGATGCTGGCGGGCAGCATCCAGTTCATGGTCCAGTTTGACATGTTGCAGCCTGGTCCCGTGCTGAAGAACTATATGGATCGATGCCTGGCGCGTGGCGCCGCGCAGCGTGCGCAGCAGCGTGATGGCCAGGAAACGGCAAGGATGGGGGCGGCGTCGGCTTGACCGGCGATCTGCTGTTTTACGGGGCCTACGGCTATACTGGCCGCCTGGTAACGGAGCGCGCGGTGGCGCGCGGCCTCTCGCCCATCCTTGCCGGGCGCAACGCGGACAGGGTGGAGGCGCTGGCGCGGCAATATGGCCTTCGCTGGCGCGCCTTCGACCTTCGCAACCGCGCCGCCCCGGAACTGGCGGACGTCTCGACGGTCCTCAACATGGCCGGGCCCTTTTCCCGCACCGCCGTGCCCATGGCGGAGGCCTGCCTGCAAAGCGGCACGAACTATGTCGATATTACCGGCGAAATCACCGTGTTCGAGGCGCTGCACGCTCTTGGCGACCGTGCGATCGACAGCGGCATCGTGCTGTTGCCGGGCGCGGGGTTCGACGTGGTGCCGTCGGATTGCCTGGCCGCGCACCTGCATCGCCGCCTGCCCGCCGCACGGTCCCTGCACTTCGTCATTGGCGGACTGAACAAGCTGAGCCGCGGCACCGCGAAAACGGGGCTGGAAAGCATCGCCTATGGAACGAAGGTGCGCCGCGACGGCGACGTGGTCACGCTGCCCAAAACGCCGCGCGGCACCAGCGATCTGGGCCATGGCCTGCGCGCGACGATCGGCGTGTCGTGGGGCGACGTGGCGACGGCGTTTTATTCGACCGGCATCCCTAATATCGAGGTTTATTTCGAATCCACCCCCGACATGGCGCGCATGGCCAGCCTGCCGTCCGTACTGCGCTGGCTTCTGAAAACCGCCCTTGGCCAGTGGGTAGGGCGCCGCGCCATAGACCGCATGCCGCCCGGCCCGAACCTTGAACAGCGCGACCGCGCCCGCGCCATCCTGCAGGCAGAGGCGGAGGATGCGAACGGCACCACGGTCATATCCCGCATGGAAACGCCCGAAGCCTATAAGCTGACCAGCATGACCGCCCTCGACATGGCAGAGCGCATCGCGCGCGGCGAAGTCAGCCCCGGATATCACACACCCTCGTCGGCCTTCGGCGCGGACTACATATTGGGCTTTTCCGGGGTCTCGCGCACCGACCTTTAGCGGCGAACCCAGATTTCGATTTCGCGTGCGCGCGCTTCATCCTCAACGATCGTTCGACCGGCACGCCGATAATTCTGCCTCAGCGCTGCCGCAACGAGGGAGCGAGTTTGTCGATTTGGTGTTGCAATGATGGGATCTGGGCCGGTGACGATGACGCGCGGTCGCTGCGCCAAAATCCTTTCTATTTCTGTCGCGGCGTCGATCCCGGTCGCCGTCGCCTCGGAAGCATTGTTTAGATGTTCAGGAAACAGGCGCGCCGTCAGGCGGCAATCGGAATTCAGCCGGTTCAGCAGCGGTGGACCGTCAAAAACGAACAGGCATCCGCCGCGAAGATGATGGTCGATCATGGTCTCCGCTGCCAGAAAGCCGTTCTCCGACCGCGCGGTGCGTGACATGTTCGGCCAACCGGAAAGAAACAGCGCCCAGGCAACCAACAAGCCGAAAATCGCGCCCCCGATTCGGGGGCGGGCAAATATTCCCGCACTGAGCACCGCGACCGGCACCATCAGGGGCAGCGCGTAATGATCAAAGAAGTTCGGTACGCTCAGGAAGCCGAGCATTGCCGAGAAGAACCAGGCAATCAGAAAGATGGCCGGTCCCCGGTTCTGCAGGATCAGCAGGCTTCCGGCCCCGGCGGCAAACAGTAGCGGCAAGAGCCGTGGCGCCAGAAATAGCAGATGTGCGATGGTCGATTGCGGCGTTTGTGCAGGCTTCCCAAAAACCGACTCGATCGTTGCGAACCAATAGGCATCGCCCTGTCCCAGCCCGACGAAATAGATCAGACATAATAATGACGGGATCAGCCCCGCCACGGCGAACATGGCGCCGCGTGCCAACAGCCGCGTCGGATCGGCGCCCTTGCGCCACAGGATCACCAACAGCGCGATCCCTAGAAATACACCCTCGAACACGGTCGTCGGTTTGACGGTCAGGGCAAGGCCGCACAGCCCCATTGCCAGCAGGCCGCTCCGTTCATCCGCCCTTCGCGCTGTTCGCAGGTGGATGCGCAGCACCAGCAATGCGGCGCCCGCCATCAGCAGATTATAGAAAACCGGTGCCTGCCCGCCCCCTCCCGCAAGGGGTTCAAGCGTCGCCAGATAAAGGATCCCGGCCATTATCGCCGCTTCCCTACGAACGATGTGGGAGGCGATGCAGGAAATCACGACCGCCGTGGCAAAGGCGAAGAGGCCGGCGATCAGCTGATAGGCGACTACGTCATTGCCGGGCAGCGCCACGATCGCCCTATAGATCAGGAAAAGCCCAAAGGGCTTTCGGTCCCATATATCGACATAGGGGATCCAGCCGGCCTGCATCGCCTGACCCACCAGCAGGTAGAATGCCTCGTCGGGATGATAATTGGGGTCGCCCACGACCGGCAGGCGGATCAGCAGCGTGGCGATGAATAGGCAGCAGAGCGGCAGAATCCAACTGTCCCGGCCTTGGGCCACCTGGGTTGTCGCCAATGTGGCTGCCTTCATCGCTGGCGCCACACAAGCCACTGGCTGGCAACGTAGTTCCACACCGCGCCGGTAATCGCTCCTGCGATACCCGCCAGCATCCAGCCTTCCTGTTCCTGAAATACCATGGTGCCCACGCCGACATTGGCAATTGCCCCCAGTCCGCATGCAGCGGCGAATCCCAGCAGGCCGCGCCACCAGCCCCACCCGGTCCGGCGGCGATCGCGGTAGGTAAACTGGTTGTTCAGCGCATAGTTGAACGTCATCGCCACACAGACCGCGAGCGTCTGCCCACTGGCAAACGACAGTGCGAAGGGGCCGATGGCGGTCGCCAGCACAAGCATGTGGACGAGCAGTCCCAGTGCGCCAACCGTCCCGAACATTACAAGTTTTGCTGGGATGAAGCGACCGATCAGCTTATCCAGCAGCAACTCGCCATATTCCAGAATTATGGCGCTATCCAGCTTTGACCTGCCTGCTGCCCGGGTGCGGAATTGATAGGGAATTTCCGCGACTTTCAGCCGCCGGGGCAGGGATGCGGTAATGTCCAGCAACAGTTTGTAGCCGACTGCGGACAGGCGCGGTGCAGCCTCTATCGCTACGTCTCGGCGCAGCGCAAACAGGCCGCTCATCGGATCGGACAAGGGTGTCTTCATCACGGGAGCGGCAATCAGGGTCGAGAACCGGCTGAGGGCGACGCGCGCCGCCTCCCAATCGCCGGTCGATCCTTCCGGGGCATAGCGGGTGCCGATGGCAAGCTCGTGCCCGCCATCGGCAATGGCGCTATACAGGCGCGGCAAGGCCGCCTCATCGTGCTGGCGGTCGCCATCAATCACCGCGACGACGGGCGCGACGGTGGCGAGGAACCCTTCCATGACGGCGGATGACAGTCCGCGCCTGCCGATCCGGCGAATCAGGCGGACGCGCGAATCGCTACGCGCGATCCTTTCCACGCAGTCCAGCGTTCCATCCGTCGAACCGTCATCGACGAATATGACCTCCCAGCCGATCCCGGAAAGCGCCTCGGCAATGTCGGCAAGCAGCGGCTCTATATTGCCTGCTTCATTTAAAACGGGAATGACGACCGCCAGCTCAAGCGGGGCGGGCGTTGCGGCAATGAAGCCTTCTTGTGCATATGAAAACATCGCATGCGTCCGCGTGCCGGTATGTGGAAACATGGGATTAGGCTCGGCGCGGTAAAGGCGGACTTAACCGAATATTCGCATGCCGGGGCTAGGCCAGCCTCATGTCCTGCACTGGTCCTGACATTTCAGCTACAGCTGCTGCGGTACCCCCAAAGGCCGGGTTGCACCCGCTGCGCCTAGACCGGCCCATTGCCTACCTCGCTTGCTTGCTGGGTCTCCTGCCGGTTCTGTCTGGGGTCTTGTTCCGCACCTATAGCTATCATTGTGCGCCCGGCTGGTACGAGGCGCTGCGGCAGATCGATTTCATCTTTCTGATCGTCGAATTGGGCGTCGTATTTCATGCGAGGGCCGCCGGTCTCGACATCCGCGCGCTTGGCAGGAAACTTCCCCGCGATGTAAGAATCGCGGCGCTAATACTCTTCACGACCTTTTGGTTGGGGTCGGCCTTCATGTCGGAATGGCCCGCCCGCTCCCTCCTTCGCGCGACGTTCTGGCCGCTTCATGTCCTGTTTGCGCTCGCCGTGTGGCATCTTGCGTCAAGGGCGCCCGGGGGTGTGACACGCAGCGATATTCGCAGCCTGGCATTGTGGCTTGGCGTAGGACTGGTCCTTTACCTGCCTATATTGATCATTCATCTCGTCAGCGCGGCGCACCTCGCGCAGCAGACGGAGGCGCAGGTCATCTGGACCTCGGCAATTCCCGGATATCTCAGCATCCGTATTTTCGGCTTTCACCTTGGCGCAGTTCTGACGCTGTGTATCGCCCTCCTATGGCGGAAATCCGAAAGTGGCGCCTTTGACGCCCCTCTTTATTGCCTCTTATTCCTTGCGGCTCTTTTGCTCTTTTGGTCCGGGTCGCGCGGTCCCATTTTCGCGGCGGGGATAGGACTGGCATCCTGTGCGCTCCTGATCGGTTGCAAGCCAGGACTGCGCGAACTCCTGGCTATCCTTGCAATGCTGGCATTGGCGGCCGTGGCAAGCTCTCTCTGGATTCCCGATTCGTCCTTCGGTCTTTTTCGCGTTGTTACGGACACGCAGACATCCTCCGGCTATACCGCCGGTCGAGCGGAAATGTGGATGCAGACATGGGACGCCTTTCTGGCCAGCCCGCTGATTGGTCATGGCGAAGACAGCACCATGTGGCTCGTCAATATCGGCGAGATGGCGCACACGCAGCCGCACAACCTCATCTTGCAGCTTCTCGGAAATTGGGGGACGCTGGCGGCGGTACCGGCATTCTGGCTGTTGGCGCGCGCAGGTTTAACCACCATTCAGATCGTGCGCTCTGCGCCTTGGCTGTTCCCTTTACTCGCGCTCCTTGCGATGCTGATCGTTACCGCCATGGTCGACGGCGTCATTTATCATCCGCGCTCGGCAATGCTGTTTATGGCAGTTCTCGCCATCATCTTGGCACACCGGAGAGGCTCTCTTGAAGAGGGCGGCCCCTTGGTAAGGAGCTAATGGCGTATCGCTCGCAGCTCTGGTAAATCACGCCAATGACCGCCAACCGCACCATCATTGCCGCCCTGATCCTGGCGCTGGGTATTGTTGTCGGCGGATTCCTGCTGGGGGATGGGCTGAAGCGGGCGCGGCTGGCGGATCGGTCGGTTGAGGTGCGCGGACTGGCGGAACGGGATGTGACCGCCGACCTCGCCACCTGGACCATCCAGTTCACGGGGCAGGGGACGGACTTCAACACGGTAAAGGCGGACACTGCGCAAATGGCGGACAGCGTCCGCGCCTTCCTGCGCGAACAGGGCTTTCCGAGCGACGCCGTCACGACAGAGGGGCTGTCGGTCAATCAGTGGATGAATGGCGGCATTCCCAATGTTCAGGTTCGGCAATCGATTCGCCTGAACACCAGCGATATTGCGGCCGCCCGCCGGGCCTACGCGGCGCAAGGGGCGCTGCTGGATCGCGGCGTGGCGCTGGAGGGCGGTGCCCCCTCCATGGTTTACAGCTTTACCCGCCTGACCGACCTGAAGCCGGAAATGATTGCGGAGGCAACCCGCGATGCGCGCGCGGCGGCAGAGCAGTTCGCAAAGGATTCGGGGGCGGGGGTCGGCGGCATCAAATCAGCACGGCAGGGCTATTTCTCTATCGAACCGCGTGATGGCGCGGTGGGGCAGGCCACCGAATCGCCCAGCCAGAAGGTGCGCGTCGTCACCAGCGTGGATTTCTATCTGACGGACTGATCCCCGGCAGCGAGGCGTCAGACTGTTAACGGACGGCCCGCCCGCACCTGCCGCACGGGACGGCTCAGCCGTCGATCATGCGTTCCAGGCGGTCGATGTCGGCGCTCAGTTCGCCATCATCGGCGCGCAGGGCCTCGATTCGTTTCACCGCGTGCATGACCGTCGTATGATCGCGTCCGCCAAAGCGGCGGCCAATGTCGGGAAAGCTGCGCGGCGTCAGGCGCTTGGCGAGATACATGGCGATCTGGCGTGGCCGTGCGACTTCGCGGGCGCGGCGCGCGGACATCATGTCGGACAGTTTTATATTATAGAAATCCGCCGTCTGCCGCTGGATCACGTCGACTGTCACGCGGCGGGTGCTGGCACGCACGACATCGGCCAGCAGTGCACGTGCGCGGTCGATATCGACAGGCATGCGGCGCGTCTTGGCAAAGGCGAGGATACGGTTCAGCGCCCCCTCCAGCTCGCGGACATTGGCGGTGACCTTCTGGGCGATGAAATCCGCCACCTCGTCGGGGACGAGTGCGCGCTCCTCCGGCGTGCGGGCGGACAGCTTTTCATAGACGATGTTCAACCGCAGCTCATATTCGGCGGGGTTGATGTCGGCGACGAGACCCCAGGCCAGGCGGGAACGCACGCGCGCCTCTACCCGCTCCAGATCCTGCGGACAGCGGTCGGCGCTGATCACCAGGCGGCGGCCGGCATTGATGACCTCGTTCATGGTGTGGAACAGCTCTTCCTGAGTCGTGTCCTTGCCGCCGATGAACTGTACGTCGTCGATCATCATCAGGTCGGCGCCGCGCAGGCGATTCTTGAACGCCAGCGTGTCCTTGGCCCGCATGGCGGTCACGAATTCGAACATGAACTTTTCCGCCGACATGTAGACGATGTGGGCGTGCGGATTGTGTCGCCGGTATTCCCAGCCAATGGCGTGCATCAGGTGGGTTTTGCCGACGCCGGTAACGCCATGCAGGAACAGCGGATTGAAACCCGGCTCGCCGCCGTCGGCCATGGTCTGGGCGGCGCTGTAGGCCAGTTCATTGGCCTTGCCGATGACGAAGCGGTCAAAGGTATAGCGCGGGTTCAGCACCTCATCCTGCAACGGAACAGGGGACGCGGCGGGGATCTCTATGTCCGAAATCGGCGTGTCCGATTCGATGACGGCCGCACCTGCAACGATTCGCACATGGGTGACGGGGCTGTCGCCGCGCGACCACAACATGCGCAGACGCTCGGCATATTGGCCGCGAATCCAGTCGGCGGCAAAGGCGGTCGGTGCCGACAGGATGGCGCAATCATCCTCGACGCCCACCAGGGCGACATTGGCGAACCAGGACGACCAGGTGCGCGCGGTCAGTTCGCCCTGCAGCGCGTCGCGAACCTCGGTCCAGCGCGCGTCGGCATCGAAGCCCGATGTCATCGCAGCGTTGGTCGATTTATCCGCATCCACTGTCACATCGTCTCCGTCTATCTCAGCCCTGCAGGTGCAGGTTAACAAAAAGATTGGACGGCATTCCTGCTGTCCAAAGTCAGGATGTTGAAGTAAC
The DNA here is from genome assembly GCA_002375465.1 of Alphaproteobacteria bacterium UBA3612. GTDB lineage: Bacteria > Pseudomonadota > Alphaproteobacteria > Sphingomonadales > Sphingomonadaceae > Pacificimonas. The sequence goes on along the minus strand of DFLT01000017.1, from coordinate 41,509 downwards.
GCCGATGCGAAACAACAATAATCCTGTCGAACAGCCGGAACTTTCCGACTGCGAGCATTAGGCGCAATTCTTCCTTGTTCGCCGAATGCATCAGTGCAGACGGACGATTACTGGAAATCGCATTCTAAATTGGGGTGGAAGCCCCGATAAGCCCCTCCGCCTCGGTGCATCTTGTACGCGCCGGAGGGCCATTCGATCAAGCCTCGGGCCTGTCATATTCTGGAAATAAAGTCGTTGACACGCGGGACCCGCGATTCGCTGCGTCGCACATTTTCGGGCTGTTTTATCTCTCCCTTTTCGCTGCCAATCGACGGCTGCGGGCAAGTTCCCGAAAACGCATGAGTCGCATTGAAAAGGGGCGCCGCCGGCTACCCGGCAGCGCCCCTTTTCAGGCACTGAAAGATTTAGCGGGCCTTAACCAAGCGCGGCAATGCGGGCGCTCAGACGGCTCAGCTTGCGAGAGGCGGTGTTCTTGTGAAGAACGCCCTTCGCGACGCCGCGCTGCATCTGCGGCTGCGCTGCCTGCAGGGCGTTCTTCGCTGCGTCCTTGTCGCCGGCGGCGATGGCCGATTCGACCTTCTTGACAAAGGTGCGGATCGCGCTGCGGCGCGCACCCAGAACCTCGGTACGGGCTTCGTTGCGGCGGATGCGCTTGCGCGCCTGGGGGGTATTGGCCATGGGGCTCGTCTCGTCTTCAGATGTGCGTGTCAGATTGGACGGCGGGCAAGACCCGCTGTCAGCAAGGGGCGGGACATAGGCAGCCGGGCCGCCGGGGTCAAGGAATTTGGCGCTATCGCTGGCAAGTAGGACAGTAAAAGCTGGACCGTGCCGATTGAACGATGCGCCGGATCGGCGTTCCGCACGTATGACAGGGGTCTCCCGCGCGGCCATATACGCGGAAATCATGCTGGAAATATCCCAGTTCACCCGAAGGCTGGGCATAGTCGCGCAGGCTGGACCCGCCCGCCTCGATCGCGCGCGACAGAACGGCGGGAATGGTTTCCGCCAGGCGCGCTGCTTCGCGTGCGGTAAGGCGTGCGCCCTTGCGCGTCGGCCGGACACCCGCCTCGAACAGTGCTTCGCAGACATAGATATTGCCGAGGCCCGCGATGCGTTTTCCGTCCAGCAGCAGCGCCTTTATCGGCGCCTGACTGCCTTTCGTCACGGTGCGCACATGCGCGGCATCGAAATCCGCGCCCAGCGGCTCCGGCCCGCAGGCCGCGATCAGGGGATGCGCCTCCAGACGGTCCGTCTCAACGATATGCAGTGACCCGAATCGCCGGGGGTCGTTCAGGGCGATGCGGCCCTTCGCCGTTTCGAACAGCACATGGTCGTGCTTCAAATCTTCGGCGGGATCGAGTCGCAGCCGGCCCGACATGCCCAGGTGCAAGATGATCGAATCGCCCCGGTCGGTGTGGATCAGGCCATATTTGGCGCGGCGCCCGACGGCGGTGACGGTCGCCCCCTGCAGCCGCTGGCGGAAATCGGGCGCGATGGGCCAGCGCAGGTCCGCCCGCCGCACCTCGACCTGCGTCAGCCGCTCCCCCACCAGCAGGGGGGCGACGCCGCGCATCGTCGTTTCGACCTCGGGTAATTCGGGTATGGGAGGGCTCCTTCAGCGATTTGTCTGCCGGGGGGCGTCGTCAAAGCATCCTCTTGCAGGCCACGCGACATAAGGCCATTTGCCCGCCCTTCCAGTGGCAGCTATGCGCTATCCCCATGACCGACACAGTATCCTACGGCTTCGAGGATGTTTCCCCGGAAGAGAAGACCGCCCGCGTGGGCAGCGTGTTCGAACGGGTGGCGCAGCGCTATGACATAATGAACGACCTGATGTCGGGCGGTACGCACCGCCTGCTGAAGGACCGATTCGTTTCCCGCGTACGCCCCCGCGCAGGAGAGCGCATTCTCGATATGGCCGGGGGGACGGGCGACATCGCCTTTCGCCTGGCGCGGTCCGGGGCCAGCGTCACGGTGGCGGACATCAATCCGCACATGCTGTCCGTCGGAAAGTCGCGCGCGGAAAAGCGCGGTATCGCCGACCTTGCCTGGGCAGAGGAAAATGCCGAGACGCTCAGCTTTCCGGACCAGATGTTCGACGCCTATACGATCGCCTACGGTATCAGGAATGTAACGGATATTCCCGCTGCCCTCAGAGAGGCGTACCGTGTCCTGAAATATGGCGGGCGCTTTTATTGTCTGGAATTCAGCCGCGCCGAATGGCCAATATTTGGCGCCGCCTATGAAAAAATGTCCATGGCCCTGTGGCCCAGGGTGGGCGGCATGGTCGCCGGGGACCAGGAACCCTACCAATATCTCGTGGAATCGATTCAGCGTTTCCCGCCGATGGAAGAGTTTGCGGCGATGATGCGCGATGCCGGCTTTGCGCGTGTGGCCGTCACGCCCTTTCTGGGCGGCGTCAGCGCGATCCACTGCGGCTGGAAGGCGTGACAGCGGCGTGACGAGCGACATTACGCATTTGCGGCGTGTGCTGGTGTGGGGGCGCACGCTTGCGCGGCACGGCGTTCTGCGCGTGTTCGAGGAAAGCCCGCATGCTCCGCCGATGCTGAAGCGGCTGGCTCGTCTTGCCCGCATCGGCACGCGGGCGCCGCGCGAACCGCAATATGTCGACGCCTTCCGTGCCCTCGGCCCGGCGGCGATCAAGCTGGGCCAGGCGCTGGCCACGCGTCCCGATCTGGTGGGGGAGGCGGCGGCGCGCGAACTGGCGCATTTGCAGGACAATCTGGACCCCTATCCCTTCGCGACCTTCAAGGCGTCCATCGAGGAGGCTTTCGGCGTCCCGGTTGAGACGATGTTTTCTCACATCGATGAAACGCCCGTGGGTTCGGCCAGCATCGCGCAGGTGCACAAGGCCGTCACCACCGACGGGGATGTCGTCGCGGTAAAGGTCCTGCGCCCGCATATCGAGGATGATTTCGAACGCGCCCTCGCCACCTATGAATGGATCGCCATCCGGATAGAAAATTATGGCGGCGAATTTGCTCGTCTGCGCCCGCGCGCGACGGTCGCTTATTTCCGCCGCTGGGTGGAACGTGAACTCAATCTGCGGATGGAGGCCGCCTCAGCCTCGGAACTCGCCGATCAATTGGCGGCGGAACCGGGATTCGTCATTCCAAAGGTCGATTGGCAGCGGACCAGCCGCCGCGCGATGACGATCGAATGGATCGACGGCATAAAGATGACCGATGTCGCCGCGCTGGAGGCGGCGGGTCTCGACCGTAGAGAGCTGGCCGGCATATTGGTGCGCGGTTTCCTGCGGCAGGCGATCATCGCCGGCTTTTTCCACGCCGACCTGCACCAGGGGAACCTGTTCGCACTGCCCGATGGCAGGATCGCCGCCATCGATTTCGGCATCATGGGCCGCATCGACCACCGCGCGCGGCTGTGGCTGGCCGAGATACTGGGCGGCCTCATCACCGGCAATTACCGCCGCGTGGCGGAAATCCATTTTGAGGCTGGCTACGTGCCCGCGCACCATAATATGGGCGAATTCATCACCGCGCTGCGGTCCGTGGGGGAACCCATACGCGGCCTGCCGGTAAAGGATATCTCCATCGGCAATATGCTGGACGGGCTGTTCGCCATTACGCGCCAGTTCGACATGCAGACGCAGCCGCATCTGCTTCTTCTGCAAAAGACGATGGTGATGGTGGAGGGCGTCGCCTATGCGCTTGACCCCGACGTCAACATGTCGGTCATCGCCGGTCCCCTGATAGAGGAATGGAGCCGCGACGAACTGGGGCCGGAGGCCGTGCTGGCCGACGGGCTGATCCGCAATGTACGGACGCTGGCGGAATTCCCCGATTTCATGCGTCGTGTCATGGCGCTCGTCCCGGCGGAGGGCGCGGCGCCGCCGCTGCCCCCCATGGCCCCGCTGCCGCCGCGCAGGCGGCCGGTGCGGTCGGCCTGGATGCTGCTGGGCACGGGCATAGGCGCCGCCCTCGCCCTGGCGGTCGTGGCGCTGGGTTAAATTCGGTCGGCCTGTTCCGAAAGGGCCGGAAGAAGGCTATATGGCCCCTATGGACCGAAAGACCGCCCTTGCCCGTTTGCGCGCCTTCGAACCGGAACTGCGGCGGGCGGGAATTGCACATATGTTTCTCTACGGTTCTGTGGCTCGGAACGATGCAGGAGCGGCGTCCGACCTCGATATCGCCTTCGAGGTGGATCGCCCGAAGGTGAAGTTCAGCCTTCTGGATCAGGCCAGGATACAGGTTCGTCTAAGTGATGCCATGGGTGTGCCGGTGGACCTTCTCGAGCGGGAAGCCATTCGCGATTTCGCCCGCGCTACCGCTGAGTCGGATATGGTCGCGATCTTCTAATGGCAGCCAGTGCCCGCAGGCGACTTGAAACCATTCTTGAACTGATCGAACTGATCGATGCACGTCTCGAGGATATGGATGCCGATACTTTTGCCGCCAGCCGTGACGAAATCGATCTTACCGCCTTTCGACTTCTCCACATTGGAGAAGAGAGCCGGAATCTGCCAGACGAGCTCAAGCGCCGACATGCGCATATCGACTGGCGGGCTATGTACGCCATGCGAAATCTGATCAGCCACAATTACGGCGCCGTTCGGCCCATTCCGGTTTGGGAAGCGGCTCGCGGCGATCTCGATACGCTGGCGGATGTGTGCCGCCGTGAACTGAATGGTTTTTCCGAATGAACGGCAAGCGCATCCTTCTGATCGTCTCTGGCGGTATCGCGGCATATAAGGCTTTGGAGCTTGTCCGCCTCTTGAATCGGGAGGGGGCGTCCGTGCGCGCGGTGATGACCGATAGCGCGAAGAGCTTTGTGACACCGCTGTCCTTGGGCGTGCTGACCGGCGACCGCGTGTTCGGCGATATGCTGGACGCGACCGAGGAGCAGGAAATCGGCCATATCCAGCTGTCGCGCGACGCCGATCTGGTGCTGGTATGCCCGGCGACCGCCAATATCATGGCAAAGGCGGCGAACGGCATTGCCGACGATCTGGCGACGACCCTGCTGCTGGCGACCGACAAGCGGGTGCTGTTCGTGCCCGCGATGAACGTCCGCATGTGGCATCATTCCGCAACGCAGCGAAACCTGGCGACGCTGCGCGCGGATGGCGCACTGGTCATGGAGCCGGACGAGGGCGCGATGGCGTGCGGCGAATGGGGCGCCGGTCGCCTGCCGGAGCCGCCGGAAATCCTTGCCCGTGTGCGGCAGGTGCTTGCGCAGGAGGCCGGCGCCCTGCCCTTGCCGGGTGAGGGGCGGCCGCTTGCAGGAAGACGAGCCATCGTCACTGCCGGTCCCACGCACGAGCCGATCGATCCGGTGCGCTACATCGCCAACCGGTCGAGCGGTCGGCAGGGCTTTGCCATAGCGGGCGCACTGGCGGCGGCGGGCGCGGATGTCACGCTGGTCGCGGGGCCCGTCTCCCTGTCGGCGCCGCCCGGCGTTCGCCGCGTCGATGTGCAGACCGCGCGTGAGATGCAGGCCGCGGTCGAGGCGGCCTTGCCCGCCGATATTGCCGTCATGGTGGCCGCCGTCGCCGACTGGCGCGCCGCCAGCGATGCGAAGCAGAAGATAAAGAAGGACGGCACCGCGCCCGCCAGCCTGCCCTTGGCCGAAAATCCGGACATTCTCGCGCACATCTCCACCCATGACAGGCGCCCGGCGCTGGTCATCGGCTTCGCGGCGGAAACCGAAAATGTCGTCGAACATGCCGCCGCAAAGCTGGCGCGAAAGGGATGCGACTGGATTGTGGCCAATGACGTATCGGGCGATGTGATGGGCGGCAGCGTAAACCGCGTCCACATCGTCACGTCAGACGGGGTCGAGGAATGGCCCGACCTGCCAAAGGAAGAGGTCGCCCGCCGCCTCGCAGCAAGAATTTCGGAGACGCTAACATGACCATCGCCATTCGCCTGCAACGCCTGCCGCATGGCGAGGGCCTGCCCGTGCCCGCCTATGCCAGCGCGGGCGCGTCGGGCATGGACATTGTCGCGGCGGAGGAGCTGGATCTGGCCCCCGGTCAGCGTCACGCCGTTGCCACCGGCTTCGCCATCGCCATCCCGCCGGGATATGAGGTACAGGTGCGCCCGCGATCCGGCCTGGCGCTGAAACATGGCGTTACCTGCCTGAACACGCCCGGCACCATCGATTCCGACTATCGCGGAGAGGTGAAGGTGATCCTCGCTAATCTGGGCAGTGAAAGCTTCGGCATCCGGCGCGGCGACCGCATCGCGCAACTGGTCCCCGCCGCCGTGACACGGGCCGAATTTGCGGAGGTCGAGGAACTGGATGCAACGGACCGGGGCGCGGGCGGCTTTGGCTCCACCGGTCGCTGACGGCGAAGGGACGATATGACGGATGCACACCCGCTTACTGACCAGCAGCTGGAACGCTATGCGCGCCACATCGTCCTGAAGGAGATTGGCGGCGCGGGACAGCGCAGGCTGTTCGCCTCTCGCGTGGCGGTGATCGGCGCCGGCGGCCTCGGCAGTCCTTGCCTGCAATATCTGGCGGCGGCGGGCATTGGGCGCCTGACAATCATCGACGACGATACCGTGGACCTGTCCAACCTGCAGCGACAGGTCCTGCACGGGACCGCCGATATCGGCGTTGCCAAGGCCGGCTCCGCAAAGGCCGCATTGAAGGCTTTGAATCCAGAGGCGCGCGTCGATGCGGTTCGGGAACGGCTGACGGCGGACAATGCAGAGGAACTGCTGGCGAACCACGACGTCATTGCCGATGGGTCCGACAGCTTTGCGACCCGCGCCGTTGTCGCGGACATATCCAACCGGCTGCGCATCCCGCTCGTCAGCGCGGCACTGGGCCCGTACGAAGGGCAGCTTTCCACCTTTCGCGGCTGGGAAGCGGACCAGCCGTGCTGGTTCTGCTTTGCGGGTGAGGCGACGGACGTGCCGGGGCGGTCCTGTGCCGATGTCGGCATATTGGGCGCGGTCGCGGGCATCGTCGGTTCGATGCAGGCGCTGGAGGTGATCCGCGCGCTGGTGCCGTTCGGCACGCCGCTGAACGGGCGCATCCTGTTCTATGATGCGCTGTCACAGCGGATGCGGGACATTCGCCTGCCAAAGGACCCGGAATGTCCCCGCTGCCGTCCGCGCTGAACATCGTTCTGGTCGACACGGGCTATGCGCGCATTCATGCGGCGCTTTCGCTGGCGGTCGGCGCGGCGGCGCTGAACCGGCAGGTGCGCATGTTTTTTCAGGGGGAGGCGGTGGCCGCGCTCTCCGCCCGCAAATGCTGGCCCGAAAGCGACCGCTATCGCGCGGCGGGGGTGGCGACGGTGCAGGAGCTGTTTTCTCAGGCGGAGGAGATGGATGTTGAACTCGCCGCCTGCGAAACCGGTATGCACCTGACAGGGCTGCGCGCCGGGGATTTGCGGCCCGGTTGCGTCACGATGGGAACGATCGGATTTCTCGCCGCCTGCAATATGGGCGGCGATCTCGTGACGATTTGAAGCACCCGAAAGTCGATGGCGGGCGGGAACGGAATCGCATGCGCGCGCCTTTCTTTTCCGAACGGCCTCCATTCGCGAAAGGGTTTGAAATCGTGCAGTTCAAGCACCGTCGGCATGGGACGCCGCCTGCCCGTCGTTTGATCGGCACGGCTGCCGGCATCCTTGGCGCAGGGCTGCTGCTGTCCGCATGTGACGATCTGGTCGGCGATGCGGGCAAGGCGCTCAGCATGGCACCGGACTATCGCCCCCAGGACGCTGGGACGGTGGATCACGCATTATGCTTGCTGGGCTTCTCCGCCGTTCCCCTGACGCACATCGTAACCGGCCATCATCTGGTCGATGCGACGGTCAATGGCACGCCTGCCCGCTTTGTTGTCGATACCGGCGCCAATATCTCCGTAATCGACAGCGCGACCGCAGGGGATTTCGACCTTGAGGAGGCGGGCGGCGGCCTGCCCTCCATACCCATTCCCGCCGTGTCCATCGCCGGCGCCGGAAAGGCACAGCAGATGCGGCTCGACTCGATGACCGTCGGCGGCATGCCGGTGCGCCAATCGACGATCATGGTCGCCGACCTTGGCGCGCTCAGTCAGGTTCTGGGGCCGCTTTCCGGCGGGCGGCTCGACGGACTGATCGGACAGGATCTGCTCGATGAACATCGTGCGGTGATCGATGTCGCCCGGCCCATGCTCTACATGATTGCAGCCGACCAGGATCCGGCGCCGGTCGCGGCAGAGGATTGCGGTGCCGTGTCCGCCCCCGCCTCGCCACCTTCCCCGGCGGACGAATGAGCTTCATCCTTTTCCACCATCCCGATTACATCGCTCCGCTGCCGCCGGGCAGCAGCTTTCCCATGAATAAATATGGTCTGCTGCTGAACGCGTTTCAGGAACTGGGCGTTACCCCCAACCTGATTGCGCCCGACCCAATGCCCACACCGTGGATCGCCGCCGTCCACGATCCCGCCTATGTCGAATCGGTGCTGACCCAGACGGTCGACCGCGCCGTCGCGCGGCGGATCGGCTTTCCCGTCACCGCGCGTGTTGCCCGGCGCTCCGAACTGGCCGTGGGCGGAACGTGGAGCGCGGCCCGGGCGGCGTTGCAGCACGGATATGCCGCGAACGGTGCAGGCGGATCGCATCACGCCCTGCCGGACAGCGGCGCGGGTTTCTGCGTTTTCAACGATCTTGCCGTCGCCGCCCACCGGCTGCTGGAGGAGGGGGATGCCCGCCGCGTCATGATCGTCGATCTTGACGTGCATCAGGGCGACGGCACGGCGGTGTGCCTGGCGGGCCAGCCCGACGCCTTCACCTTCTCCATGCATGCGGAGAGGAATTTTCCGGTGCGAAAGGCGCGCTCCAGCCTGGATGTGTCCTTGCCGGACGGACTGGGCGATACCGGCTATCTTGAGGCGCTGGATGCGCACCTGCCTGCCGCCATCGCCGCGTTCGGGCCGGACCTGATTCTCTATCAGGCGGGCGTCGATCCGCATGTGGGCGACCGGCTGGGGCGGCTCAGTCTGTCCGATGCCGGATTGCAGGCGCGCGACGCCTATGTACGCGATCTTGCCCATGCAGAGGGGGTGCCATTGGCGAGCACCATGGGCGGCGGCTATGCCCGCGATGAACAGCGAATGGAACTGGCGCACCGCCATGCGCGATCGATGCTGGTATTGGCGGGACTTCCGATTCCTTCGCCGCGCCCTAGCAATTCTTTGTTGGCGAGCATGGCCCGACCGGCATAGGACCGGCAATGATGATATAACCGTCAGCCCGGCGCAGGTCGGGGGCCACCCTCCCGGATCGAATACGGGACACTATATCGGGGATGACGTCCGGTTTTCCGGAATGACGAAAAAGACGAAAAGGCGAGCATTTTGGCGACGCAATTAAAAGACCAGCCCGCGGCAGCAAGCGAACGAGAGGCGGTAACCGTCCGCTTCGCCGGCGATTCCGGCGATGGCATGCAGCTGACCGGGGGGCAGTTCACACTGTCGACGGCGCTCGCCGGTTCCGACCTTGCGACATTCCCGGACTTCCCGGCAGAGATCCGCGCGCCTCAGGGCACCTTGTTCGGCGTCAGCGCCTTTCAGATCAATTTCGGCTCCGACGCGATCGAGACGGCGGGCGATGCGCCCGACATTCTGGTGGCGATGAACCCTGCCGCGCTCAAATCAAATCTCGACGCGCTGAAGCCCGGTGGCCTCATCATCGCCGATACGGGCGAATTCGGCGCGCGCAATCTGAAGAAGGCGAATTACGACGAAAACCCGTTAGAGAATGACAGTCTGAAGGACTATCAGCTCGTCGCCTTCGACATCAGCGCGCTGACACTGGAAAGCGTCAAGGAATTCGGCCTTGGCAATAAGGAGGCGCTGCGCTCCAAGAACATGTGGACGCTGGGCCTCGTCCTCTGGATGTTCGACCGCGACCGGCAGCCCATCCTCGACTGGCTGCATTCCAAATTCGTGAAGGCGCCAGAACTTGCGGCCGCCAATGCCGCCGCGCTGAATGCCGGCCATGCCTATGGCGAGACAGCGGAAATTCAGCAGGGCCTTGGCCGCTACCATGTCGGCGCGGCAGAGGTGGAGCCCGGCCTGTATCGCACCGTTACGGGCGGCGAGAGCCTGTCGCTGGGTCTCGTCGCGGGCGCCAGTCTGGTGAACCTGCCGCTGTTCTTCGGTTCCTACCCGATCACGCCTGCCAGCCCTCTCCTGCATACGCTGGCGCGGCTGAAGGAATTCGGCGTCACCACGTTCCAGGCAGAGGATGAAATCGCCGCCATCTGTGCCGCCATCGGCGCGTCCTATGCAGGGCAATTGGGCGTCACCTCGTCCTCCGGCCCCGGCATCGCGCTGAAGGGGGAGGCAATGGGCCTCGCCATCATCACGGAATTGCCGCTGATCATCGTCAATTCGCAGCGCGGCGGCCCCTCAACCGGCCTGCCGACGAAGACCGAACAATCCGATCTTTATCAGGCGCTCTATGGCCGCAATGGCGATGCGCCGATGCCCGTTCTGGCGACGCGCAGCCCGGTGGATTGCTTCGAGGTTGCCATCGAGGCGTGCCGGATCGCGACGCAATATATGACGCCGGTCATGATCCTGACCGACGGCTATATCGCCAATGCGGCGGAGCCGTGGCATGTGCCCGATATCGAGGATTTCCAGCCCGCTCCGGTCACGCATTATGAGGGCGAGCCTGTCAGCCCCTATAAGCGCGACGAGAAGCTGGCCCGCGTCTGGATCAAGCCCGGCACCCCCGGCCTGATGCATCGCATCGGCGGTATCGAGAAGAATTTCGAAACCGGAAATATCGATTACGCCCCGGCCAACCATCAAAAGATGACCGATACGCGCCAGCAAAAGGTGATGAACGTCGCCGATTCCATCCCGGATCAGGCGTTCGAAATCGGTGGCCCGGATGATGACATGGTTGTCGTCGGATGGGGATCGACCTTTGGCCCGATCCATCAGGCCGTAAAGGCGGCACGCAGGGGCGGCGCAAAGGTCGCGCATGTCCACATTCGCCATTTATGGCCGATGCCGAAAAATCTGGGTCCGCTCCTGAAGGGGTTCGACAAGATCCTGGTGCCGGAAATGAACACCGGCCAGTTGAAGACGGTGCTGCGCGACCAGTTCCTGGTCGATGCAAAGCCGCTCAACAAGGTCAGCGGTCAGCCCTTCAAGATCGCGGAAATCAAAGCTGCAATTACGGAGATGCTCCCATAATCGTCATCCCGGCGCATGCCGGGATCCATCGCCTGTTCCAGCGGGGCAGGTGAGAAGGCTCAGTGATGGACCCCGGCCGAGGCCGGGGTGACGGGAAGGAAAGAACGAACATGAACGACATGACCCCTCTCAAGGCCGCCGATTTCGCCACGGATCAGGAGGTTCGCTGGTGCCCCGGCTGCGGCGACTATGCCATCCTGAAGGGTATGCAGCGCACCATGGCGGAAATGGGCGCACGCCCGGAAAACACCGTATTCGTGTCGGGCATCGGCTGCTCGTCGCGCTTTCCCTATTATATGGAAACCTACGGCTTTCACACGATCCACGGCCGCGCGCCGGCTGTGGCGACCGGCGTGAAGCTCGCCAATCCGGAACTCGACGTGTGGATCATCACTGGCGACGGCGACGGTCTGTCGATCGGCGGCAATCACATGCTGCACCTTTTGCGCCGCAATCTGGATTGCCAGGTGCTGCTGTTCAACAATGAAATCTACGGCCTGACCAAGGGGCAATATTCGCCGACATCACGCACTGGCACGCGGTCGCCCTCTACCCCTTATGGCAGCGTCGATGCGCCCGCCGAACCCTGCGCCTTTGCGTTGGGCGCAAATGGCCGCTTCATCGCCCGCTGCATCGATACGGCGCAAAAGCAGATGCCCGGTATCCTGAAGCGCGCGCACGCGCACAAGGGCGCGTCCTTTGTGGAGCTTTATCAGAACTGCATCGTCTATAATGACGACGTGTTCGCGGACTTCACGGCAAAGCCTGTCGCCGCCGATTCCCAGATCTGGCTGGAACATGGCGAACCGATGCTGTTTTCGAACGGTACGAAGGGCCTGCGTCTGAACCGTGACGACCTGCGCCTGGAAATCGTCGACGTGGTCGATGGCGACTGGCAGGCGGCGGACGTGCTGGTGCACGATGAAACCCGGAAGCAGATCGCGCATATGCTTGTCGAAATGCGCCATCCCGACATGCCGGTCGCGCTGGGCGTCATCTATTGCGATCCGGCCCCCAGCTTCGAACAGGACATGCGCACGCAGAATATCGAGGCGGCGAAGGGCAAGGTCGTCGATCTGGGCGCGCTCATCCGCAAGGGCCAGACATGGGAAGTCAATCAGAAGAAGATGCGTGAGGGGAACGCCCATCTCGCTGCGGCAGCGGACGAGAACAAGCGAGAACCGTCTCTCTAAGTTCGGACCAAGACGAGCACAGGACTGCCCAGCTCGTTGCGAGACTTCGGGGGTCCGCCCGGCTTGGGGCGGGGGAGCCATTATGAGCGCCGGGCGGAAGACCCCTTCCATCTACAGGAAGGCGGGAGTTCCCCCTTGCTGCAGGATCTTGCTGAACATAAATCCCCGGGCGCCGCATCTACCTATGTGAACGACGCGGGCCGGATGCGACCGAATCGAACGCGATCCGGTCGGATACGCTAAAATAACTATTGATCGACCGGGTGCGGGTAGCGGTCTTTTTCGCGACGGCTAAACGGTGCCGTCGAGAAATATTCCATATATTCAAGCCGCTGAACTTCATCATCCAGCTTTGTCAGTTCCCACTGGCCGGTTTCGCGGCGCAGCCGACCATTTTTTTCAAGGGTGCGGATGATCCGGTTCACATGGACATGCGTCTGGCCGATCATGTCGGCCAGCTCATCCTGCTTCAGGGGTACAGCAAAGCGGATCGCCTCGCCCCCACTGGCCGATTGCTCTGAGCGCAGGTCCAAAAGCAGGTGGATCAGTCGATCCTCGCCTGATCGCGTCACGATGGCCCTGACCCGCTGGGTGGCGCGCATCGTTCTCGCCAATTCGTGCCGCGTCAGCGCCTTTGCCAGAACCGGTTGTTCCTTCAGCAGCTCGCGCAGGTCCTTCAGCTTGATGCAAACGACGCGGGCACCCGCCATGAAATTGATATTGGATCTGGCCGCCGGGGCATCCAGACTGGTCCAGTTGCATATGCTGCCCGCCCCGAACACCTCGCTGATATGCCGCCTGCCTGTTTCCAAAAGGCTGAACGTGTAGGCATAGCCGCGTTCCAGAATGTGGACGTGCTCGTCATAGGGGTCGTTTGCCAGAATCGCCGTGGGGGTACGGAACTGTTTCGCGACATAGCCGATATTCTCGAACGGCGAATAATCTATCTCGCTGTCGAAGAGTGTCCCCAACCGGCCTTTCATCGGCAAAAAGGGGTCTGCTGGCACTTCCGGTTTTCGCTTTGTGACGGAAACCTGGCTCAGCATAAAAACCCCTCTGAAAACCTGGAAACATAGAATCGCGAAGAGAGAATTGAGTGCAATTCCTTCATGATGCACCTTCAATTCCTGTTGCTGAAATCGGTTCCCAGTCATTTTTGATAGGTAATGCCGGGCGCATGTCGCGGGCTCAACTGCCGACGATGACACCGCCATTCGGATGCAGAACCTGGCCCGACATATAGCTGGAATCCGCGCATGCCAGGAACAGGAAACAGGGGGCGACTTCGTTTGGCTGTCCTGGTCGGCCCATAGGCGTACTCTTGCCGAAATCGTCCATTTTCTCTGGCGGCTGCCCGCCGAACGGGTTCAGCGGGGTCCAGATCGGGCCAGGCGCCACCGCATTGACGCGAATGCCGTCCTCGATCAGATTTTCGCTCAAGGACCGCGTGAAGGCGGTAATCGCGCCCTTCGTCGATGAATAATCCAGCAGGATGGGCGCGCCCTTATACATGGTAACGCTGGTGCAATTGACGATCGCCGCCCCCGATTTCAGGTGTGGCCGCACCGCCTGTACCAGGAAGAACATCGAAAAAATGTTGGACTGAAACGTCCTGCGCAACTGCTCCTCGGTAATATCGCCGATCTCCTCGTCGGGATGCTGCTCTCCCGCATTATTGATCAGGACATCGACCTTGCCGAACGCATCGATGGTTTTCTTCACCACTTCGTCGGCGAAGGCGCGCTCGCCCAGATCACCACGAATGGTGATGGCTTTGCGGCCTTCCTTTTCGACGATGGACTTTGTTTTTGCCGCGTCGTCATCTTCCTCCAGATAGACGATGGCGACGTCTGCCCCCTCCCGCGCGAACAGGGCAGCAACGGCGCGTCCTATGCCGCTGTCGGCGCCGGTCACGATGGCGACCTTGTCCTGCAGCCTTCCCGACCCCGGAAAGCGTGGCTGCCATTGCGGCTTGTCGCGCATCTCGGATTCATGGCCCGGCATGCGCGGCTCTTCGGAAATCGGCGGCGTAAATTCTTCCGACATGGGAATATCCTTTCATGAAACTGGTGAAATGGTAAACGCACCGACGGCCATATGTCTCCGCATCCTGTTGAAAACATGAACTCGCTGGGTCGTCACAGCCGACAGCGCGGATCGTCGCCTGCCGCAGCGGTGGACGCCGCGCTGGCAGCGGCGCATAGGCACGGCAGAGTGTCGTTTCGACCGGTCGGGCGGAATTGCCTAGTACCGACGAAGGGGGCAGGATGGCAGTCAAGTGCCCGCGGCGGGCGGGATAGAAGGGGCGTCGTTTTGAAAGAACTTTTTGAAAAATACGGATCGCTGGTGGGTCTGTCTGACAGCGAGAAGAAAGCCATTGAAGGGATGCAAACCAAACCCGTGGCAATCGGCGCGGGGCTGACGCTGACGGAGGAAGAAAGCCACGGTTCGGATAATCTCTATGTGGTCAGGTCGGGGCGGCTATTCTCGTCGCAGGATCTCGCCAGTGGCGACCGCGCGATTACCCGCCTCTATTTCAGCGGCGATGTCATCGGCACCGCCAACGTTCCGTTCAACATCGCCGTCCAGACCGTCACGGCGTCGGTGGAAAGCACATTGTACCGTTTCGAACGGGAAAAGCTGGCCGATACCTTTTTCCATCATCCCCGCGTCGCCGCAATGTTCTACACCTTTGCCGCGCTGGAAAACGCGATCCTGCAGGATCGGCTGGTGTCGGTGGGCCGCACCTCCGGCCTGTCGCGCATTGCCGCCATCATCATGGAAATCGCCACCCGGCGCGAATTGACGGGCGCGAACATTGCCGAACCTTTCGAACTGAAATTGAAACAGGCGGAAATCGGCGACGCGGTCGGTCTGACGCATATTCACGTCAACCGGCTGATGCGGGAACTGGAAAGAAGCTCCCTCATCGCGCGAAAGGGCACGCAATTGCAGATCCTCGATCCGGTTCGGCTTGCTGAGGTGGGTCACTTCCTTAACCGTTATGAAGACGTCGACACGGGCTGGTTCGAAGAATGACCGGCGGGCGGCGCGCGCGCCTTTTCCTCGCGCAATCGCCCGTTTCCTTGCCGGCACTGCTGCACGTAAAAGATTGTAGCATATAGGGATCTCGGTATCATCGGTGGGCCGGTGGGGGGCGCCGCATCCTGGGTGCCGATTTATCCGGGGCAGTCATCATTTTGCGCGGGAGCGCACGCGGCGAGGCTGGGGGGTGACAGATGAAGATGCGGATAGAAGGGATCGGCCGCATGGGCCTGCTGGGGCGCATGGCCCTGGCGATCATTGCCCTTTCCCTGCTGCAGATGGCGCTCAGCTTCTTTATCTTCGACCGCGTCGAGATGCGGTCTATTCAGGAGGATCATGCACGGCGGGTGGCCGAACTGCTGGTGGTGTCGAAGCGTGTGGACACATTTGAGCCTGGCACGGCGGCACGCATCATGTCGACACGCCACCTGGACGCCAGCGTTTCGGACACGCCGCTGCTGCGTGAAAGCGGCGCATCCGAAATGGCGGGCCGGGTGCGTGAACAGATCCTGCACTGGGAACCGGGGCTTCGCGATGCCGTGCTGCGCCTTGATGTCATGCGCGGTCGCAGCGGGAATTCGCATCTGGTTGGGTCCATGTCGCTCGCGCCGGACCGCTGGCTGAACTTCCGCTCACGCAACATTGGCGAGGATTGGCCCGGCCTTCTGGGCGCGACCGCCATGACCCTGCTGACGGTCGGCGGCTCTGCGGCGATCGCGATCTATCTGCTGCGCCTGCTCGGCAGGCCGCTGCGGACGCTGGCGCATGCGGCGACCGAAATCGGTGCGGGACGGACGGTGACCGTGGCAGAGGTGGGGACGCCCGATCTGCGCAATGTTTCCCACGCAATGAACGACATGCAGGCGCGCATCGCACAGATGATCGCCGGCCAGGCGCAGGCGTTCGAGGCGATCAGCCATGATCTGCGCACACCGCTCAGCCGCCTGTCCTTCGCCGCGCCCTTCACAAAGCCCGATGATATTGCCGAGATCGTTGCCGATTCCGCGCGCGAGATGGAGGCGCTTCTCGATTCCCTGCTGGCGTTCCTGCAGGCCCAATATACGGAGGCGGAGCCCGCGTCTTTCGACCTTGCGGCGCTGGTCCGCGATCTTGTCGGCGATGCGCAGGATATTCGCTGGACCGGCCCGGTTTCGGCACCGTTTTACTGGTATCGGGAGCCGCTGGAAACGGCGCTTCGCCCGCTATTTGCCAATGTCCGGCAATATGCCGGTACAGCCGAAGTCTTTCTGACGGATGAGGACGGCCCGGTCCTCAACATCGTCGATGCAGGTCCGGGGATGACCCCTGCCGATCTGCAGCGCATCTTCGACCCCTTCTTCCGCGCCGACCAGGCGCGTGCCCGCGATACCGGCGGATTTGGCCTCGGCATCCCCACCGCCCACCGTATCCTGCGCCGTTTTGGTGCCACCCTGGCGTTCAAGACCGCGGAGAATGGCGGCCTTCACGCAATGATCACCTTGCCACCGCCGACCAGAGGGGGACAGGAAATAGGTTCGGAATGGTCGCATGATGCAGAGGGAACGCTGCCCGAAACGCCTCGGCTCTGATGCTGGCTGATCGGAAAAGATCGGCGAAACGAGGCAGGTCTGTTGGCTTCCTACGGCGCCCTCTTACTGGCTAGAGACGCAGTCATTGCTTTGTGGGTCGAGATCCATGTGGGCAAAATAGGCTGACGCCCTGCGCAATATGTCGTTTGCCTGACGCAATTCGTGAACCTCTCTTTCGAGCGATTCCACCTTCTTTGTCAGCGCGGTCAAAATGTCCGCGCGCGTATCGCTGATCTCCAGCGTATCCTTGATCATCACTTTGCTCATGCGAACATCATCTTCTCGAATATACGCGCGCCTCAGGCGCTCGCGAGTTTCTCGCCGGCGTCGGCGCTGGTGAGGAGCAGGGCTGCGGCGGCGGCGGGCAGGGCCTGCCAGAACAGATTTCCCTGCGCCACTCGGCAGCCGCTGTGCCGCAGGCGGTCGGCCTGCCCCTGGGTTTCGACGCCCTCGGCCACCGTTTCCAGCGACAGGTCGCGGGCCAGCCCCACGATCAGGTCGATGATCCGCGCGCGGGATTCGGACCGCTCCACATCCTGGACGAACGATTTGTCGATCTTGATCGTATCCACCGGCCAGCGGTCGAGATGCGCCAGCGATGCATAGCCGGTACCGAAATCATCCAGGGCGATGTGAATGCCCGCATCACGCAGGGCAAGCAGGGTTGCGCGGACCTGCGCATCGTCATCGTCCAGAAGCACCTTTTCCGTCACCTCTATTTCGAGCAGGCTTTCCGGCACCCCGTTCTTTCGCAGCGCAGCGATCAGCCGCGCGGCGTAAAGCGGATCGCCCAGTTCGCTTGTGCCGGCGTTCAGCGACACGCGGCCGAATTCCAGGCCCTGCCTGTGCCAATCGCCGATGTCGGATGCGACCTGGCGAAGCATTGTCTGGCCAATGGCGACGGCTGTGTCGGGTATGTGGAACGCAGCCTCGACAGCGGCGGGGTAATCGACCTCGCCGCCGGGCAGGGGCAGACGCAGCAGCGCCTCGAAACCAGTGATGGCGCCGCTGAAAAGGTTGACCTTCGGCTGATAAAAGGGAACGATTCCGTCCGTGCTGAGGGCATGCCGGGCGCGGTCCAGCATTGCGTCCTGCTCCCGCTGCCGGTGCAGCAGGCGCGGCATGAAAAAACGTGCGCGGGCGCCGCCTTCGCGCTTGGCTGCCTGCAGGGCCAGATCCGCATCGCGCACCAGCGCCTCCGCCTCCGAACCCGCATCGGCGGAGCCGCCGCCAATGCTCGCCTTGACGAAAAGCTGCCGCCCGTCGATCGATACTGGCTGTTCCATGGCCCGCAGAATGCCGCGCGCGATTTCCTTCATCCGGGCTTCGCCGGTGTTCGGAAGGATCAGGGCGAATTCATCACCGCCAAAACGGGCGACGACGTCCCGGGAAAAACCGCCAGCATCCAGCCGTTCCACAATGGTACGCAGCAGACGGTCGCCGGTATGCTGACCGAAACGGTCGTTCACTTGCTTGAACTGATCCAGATCCATCAGCAGCAGGCCGGTCGGGCCGCTTGCCACAACCTCTTCCAATTTTGTTTCGAACAGTGTCCGGTTGCACAGCCCGGTCAAGGGGTCGTGCAGCATCAGCCATTCCAGCTCGCTGCTGCGCGCCCGTTCCCGCTCCAGCGCCTCGTCGCGCTCGAACAGGGTACGGCGCAGCTCCATCTGCGCGACGGCTTGCGCGGCCAGCGTCGACAGCGCTTCTTTTTCAAGCGGGTCGAGGCCGGGGCGCGGCTCGGTACTTGCAACGCACAATGCGCCGACGCGAACGCCCTCCCGCGTTGAGAGCGGAACGCCGGCATAAAAGCGCAATTCCCCGGTCAGATATGCGGGATGGAACTGAAAGACGGGATCGACGCGTAGATCGGGTATGATCAGCATGTCGGAATCATTTTCTGCCGCCCTCAGGCACAATGATTCATTCAGCGGCGTTTCGCTCTGCTCCAGCCCCAGGCGCGCCTTGAACCATTGCCGGTCGGGCGCCAGCAGGGTCAGCGCCGCGATGGGCGCCTTGCAAAGCCGGGCGGCAAGTTGGACCAGATCGTCGAACGCCGGCTCGGGCGGCGTATCGAGGATGCGCAGGCGCTGAAGCGCATCCCATCGCACGGCGCAATGATGCTCACCTGTACTCTCTGTGTCTCGTCCTGTGTCTTGAAGTAATGCCATTGGCGCCCTTGGACAGCAATGGACGAAAAAAAATAGACCGGGGTTCTACGGTCATAAAATAAAGGTTTCGACAAGGATTGCTGCCGCCCTGGCATCGCTGGGTCCGGGATTGCGCAAAATGAGGTCCTCTGCCGGGTTTCCGGACCGGGCATCCGTGGCAGATATCATATTCTCCCCGTCCGACAAGGGCAGCGTAAAGTGGAAGGCTGCCCCGCCTGCCGCTCGCTCTTCGGCCCAGATCCGGCCGCCCTGTGCCTCGATGATCATCTTGCAGATTGCCAGGCCGATCCCGACGCCGTGCATCTTGGTGGTCAAAAACGGCGTAAAGACGTCGTCTGGCTGTGTGGTGCCAAAGCCGGGTCCGTTGTCGACGATGCTGACCCTGACAAATTCGCCCTCCTGTGCCGCGCGTACCTCTATGAAGGGGGCTGGCGTCCGGGCTGTCGCTTCCGCGGCATTGCGCAGCAGGTTCAGGAATACCTGGTGCGTCTGAATACGGTCGCAGACGATCTTGCAATCTTCCAGGCCCTCTTCGATGGCGATGCGCAAATTGCTCTGCTCGTTTTGCAGGATGGTCAGCGCGCGGGCGTTTGTCGCGATCCGTCCCAGCCGCTCGACGGTCAGCCGCCCTTCGCCACGAGAGATCAGTTCCCGCATGCGCTGCACGAGCGCACCCGCATCGATCGCGCTGGAGGCGGCGGAATCAAGCGCCGCCTGCACCCGGTCGCGTGAAAAATCATCCTGCTGCAGCAATCGCCGCGCGCCCCGCACATAATTCGTAAGGGCGGTAAGCGGCTGGTTCAGCTCATGCGCCAGCATCCCCGCAAGCGCGCCGACAGTGCCGGAACGAGAGCTGTCGAGCATGTCCGCCCTCAACTTCTCCATGCGCGCGCGCATCAGTCTCTCGTCGGTCAGGTCGGATATCGCACCCGTCGCCTGTTTAGGTTCCCCCTGCGCATCACGCCGGATGAATGCGCGGGACTGCACGATGGCGTAGCTGCCATCGCCGCGCTGGACCCGGTATTCGGCAACCCAGCGCGCACCCGGGGGGCAGGCGTAGAAAGAGGCCCGGGTCTCTTCAAGGTCATCAGGGTGCAGACGCTCTTCCCACCAGGAAAGCGGCAGCAATCTCTCTACCTCGGCATGGCCAAGGGTCTCCTGCAGCGTCTCGCCGAAAATGATGGTGCCATTTTCAAGATCGGCATCCCAGATGACGTCGCGGGTCGCGCGCGCGGCGGTGCGATAGCGTCTTTCATTCTGCTGCGCCTCCCGCCTTGCACGATACAGTTCGTCGATGTCGTCGAGCACTCCGCGCCAATGCGGCGCGCCCAGTACACCGGCATCAATTCTTTCCGCCCGGCATCGCACCCAACGGCGGGGATCAGCAGCTGCGGCCAAGCGGAAGTCGAGTGAATACGCGTCCCCATCACGCACAATCGTCCGCCAGGTGTCGCGGGCTGCAACCTGATCCTCCGGATACACCCAGTCGAACAGACTGGTTCCAATCGCCTGCTCCACCGGGATACCGGTCCAGCCTTCCCACCGGTCGCCGATGCTTAACAAAATTCCGTCGGCATCTGCGGCGAAGGGGACCTGCCCTGTGATCCGGATCACGCAATCATATCGCGCTTCTGCAACATCCAGCTGCTTTCGCAGGC
The DNA here is from genome assembly GCA_002375465.1 of Alphaproteobacteria bacterium UBA3612. GTDB lineage: Bacteria > Pseudomonadota > Alphaproteobacteria > Sphingomonadales > Sphingomonadaceae > Pacificimonas. The sequence continues at coordinate 20,676 of DFLT01000017.1, read as the reverse complement.
TACGAAGCTCTGTCTCCGAACTTGCCAGCCGCTCGGCGATCGTTTTTTCGTGCTCCGTCACCCTCGCTCCCGCTTCAGAAATCAGTGAGGGGCAGCAGTCCTGCGGCCTCGCCGATCTCCATCGCTCTATAAATATCCGGCGCGCCAATCCGCTCCTGAACCCGGGCGCGCATGCGGCGCACCTCCAGCTCCGACATGTCCAGACGCTGGCAAAGTTCGGTCGTGTCCATGCCGCTGATCAACCCGCGCAGCAGCAGGAATTGTCCGGCCGACAGCCGCGCAATGCCTTCCTTGGCCTGCGCGGCCCGGACGGAGCACGTGCCTTTCCCCAGCATTTCGAATGCGTCCTCAATGGCTCCCAGCAGCATGTCTTCGGCGAAGGGCTTCTCCAGAAGTTTGAACGGGCCAATTCCAGGTGCCAGGCGGATGGTCCATGCACTGCTGGCGGCGGTCATCAGGATGACCGGCATGGGCCTTTCGCGGGCAGCCAGATCGCGCATGACCTCAAAGCCGCCGGCACCGGGCATCATCAGGTCGAGAAGAATACAGCCGTCGGAGAGTTCATCGAGAGCCTCGATAAATGCTTCACCCGTTTTGAATGCCTGATTGTGGATAGACATGGTATCCAGCAGGAACGCGGTGGAATCGCGAACTCCGGGATCATCATCTACCAGATAAACGATCCGTCCATCTTGTCGCCGGATATTCAAACCGTTTCCACTCCGATCAACAATCCAGACAGGCCGCTATTCCGACAGGATTGTCGCGACGTGTAACCTGAATCAGGACAAAGGTACAATAGGTGCATCAAAACCCTCCTATTCCTGGCAAGATTTAGAATGATACGTAAAAGTTAATCCGTAAGCGCGGTTGCGCGATGGATCTTCTCATTATCTGATATTATATACCTAAAACTCCGTCTTTTGTTCTTATGGCTCTGCCGCTCGGGCGTGCGGTTCTTTACGTTTTCAGTCTTGAGCTATGCGCCCCGTCAAGTTAGCAAATTCCTATGGATGTTATTGCAACTCGCCCGTGAACCCGGCGTTCCCGACCAACGTCTATATCGTTGACGACGATGCGGAGGTCCGCCGCTCTTCGTGGTTCATGTTGTCCGAGGCCGGATTTGAGCCTCGGGCCTTCATGAGCGGCGCCGACTTCCTCGACGAACTTGACGATCTGCCCACCGGGGTCGTGCTGCTCGACCTCAATATGCCGGATGTAAGCGGGTTTGACGTGCTGAAGGCGATGGCCACCCCGCAGTCGATGCCCGTCATCGTGGTGACCGGCTTTGGCGATGTCACGCGTGCCGTGCGCGCCATGAAACTCGGCGCCACCGACTTCATCGAAAAGCCCTATGACGATGCGGAAATGATCGACCTGATCAACGCGGCAATCGAAGCCCATAAGGATGTAGAGGAAGATCGCAGGCGTCGCTTGGCGGCGCGCCAAAAGCTGTCGGAACTCACCGACCGGGAGCGCGAAGTGCTGGACCTGCTTCTGGCGGGCCTGCCCAACAAGCTGGTCGCCCACCGCCTGCAACTGAGCCTGCGCACGGTCGAAATGCACCGGGCCAATATGATGAACCGCCTCGGTGCGCCCAGCTTTGCGGCGGCCATGCGCCTGGCCCTCTCCGCCGGCCGGGAACCTCCGGTCCTGGAGAGCTGGGGCTGAGGCCAAGGAAAAGGCCGGCCGCACCAAAGGAGGGGAAACAGCCTTCTGTGCCAGACCGCCCTTAGGGAAGGGGATGTTTGCAGGTTTCAGCGCAAGATACGCAAATAAATCTGCTCCGAACCATCAGTATAGTTTGACTCGACAAACATTTTTATACGTCGTACGCTTTTGGTATCTCGGAGGGAGATTTGACGATGCTGAAAATTTTTGGAATTGGCCGCCGAAACAAGACGCCGACTACAGATGCCGTCGCAGAACTGGCGCTGGACATAGGCTCGGTCGCATCCCTGACCGGCCATAGTGGCTCGGGGCAGATCGAAGACGGCGGCAGCATTACCAATTACACGCGCAAGGATCCCGGCACGAGCGGCTGATATTTGGGTCCGCGCGCGCGATCATGACGACAATTTGGCCGCCCTTGCTGGCGCGCCACATCCGGTGGGCGGACGTTGATGGGCTGATCGTGGTCCTGGATGCCAAGGCCGGTCGCTACCTCGCGCTTCCGCCGGAAACAGGTGAGCTATGGCGCCTGATGTTCATGACGGATCACGGCCCGCCTTCGATCGGCCCCCCGGACCAATCCCGTCGCATGGAACGTCTGGGTGAACAGTTGAAGACGATCGGATGGCTAAAGGGCGCCGATGATCCGCCGGTGCGTCCGCGCCGCCTCGCTCTTCCCTGCCGCAGTCCGTTGTTCTGCCTGATCTCTGCCTTTGCGCTGCTGCGTTTTGCAGGGTTTCAGGCTGCCCTTGGCTGGGCCGAACGTTCCGCGGCGCGGCCCGATGAGGGGTCGCGCGTGGCTCTGCAGCGCTGTCTGGCGCGCTTTACCAGGGCGGAGGCGTTCATCCCTCATGGGCGCGGCATGCTCGACTGTCTGCCGCGCAGCCTGGCGCTGTTCGGATATTTGCGCGCGCATCATCTGCCCGCGAACTTCATCATTGGCGTCAAACGCTTTCCATTCCAGGCGCATGCCTGGGTCGAGGTCGATGGGCAGCCGCTCCTTCAATCCGAACCGGTGGCGAGGAGCGAAGATGCGCGCGAAGGGGGGCAGAACTTCTTCACGATGCTCACCATCGCCTGATCGTGCGGCGCCTGCGCATAATCCCTGATCGCCGCTTCAGCAGCTTTGCCCTCGACCAGCCTCGGTGCCTCTGCGTCCATGTCATTGGCTATATGGGCACCCCATCAGGGCCGCGCAGCGGTCCGGAGGCTGCTCAAGACATCGCCGACCGCTATCTTGCGCGCGGTTCGTCATTCTCTTCGGGCCTGCCCGGTGCCTGGGCGGCTGTGATCGAGGACGGTGCATCTGGCCGGATCGTGCTGGCTCAGGACCCATTGGGGATCGAGACTATCTATTTTCGAAAAGAGGTAAGGGAATTGATCGTCGCGGCGGAGACCCTTCCTCTCGTGGCAGGTTCCCCTCCAGACGCGGTGTGCGAGGAGTATTTCGCTGACCTATTCGCCTTCGGGACGCCGAACCGTGCCCTGACGCCGTTTCGCGACGTGCGCAGGCTCGCTCATGGTGAGACGATCCTGGTCGATGGCGCAGGCGAACATCGCCAGACCCCATGGCATCCCGAAACTGCCCTGCCGGCGGGCAGCGCAAATGATCTTGCCGACCGGCTGCGGCAGCTTGTCGACGAGGCGGTCGCCAGTGCCGTGGGTTCTGGCGACAGCGCGCTGTGCGAGCTTTCAGGCGGCCTCGATTCCAGCACGGTGTTCATGGCGGCCGACCGCCGCTGCGAAAACCTGCAGGCACTGACGACTGTTTCATCGGTCGCGACCGCCGCCGAGGACGAGGATTTCGCGCGGATCGCGGGCGAGGCGACCGGGCGCCCGTGGCACCGCATCGATCTTGACCAGGCCCCCTTGTGCAGCCTCGCCCCCTTCGGTCGGGCCAGCGAACCTGACGGCGAAATGCGGGGGGCGGTGCAGGCGGCCTATGCGTCGGTCGTGCGCGAAACGTCACCGGATGTGGTACTGACAGGGGCGGCGGGCGATATCGTCTTTGGCTATGGCGGGCTTCGTCCGGCGCATCTGGCCGACGCGATCGGCAAGGGCAGCCCGGTCACAGCCTGGCGCAATGCCCGCCGCTGGTCCCGTAATCTCGACGGCGCGCGTTCGGCACTTTCGCTGATCCGCCAGACGTCTCTGCCGCTTTGGCAGGGGTATCGCGACGGGGTTTCGCTAGTGCACCGCGGCTCCCAGCCTGCATGGCTCAGCCAGGCATTTGCCAGCCGCCATCGATTTGCCGGCCGTCGCCGCGCGCGGGCCGCGCCGACGGTGGACCGCATCGGCCAGCAATATTTATGGGATCTGATCTACGAGCTTGCCGGCCAGGCTCAGCCGTCTTTCCGTCGCCACCTGTTCGCACCCAGCCGCCATCCCCTCCTCCATCTCCCGCTTGTGGAGTTCATGCTCGCCCTGCCGCCGGACCTGCGGGCCGTGGGGGCCGACGACCGGCGGCTCCAGCGGCAGGCGTTACGCGATCGACTGCCGGAGGCGATCCGCACCCGCTACACAAAGGGTACTTCGCAGGAACGCAGCGAGCGTGACCTGATGAAATCCGAACCCTGGTGGCGCGCGATGACGGATGATCCCCGCCTGGTGTCCAGGGGATGGGTGGACCCCGTCGTGTGGCGTCGAACGATTGAGGGGGTGCGCCTCGGCATCTATGACGGCTCGCTGAACCTGGAAGCGGCGATGATAGCCGAACTATGGTTGCGACGCCTGGAAGAATAGCGCCATCAACCCCATTGCCAGGCATGAACCCCGCATGGGGCATTTGGCGCGTCCCATCCCGGCGACGCTGATGCTCTTATGCCTGCAGGCTTATGGAATGCGCGATTCGGTCGTGGTTCTGACCTGTCGTTACATCTGCAAGTGAGGCGCTGGGGGGGGAGCCACAGAATCAGGCGCGCCAACGTAAAGGACTGAAAAGCCTGAAATGGTGACCCCTACGGGACTCGAACCCGTGTTTCAGCCGTGAAAGGGCCGCGTCCTAACCACTAGACGAAGGGGCCACGCGCATGATTGCCATGCGGGGTGTCGCTCAGCAGAACGAACGGGCCGTCAATTAGGCGGGGATGACGGACGGGTCAAGCGCGGCGTCGGCCCTGTTGTGCGTTGTGCCGCGCACAGTGCCGTATGTCCTCAGGGATTGGTGACATTGCTGGGCGTGAAGCTGCCGGTAACGCGGCCGCCCTCGCCACTCTCGGCATTGACGGCCGCATCGAACGTCGACCTGCCGCTGCCCAGATCGATGATCAGGCGCTGGCCGCGCAGCACGTCGGACCCTCGTGTCAGGACGACGTCGCCGATCATCGTGATCTGTTCGCCGGGAACGTCGTAGAGGGCGCTTTGCGCGCGCGCGGTCTCGGCGGGGGTTCTGACCGTGACACCGCCATCCGCGTCCAGCCGGTCGACCTGAATGCGGTCGGCGCCGTCATTATAGAATACGCGAATCCGTTCTGCATCCAGGTCCAGGGATCCTTGCGTTACGTGGACATCGCCGGAAATGATCGCCTGGCTTTCCGCTTCCCGCACCTCGATCCGGCCGGCGTCGAAATCGATGGGTGCGCTGCTGTCATGATTCCGCATCGACGCCCCCGGAATTTCCTGAGCGGCGGCGGCGGCAACGGCAAGCGCCGCCAGTGCGGCGAGGCCAAGGGCGGTCTTCATCAGGGGTCGATCCTCATCTTCACATTGCCGGTCAGCACAAGTGTCCGGTCGTTCATATCCGCTTCCAGCGTATCGGCGGCGAAGGTGCCCAGCGGGTTGGCGCCCAGTATCCGCCCCTCGCCGATAATCTGGCGGCTGGGAATGTCCACGGCAACGTCGCTCGTCACCAGGCGGTACCCATCGGCGCGCCTTACCCTGACCGGGCCTGCCACCACCAGGCGCTCCGCGTCCATGTCGTAAATGCCGCGCGGCGCGGTGACCGTTGCCAGGCCCTCTTCCATGTCCATCCGGGCGCTCAGATCCTCCAGCACGACGCGGGGGTCGGCGCTCGATTGCTGTACGCCCGATTGCGCGCGAATGGCAAAGGGCCGGCCAAAAGAATCCTCCCCCCGGTACAGCGCACCGCCCAGCCGCATTCGGTCACCTGCCATGTCGACGCGGTCTTTTGACAGGACGAATGAGAATTCGCGGTCCTGCGTCATGGGCCAGATCAGGCCGATCGCCAGGATCACCGCGGCCGCGACCGGAAAACCGCGCTTTCCGAGTGCGACAAGGCGGTCGCGACCGGACCCCGGCAGGGCCCAGGCGCGGCGTGTGCGTTGCAATTGATCGGCGGCGGCGGTCATGCCGCGCTATCACCACAAATCCACGCCCGGCGAAAGCTCCCGAAAGTTCCGCGACGCTCGCTCAGCCCTCCTTGCGCGCCAACGCGCATCCACCGCTGCGCGCCGACGCGCATCCACCGCTGTGCGCAGACGCGCATCCGCCCACGCGATTCGCGTGCGGCGCTTCGCCTAGCCGAGTGCCCGTCGCAATTCGCGGTACACCTCCGCCCGCTCGCGCAAATTCAGGTGGTGGCCGATCAGCAGGCGCCTGTCACGATGCGTCAGCCACAGGCGGCTGACCGGCGGGCTGGGCCGCTCCAGCTCCACGCGCGTCCATTGGCGCGGCAGGGTGTAGCTTTGGCTGTTTCCGCCGGCACCGACGCGCTCCACGCGGATCTCGCGTTCCGACAGGCAGATGCGTTCGAACGCCTTCGACCCGCGCGCGCTGGCGTGAAATGCCCATATCAGCAGCGACAGGTCGATGATCAGAAAGGGCAGGATCATCCATGCGCCCAGGAACCAGAACCTTGCCGCCGCAATCGCCATTACCAGCGCGGTGACGCCCAGCACGATCAGCGCCTGCCGATAATTCAGCGGCGGCGGCGGGCGCAGAATAAGGTCCAGCGTGGCGGTCATGGCGGCTGCATCTTACATCGCCGCCGCGCAGGCGATAAGGCCCGGCGGCATGAAGCCGCAGGATGTCCGCACTTTTTTCGCCGCACTGGCCGCGGAGCGCCCGGATCCGAAGACCGAACTCGACTTCGTCAACGACTATACGCTGCTGGTTGCGGTCGTGCTGTCTGCGCAGGCGACCGATGCCGGCGTCAATCGCGCGACCGCCAATCTGTTCGCAGAGGTGCAGGACCCCGCCGCCATGGTCGCCTTGGGAGAGGAGGGGCTGAAACGGCATATTCGCACCATCGGCCTCTATAATTCAAAGGCGAAGAACGTCATCGCTTTGTCTGAAATCCTGCTGGCCGAACATGACGGCCTGGTCCCGCGCACCCGCGCAGAGCTGCAGGCATTGCCCGGCGTCGGTCGAAAAACCGCCAATGTGGTTCTGAATGAAGCGTTCGGAGAGGCGACGCTGGCGGTCGACACGCATGTATTTCGCGTCGCCAACCGCACGGGCCTCGCACCCGGAAAAACGGTTGAGGCGGTGGAAACCAGGCTGATGCAAGTTGTACCGCAGGATTATCTGCTGGGCGCGCACCATTGGCTCATTCTGCACGGTCGACACCTGTGCAAGGCACGAAAACCGGAATGTTATCGGTGTCCGGTCGTCGATATCTGTGCTTTTGACGCAAAAAACATGGAATCCTGATCTGTGTTCAGTGACTATTCACGCCCGGGTGCATAAGACAAAGCGAGTCACTTGCGTGACGTGTTGCGTATCAGTACCCATCGCGCCCTGTCGGAGTTTGGACGGGGCGCGGTGCGGTCGCCGCCCTGGGGTGCCGCCGATATGTCCAGAATTGCCCTTTTCGCCCTTCTCCCGCTCGCGGGTCTATCTGTCTCCTCGTGCGCGGATCCCCGCGCGGAACAGCCGCTGGATGCCCTCGTCCCGGTCGCCGACGCCGCGCCCGAAAATTGTGTCGCGATCCAGCGCGTGCGGCGAACCCATGTCCTTTCTGACTATGTCATCGACTTCGAAATGGCCGGCGGCGAGATCTGGCGCAACGAACTGCCGAACAGATGCCCCGGCCTGGGGTTCGAGGAAAGTTTCAGCTACACGACGTCACTCAGTCAGATTTGCTCCACCGATATAATCCGCGTCGTCAGGCAGGGTGGCGGCAATATGCCCGGCGCCTCCCGCGGTCTGGGCCAGTTCCGCAAAATGACCCCCGCCCCAGACGCCACCACCACCGCTGACGCCGACGAAGAAGAATGATCGCCGCCTAAGACGACGCACGGGCCCACACCCAGAAGCACCTGCCCCAGCAGCGCGATTACCGACTGGCGGCCCCGCCTGCGCTTTGCTAATGCCCCACCCACAGCACCCGTAGCTCAGCTGGATAGAGCGCTGCCCTCCGAAGGCAGAGGTCACAGGTTCGAATCCTGTCGGGTGCACCATTTCTGGCCCTCAAAAATCCGATCTGTCCTCGTTATGTCCTCGTTACGCTCCTAGCGGGCGCGAGATTCTGCGCCTTGGGTGGAAGCGGTCATGACCGGCCCCCGCACTGTCCGACTGGTGCCGAACGGCAGCTTGTGGCGCGTCGAAATCGTCGATGCACATGGCAACGTCACCATCACCCCGCACAATCAGACCTTGCGCAAACATGCGCTGTTCGTCGGCGCATCGCTGGCGAAGGCTGAACGGTGCGCGTTCGATCCGGGAGACGCCGGATGACGAACATCGACTTCGTGGCGACGATGGAGCCGGTTGCCCGTGCGCTGCTGGGGGAACCTAACCGGAAATTATCAACGCGCGATGTGCTCCGATTTGGCAGGAACGGGTCGCTAAAGATCGACCTGCAAAAGGGCGTTTGGGCAGACTACGAGGCGGGAGAAGGTGGGGGCGTTCTCGCCCTGGTAAAGCGTGAACTGCGCTGCGGGACTCGGGACGCGCTGGCCTATCTAGGAGCAGAGCCGTGTAAGCGCGACGCACCCCGGCGGCCCTCTCCTAAACCGGAAGTTTCTAACGAGAGGGACGACCGCGCCCGCATTCGGACTGCCATGCACATATGGCGGTGCAGCGAGGATCCCCGCCAGACGCCCGTAGAAGCATATCTGGCGAGCCGGGATTGCATCCTCCCTCAAGATGAGCCTGAACGCGTCTTGCGCTACCATATGGCCGCCCCGTGGGAGACCGGACGTTCCCCGGCCATGGTGGCGCTGATGCGCAATCCCGTGACGTGTGAGCCGTGCGGCGTACACATTACCGCGCTCGATCAGAACGCCCGCAAGATCGGCCGGAAGTTTCGCGGCGTCGTCGGGGCAATCATGCTTTCAGACAGCGCAGACGTGACGACCGGCTTGGGCATCACCGAAGGTATCGAAAACGGGCTGAGCGTCATGCGCGACGAATTCCGGCCCGTGTGGGCGCTGGGTAGCGCTGGCGGCATCAGCACGTTCCCGGTCCTCGGCGGCATCGAATACCTGTCGATATGGGCTGACCACGACGACGCAGGATTGGACGCTGCACGGACATGTGCGCGGCGCTGGAGCGGTGCGGGACGCGAAGTCTCTATCCGATATCCTGACCCGCGCGGCGCGGACTGGAACGACATGATCGGCGGTGCGGAATGACCAGTGTATTGACCCGTGGCAGGGAAGAATATTTCCCGCCCTATGCAGCGCCACATAATGACGAGAAGGCGCTACAGCCTCTTCCTGTCATCAACCCCGCCGAATGGCACGGGATAGACGCACCCGAACGCGAATGGGCGCTGGAGGGCTTTATTCCGCTTCGGCAGGCCACATTGCTGACCGGTGCGGGATCGGCGGGCAAATCGCTTGTCACACAGCAACTGGCCACCTGCATCGCCTGGGCAACCCCGTTTATGGGTATCGACGTTATCCCGCGGCCCACGTTCTACATCACCTGCGAGGATGACGCGGACGAGCTGCACCGCCGCCAGAAAGCGATTTGCAGCGGCCTGGGCATTCCTCTGGAGCGTCTTGGCGGAAAGCTGCACCTAGTAAGCCTCTGCGGCGAAACAGACACGCAGCTAGCGACATTCGACGACAAACGGACGCTACACGTGGCACCGCTGTTCGAACGCATCCAGGCAGCCGTTGCAGGCCATCCCGGCGCGTTCATCGTGCTAGATAACGTTGCACACCTACTGTCCGATGAAATCAGCCGCAGTGCGGTTGCGGGCTTCATGTCGCTGCTCAATCGCCTTGCACTGGAGATCGACGGCTCAGTGCTGTTGCTGGGCCATCCCAACAAGGCAGGCGAACAATTCTCTGGATCCACTGCGTTCGAGAACCAGGTGCGCTCCCGCCTCTTTATGGAGATACCGAAGGACGGCGATGGCTTTGCAGCCGATCCCGACTTGCGCACACTATCCGTGGCCAAGGCGAACTATGGCCGCAATGGCGAAAGCCTATCCTTCCGCTGGTATCGCGGCGCGTTTCTCAGGGATGAAGACCTGCCCGCGAACGTGCGGGATACCATCGTTGAGCATGTTGCGGCTGGGGCTGAGAATGAAGCTTTTCTTGCCTGTTTGCGGACCCGTAACGCGCAGGAAGGTCGGACTGTCGGATCGTCCCCAGGCCCTAATTATGCCCCCTCGCAATTCGAGGGAATGCCGGAAGCAAAGGGGTTCAAAAAGCGCACTCTCAAAGCTGCAATGGAACGCCTGTTCACTGCCGGACGGATCGCCTCAGTACCCATCGAAAACAAGAAAAGTGGACGAACAGCTTACGTCATTCGGGAGGTGGAGGAAGGGTCGCACAACGCTCCGCACAACGCCCGCACAACACGGCCGCACAACGCCGACAACTCCGATGCACAACAGGGCACCACACACTCTATATATACTACGTATATAACGGGCGCGCCCCGTGGGGTCGCCGCGCCCGATGATGAACCGGAAGAGGGGCGCACCATGCGCCGTCCGATCTTCCCTGCACCGGATGAACCGGAGGGGGGAGAATGATTGTTCCCACTCGCATCGCAGCCATGACCGGTGTGGAGGCGATCTTTATCGCTAAGTCAGGAAAAACTGACCGGCGGTGGGGGAGCCTGAATGTTCACGCCCCTTCCGGCCCAAGACCGGCCCCCAGCACGCAAAGCATAAACCGTAACATTGCTCACGCGCGGGCGCGCGCGCGAGGCTCAACAGGAGAAACCTATGTCCGATCCCCGTTATCGAACCGCCCGCTGGCGCAAGCTGCGCCGCTCGCACCTCAACGCAAACCCGATCTGCGCCTTCTGCGAGGCGCGCGGAAAGGTCGTGCTGGCGAAGGTGTGCGACCATGTGAACCCGCACCGTGGCGATGATCACGTTTTCTGGAACGGCCCTTTCCAGTCGCTGTGCCAGTCCTGCCATTCCGGCGACAAGCAGCGCATCGAGCACGGCGGCAAACCCCGTCCATTTATCGGCAGCGACGGCTGGCCGATTGACGACCCCGTAAGCAACTTTGGAGACGTAAAATGATCCCTACCCCAGGCAATGGCATCCGCCCGAAGCCCCATGAAATCGAGCTTGCCGCTCTGGTTGAAACCGAAGCTAGCGAGATGTTCGCCCGCCTACTCCTGGAGGGGGTGCCGTTCCCCTGTCTGACCGCAGGTGTGGCGACGGCGACCTACCGGCTGATCCTCGAGACAAGCGGGATCGACGCAGCGCGGCAATGGTTCGGCGCGAACTACTGCATCGTCGCAGATGACCAGGGGAAAACACATTGACTTTCCCGGCGAAATCGTGCAGGAGCGGAGGTGTCCTAAACGCGGCTACCGCGCAGACGGACCTCGCGAGGCGCAGCTGCTGCGAACCGGCGACGGAAATGAGAAACGACCCCTTGGGGCGTACCGTCGAGGTTTGTGGACATGATTGAGCGCAGCGACTTTTCCTTAGAAATTAAAGAGTTGTCCGAAGGTGGGCACATCGAGGGCCTGATTGCGGCTTTCGGAAACGTCGATCATGGCGGTGACCGGATCATGCCGGGCGCTTTCAAGTCGGCGATTGGCACGTCCGTGCCGATGCTCCTGCATCACAAGCAGGATCGGCCTATCGGTCGCTGGCACGAGATGGCGGAAACGTCTGACGGTCTTCACGCCAAGGGCAAGCTGACACGTGGCGTCCGCGATGCCGACGAAGCCTATGCGCTTGCCAAGGATGGCGCACTAACCGGCCTCTCAGTGGGCTACACGGTCCGCCGCGATGGCTACTCCGGCAAGGCCCGCGAGCTTCACGACGTGCAGCTATTCGAAGCGTCGCTGGTGGCGGTCCCGATGAATGATCGTGCGCGTGTGACGAGCGTGAAAGCGATCACTGGTCCCTCCGACATTGCGGACCTGTTGCGCGACGGCGGCGGCATGTCCGGCCGGAGGGCGAAAGCGGCGGCAGGAGCTGCCTGGGCAGCAATCAATGACAGCGCGGACGAAGCCGAAGCGGACGCAAACCTAATCAACATTCTCGAGAAATCCGCCGCGCGCATTGCGGCAATGGGCAGGAGTTAAAACCATGCAGATTGAAGATATTTTAAAGAAGCACGCCGACGCCGTTGAGCTGAAGCTGGGCGACCTCGACCAGAAGACCCAGGAAGCCATGGCCATCATCATCGAGCTTGAGCAGAAGATGGCGCGTCGCGGCAGTGTGAGTAGCGCACCGGCATCATGGGGCGAACAGTTCGTTGACGACAGTGGCTTCGGGGAGTTCAAGGCGCGTGTATCTAGCGCGCCAGGCACGTTCCGTATGGACGTGAAAGCTATCACGTCGCTGGGCGATAGCGGCGGTGCCCATGTTCGCGCTGAACGCGATCCGAATGTGAACAGCCTGCCGGGACGCCAGCCGCGCGTTCGGTCGCTACTTACCGTTCTGAACACGAACAGCGGCAGCGTTGAGCATGTGAACCAGACCACGCGCGACAACAACGCTGCGCCGGCTGCTGAAGGCACCCTGAAGGCCGAATCCAACTATGCCTGGGAATTGGCGACCACGCCTGTTCGAACCATTGCGCACTGGACGATGGGATCTGTTCAGGTGCTTGAGGATGCACCGCAGCTTATGTCGATCATCGACACCGAACTGCGCTACGGCCTAGAGCTTGAGGAGGACCTGCAGCTATTGCTTGGCGATGGCACGGGCGCAAACCTTAGCGGCCTGATCCCCAATGCGACGGCCTATGCGGATCCGCTCGGCCTTGCGTCGCCCTCGATGCTCGATACTCTGGGCACTGCGATGCTGCAGGTGGCGCTCGCCGACCGAGTCCCTAACGGCATCGCCGTTCATCCCTCCGACTGGATGCGTATGCGCCTGCTGAAAGATGCTGATGGTAAATACATCCTTGGCGATCCCGGCGCGAATGTCGAACCGCGGCTGTTCGGCCTGCCGGTGATCGCGACGAAGGCGATGACCGTCGATAAATTCCTGGTTGGTGATTTTGCGGCGGCTGCCACCCTTTGGGATCGGCACGAGATTCGTGTGCAGGTTTCCACTGAGGACGGCGACAACTTCAAGCGCAACATGGTGACCATCCGCGCGGAGGAACGCCTGGCGCTCGCCGTGAAGAACGGTGACGCGCTCGCATACGGGGACTTCGGCAACGTCGAATAACCGAATAGCGCGCGCACGGCCTCCAACTAGCGCGCGCTTCCCCGGCGGCAGGATCCCCCTGCACCGCAGGCTGTCGCCGGGGTTTCTCTCACACTTTTGGAGCGCAGCATGACCCCTGAACGATCAGCAAAACGTATGGAGCGCGCCGCCGCAAATCTGGTGAAGGAAGCCGAACGCCAGGGCATCCCGCGCATAGATATCGGGCAGGCATTCATGGCGGCGGGCTGGGCAATCACACAGCAGGCGCTTGGCACCGAGGCGGCAAATCAGGCGATGGAGGCTCTACGCGATGGCGAGTAGCCTTATAGGCGCTCTGCGCGTCACCCTTGGCCTGGATAGCGCATCGTTCGAGGATGGACTCGACGCGAACGCTAAACGCGCCGCCAAGAGTTCAAAGAAATTTCAGGCGATGGGCAACAAGATGGCGGGCGTCGGCAAGCGCATGTCCCTTACTATGTCGCTCCCGCTGGCTGGATTCGCGGCCAACGCGGCCAAGGTCGCCAGCGATGTTGAGGAATTAAATTCGGCCTTCGACGTGTCGTTCGGCAAAATGTCCGGTAGTGTCCGAAAATGGGCGGAGGAAACCGGCAACGCCATGGGCCGGTCGACGCAGGAATTACAGGCGCAGGCGCTGGCATTTCAGGATATTTTCAAAGGCGTGATGGGTCGCGGCGAAGCTGCCGAGATGGCGAAAGAAATGACGGTCCTGTCCCAAGACCTCGCCAGCATGAAGAACCTATCAAATGACGTGGCGTTGCAGAAAATTCTTTCGGGCCTTGTCGGTGAAAGCGAACCGCTGCGTTCGGTCGGCGTCCTATTGAGTGAGGCGAAGATCGAGGCGCGGGCGCTGGCCATGGGCCTGGGTGATGCGACTGGCAAGCTGTCGGAACAGGATAAGGTTGTGGCCCGCGCGGCAGAGATAACGGCGCAGCTTGGTGATGCTCAGGGCGACTTGATCAGGACAGGCGGTTCCAGCGCCAATCAGGCGAAGCGCATGGCGGCGGCGTTCGAAGAATTAAACGTGGTGGTCGGCACGAAGCTGTTGCCCGCCATCACGCCCGTCATCGAGAAGATAGCCGATGCCATAGACTGGTTCGCGAAGCTGCCTAGCGGGGCGCAGAATGCGTTTCTGGGCGTAGCGGCGGCTGGGGCAGTGCTGGGGCCAATCATCGGCACCATTGGCGCTCTGATCGCCGGGATAGCGAAGATTGCGCCTGCGGTGCTGCTGATGAAAGCAAAGCTGCTTCCGGCGCTGGCGGTTATCGGCAGGACCATAATGGGGCTGATCGCCTCAACCGGGCCGCTCGGGCTTATCATCCTGGCGGTGAGCGCTGCCGTCGCCATCTGGTACAATTGGGATGAAATCGGCCCGATTGTGAAGCGGCTCTACAACACCGTCAAAACCTGGATCCATGACAAGCTGGGCAAGATCTTCGACAAGGTGAAGGGCTTCATCACTGGCGTTCGCGATGCCTTCTATGACATGGCCGATAAGGTCGCGTTCCATTCCTATGTGCCGGATATGGTCGATATCGTCATTGAACAGTTTGGACGCCTCAAGACGGGTATGGTCAATCCTGCGGTCGCCGCAAATGATAATGTGGCATCCTCATTCGAAGACATGGCCGACCGGGCTTCCAGCGCCATTCAGGGGCTGGCGAGCAGCATTAAAAGCGGCAACCTGGGCGGCATCCTGAGCGGCGTTCTGGATATTGTCAGCCTTGGCGGGTCCATATTCGGTAGCAAGAAGATCGACTTCGGCACTGTGTCCGCAAACGACCTGATGGGCTTCAAGAACGGCGGCTCGTTCAATGTTGGCGGGCGCGGCGGCGTCGACAAGAACATCGTCGCATTTCGTGCCACGAAGGGTGAGCGCGTCGACATAAGCACGTCTGCGCAGCAGCGAAGCGGTGGTGGCGGTGGCGAAGTGCGGCTCTACCTGGACAGCGACCTATTGCGCGCAGAAGTCATCGGCGGCGCGGTGCAGGTGGTTCAGGCTGCAGCGCCCGACATAATGCGCGGGGGCGCTGGCATGGCTCTACGGACAGCGCGGCGTCCTACTCTGGGTGGCGGTCCTGGGCGCGGGACGGGGTGATGGGCGTGGAGTGCGAACTAGGGCCAACGGGTGTAGGAGTCGGCCCTAGTGTTCCCGGGAACAGGTAAGAGCCCGTTACCGAGTCGCCCTCTTAATATACCACACTTTTGAATTCGCGGCATCTAACTACATCCGATTGACGGCGCGGCCCCAAACTCTGCGGGTGATGGATGGTGCGCGCCGAACTTTCCCCCGCACAGCGGGCGGAGCATTTGGCGCGGCGGAAAGAGATTTGGGAGGCACTAGAAACCGCGAACAGTGTTCGCAGTTTAGAAGGGCGAAATCAATCTAGGCGCAGTCCTTCATCCCCAACTCCACCAGCCGCCTGATAGCTTCAGGTCGGCTGGGATCATCGCCTTGAGCTTTGCGCCATTTATCAAGCGCGTCGAGTTGCCCGCGCTTCAGCCGGACGTTTACTGCCTCGGAATCTACCGGGGGGCGGCCAATTTTCTTTTTAGCGCTAGGAAGAGTTGACATGACACTTTATTAGCGCCATAAAGTGCGGGCGGCAAGAGAGATTAGGCCCTCTCAAACCGCCCTAACCATAACTGCTCGCCTGGAGACAATCATGGCTACCGCACACACTACAGCTGCGCCCGCTGCGCGCATACCCCTTCCCCCCGCATTCCACTCCTCAGGCATGACCTATGCCCGACGTGATGCACTGGAGGACATGATCGAGCAACTGATTGACACGCTCGACGCTGCCGACGGCGACACCGACCTGGAGGACACCGGCGCTGAAGACGATTTCGGCGATTACTCGCCGCACGGCGACGGCCCCGGCTGCCTCTATGCCGACAGCGACCTGGGCGTCGATGACCAGAAAGCCGGATATGACGGCAAGCCTGGTGACCCTGAAGACTGTGAAGAGGACGACCATTCCGGCCTGCCATACGACGAAGACAGCTTCGACATAAAGATCGGACCGGAGGAGACGCTCTATGCCCCCAAATACGGGATCGATCAGTCTTCCGGTCCCATGAACGAGCATGCGGAACGCCTTGCCTACTACCGATCCCTGCACCGGGGGCGCGCCCAATGACCGCCCTTACACGTCGTGCCGCTATCGTTGGCACCACCGCAGCCGTTGTAAGCCCCCTGTTCGCTCAGACGGCCTCTGCGGCGCCTTCGAGCCGCGTGCAGTGGGATAAGGCGCTTGCTGCCTATCGTGAGGCCAATCAGCACCATGATCGCATCTGGGATAAACTGGAGGCTGCCGAGGAAGCTTTCTATGCCGCCCGTCAACCCAGGCCAGAACGCCCACAGGAGCGCTTCGATTTCCAGATCATCGATGGCGAGGTGCACATTCCCTACACCGCTAAGAATCAGGATGAAGTGGACGGCTACGACGAGCGGGTGGCGCAGTGGAAGCGCGAAGAGGACGAACTCGAGCGATCCACCGGCAAGCTGAAACTGAAAGAGGATCAAAAGCAGGCGGTCAGAGAATTGCTCGAGAGTGAGCAAGCGCTGTACGACACGCCCGCCCCTGACCTGACTGCCTTTGCCCTTAAAATGGAAATAGCGCTCGAGCCGCATTGCGACATCAGCGAGGAAGCGAAGGCTGCTTTGCTGGCGGATGTAAAAAGGCTGGCGGCAGGCTCGAAAAATTAATTCCGTAGGTCTGCAAATAAAGCTTGCTTCCGTAAATCTGCTGAGATACATGTTCTGCAGATTTACGGAGCTTGCTATGATTTTAGAGAACATGGACATCGAGGCGCCGCTGTTCGATTTCGCGGACGCAGCTGCCTTCGCCGGATCAGACACGACGACGCTGGAAAACTACGTCCGATGGGATCGCCTGACGCCTCAGAAGATAGGCCGAAAGCGGATGTTCAGCTTTCGCCAAGTGATGCACATCGCTCTAACGAATCGACTCGCAAAGACATTCCGCATCGAACCAAGCACAGGCATTCTTTTAGCAGAACTTTCGTTCCAAGATTATCTGCCGATGCTGGATTCCGACATTTCTTCGATAGCCGCAGGCACGTCACCCTATTTCTATACTAAAAGAACTGACTCACACCACACTATCAAGCGAGATCCCGACACCGGGGAAACGCAAATTATTACTCTTGAAGAGGGGGAAGTCGCCGATTCGGTGATGCTCATCGTCCCTGTCGGGGGTATCGCTCGGCAGGTCTTAGCGCGGATTCGCGATAGCGCCGTAACGACCGCCGAGGCGGGCGAATAGGTTCGCGAAATGACCCCGCTTCGCACCGCACAGCAGATTGCCGACGACTTCGGCCTACCGTCGCCCCGTACCCTCGCCACGATGCGGGCGAACGGTTTGCGAGCGGTGCGGCTCGGCAAGCCCTGGCTGTTCGATCCTGCGGACGTGGCTGATTTCATCGAATCCAGAAAGGTGGGACAATGCCCCGACCAAACCCAGGACCGCGCCTCAAATTCCTTCCGAAGCGCGGCAAGTTCTATGTCGTCTGGAGCGAGTTCGGCGTCACCCGCGAACGCAGCACCGGCACTGGCGATAGCACAGAGGCTCAAGCGTTCTACGCGGATTTCCTCGCCGAACGACGGCGGGCAGACCGAACAGGCGGGCCGCGTGATCCGGCCCAATTTTCAATCAGCGAGGCCCTAGAATTGTACGGGCTGGAGAAAGCCCCCGGAACCGCCGCGCCGGAGCGGATCGGCTACGCCATGGATGCGCTGATACCATTCTGGACCGGCGCGATCGACACCATCACTGAAAGCACCTGCCGGGCCTATATGCGCAGCAGACAGCGCGCTACCGGCACCGTGCGGCGCGAACTGACCACACTGCGCGCAGCGGTCAATTATGCGCTGAGGGAAGGGCGCCTGACCCGTGCGCCGCATGTATGGCTCCCCGACGCTCCCGACGGCAAGGATAGATGGCTGACAGAGCGCGAGGCCGCGAAGCTGCTCCGTGCTGCCCGCAGCGGACGTTCGGACGTGCGGCTTTATCTGCCGCTGTTTATCCTGATTGGGCTTTATACGGGCGCGAGGAAGGGTGCCATTCTGTCCCTGACCTGGTCGCAGGTGGACCTGGAGCGGGGGCGTATCGACTTCCGCACCCCCGGCGAAATCCGCACCGGCAAGCGCAAGGGCGTCGTTCGGATCCCGCGTCGTCTCCACACTTTCCTGACGCTCGCCAAGTGGCGCGGCAGCGATATCGGCCCGGTCGTCCATATCAACGGCAAGCGCGTGAAAGACATTAAGCGCGCGTTTGAGGCTGCAGCGGGACGGGCAGGGTTCACCGACGTGACGCCCCACACCCTACGGCATACCTGCGGGACGTGGATGGCGCAGCGCGGCGTTCCGCTGTTCGAGATTGGCGGGATGCTGGGGCACTCTGACACCCGCACGACCGAGCTTTACGCCCACCATCACCCTGACCATCAACGGGGTGCGGCAGACGCGCTCGACCGGAGGCGCGCATGACTGCAAATTCTGTCCTCGTTATGTCCTCGCTACAAAGCGAGATTCACGGCTTGTTCACGGCTAAAACGCTGGGAGACGGCGACAATCCCCCTAAGCGGGGCTTACGTCCGCGCCCTCCGAAGGCAGAGGTCACAGGTTCGAATCCTGTCGGGTGCACCATGATTTCAATATCTTATGGACTACTTTTTGCTGGTGGAGCGTTGGCAAGTGGGCATCCGTAAGCACCGGGTACGCACGGTGGGTAATTTGCGCTAGACTTGATTTCGAATGTTTTAGCTGGTGGCCGCAACGAGGGCCGGTGATGGTGGTTCACCACTCACCGGTTCGTTGATTTTCCATGCGCCACAGATTTCATTGTAGGCCGCCGCCTTTGCACTCCCTGCATTCAAAACAAGCAATAAGGAAATCCTTGGGGGCAATGCCCCACGTGTGGCGTTCTGTCATTTTTTTGTTGCGACGAATTGCAGTTTGCACAATCCTTAGAGCATCGATGCGGAAATTCTTCCGGATCGGATCACCAACTGGAGAAGTGGAAATGAGCAATCGAACCAACAAGGGAAGGTGTGTATGGACCAGAGGGATAATTGCGAGCAGCTGAAACGGCCAGTCTATATGACGACGAACCAAGCGGCCATTCAGATCGGCATGTCGAAAAGCTTTTTAGATAAGTCGCGAGTGACGGGGGCTGGGCCCTCCTATTACAAGGTCGGTAATCGAGTCCGCTATAGTGAGGATGAGCTCGTTCGCTGGATGCGTGAAAAACTTAAAGTGAGCACGAGCGAAATGTGATCTTGTCGAGCCGGAGCGAATAATAGGATGTCTCCTCCGGCTTGACCGCCCACGATCTACTTAGGACTCGCCCCGTTTCTCATGACGAGGGTAGCCCAAGTGTCCGCTTTGGAACTCTCGGTATTGCGACGTGGAAGGCGTCATGTGGGCATTCGAGGGGCAGGGAGCAGCGAAAAAGGCGGATGCAGTCTCGAAGTTGCTGCCCCGTCGAGATCCTTTCGCTTCAATGTCAGACTCCCGCAAGGTTGCCTCTGGGTTCCTTCCCGACAAAGCAGCAATTGGCGAACGGTGTTGCAGCAATGAGATTCATCGGACGACTTGCCTAACCACTGTGGATCTCCATCGCAGCGAAGATATCAGCAGGGGAACCCCTCGTGAATCAATGTGCACCAGCCGAGCGAATTCGCTGACAACTCTCACCTCCTCAACGCCGGGACAGGAATGGGTCGCCTGGCGTTCTGTCGTCTTGGGGGGGCAGGCGGAGTACGGCTGACGGGGGCAGTTTTATCTAAGCCGCATTCCTAACAGTTCTTTCGTCGCCTAGCTGTTTAGGCTGACCTTACGGAGGAGCGCGTTGCGCGCGGCTGTAAGGGTAGCAGTGTTGGTCTTGCTCGAGCACTGCTCTGCGGGCTTGTCGCCGATGAAGAATTTGATGCGCTCTTGATTGGCGCCGCTTGGGTGCGGCATGCTATCCATGGTGAGCCCCCTGTCAATCTGATCTTGGTCGGCAAGATAGTGCATTGCAGCGGCCACTTTCGGCCCGAGCGGCACTATGAGACAGTTCTTAAGCAGAGCGAGCTCCGCCCCGGTCCATTGCAGCAGCCATTCGCGCAGCTTCGAAGTACGAACCATGCTGGGCGTGCCAGACCAATTTCGACCGTCGACAAACACGGGGTATCGCATAGCAGAGGTGAAATGCACCAGCCGACTGTCTGCATCCCACAATGAGGCAGTCGAGGACAGGCCAAGCAGCTTGTTGATGCCAACTTCGTCCATCATCCGAACGAGATTTCCGCGCATTGGTTCGCCAGAGAAACTGGCAAACGACTTGGCAATGCGCGACGATTCTTCTTCTGACTTGCCCTTAAGAAGGGCGTTTCGAGCGGCATTCAGTGCCCTCTCAGGGTGGACCGGCGGGCATAAGGGACCCCGGTAGCGGGGTGATCGGCGTCTAAAAGGGACCCCTCATTCT
>DFLT01000010.1:12872-28970 GCA_002375465.1 Alphaproteobacteria bacterium UBA3612 | reverse complement strand
CGCTAGCTTCTCACCCAGATCGTGGCGCTACATGCGAGCTCTAATCGCTCAGATAACCGGCGCAAAACCGTTACAAGTCCAGATCGGCGCTTGCTGCGGGTTGCTTCGAGCCGGCGGGCAGTCTGCGTAGGCCCAAAGCGGCCAAGCGGCCGAAACATTCGAAATCAGCCGCGCGCACCCACCCGCGCACAGGTCTCCTAAAGAAGTAGATCGGCATATCTTTCGCGAATGGTCTTCTTGTCGATCTTTCCGGTGGCGGTAAGTGGAACGGATTCAAATAGGATGCGATCAGGCATCCACCATTTCGTAACCCGCGCGGAAAGCCAGTCAGCGATAATATGCGCGTCGAGATCAACGTCGTCATGGGCCTCGATCAAAAGGAGCGGCCGCTCTTCCCATTTGGGGTGCGGAATTCCGACCACGGCGGCAACCTTCACTCCTGGACAGGCGACAGCGGCATTTTCGAGGTCGATGGAACTAATCCATTCGCCGCCGGATTTGATGACGTCCTTCTTGCGGTCGGTGATGCGCATGAACCCGAATCGGTCGATAGTGGCGATATCCCCGGTGTCGAACCAGCCGTCCGCATCGGTCGCCGGCACTTCGCTTCGGAAATAGCGTGACAGCACCCATGGGCCGCGGACGTGCAACGCGCCGGATTGCTCGCCGTCATGCAAAAGGATGGCGCCATCTTCGTCGACGATGCGCATTTGGATACCGAACATCATCCGGCCCTGACGCGTCCAGATGACTTCGCTCGCTTCTTCCCCGCCAAGCGCCTCGAGCGCCGGGGTGGGAGTGGACACGACGCCGAGCGGCGAGGTTTCGGTCATGCCCCAGATCTGGCGGACCTTGACGCCATAACGCCGCTCGAACGTCTCCGCCATCGCATGCGGTACGGCCGAACCCCCAATGATGACGCGCTGAAGGCTGCCGGGCGTCACGCCCATCTGATCGAGATAAGCGAGATACATCGTCCAGATCGTCGGCACGCCGCCGGAGAAGGTCACCTGTTCGCTTTCGATCAACGTTTGAAGGCTTGCGCCGTCGAACTTGTCGCCGGGAAAGACAAATTTCGATCCGTTGATCGCGCCGGCGAACGGCAGCCCCCAGGCGGTGGCGTGGTAGAGCGACTGGCACGGCATGATCACGTCCGCCGCGTCGAAATTCAGCGCGCCGGGAAGCCCGGCGGCGAGCGCATGGAGAACGACCGAACGATGCGAGTAGAGTACGCCTTTCGGATCGCCGGTGGTGCCCGATGTGTAGCACAGGAACGCGCCGCTATTCTCGTCCAGCACGGGCCAGTCGAACGCCGGCGAATACGGCGCGATGCACGTTTCATAGTCGTCCGCGATCAGCGCGACGAAATGTTCAACGGTCGCTAGCTGCGGCTTCAGCCGCTCGACGATCTCGGCCAGGTTCACGTCGTAGAGCAGGACGCGGCTCTCGGCATGATTGATTGTGAAGGCAAGATGCTCGTCGGGCAGGCGGGGATTGGCGGTGTGCAGGACCGCGCCCATGCCGGGCACGGCATAGAACAGCTCGAAATGACGGTGCGTGTTCCAGGCGAGCGAGGTAACCCGGTCGCCCGGCACGATGCCCAGCCCGGCGAGCATGTGCGCCGCTTGCGCCGTGCGCGCAAAGGTGCCGGCATAGTCGGAACGCCACAGCGGCTCGTCGATCAGCTTCGACACGATCTCCCGCGTGCTGTGCGCGGTGGCGGCAAAGCGCAGGATGTCTATGATCGACAGCTGGGTTTGCTGCATCAGGCCGGGATAAGGACTCATCGGCTTTCCTCTTCAACAGCGGCGCGGCGCGGCCACGCCGCAAATGAGCGATGCATGTTACGCGGCAAGGAAACCAAGGACGATCTCGATGAAGCGGTCGCGTTTCTCGATCTGGGTCCAGTGACCGCATTCGCCAAAGACATGGAGTTCGCTGTTCTGGAGCAGTGCGGAATAGCGATAGGCGACCTCGACCGGCACGATCACATCCTCACGCCCATGCACGACCAGGGCGGGGGCGGTGATTGCGCGGATATCGTCCTCCGGCGTGGCGAGGCGGTCGAGCTTCGCCTGGCGCGGTTCGGGGAACAGGCGCGAGAAATTCTCATGGCTGCCGGGACGAATGCTCGCCTCGTGCCGCGACTGGACGATCACGTCCTTCACCAGCGACGGATCATAGGCGAAGGTTTCCATCAGCTTGCGCATGTTGGCGAGCGAGGGTTCGTAGCCCCAGACTTCGCGCAGGCCGTCGCTCATCTCGAACTTGACGCCCGCAGCGCCCATCAGCACGAATTTCTCGACCCGGTCGGGATGTCGCGCGGCGACCGCGAGGCTGAGCGCGCCGCCATAGCTGTTACCTACAAGGCGCGCCTTTTCGACGCCCAGCGCGTCCATAAAGTCAATGATGTGGCCGACCCAGAAATCGAGCGTGAAGTCGGTGATGTCCTCGGGACATTCGGTATAGCCGAAGCCGACCATGTCGGGCGCATAGACATGATAATGTTCGGCGAATGCAGGGATAACCCCGTTCCAGTTGGCAAAGGCGGTGACCCCCGGACCGGAGCCGTGAATGAGAATCAACGCATCGGCTCGAGTCTCGCCCGCCTCGATATAGTTGGTGCGAATACCGCCCGCATGAACCGATTTCCCGATTTCTGGATTAATCAATTTAAACTCCTCACATCATTACACCGTGTGTAGCGCATCGTGACCGGCATCCAAGCGATTCACGGTGACGGTCGCGTTCCCCACGTCAATTCATGATAAGATGGCGACCGCCCCCTGCGCGCCACCAGCGACAACCGTCTTAAATACTGTAAATATCCAGGACGTTTGGAATGATATCGTTCGCAAGAATTATCTTGCGAGACACGATCTTGAGATCCTGGCCATCGGTTTCGAACGTGTGCCGCTGTTGACCGAAGAAATTATGCTGCTTTCCCAGCTTGTAACTGTATACAACCCAGTTCGACTGCACGACGATATTATCTTCCTCCAATGCGGTCGTGATCACCGACGTAATATGGCAGGTTCGTGGCAGCGGCAGAGAGGCAAGCGACTGATCCGTCCGTATCCGGAACACACGATCCTCCAGACCGTTCCGGTTTGGATAATAGATCAACGACATCTGCCGATTTGGATCACTGGTATAGTTGTCCTCATCCAGCCAGCACGGCAACCAGTAAGTCGCTGTCCGCGCATACAGGTTCAGCCACGCATCCCAATCCCGGTTGTCGAGAAACCAGCCTTCCAACCGGACCAGATCGGCGGCCCGGGAGAGTCGGGAATCGCTCATTCCGCTGCCTCCAGCAGATCTGCGCGCTGCGTGCCGTCAATCATCATCCTGCGCCAATGACGATGCTGGTTCAGGAAGATTCCTTCGTCCTGAAGATGCGTGCCGTAATATTTCGGGGCACAGCCAAGCTTCGCCGCGCGCTCATCGCCGCCCGGTCGCATGTGCGCCCATCCGCGTGAGACATCGCTCCACTCCGCGTGACGCGCGGCAAAACCGGCCTGGGTCGCGTTGAATGCGGCCAGATCGTCCGGCGTGGCCAGGCCCGACGCATTGAAGAAATCCTCATATTGGCGGATGCGCACGGGAAGCAGATCGACCGCCTCGTCCCGCGGGGCGAAGGCGAATGCCTTTACTTCGGTCTTGTCGACGGCAAGCGGCCGGAACGAACGAATCTGACTGCTCATCTGGTCCATCAGCAACAGGTTCGGAAAGATGAAAAGATTCCGCCAGGTATTCGTCATCCAATGCGCGCGATCCGCGCCGAACTTGGCCACGAATTTCTCGTGCGAGGCGTGGGCGGGGCGAACCTGCGGGTTCGGCAACTCGTTCCACAGAACGACATGACCATTCTCGAACGCGTAATAGCCCCCCGCGAGCTTGTTGAACCCCGACACATCTACCGCGCTGACCACATCGTTCCCGGCGGCGATTCGCTGGCGGTTACTGGTCGTCAGAATGTAATTATTGTGGATCGATCCAACGTGATATCCATCGACGCCGTTCTCCGCCTGTAGCTTCCAGTTGCCGTCAAAGGTGTAGATCTGCGGCCCTGGGATCACGTCGATCTGGCCGTTTTCATCCTGATCGACCACAAGGTCGATAAACGCCTTCGCCCCCCCCAGATATTCCTGCAGGCTCATGATGTCGTGATTGAGCGACCCGAAAACAAAGCCGCGGTAATTTTCGACACGCGCGACGGGCTGCAACCCGAGCTCGGCCTTGCTGAAGCCGGGGCCATAGCCCGCCTGCGCCATGTCCCCGCAACCGATCAGCTTGCCGTCATTGCGATAGCTCCAGCTGTGGAAGGGACAGACGAACAGTTTCTGGTTTCCGCTGGCGCGCGTTTCAAGCATGGCTCCGCGATGCTGGCAGGCGTTGAGAAACGCCATCAGCCCACCATCGGCCTGCCTCGACAGAATGACCGGTTGCTGACCGATATAGCATGTCACAAAGTCGTTGGGCTGTGGAAGCTGGCTTTCATGGCCAAGATATACCCAGCCCGCCGCAAAAACATGCTCCATCTCGAACTCGAACAGCTCTGGATCGGTAAACATGGTACGGTGGATGCGAAACACGCCTTCCGCTTCGCGCTCCTCGATCAGTGCTTCAAGCGCGGCTTTATCAAGCGTCGTCATATACCTCTCCCGTTATCGGGCATTTCGTGTGACATGTCAGGCTTTCTATAATCACCAGTCGTTTCATGCAACCCCGTTTGTTTGCACTTTGCGGTACGCCGTGATCTCGTCCTGACCCGTGCGACAATTGAATCCCAAGACCGCCGCTTGCCGCTGGCATGTCACGCTGCTAGACGATTTGCTCAGAGAACTGCTGGAGGATGTCCCATGAGTAAAGTAACTGAGCTTGGCTATCTCGGGCTTCACATCTCCGATGGCGACGCCTGGAGGCGGTTCGCCGCAGATATTGCGGGGCTGGAAGTGTTCGACGAAGGCGAACCCGACAGGTTCTACCTGCGAATGGATTATTGGCATCATCGCTTTGTGATGCATGTCGGCGGGGATGACGATCTGGCCTATATGGGGTGGCGGGTTGCCGATCAGGACGCGCTGGACGACATCGCCGCGCGGCTGGACGCTGCCGATATTGCCTACCGCGTCGGAACCGCAGAGGAAGCTGTCGAGCGCCGCGTGCTGGGCCTGATAAAGCTGACAGATCCCAGTGGGAACGTGGTCGAACTGTTTTTCGGCCCATTGATCGCTATGGACATGCCGTTCCATCCTGGACGCCGTATGCACGGCAAGTTCAAGACCGGGTCCGAAGGGCTGGGTCATGTCCTAATTCATGCAGATGATCCTGTCGCATCCCATCGCTTCTACAAGCTGCTGGGCTTGGAGGGTTTCATCCAGTATCACCTCAATACGCCGGTCGGGCGTGCCGAACCGACGTTCATGCACTGTAACGATCGACAGCATTCGATCGCATTTGGCATCGCGGGCACGAAACGCCTGAATCACCTGATGCTCGAATACACCGAATTGAACGATCTTGGAAAAGCGCATGACATTGTCCGGTCTCAGGGCATCGACGTGGCATTGCAGCTTGGTAAGCACTCGAACGACGAAGCGTTGACCTTTTACTTCTCGACACCCTCCGGCTGGCTGCTCGAACTCGGCTGGGGTAGCGCGAAATCGTTTAGCCAGCAGCAATATCATACCAACGATGTGTTTGGTCACGGCCCCGAGGTGATGGGATCATTGGACGTCGAACTGTGATGTCCAGATCCTGACGCTCCCCGCCTCAAGGCATTGGGCTGGAGGCGGGGGAACTCGGGCGAGCCTAGCTAATATCAGCCGCGCTGCGATCGAATTCCTCGCCACGGGCGGCGCGCAGTTTCGAGGACCAATAGGGTAGCTTGCTGAGCATTCCGCCATCGGCCAGAATCGCCTGCCCGGTAATCATCTTGGCGTGATCGGATGCCAGGAACACGGCGATGCTGGCGATGTCTTCCGGCTCGGCAAGATAAGGCAACGGCGTCTCGTCTGCGAACATCTGCAGGACTTCAGGCGGCAAGGTTGCCCTGCCGCGCGCAGTGAGCACGGCGCCTGGAACTACTGCATTGCACCGAATATTGTCGCGGCCATAGGCGACCGCGACTTCCCGGGTCAGTGCATGGACACCGGCCTTCGCCGCGCTGTAGGCGGTGAGATCGACCGTCGCCGCCAGTGCTCCGCCGGACGATGTGTTGACGATTGCTCCGCCGCCGCGGCGGCGCATATGCGGGATCGCGTATTTGCACCCAAGCATGACGCTTGTGAGATTACCGTCCAGCGTCATCCGCCACATATCGACCGTCATGTCGGACACCTCGGCGTCGGGCGCCCGCGTCCGGGGGATCCCGGCATTGTTGTGGAGGATGTCGAGTCCGCCATAGGTCGAAACGGCGTGTTCGATCGCCGCCTTTATGTCCTCTTCGACAAGCACGTCCGTCAGGACGAATGACGCGTCCAGCCCGTCGCGCCTCAGCGCATCGACCAAGGCTGAGGCCGCCGCCGCATCGACATCGGCGATCACCACTGCCGCCCCGAGTTCGGCAAATATTCGCGCCGTCGCTGCGCCGATCCCGGCGGCGCCCCCGGTCACAATTGCGACCTTGTCCTTGAACCTGATCATCAGAACTCCCTTCAGAGCGATGACGATCAGCTTTCAGGACCGCCAACAATCATCTTTAAAACCGGTAGGATGCGCCCAAGCCTACGCGCCGTGGCGACTCATAAGTCACATCAGTGGTCAACGGCCCATTCCTGATTTCGCGATAAACCTGCTGATTGGTCAAATTGGTGGCCCATAGCGTGAAACGCCAATTGTCGTCGGAAGTCGTATACGAAAGCTCCCCGCTCACCAGCGTGTAAGGCTCTTGAGAGAAGCGGTTCGCAAAGTCGAAATAGACCCTCGAACTGTGATAGGCGTTCGCCGCGACAGCGAAGGTGCCGTTCGCGAGATCCTTGGTCCATACGGCGCCCAAATTGAGCGAGCTTTCAGGCGAACGAGTGAGCTGGTTTCCGGACGCATCTTCCGAGACCGAGGAGTTTCCGCCGCTTGGAAGCGGGACAAAGCCCTGTGCGTTTGGAAAGTCCTTGTACTCGCTGTGTGTATATGCAGCCGACGCGCGAAGTTTCAGGTGCCGCGTTACTGCTGCGGTAATTTCAATCTCGCCCCCGTAAATTTCGGCGGAAGCCGCATTTTGGAGAATAAACGTGTTTCCGGACGGCGCTCGGGCTACGACCTGCAGATTTTGATAGTCATAATAATAGGTCGAAATGTTCATGCGAAGCCATGACAATGGATCAACTTTGAGTCCGATTTCATATGCATCGATCGTCTCGGGATCCACCGGTGTGGGCGTGGTCGAAGTGAAGTTGTACACACCGCTTTTATATCCGGTGCCATATGTGGCGTAGATGTTCGCACTGTCGGCAAATTCATACCGAAGAGCGCCGCGATACGTTACCTTGTCAAAACTACGATTGGCCTCTCCGAACAGGTTGTTGCCGTTTAAGACCTGCTCGAATGCTCGCTTTTCCCAAGTGTAACGAACGCCAAGCGTCAAGAAGAGCTTCGGAACGAATTGGTAGGTGCCTTCCCCAAATCCCGAATAGGATTCGGTCTTGAGATATGGGTTAAGCGAGGTCGACGTTTGCGGAGCCCCGGTGCCCCCTGGGCGCGACAGAATGCGGAGTCCAGACTCTGAATTGAGGCTGAAACCATACAGGCCGACCAGCCACTGAAATGGGCCCGGTGCAGTCGAAAGCAACCGGATTTCCTGGCTGAGGGACTCTGTGTTGATATTCGGCTCGTCCGCTGATACCACGCCGAGGAATATGTTTGATGCGTCCGAATCCGTAACCTGGACCGTTCGGGTATGCATATAGCCGGTGGTGGTTTCAAGATTCACCGGACCCAAATCAAACCGCGTGCGCAACGCCAGGTTGAACCGTTTGAAATCTAGCACGGGCAGCGTATCGACCGACGATTGCCACGCTTCGGTCGGTAGGACCGCACCGGAAAACTGGCGCCCGGCCGTGTTGCCGTTCAAGGGCTGGGTCGTGTTGGTCGAGCCATCCTGTTCGGCATATTCCGCCGTCAGGACTAACCGGGCCGTTTCGCTTGGCTCCCAGAGCAGCTTGCTGCGCGAATTGAAAATCTGGTTACCGCCCAGATGGCCATCGCGGACCAGATCGGTGATATAGTCGTCAGTCTGTCGGTAAACGACCGAAAGATCAGCCGCCAGTGTGTTGGTCAGCCCGCCCGTGATATAGGCCTTAAGATCGACATCGGAGGCATCATTTCTCAACCGGCCATAGCGGCCGCCGATATTGCCGCGCAAATTGAACGAGGGATCCGGCGTGATGACGTTGATCAGTCCGCCGGTCGCATTTCTTCCGAACACGGTCCCCTGTGGGCCTCTAAGAACTTCCACACGCTCAACCTCGGCCAGATCGACGAACGTCGAATAAGGATCGGGCTGATACACGCCGTCGATATAGGTTGCGACATTCGCCTCGTCGGCTGCGGAAACGCTGGACGAGCCGACGCCGCGAATGACCGGCAGAAACAGTCCGATATTCTTGCCGCCGAAAAAACCGGGAACAACCTGGGTCAGGCTGCGGACGTCTTGTACCCCGGCGCTCTCGATGGCATCGCTCGTCAGCGCGGTAACCGCCACCGGAATTTCCTGAAGACGCTCTTCACGGCGGGTTGCCGTCACGACAATGTCTTCCAAACCCTCCTGCTGCGCCGCCGCCGGAGTATCATCCGCTGTCGTCGCCTGCGCGGTCTTTGATTCAGAAGACTGCGCGAAGGCCGGAGTGCAGAATGCGACAGATGTCAGAAGTATGGTTTTTGCAATTATTTTCATAATATCCCTCCCCTTGGTTGTCCGCATTAGGACTTATATTTCAGTTATGAATAGTTCACGGCGTTTTCGTCATGATTCCATTCACGAATGGCTTGTGCGCAACATGTTTTTCCATGAGAATTTCCGCGCGATATGTGTCTCGCGCCCTGATTGACTGAGCGATTTCCGATCGTTCCACGCTCAACAGGCGTGCACTTGTCGGCAGGAGCTTTGCCTGCCCCTGCCAAAGATAGAAGGTGGCAAGGCGGCGCATACTGGCAACCCGGCCTTCCAGCAAAGGCGATTTGGCCATAGCCCAGATCTGCCGATGATAGTCGTAAAGGCTGGTGATGTAGTCCAGGCGCTCTGTTTGACTTTCCAGCCACATCGCATTGCCACGATCTGCAATTTCGGCCAGCGTATCGGCCTGGTCATTCTCGTATCGCCGGGCTGCGAACCCGGCGGCCGCGGCCTCCAGCTTGCCCAACGCTACAAAAAAGTCGCCGATTTCCGTCAGTGACGGAGACACCACACGGCAACCGACCCGTGGAATGACTTCGACATATCCTGAACTTCGCAGGTGCCCGATTGCGGCCGCGACGGGCTGACGACTCGTGTCGAACTGGCGTGTCAGTTGGGCGATCGAAAGCGTTTCGCCAAACTGATACTCGCCCAGCATCAGACGGCGCTCCATCTCCACAGCGACGCGACCTGCTTTACCGGAGGGGTCGGTAATCTCATCCGTCTGAACAAGCGCAAGATGCGACCGATGCGGGGCAATAGTGTGCAATTCGTTCAAAATTCTCTCTCCTGTCGACCGGAGGCATTATGCATTGTGACATGCCACGTCAATACGGAAGAAACTCATACTCGCGACGTTCGGTCACCAAGAGGGGGGCAGGAGCTGGGCCGGCTTTAGTTAGAGAGCTGCCGTGAAACGCAGCGGCCGGATTGCTCTGAAAAAGAGCACGGCGTGGCATGGCAACGTCAATCCCGATTTCGTCGCGCTCCGCGCATTATACCGACCCTGGTATCCGGTTCAGCGCCGCCGGGCCATGCTAGGATCGAGGCGCTTGCGCCGAAATCCGGTCGGCGATGGCAATCAGCGTGGGCACCAGATGATCATTGGAAACACACGAGGTCGCATTTCTGGCCTGTGAGGCCGATATCGCGGCCGGCACCTGCCCGTCGGTCCAGTATATCGGTACCGCCACGCAAACGAGTTCGTCGGTAATCTCGCCATCGTCGACCGCAAAGCCCTCCCGTCGGACGCGGCTCAGCTCTGCATCCAGCGCGGCTGGATCTACAATCGTCTGCGGCGTGAGGGCGATGAACGGACCGCAGGCGAGATAGGCATCGCGGTCCCGCTGCGGGAGATGGGCCAGAAGTACCTTGCCGATGCCCGAACAATAGGCCTCCAACTGCATGCCAACCCGGGTGAACAGGCCGGCAGCGTTCGCCCCCGTCTTCACGCGGTATGTCACCATATCATTTTCGAACGTGCCGAGTTGCACGATGCAATTTGTCTCGCCCGCCAGACGGTCAAGCATAGGTGCGGCGATGTTCGCGATGACCTGCTTTTCGTCCAGCCGGTGCAGCAGGCCCAGCAGGCGAGGGCCGGGAACGTGGCGGCCGCCGTGGGTGCTGACCAGATACGCCTCCTGCACCAACGTGGCGACCTGCCGGTGCGCCGTCGACACAGGCATGCCGATATTGCGTGCAATAGCTGCGACGCTGTTGCGGCCCCCGTCGGATACCAGCGCCTCCAGCATGGCGAGTGTTCGCTTCGTTGCGTGAATGACCGGTGTACCAGTTCCCATATCGTGAGAAGCTATCGCAGCGCGCCACTGGTGCCAAGTGCTAGAAGCCTTATTGTCGGCGACAACGAATGAGGAGGGGTGATGACCATGCCCACGTATGACGAACTCGCGCGCAGGTTACGAGAGGCTTATACCGGCGGTGCGGTGCCGCCGTTACGCGATGGGCTCGAACCGGTGGATGTGCACGGCGCCTACGCCGTGCAGACGATCAACACGCGATATTGGGAGGCGCAAGGCCGCCGCATCGTCGGCCGCAAGGCTGGCCTCACCGCCAAGGCGGTGCAGGCGCAACTGGGCGTCGATCAGCCTGATTTTGGCGTGTTGTTCGAGGATATGGCGGTAGCCGACGGCGGCAATCTCGATCCCGCCCGCGCCCTCCAGCCCAAGGCGGAGGCGGAGATTGCGTTCGTGCTCGCCGCCGACCTTCTTCACACCAATACCACGCCCGAACAGGTCGCGGCAGCGGTCGGCACGGTTCACCCTGCAATCGAGATTGTCGATAGTCGTATCGCCGACTGGAAGATCGCATTTGCCGATACAGTGGCGGACAACGGGTCATCGGCCTTTTTTGTGCTTGGCGCGGGCCGGCCTCTCGACGGCGTCGATCTGGAGGGCGCGACGATGGAAATGGTCATCGACGGCGCGGTCGCCTCGACCGGCGTGGGCTCCGCAGCGCTCGGCAACCCGCTGAACGCGGCGGCATGGCTGGCGCGGACTCTGGCAGCACGCGGCGAGCCGCTCAAGACGGGCGATGTCCTGTTGGCGGGCGCGCTGGGGCCAATGGTGGCGATGCAGCCCGGCAACAGGATTCAAGCGCACATTGCCGGAATCGGCAATGTCGGTTTTACCTATGAGAAGGTTTAAGCACGATGGGTAAAACCAAGGTAGCGATCATCGGGTCGGGCAATATCGGTACCGATTTGATGATCAAGATTATGCGCCTTTCCGAGAGGCTGGAGATGGCTGCGTTCGTTGGCATCGATCCAGAGAGCGACGGTCTAACGCGTGCCGAACGCATGGGTGTGCCGATCACCGCCGAGGGGGTCGATGGTTTGGTGAAGATGCCGGGCTTTGCCGATATCGAGATCGTGTTCGACGCCACTTCGGCCGGCGCGCACAAGCATCATGACGCGGTGCTGCAACAGCATGGCAAGCGCGTAGTCGACCTGACCCCGGCGGCCATCGGCCCCTATACGATCCCACCGGTCAACGGCGACGCCAACCTCCACGCCCCGAACGTCAACATGGTGACGTGCGGCGGACAGGCGACGATCCCGATCGTTGCCGCGGTCAATCGTGTCTCCAAGGTGCATTATGGCGAAATCGTCGCCTCGATCTCGTCCAGGAGCGCAGGGCCGGGCACGCGCGCGAATATCGACGAGTTCACCGAGACAACCAGCCAGGCGATCGTCGCGGTCGGCGGAGCGACCCGTGGCAAGGCGATCATCGTGCTGAACCCCGCCGAACCCCCGTTGATCATGCGCGATACCGTCTATTGCCTGTGTGACGATGGCGACCGCGATGCGATCCGCCAGAGCATCGAGGACATGGTGGCCGAAGTACAAGCCTATGTCCCGGGCTATCGCCTGAAGCAGGCGGTGCAGTTCGAGGCGATCGGCGGCAACATGCCGCTGCACATTCCCGAAATGGCGGTTGCCGGAAGGACCGATTTCACCGGCTTGAAGGTATCGGTATTTCTCGAGGTGGAAGGCGCGGCGCATTACCTGCCCGCCTATGCCGGCAATCTCGACATCATGACTTCCGCGGCCCTCAAGACCGCTGAGAAGATCGCCGTCCGTATGCATGAGGGAGCCGCAGCATGACCTTCAATCCGGTGACGACCAAGCTTTACATCCAAGACGTTACGCTGCGCGACGGCATGCATGCGATCCGACACCAATATGGCATCGAACATGTCAAGGACATCGCTCGGGCACTGGACCGCGCGAAAGTGGACGCCATCGAGGTCGCGCATGGCGACGGGCTGCAGGGTTCGTCGTTCAACTATGGATTCGGCGCGCATACCGACTGGGACTGGATCGGCGCCGTCGCGGAGGTTCTGGAGCATAGCGCGCTGACGACGCTGCTGCTGCCCGGCATCGGGACAGTGCATGACCTCAGGCACGCCTATGAAATGGGCGTGCGATCGGTACGGATCGCGACGCATTGCACCGAGGCGGACTTGTCGAAGCAGCATATCGAAGCAGCGCGCAACCTAGGCATGGAGGTGTCCGGCTTCCTGATGATGAGCCATATGACCGATCCTGAATCGCTGGCCGGACAGGCGAAGCTGATGGAAGACTATGGCGCGCATTGCGTTTACGTCACCGACAGCGGCGGCGCGATGAACATGGACGAATATGCCACTCGGCTACGGGCCTATGACCGAGTATTGAAGCCCGAGACCCAGCGCGGGGTGCATGCTCATCACAATCTGTCCCTCGGCGTCGCCAATTCGATTGTTGCGGTTCAGAACGGTGCGATCCGTGTCGATGCGTCGTTGGCCGGCATGGGGGCGGGTGCGGGCAACGCGCCGCTTGAGGTCTTCATCGCCGCCGCCGATCGTTATGGCTGGAAACATGGCTGCGATCTGTACGCGCTGATGGACGCGGCGGAGGATCTAGTGCGCCCGTTGCAGGACCGGCCAGTGCGGGTCGACCGCGAGACGCTGACGCTTGGCTATGCGGGCGTCTATTCCAGCTTCCTGCGCCATGCCGAAAAGGCGGCGGCGGACCATGGCCTGGATACGCGCACGATCCTGACCGAAGTGGGGCGCCGCAAGATGGTGGGCGGACAGGAAGACATGATCGTCGATGTCGCACTCGACCTGCTGAAGTAGATCAATCCGCCTTGGGAATCGCTTGCGACTCTATCCGCGCGGAAAATGCTCCAACCGCCAAAGCTGGCATTGTCAGAGCGACGAGGCAGTGTAGCCATTTGGTGATAAGCGGGATGAATGGACCGCAAATTCCGGGCGAAGCCGCCGAGCCCATTCCGTTATATTAACTCCTTACGAAGGTGATCCGGCTGGTCGTGATGATGTGCGCCCGGTTTCCGCTGCCGCTACGGAACGTGGAGAATCTTGTCTTTGAGCGAGGCATCGATACCTGCCATCTGTAGACGCCCCTTAAAGCGCACGATAAAATTCAAGTGGCGTTGGGTCGGTTGCTGCCATTTGTCCGGCCTGTTGGTGCAGCGAATGCTGCTGGCCCATATGGGAGTTCGCGGACTGGATCCACGTCACGAGAGCGTGCTCGAAGCACGATGGCAGGTCCTGGTTTTCCAGCCCCGTTCGTCGACTGTTGTGCCATACTCTCCTTCGCTCGGCTACGCCTCCGACAACCTCACATCCGCAATCGTCAGATCGCTACGGCTTGAGTTCGGTAATTTTCGTTCCTGGTCATCACTGCCCAGATCATTCGGCCACGGCGAACGCCACCCAGGCCAGGACTGTCGGCTTCTGGCTATGACAAACGGAAGACGACCATTCCGACTCGATGTGCGACAGACAGGTGATTTCAGATACCCGAGCGGGACCGTTGGCGCTTAGGGTATATCTGGGTCCGTTCTATGTACCGACCCCGGGATGGGCCTGCATTGTCCGCCGTCAGCACCAATGGCACAGATTTGAGGTTGTGATTTAAGGATGATTTGGGCTTCGTCGTAGTGACGAAGGAACGAATCTATGGACGCCTCCCGCGCAAGATAGTTTTTCGATGCTGCTTCGGCGTTGGATGCGTGAATCTATCCGGCCTGTTGATCGAGGCGCTTTGGCCTCTGGCCATGATGGGAATCCGCGCGGTTCAGTGCCTTTCAAGATGAGCGGCCTCAAAGGCCATCGTTCCTTACAGGCTGTGAAGCGGCGGGCCGTGCCGTTACGCCCTCAAGTCTTCACCTCGCATTCGAGAATTTTGCCAAGCCTGCAGCTCGTTGCTGCACGGTCAGGCGATTTTGTAGCTTTCACCGCTGCGCAGCATTACCCACGCCATACGCGCGGTCTTGTTCGCCATGGCGACGAGTGTCTTATTGTGACCTGCCCTGGATTGCAGTTCCTGCGCCCATTTTGAGTGCCGATCGTCATACTTGGCGACCCGGCCTTGCCGATGCGGGTCTCCTCTTCGAGCCGGGTGACCAGATCGACGGTGTTAAAGTAGCGACCACGAGCGCCGGCGCGCACCACGCTGGCGATGATGGCGATCGCGAGATGCGCCTTGCCGGTGCCGGTGCCCCCGACCAGCACGATGTTGCGCTTGGCCGACAGGAACGATCCGCTGTGCAGCGAGCGCACCAGCCCCTCGTTGATGGGTGTGCCGTCGAACACGAACGCGTCGATATCCTTCACCACCGGCAGCTTGGCGGCGCTCATCCGGTAGCGGATCGAGGCGGCATGGCGGTGAGCGGCTTCGGCGCGCAGCAGATCGGTCAGGATCTCCATCGCCGTGCGCTGGCGCTGCACACCGGTGGTGACCGCTTCGTCGAACGCGGCCATGCCTTTGAGACCGAGCCCGCGCATGGCGTCGATTGTAGCGCGGCGATCAAGGTGCGAGCGCGTATTGCCTCACGAGATCATGTTCCCGAACGGTGATGGCGTTGCCTCATCAGAATGTTCCTTTACGCGGATCAGGTCGAACCGGTCCACCCTGTAGGTTAATGGGCGGAGCGGAGCCGCGTCCATCAACCTACGGCCACTGCCGTCCTGACCGGCTCGACAGCGGCTGCGGGCGCGATCGACGAGCCGGTGAACACGAGCGTGCGGGCCTGCTCGGATCGCCAGATCTTGAGGCGGCGCTGAACGGTTCGCAGCAGGCCATCCGGGTAAATTCCCGGCTGCTCGGCCTGCAGCTTGTCGAGCAGATCGCGACCCGAGCGCCACGGTTCTTCCTCGAACCATCCTTTCAGCTGCCCGGTCACCGCGATCAGCGGATCGGGTCGCCGGCGGCCGCGTGGCGCTTTCGGCTTGTCGGCATCAGTGGGGCGGATATCGCCGTTCTTCCAAGCCGTGCGCAGGCCCGATAGGAATGCGCCGAGCTCAGGAGCGGCGTCTTTGCCAACCGCGACGGGAACCGTCGTGTCGGCGAGCGTCGCCAGCCGCGCTTGCGCGGTCCTGATGTTCCGTAGCAGCCGGACCGGATCGAGCGCCTCGTAGATCGCGCTCAGCCGATGCCGCGTGTCTTCTCCGGTTCGCGGATCGTCCAGCAACCGCTGACAAGGTGTCGCTGGTGCGTGATAGTGCTTGCGGACATGCGCGCCGTCCCGGTGCTTCTCGGCGAGCTTGAACGAAGGCTGGAAGAAGTTCACGAACAGTCTTGCAGCGGCGTAAAGATCGGCTAGCGCGGCCACGGCCTCGAACCCCTCGAAGCGGCGATAGCCGGCCAGGCGGCGCACCACCGATCCGTTCTTCTGCTC
>DFLT01000010.1:0-12620 GCA_002375465.1 Alphaproteobacteria bacterium UBA3612 | reverse complement strand
GCCGTCAGCAGCGTCTGCTCGCGGACGAGCAGCGGCGCACACTCGGTCCAGCCGGTCGCGATACCGGTCAGCACGAATGTCCAGGCGAAGCTGCCCTTCGCCACAGGACCGCTATGCGACACCAGATCGACTTCGATATGGCCTGGCGCCGGATCACCCCAGTCGTCGAATGTTCTGATTGGTACGCTGCGCCTGAGCGCGGTTCCGGCGACACCCCGCCGCCGCGGTAGGCGGCTTTCGGCCTTCACATCCTTCAGCGCCCGGCCGATCGTCGCCGCGCTCATCGCGTCAGCTTCGTGGTCACCGCCGGTGCCAGGTCCAGATGCCCGTGGCGCTCCATCGCCTCCAACAGGAGCGGGATGAGCGGTCGCAGCCGCTTGCCGCACAGTCGGTCCGATGCTTCCCACAACACCACCAGCGCCGTGCGCACCGCTTCGTCATATATCCGCCGCTCTGGACGCGCTCCCGATGCCTTCGCGCCAGGCGGAGCCCGCAACAAGCGCATCGAATGCTTGCGGTGAAATCCGGTCACCGCCACGAACTCATCGAGAACCCGTCCCTTGCTCCGCCGATCGGCTGCTCGATATCGCTCTCCGATCGCCGCCACCAGCTCCAAACGTGTCGCCATGCTCATCTTCCTCATCGTCTGCTCCTGGTTTATTCCGGGAGCATTTTTAGATGAGGCAATAGCAACCGTGTCGGGAGCAAATCAGACGAGGCAATGCGACCCGGGCGCGTCCAGCATCGTTCCGATCAATGACCGCAGGGCCGCCG
Organism: Alphaproteobacteria bacterium UBA3612; assembly: GCA_002375465.1. Classification (GTDB taxonomy): domain Bacteria; phylum Pseudomonadota; class Alphaproteobacteria; order Sphingomonadales; family Sphingomonadaceae; genus Pacificimonas. Next base: position 11,846 of record DFLT01000010.1, on the reverse strand, counting down.
ACCAGTCCGCCGGATCGCCAGCCTCTGCATCAAGCCCCTTGCCTGTTCGCAGCATTTCGCCGACCTGGCCGCCGCCAACGGGCCAGGCTGGCTGCATTTCATTCGGTATTGCCTTCATTAGCCCGTCTTCTTCAGCCCCCGAACATGCACGGTTTGCGTCGGGAAAGCGATATCGACATCCATTTCGGCCAGTTTGCGCATGATGGCGAACAGCAGCTCCTCCTGCATCGCCAGCGATTCCGGATAGTCGTTCGTGCGGAAATAGGTGAAGATCTCGATGTCGAGCGAACTCGCGCCAAAGCCGTGGAAACGCACGCGCGCATCCTCGTCGATGACGGTTTCCGAAACGCGCAGGATTTCCCTCAACGCCTGCAAGACGCGCTCCATGGTTTCGGCATTGGTGTCGTAGCTGACCCCAATGGTCTGATGAAACAGGAAGCGGTCGCGGAGCGCGTAATTCTCAATCTTCTCGTCGGCGAACTGACCATTCGGGATGGTGACCATGGTACGCTCGTTGGTGCGGATGCGGGTGGAGCGCATGCCGATATCGATAACGACACCCTTGGTGCCGCCAATCTCGCAGAAATCGCCGACACGGATAGGTTGGTCGATAATGACGGTCAGGCTGCCGACCAGATTCTCTATGGTCTTCTGCGCGCCCAGCGCCAGAGCCAGACCGCCAATGCCGAGCGCGGCAATACCGGTGGTAACATCGACGCCAACGGTATCAAGGATGGCGATGACCACGACCACGCCCAGCAATATCTTGGCTGAGCGGCGCGCGAAGACGATGGCGGAGCGCGCGCGGGCGCGGCCCGTCCGCTGCATACGCCGCACGAAAAGATCGCTAACCGCGTTGATGATGCGCCAAGCAAACCAGACAAAGGCGACCCACCCGACGATGCCCGCGTAGCGCGTCAGGGTCTGCCGTGCGACGATGCCGGTTTCGAGCTGGCCCGCGAAGGTGAAGAAGACGATGACGGCGAGGTAAAGCGCCAAAGGTGCGAGCGCGGCGTCGAGAAACTTGTAGGTGCGGCTTTCCTCATGCGCGGCGATCACCCACCGCAGCACGAACAGAAAAGCCGCGAAGACAAGCTGGATAACGCCATAGGCGGCGAGCGCGAAGAAAATGAGGACCAGCCAGTCGCGCAAAGGCGCACCCGCGAACATCCATCCCTCGTCGGGCTCGTCGATGCTTTCCGCCTCCTCCTTCGGGAGCGCAGGCAATGCCGCCAGCGTCTCGGCGGAAATCTGCCAGATATTGCCGTCTTCCGTCTCAACGCGCTGCGCGAGGAGCGGCACGGTATCTCCGCCTATTTTCAAATCGCCGATCTTTTCCCGGTCGAGAGGCAGGCTGTCGACGGGATCGCCCGCAGGATCGTTTGATAGGCCCGCAAACGGGATCAGAGTGCCGCCTTGGTCGAGGGCGATCTGCAGGCGCCGCGCCTCATTGCCCGCCGCTTCGCCAGTCTCCTCAAGCGTGACGCCCTCCAGGTAGACGGCGGCACGTTCATAATCCTTCGCGCCGAGCGCCGCGACAAAGCCCGTCACAAGCCCGCGCGGCGTATCGCGGTCATAGAGGTCGGGTTCGGGCGCGGGCGTTTCTTCCGCCGTGTCGCCGGTTAGCGCGGACAGGTCCTGAGCCTTCGCGCCCGTTACGTATCCTGCACCCACGATCGCGACGAGGGCGACCAATAGCGTCGCTGCAACAGCGAACATCAGCGCCCTCAGATATAGCCTGTTCATGAATTTACTCCGCCGGGTGCGCTGCGGAACTGGTGGCGGAGGTGTCCGCCGCTTTTTTTTCCGGGCCGATGACGAGTTTGCCGAGCTTCGGCATTAGCCAGGTTTCAAAATCCTCCACCAGTTCATAGACGACCGGGACCAGCACCAGCGATAGCAGTGTCGAGCTGATGAGGCCGCCGATAACGGCGATGGCCATGGGCGCGCGGAATTCCGAGCCCTCGCCTAGGGCCAGCGCCGTCGGCACCATGCCGGCGGCCATCGCGACCGTGGTCATGACAATGGGTCGGGCGCGCTGGCGGCACGCCTCGATCAGGGCGTCATATTGCGACATGCCTTCGCGTTCGCGCTCGATGGTGAACTCGACAAGCAGGATGGAGTTTTTCGCCGCGAGGCCCATCAGCATTAGGAGGCCGATCAGCGCCGACAGGCCCAGCTCGCTGCCCGCTACGATCAGGCCGATGAACGCGCCCGCCAGCGACAGAGGCAGTGCCGCAAGAATGGTGATCGGTTTGAAGAAGCTACGGAAAAGCAGAATCAGCACGCTGAAGATGAGGCCGATACCCGCGAGGATCGCGCCGCCGAAACTGGCGAACAGTTCGTCCATGTCTTCGCTCTGACCATAGGCGGGCTGGCTGACGCCTTCGGGCAGGTTCTGCATGGCGGACAGCGCGTCGATGGCCGCGTTGGCCTCGCCCAGTGAGATACCGTTCAGCTGACCCTCGATGGTGGCGCGACGTTCGCGATCGAACCGTTCTATACGCGCCGCGCCGGGCTGGAATGCGATATCGGCGACGGCGGATAGCGGTACAGAGGTGCCGCTCGCTGTCGGCACGCGCAGGCTGCGGATCGTGTCCAGGCTCGCTCGCGCCTGGTCGGGCAGACGCACGCGGATGGGCAGGCGCTGCCGCCCGGTGTTGAACTTCGCCGTGTTGGCATCGACATCACCCAGCGTCGCCACGCGGGCGATGGAGCCGACCGCGTCCGCCGTCACGCCAAGGCGCGCGGCCTCCGACGGTTTCAGCGTGATGATTAGTTCGGAGCCGGGGCGCGGCGTCACCTGATGCACATTGCTGAGCTCTGCAAGACCGCGCATCTGCCGTTCCACCTCGACGGCGGTATCGGCGAGCAGGCGCGCATTCTCGCTGGAGAGGATGACCTGCACGGTGGAACTGCCGCCGCCGCCCGACTGCGCGAAGCCGACGCGGACGTCGGGCACGGTCAGGAGAACGGGCTTTAGGCTGGTCTGGAATTCCTGCGTGTCCTGCGAACGGTCGCCCTTGAGGAGAACCGTAACATTGCCCGCGCGCACGTCGCCGCCCGCGCTGCCAGAGCCAACGCGCGTGAAGACGGTCTCGACATCGGGCAGCGCCTCCAGGGTACGGGTCAGCCGTTCGGTGCTGCGGCGCATGTCGTCGAGCGTCGCGCCAGGGGCACCTTCGACGCTGAGATCGACGATGCCATTGTCCTGCGGCGGCGTGAAGCCGGTGGGCAGCAGCGCGACAAGCGCGACCGAGCCGACGAAGATGGCGGTGCCGATAGCGAGCGCGATGCGGCGGTTGGCGAGGGCGAAGTCCAGGCTTTTGCGATAGAAACCGTCGAACGGCTTCGGTTCGTGAGGGTTCTTCGCTGGCGTCATGAAATAGGCGCACATCAGCGGCGTGAGCAGACGCGCGACGATCAGCGAGAACAACACCGAAATGGCGACGGTGAAGCCGAATTCCTTGAAAAACTGGCCTGCGAAACCGCCCATGACAGATACCGGCAGAAAGACGACGACGATGGTCGCGGTGGTGGCGACGACGGCCAAGCCGATCTCGTCCGCGCCCACTAGCGATGCCTGATAAGGGGATTCGCCCTTCTCGACGCGTTTCTGGATATTCTCGATTTCCACAATGGCGTCATCGACCAGAATGCCGATGACGAGCGTCAGAGCCAGCAGCGTGATCATGTTGAGGCTGAACCCCATCAGGTCCATCGCGAAGAAGGTCGGGATTAGGGAAATCGGCATGGCGACCGCTGCGATCGCTGTGGCGCGCCAGTCGCGCAGGAACAGGAACACGACCAGCGCGGCGAGCGCCATGCCCTCGATCAAAGCGTGTAGCGTGGCGGTGAAGCTGTTCTGCGTGCTGGTCGCCGTTGACAGAACACGGGTGAAATCGACACCAGGATGCGCGGCGGCCAGTTCGGCGGTCGCCTCTTCGATGGCATCGGCCACGGCCACGTCCGACGCGGCTTTGGTCTTCATGACCTGAAAGCCAACGACGGAGTTGCCGTTCAGCGAGGCGAATCCACGCCGTTCGGCGGCACCGCTGGCGACGGTGGCGACGTCCGACAGGCGCACTTCGCGCCCCGTGGCAGTGGGGATGGTGAGGTTGGCGAGCGCCGCAACGGAGTCCGCCGCGCCCAGGACGCGCACGGTCTGTTCGCGCCCGCCCACTTCGGAACGTCCGCCCGGAACATCCGTGCTGGAGCTGCGAATGGCGTCATTTACCTGCGGCGCGGTCAGGCCGAGCGCTTGCAACCGGCCCGGATCGAGCGTGATGTTGATTTCGCGGTCGACACCGCCCACGCGCTGCACCTGGGCGACGCCATCGGCAGTGATGAGCTCGCGGGCGATGGTGTCGTCGACGAACCAGCTCAGTTCGATATCGGTCATGTCGTCGGCGGCGACGGCATAGGTGACGATGGGTGCGGAATCGATGTCGAAGCGTTCGACGATCGGTTCCTCGATACCGCGCGGCAGGCTGCTCCTGGCGCGGTCGACGCTGGCCCGCACCTCGTCGGTCGCCTTCTGCGCATCCTCGCCGATCTCGAACTCGACGGTTGTGGAAGAAATGCCCTCCGAAACTGTGGATTGCACGTGATCGACGCCCGCAATATTCGAGACCGCGGCCTCGACCTCGCGCGTGATCTGCGTCTCGACCTCGCTCGCCGCCGCGCCCGGCAGCGTCACATTGACCTGCACGATGGGAAAGGACACGTCCGGATAAAGCTTTACCGGCAGAGACGTGTAGCCGATGATGCCCGCGATCATCAGCGCGATGAACAGCACGGCAACGGGGATTGGGTTGCGGATCGCCCAAGCGGAAATTTTCAGGTCCATGATCTATTTCCCGTCCTGCGGCTGCGCGCGTGCGGTGGCCTGGCGGGATGACGGCTCGTGCGGTTCGACGGGTTGCGGATCGACGAGATCGCCGTCGAGCAGGAAGGCCCCGCCGCCCAGCGCCACGCGCGTTCCGACCGGCGGACCGTCCTCTATGGCGACATAGCCGTCGGCGCGGGCACCGGTCCTAACCTCGACACGGCGCGCGCGGTTGTCTTCGCCGATGACGGTCAGCAAAGGTCCGCTCGCCTCGAACTGCACGGTCTTTTCGGGGACGGCGGCGATGGGCGTCGTGGAATTGGTGAAGCTGGCGCTGGCATAGCCGCCGGCGCGCAGTTCATCGATGGCCGGCAATTTCACCCGCACCCGCCCGAGTTTCGTCTGCGGGTCGACGCGAGGCGAGACGAGACGCACATTGCCCGCCAGCTCCGTGCCAGACGGCAAAGCCACGACCGCTTCCTGACCTTCCGAAATACGCGCGAGCGCGTCCTCCGGAACCTCGGCATCGAGCTCGATCAGGCCATCGCGCGCGATGCGAAACATGGGCGTGCCGGGGCTGGAGACATCGCCGGGGCGCACAGCTCGCTCTAAGATGCGGCCCGATACCGGTGCACGGATGACCATGCGGCCCTCCTGCGCGCGCAGGTCGTTGAGCTGCGCCTGCGCGACGGCGACGCCCGCCTCCGCGCTCGCGGCGGAACTGCGGCGGCTCTGGATCTGCTCGTCGGAGAGAACGCCCGTGCCGTCAAGGCCGTCGACGCGCGCCGCCTCGCTGCGCGCCTGCGTTCCCTGGGCCCGCGCCTGCGTGACATTGGCCTCGGCCTGCGCGATCTTCGCGCGCAAAAGACCGGGATCGAGCCGCGCCAACGCCTGGCCCTGTTTCACATAGGCGCCCTCTTCGAACAAAACGTCGGCGACGCGGTAGCCGGCGAGTTCGGAGCCGACGGTGGCCTCTTCACGTGGCACGAGGAGGCCCGACGCGGCATAGCTGCCCGCCATGGGCCGCAGCACGATGTCAGTGACGCTGACGGCGCGCGCACCCTCTTCGGCGGTGGCAGCGGTCATTTCTGGCGCATCATCCGCGCAGGCGGACACGGAAAGGGCGAGCGCCGCCAGCGGCAGCGCGAAATAGGAAAAGCGGGTCATGAAGGGTTCCGGGCAAGATAGACGGGGGGCGTGACGGACCAGCCGCCACCCAAGGACTGAAAAAGCTGAACGGAGCGCTGCAGCGCGTCGACGCGGGCGGTGGTGAGCGAGGCACGCGTGGCACGCCAGGCGCGCTCGGCATCGAGCACCTCCTGCAGATCGGCGAAGCCAAGCTCATAGCGTGTCAGCGCGGCGTCGTAGGCCTGGCGTGCGCGCACCTGGCCGGCATCGAGCAGATCGACGCGGCGGCGGTCGGCGGCGAGGCGGACGAGCGCCTGATCGCTTTCCGAAAAGGCGGTCTGGACGGTACGCTCATAGGCGAGAACGGCCTGTTCGGCGCGCGCACCCTCGGCCCGCAGCTGCGCCATCAAGCGCCCCCGGTCCAGGATCGGCACGGCAAAGCCGGCGGCCAGCGACCAGAAGCTGGTGGTGGAATCAAAGCTGCCTCGCTGCACCGACAGGCCGACGCCGGGATTGAGCGTCAGGCGCGGGAAGAAGTCGAGTTCGGCAAGACGCACGCCGGACGCGGCGCTGGCGACGCGCGCGGAAGCGATGCGGACATCGGGGCGGCGCTCCAGCAGGTCGCCCGGCATGGTGGCGGGAATGGTGGGCGGCAGATCGAGGTCGCTGGTGACCGCCACGCTGTCAAGCGTTGCCGTCGCGGTGCCGACTATGGCCAGCAAGGCACGTTTGGAGGCGGTGATGGCGGCGGTCAGGTCGGCGACCTGTGCCTCGGCCTGCGCTACGTCCCCCGCCACACGGTCGGCTTCCGACATCGCGGCGATGCCGCGCTCCGCGCGAATGGAGAGGATTCTCAGCAGCTCGCGCTGAATACGCAGCGTCTGCTCCGCCTCCTCCAGCTGCGCCGCGAACCCGCGCGCCTGGAACAGCGACCGCGCGACCTCCGCCGCGATGGCGGCTCGCGCGGACTCGACCTCGAACGCAGCGGCGGCCAGATCGGCGTCACCCTGACGCCGCGCCGCGCCGCGCCGTCCGAACAGGTCCAGTTCCCAGCTGACCGGCAGGGTCACGCTCGCCGATTTTGTCGCGCCGACACTGGACCCGGTTCCGAAGTCGAAGCCCGGCGGCAGGCCGGGAATGACATCCGGGTTATCATTGGAATCGAGATCCTGCGTTTCGCGATAATCGGTATTCGCCTGAAGACTGCCCTGAGGGTCGAATTGACGAATGGCCACGGAGCGCAACGCGCGCGCTTCATCCAGACGCGCCAGCGCCTCGCGAACGCTAAAGCCTTGCTGCAGTGCCGTCTCGGTCAGCGCGGCCAGCTGCGGGTCGTCATATAGCGTCCAGAACTGCCCCAGCGTTTCCGTGGCCGGTCCGCCCAGCGCTTCTTTCGTGAACACCGCCGGTAGCGTAATGTCGGCGGCGCGTGGCGGCGCGCCGGTCGCGCAACCCGACAGCAGGCCAAGGGCCAGCAGCATCGCCGTTGGCGTCTTCCGGGCGACCGCGCCCGTGGCGGGAGGCCCGCTGCGAGAAAATATAGGTGTCATGTCAGCCCTTCGCGGCTCGTTCGTTATAGGCGTCGAAGTCCTTCAGCGCGGCGGTGTAGCTGCGGTCGAGCACTTCGTAGAAAGTCGCCAGGTCCTGCAGTCGGTCGCGGGCCTCGGGATCGCTGATCTTCGTCATGGTCCGCCGCACCATATTGGCATTCGCAATGACGCGTTGATTGAGTCCGCGCATCAGTGTCGAATAGGGATTGTCGCGGATGGTGAAATAGGTCTGTCGGTCGCCCGGTTTCGCCATGCGCCTGACGATGCCGAGCTGTTCCAGAAAGCGGAGGTTCGTACTGACGCTACCACGGCTCACCTCCAGCAGTTCGGCAATCTCGGCGCTAGAAAGCGTTCCGCCCGTGACGACCAGCAGTCCCCACATGCGCCCCGCAATGCGCGGAAGGCCATCGCCTTCCGACACGACACCCATCGTCTCGATAAACTCGCTTTCGTCAGGCGTCAGGCTATGCGTCATAATCGTAAATTTCCCCATTTGATACCGCTACATACCGTATGATTCATTTATGTCAATATCTTTCATTGTATATTGAATTTATTGTAACACAGGTTTAGGCAGGGTGATATCGGACGAACGAACCAGAGGACAATTTCATGATTACCCGCATCGAGACGACGCCCGCGGATACCATTGCCTGGAAAATATCGGGCACGCTTACCGACGCCGACATGCGCGCCATGCTGGACAGCGTCACCGCCGCGCCAGAGGGGCCGCTCAACGTCTATGTCGAGCTGGCGGACGGCCTCGACCTGACCTTGACGCCGTGCGGACGGAGTTCCGCCGCATGAGCGATCTCTGGCCGATGATCGACCGGCTGAACCGCGTCGCCGTCGTCACCGACAAAAGCTGGGTACGCGGCGCGGCGCGCGTCGAGAGCCTGTTCTTCCCCAACATCGATTATGAGACCTTCCGCCTGAAGGAACAGGCCCGTGCCCTCGCCTGGGTGTGCGGCACGGAGGCCAAACCGCATGACGCTGCCTGGCGCATCCTTCCGATGGACGACCCGCGCCTCGCCGGGTTCGAGATTGACAGGCATCTGAGTGCCGAAGACGCCAAGGCCGCTGTCGCCGACATGCGCGCCATCGTCGATGCGGGCGCGACCCGCCTCCTCGGTCGCATCAGCCATTTTGGCGGCTTCGCCCCTGATCTGATGGCGGACACGAAGCTGATTTCCGGCAAGTCCGATCTGGTTGGCAAGCTGGAAAAATACGCTATCGTCGGCGCGCCCGATTGGATGGAGGCGATGGCGAAGGGTGTCGGCGCATTCATGCCCGTCGATATCCGCACCTTCGATGCGGACGAAGAATCCAATGCCGTCACTTGGCTGAAAGCATGACGCGCCCTGCCCTGTCGGTGGCAACGCTCGCCATCCTAGCGCTTACGACCACCACTGCGGCGGCGCAGGATGGAGACGAGCAAAAACTCTCCATCGCCATCGGTCCGGGCATTGCGCTTTCCCCGCGCTACCCAGGCGCAGACGACCTGCGCGTGCTGCCGATCCCCGCGCTCGACCTGCGCTATGGCCACATATTTTTCGGCAGCGGGGGCCTCGGGGTCAACCTTGTACAGGACAAAGCCGCCGGGCTGACCGCTGGAGTTTCGGTGTTCTTCCGCGGCGATCGCGACGAATCCGACGATCCCGTCCGCCTGCGCGGTCTGGGCGACATCGGCACGGCCGTGCAGGGCCGCATCTTCGCGTCCAAGCAATTGGGTTCGGTCACAGCGAGGGCGGTGCTGGCGCATGATTTCGGCGGCAGCGGCGGCACGACACTCGACCTCGGTGCCACTCTCAACCACCCGCTCGGCCAATCCGTCTTCCTGTTCGGCGGCCCCAGCCTCGGAATCGCCAGCGCTAAGTTCAACCAAGCCTTTTTCGGCATATCGGACGAACAGGTCCTGCGCGGTAACCGCGCGCCTTATGACTTGGATGCAGGCGTTTACCAGGTGGGCGCCTCGCTCGGCGTGCGCTGGATTGTCGACAGGCGCTGGTCCGCGACCGCCATCGGGTCCGCCGATTATCTGCTGGGCGACGCCGGAGACAGTCCGGTGATCGCAACCCGCTGGCAACCGGGAGCGGCGCTTTTTGTGGCATACCGATTCTGAGCGCTCTCAACTATATTCGCCCTGGCTCCCGACGGCCGTTCGCCCTCGCGATGACGCATAGGTTATGTCGGCTCGATTTGGAGAAACCAAGAAAACGAAGCTCTTCCGACAGAGTTCGGACTTTCGAATCATTCGTTAAATGGCAGCTTTCCTCGTTTATGCAGTTAGTACCGGACGGTCTGCGCCCGGCCCAGTTGCCGTCGCTGGCGAGCGTCTGAACAGATGGCAGCTTTTGCGAGCTAATCCGGAGCATGGAATGGCACCAATTTTCGCGACTCGGGCGAGGGCACAGCGCGGCTCCACGTTCGATCCGCTCCTGTTCCTTTTTTTGGAAAGCGGTTGGCAGTCGTGCGTGCCATCTCTAGTGTTTCATCATAAACCGAGCTTTACTCAACGAGCTTTGAAATAGCCGTGCCGACGTAATTGCGCGGGAGAAGGCGTACATCGTCCCTGCGCTCTGCGCCCGTCTGGGTCTGGAGGCGGGCGACGAGGCCTATGCGATGCGCAGCAAGTTCCGGTTCGCCAGCGCCCGGCTGGCATCGGTGGGGCTGACCGCCTCGTCTCTATCGCGGAGCTGCTTCTCAAGGAGGAGCACGACTTTGGCCTGGGCAAGCTGGGCGGCTTTGCTTGAAATCAAGGACACCACTATCAGAATGGGCGCGCGGCTTCGTACTTTGCCGGGCACCACGCCCCTCGAGTAGCTCGCCGATATCTGCTGACGATATTGCGTAATCGCCATTGAATCTCTGGGTTTTACCCTGCATAATCGTAGTACGGCGTATTTGCGGGGTAACCCATGACAGTCCAGCCCTTTTCAGATGAACAATCCCGAGTGATCGTCAACCTGGAGCAGACGTATCAGGTCTGGATGGACAGCCTTCGTGTGCTGAACGATCTGCCCTATAATATGCGCATCAAGGAAATATCGGGCCGCGAATACCTTTACGAGGTGACGGACCGCCTCGGAAACATGAAAAGCAAAGGACCGCTGGACTCCGAAAAGCAGGCTGAATTCGATCAATACAAGGCGGAAAAGGCGGAGCTGAAGGATCGGCTTTCCCAGAGCCAGGCGGCTCTCAAGGAACAGGGCAGTCTGTACCGAGCGCTGCGCCTTCCGATGTTGCCAGCAGAAGCAGGCAATATCCTGAGAGAGGCGGACCGCCTGCGCTTTCTGGGCACGCAAGCCATGGTTGTAGGCACCAATGCACTGCTCGCCTATGCGTTGGAGGCCAATGGGTTCATCCGGGATGCTCCGAGCGAGACGATGGACTTCGACATGGCCCTGACTGCGATTGAAGCCGACGACCAACGCCCGACTTTGTGGAAGGTGCTGAAAGAGGTCGACACCACCTATTCGGTCAATGCCGAACGTCCTTTCCAGGCGCGCAATTCCAAGGCCTATGAAATGGAGATTTTGTCTGCTCCCAGCCGGATTGGTGGACAGGTTGCGCGTGACAAGCCTCGGCCCGTTCCCTTACCCGAGCAAGAATGGCTTCTCAACGGCCGACCGATCGACCGCGTGGTCGGCGTTCGGGACGGCGGTGCGGCGCGAATGGTGGTCCCGGACCCACGGTGGTTTGCGCTGCAAAAGCTTTGGATGGCGGAGAAACCCGAGCGGAACTCGCAGAAGAAGCCAAAGGATCTTAAGCAGGGCATCGCCCTCCTCAACGCGGTCTGGCAGATCATGCCGCATTATCGGCTCGACAAAGCCTTTCACGATGCGCTTCCCGATGCGCTGAAACCTCATTTCGAGCAATGGGACGCGCGAAAGCCGAAGCGATAAGGGCTCAAACGTCTGCGGGAAGTCGTTTTGCTGATCGCCACCATTTACCGCATATACTTACCCAGGCCAATGCCGCCCTCATCTCGGTCGTTCAGCGGCGAGCCACTCCCGGCCGGAAGCTGACGTTCGTTCATGTGTCCGCGACTGCTCCGATTGGTGGATTGCAGCCTGGCCGCTTTCTTAAGATCTGCAGGAGAGAGGCACGAGTGCAAGCGGTTCAGCACGATCCCACGGCAGATTGCGACGGTTGAAATTCCCGCCCAATTGCAGCGGGCCGTCAGGATCACCCTTCCGCCATGTGATCGCAACCGGCGGGTCGAGACGCGGAAGGCCACACGGTGGAGCCGCCCGCGAGACGAGTGCGGGGTTAGAGACCGATGCGAATCGTCCAAAAACCAGTTCTGCGTTTTTGCTTGTCAATCGGCGTTCAATCGG
>DFLT01000013.1:574-44883 GCA_002375465.1 Alphaproteobacteria bacterium UBA3612 | reverse complement strand
CTGGACCTGAGCGAAGGGCGGCACGAGGCGCTGCGCCGACGCCTGATGGCCCCCCGGCTGGAACGCTTCATCGGCGTCATCTATCGCCCGGAAACCGAGCTTCAGAGCCACTATTCACAGGTGGTCCTGCCACGGCAGTTTGATGCCTATGTCTGGTTCGACGAGACACAGGCGCTGACTCCGCTTGGACGCGAACATCACGCGGAAGGCATCCCGGACACCTACCCTTTCGGCGAATAGCACAGGAACAGCCATGCTCCCCGGCGTGTCGAGGGCGCTCTGCGCTGCCGCGTGTCACCCCTCGCCGGGCGCGGGGGTTCTTTACCTGAAGCTGAATGGAAATTTGGTTACGGCGATCTGAATTCATCGCTCCTCCCTTCGCGGACCAGACGCAAATTCGGAACATCGTCTTCACCTCATCGTTTGATTAGAAAGGAGATATTCGATGACTGAACGAAAGTCGCGGCATCCGGACAATGATCTGATCGACGAGATGACAGAGAACGCGACCCCGTCGCAACAGGGCTCGGCCGGGGGCGGAGTGAATCGCCGCGTTGGGAAGCGTGGCGAGGAAGCGCGCGCCACCGATCCGGAAAACAGGGAACCGGTGGTCGGCTCGGACAATCCCGAACAAGATGCGCAAAAGGGTCCGGGGACGGCAGGAAGCAGCTGAAGTCTGCCGAAGATTTTTAGAATGCCTCTCCCTTTCTCGAGAGGGCGTTAATCCTTTCTATGCGCCTTGGGGCGTAAGCGTCCCCAATGCGTTTGGCCACAATTACAAACTGGGCATATGGTGCGACCGTTGCCCTGACCCTTGTCTCCGGCTCCACCATGCTCCTCGCTTCGAACGCGCAGGAGCGGGAGCGTGCTGCCGTCGAGCAACGTCATCGCCTCGATACGGTCAGCGCTGAACTGGGTAACGAGATCTACCTGCTGTCCGACCGTGCGCGCCAGTATCTGAACACGGGCGATCCCACCTATTTGGTAATTTACCGCCGGGGCATCGAAGATCTGCGTTCCACCGAGCAGCGCGCGCAGGAGCTTGCCGCGGCAGGCGCAACGCCCGCCGAGGTCGCCTTGCTGCAAGAGGCGATCAAATGGGCCGAAACCCTGCACGACGAGCAGGACGCGGCGATCGCCGCCTATGAAGAGGGGCAGGAAAGCAAGGCGCGGCAAATCCTTTTCGGTCCCGAATATGAGCGTGAGCTCGACTTGGCAGAAGCGCTGCTGGGGCGCTTTCAGGATCGGCTGGATCTGCGGGTGCAAACAGAGATTGCTCAGGCCGCGGCCCTGGCGCGCCTCTGGAAAACAATTTCCGAAATCGTTCTGGCGGTGACGGGCCTGCTTTTCCTCGGCGTGCTCTATTTTATCTTCAGGCAGCGTGTTCTGCATCCGGTGGTGCGCCTGAGCGACGTCGTGAAGCGCCTTGCGGCAGAGGATTATGCCGTCGAGCTTCCAGGGGTCGACCAGATCGACGAGATCGGCGACATGGCCGAGGCGATCCATGTATTTCGGGAAAACGGCCTGCAGCGCCAACGATTGGAAACGGAGCGTGCGGCTGATCTTGCGCTGCGCGATCTGCTGTCGCGGATGACGCAACGGATGCAGGTATGCGACACGCTGCTGGATCTAAAGGAAGTCATCCGGCGCTTCGTACCGGAATTCGCACCCAGTCTGGCCGGCCGCCTTTATCTATTGAGTGCCGATGAAAATGAAGTGATCGAAGCCTGCAGCTGGCTCGAACCGCGCCACTCGCCCTCAAAGTTCTCACCGCAATCATGTTGGGCGCTACGCAGAGGCGCCTCTCACAGGCCGGGGGGCAGCCATATCGATGTCCCATGCGGCCACCTCGATTCTGATGGCTCGGCGCCGCCGCCAGACACGCTCTGCCTTCCTTTGGTCGCGCAACGCGAAACCTTGGGTTTGCTCTATGTGGAGCCGCGCGAAGACGTTCAGGACCAAGGTCGTCCCCCTGAAGTTTATCTGCGCATGCTGGCAGAGAATATCGGTCTGGCCCTCGCCAATTTGCGGCTCCGCGATGCCCTGCGCGAAATGGCCATGGCTGACGCACTGACCGGGTTACCAAACCGCCGACAGCTGGACATGGTTTTGCCGGAGCAGCTGAGCGATGCGGAGCGCCTGGGCGCATCCATCAGTTGCCTGATGGTCGATGTGGATCATTTCAAACGCTTCAATGACCGGCACGGCCATGAAGCAGGTGACGCCGTGTTGCGCGAAGTCGGCGCCGTCCTTGGTAACGTCACCCGCGAGCGGGGCCGCGCTTTTCGCTATGGCGGCGAGGAATTCCTGCTGCTTCTTCCAGAGTTTGACTGCGAGCAGGCGGCAGATCGCGCAGAAGAAATTCGCACGCGCATCGCCGCACTATCGGTGCAGTATGAAAACGTGGCGCTTGGTCCGATCACCGTTTCAGTGGGCGTAGCAAGCGCGCCTCTGCATTGCGCAGCGCATCAGCTCGTTCAGACAGCGGACGCCGCCCTGCTCAGGGCGAAAAAGCTGGGGCGGGACCGGGTGGTGATGGCGGAAGTCCGCAGCATGCGCCACGCCGCATGACCGGGTTCGCATTGAATTCGGCGATAATCCTTAATTCAGTATGATGGTCGGCGGGGAGTGCACTTTTTACGTAGCTCCCCCCACATCGCAAAGCGCGGTGCCACCTTCCGCTGTTAGCCGTTGCGACGCTTACCTCGTTTCAAGATGTCACGATAAAGCGCCAGATATTCGTCGGCCATGCGCGCGACAGAAAATTTCTCCTCAACGGAGCGGCGGACCATCTTCCGATCGAGCGTATCGACGCGCGCGACCGCATCAACGGCCTCCGCGACATTATCGACGAGGAATCCGTTGACCCCATGCTGGATCAGCTCCGGCATAGAACCGCGGCGAATAGCGATGACGGGGGTGCCGCAGGCCATCGCCTCGACAACGGAGAGCCCGAAGGGTTCGTCGAAATTGATCAGATGCAGCAATGCGCGTGCCTTGCCAAGCGCCCGCCACCGCTCCTTCCCCCCGACCGATCCATGATAGCTGACGCCGCCCCCCTCGACCGCTGGCAGCACGCACCGCTGATGATAGTCCGCGTCCTGAACAATGCCATATATCTGCAGATGCCGGCCGGCGGTTCGTGCAGCTTGGACGGCTTCCGCCGCGCCCTTGTCCGGATGGATACGTCCGAAATATAGCAAATCCTCGCCTCCGTCCGCGTCGAAGGGAAATTCATCCATTCGGATGCCGTGATGGATCGTCGCGGCGTAGCGCAGAGCGGGGTGGCGGTCCGCATCGCTGATCGCGACATAATGAACATGATCCTGATAGGGCACGTACATCGGCAAGATCCGGTCGGACGAAAAGCCATGGATCGTCGTCACCATTGGCGTCGCCGTCAGCGGCGCAAAGGCATGAGCGGGGAAATCAGCCTGATTGTGGATTATGTCGAACCGGTCTGCCTGCGCGAACAGGTGCGAAAGGTGGCGATATTCCCAGACCTTTGCGTCGACGGACGGATCTTCTGAATAGGGGGCAGGCACCACCGCCTCCAGCCGGGCGGAGGTAATGCTGTCCCTGGTCGCGAATAATGTCACATCGACACCGCGTTCCACCAGCGCCTCCGTCAGCAGGCTGGTCACGAGTTCCCATGGCCCATAATGGCGCGGCGGGGTACGCCACGCGATCGGCGCCAGCATGGCAATACGCAAGTCAGACGGCATCGCGCAACCTGATGATCAACCCCTCGTTCGGCAGGACCCTGCCATCCATGTCCCGTAGCGGCAGGGTGGAGGCGAGGACACTGTCAATCCGGGCATCGGCAGGCACGATCAGCACCCTTTCTCGCGTACCGAAGTTCAGCACGATCAACAGGCGCTCATCATCCTGCCGCCTTTCATAGGCCAGGATGTCCTTATCGGCATCGGCAAGCAGAAAGGCGCCTAGGGTAAGAGCGCCGCTAGACCGTCGCAATTTCAGCAGGTCTCTATACAGTGACAGGATGGAGCCCCGATCCTCCGCCTGTAGGGCCACATTACGCGAGGGCCAGTCGGGATTTAGCGGCAACCAGGGTTCGGTCGTGCTAAATCCTGCAAAGGGCGCGGCATTCCAGGGCATGGGCGTTCGTGCGCGGTCGCGGCCAATGCCGATGCCCGGCTGGCGAAGGTCCTGCGGGTCGCGGATGCGGTCCGCCGGAATGTCGACCTGGCCGATGCCGATCTCGTCACCCTGGTAAATCGTCGGCGTACCGCGCAGGGTTAGCAGCAGCATTGCCGCCACCCGGGCCTGCGCTTCGCCGATGCGGGCCGCGATACGCGGCGCATCGTGGCTGCCCAAGACCCAGTTCGGCCAGGCAAATGCGGGCAGCGAGGCTTCATATTCCGCAATCACCCGGCGCAACTCGACGGGATCCCAACGGCTTTCGATCAACTGGAAATTAAACGGCAGATGCACCTGTGGGCGCTCCGGCGTACCGTACCAGTGCGCATGCCGTTCATTGGGCAGGAATATCTCTCCGATCAGAACGCGCTGGCTATCGGGGCCGGACCCGTATTGATCTGCCAGCGCTCTGAAATCGGCGGAGATTGCATGAGCCTCCGGCTGGTCGGTCGAATGCAACTGGATCAGGCGGTCGCGCTCGGTCTGACCTTTCCGCCAGTCGGGATTTACAGGGTTATCCGGCAGGTCCGCCGCCTTTACGATGTGCCAGAGAACATCAATCCGAAAGCCATCCACGCCGCGATCCAGCCAAAAGCGCAGCACATCCATCATCGCGGCGCGCAGGTCGGGGTTGCGCCAATTGAGGTCGGGCTGTTCTTTCAGAAAGGCGTGCAGATAATATTGTCGCGTCGGCTCGTCCCATTCCCATGAAGAACCGCCGAAATCACTGATCCAATTGTTGGGCGGACCACCATTGGGCGCCGGGTCGCGCCAGATATACCAGTCGCGTTTAGGACTATCGCGGGAAGAACGGCTCTCCACGAACCACGGGTGCCGGTCGGACGAGTGGTTGGGCACGTAATCGAGCAACAGCTTCATGCCCCGCTGGTGAATCGCGGCAAGAAGCCGGTCGAAATCTTCCAGATCGCCGAACAGGGGCTCGATGTCGCAATAATCTGCCACGTCATAGCCGAAGTCGGCCATGGGCGAAGGAAAGACGGGCGACAGCCAGATCGCGTCGACGCCCAGCAAGGAGAGATGATCAAGCCGCGATTCTATACCCGCCAGATCGCCAATGCCGTCCCCGTCGCTATCCTGAAAGGAGCGGGGGTATATCTGATAGATGACACCGCGCTTCCACCACGGGGCGGCGCTTTCTTTGTAGATCATGGCCGATGAACGCCTTCGCCCGGTTTCGCCAAACAGATGAAGCGCACACACATTGGACGCACGCGCCTCTCCCAGCGCCCGCTCTGTCCGGCATCAAGCTGCCGCGGGAAGACGACGTCCGGATTTGTCATTTGGGATGAGGCCTTATGGTTCGCCTGTGCGGCAAATTTGAAACGGTTGCGCGTGGTTCTCGTTCCCCAAGAAAAGCGATCGCGCGCCCATTCGGTGAATATCCGGCGGCGCCTCTGCCAACCGGCGAAGCCTATTGTTCCCTGCTTCACATGATGGCTAAAGGGCCAGGATGCGGCAGGGGGAATGCCGCTAAAAGGGGAGGTAATATGTTCGACGGGTTGAAGACGTTTGTGGCTGCCGCCGCACTGATCGCGGCACCGATTGCGGCCGCGCCGCCGCCGGAGATGCAGAATGACATCCCACCGGGTTTCGAGCCGGTGACGAACAGCGACTATGTCACCCGCGATGTTATGATCCCCATGCGCGACGGCGTGAAGCTGCACACGCTGATCGTGGTCCCGGATGGCGTCACCGCAGATGCGCCGATCATTTTTTCGCGGACGCCCTATTCGGCACAAAAGGCGATTACGGGTGCGCCCTCCAACCATTATGCCATGGCGCTGCCGACCGCCTATGCGGCGCTGGCCGACGCCGGCTACATCATCGTCGTTCAGGATGTACGCGGCCGTTACGAATCAGAGGGGGATTATGTTATCACCCGGCCGCTCGTCGGCCCCCTGAACCAGACAGAAACCGACCATTCGACCGATACCTGGGACAGTATCGAATGGCTGGTAAACAACGTCCCCGAAACCAACGGGAATGTCGGCACAATCGGCGTCAGCTATGGTGGCTTCACCACATTGATGAGCCTGGTGAACCCACACCCGGCGCTGAAGGCGGCGGTACCGATCAATCCGCTGGCCGATGGCTGGAAAGGCGACGATTGGTTCCATAATGGCGCCTATCGCCAGAGCTTCCTGGATTGGGTCTATCGCATGAGCGCGGACAAGTCGTCGCGTCATGCGCTGCAGTTCGACCGCCACGATACCTATGAAAGCTGGCTGAAGGCGGGGTCCGTCGGCGAAATGGCCAAGCGCATGGGCATCGACAAATTGCCCTTCTACCAAAGGCTGGTCGCCCATCCCGCCTATGACAGCTTCTGGCAGCAGCAGGCGCTCGATCGCATATTGGCGGATGAGCCGCTGAAGGTACCGACGCTGCACGTTCACAGCCTGTGGGATCAGGAGGATATTTACGGTGCCCCCGCCACCTATGCGGCCATGGAGCCGAAAGATGACGGCAATGACGAGAATTACATGATCATTGGTCCCTGGCGCCACGGCCAGGGCATGGCGGTGGATGGGTCGACACTGGGCGACATCGACTTCGATGCAAATAGTTCGGTCTGGTACCGCGACAATGTGCTGATCCCCTTCTTCGATGAACATTTGAAGGGTCAGACCCCCGCCGCCGATATCGCGCCGATCACCGCCTTTGAGACCGGCGCGAACATATGGCGGCAATATGATAGCTGGCCGGTCTCATGCGCCAGTGGCTGCCCGGAACAATCGAGGCCGCTCTATCTGGGGCAGGACGGAAGTCTTGGCTTCACCGCACCGACGGGATCGGCAAATGCCTATGCCGAATATGTCTCCGACCCCGCACGGCCCGTAACATACCGCCAGCGTCCGATCCTTGCGACTTACAATCCGCAAACGACATGGGGGGAATGGCTGGTCGACGATCAGCGCTTCGCCGAATCAAGGCCGGATGTCGTCACCTTTGTGAGCGAAGTCCTGACAGAACCGGTCCGCGTCGCGGGTCAGCCGATTGCCGAGTTCTTCGCCTCCACCAGCGGCACGGACAGCGACTGGGTCGTGAAGCTGATCGACGTCTATCCGGGCGAATACCCCGCCGCGCCCGAAATGGGCGGGTACGAACTGCCCATTGCCATGGACATCATGCGCGGCCGCTATCGCGACGATCCGGCGAACCCGACCGCTATCCCGGCCAATGAAGTCGTCAGCTATCGGCTGGAACTGCCACAGGTCAGCCACAGCTTTGAAAAAGGGCACCGCATCATGGTGCAGATCCAGTCGAGCTGGTTCCCGCTATATGATCGTAATCCGCAAAAATTCGTGCCGAACATCTTCAATGCGAAGGCCGAGGATTATCAGAAGGCGACGCAGCGCATCTATCATTCCGCCTCCTATCCCAGCCGGATCGACCTGCCGGTCGTCGCGCCGTGACCGCGTACAGCATCAAGGGGCCGGGCGGCCTCAGGCAGTCAGCCTGTGCGCACCGGCCTCGCTGCTAAGGCTAAAGGTTTCGAGGGGCTGCGAAGCGCCCGGACTGTCGGTGGGAAGAAACACCCACTCGTTCGTCACCGCCTCTTTATTGACGTCCAGGACCATGTAGCCGCGGCGGCTGGTATCGCACCATTTCAAATTCGGATTGGCCGTGACGAAATCACGGGCGATGACGGCCGGGTCACCGTGAAAACGCTTATCGAGCCCGAATGAGGACACGCCCTGCCCGGCAAATTCCACGCCGACCGGCCGGCCGCCGGTTTCCAGATCGTAAGCCCACGCATTGTGGCTATCGCCGCTAAGAACGACCAGATTGGCGTTTGCGTCTGCGGCGCCATTCAGCAGCCGCCGCCGGGCGGCGGGATAGCCGTCCCACCGGTCGAGCGACATGGGCAGGCCCGCATCTGCCAGCGCAACCGCGATCTTCAGCCTGGCCTGCTCGGAAGGATCGAGAACGGTGCCGGCCGCGAACCAGCTCTCATCAATGCGCGGCAATCGCGTCGGCGCCATGATGACCTGCTGCGCCAATAGCTGCCACTTCGTGCCACTCCCCACGGACGCGCGCATGCCCTGGGTCAGCCAGTCTTCCTGCGCCTTGCCCATCATCGTGCGGGACGGATCCTGCAGCGGGCCGGTCAGGAATTCGGCAACGGCCGCCTTCATGTCGGATGCGCCAGCCAGGGCCGTCTCGATATCCAGCTGCTTTGTGCGCGCCAGATTGCGGGTCTCTATACGGAACAGGGTGGCCAGATTGCCAATCTGATAGGCGTCGTAATTCTTTCGACGCATCGGCATCCACTCCTCGTGCGCGCGGATCGCCGCAGCGGCGCGCACGTCCCAATCGCCCTCACCCGGATCGTGATTTGCAGCGCCATCGCGCCAGCTATTGTTCGCCGTTTCGTGATCGTCGCGCATGACGATCATCGGATATAGTCGATGCAACAGCCTTAGATCGGGATCGTCGCGATAGGTGGCATAGCGCAGCCGATAATCTGCAAGAGCGACAGCCTCGTGCGATGGGCCGATCCCGCGCCTTTCCGCAAGGCCCGCTACCGCATCGGAGCGATCGAGCGGGGATTCGTAAATATAGTCCCCCAAGTGCACGATCAGGTCGAGATCCTGCCGCTGGGCCGCATGGGCATAGGCGGTGAACCAGCCGGACGTCGCATTGGCGCAGGACATGACGCCGATGCGAAATCGCTCCACACCAGTCCTTGGTAGGGTGCGGGTGCGTCCTATTGGAGAGGTGCCGCCGTCCGGAGCCACAAAGCGATAATAATACCAATGCCCCGGCGTCAGTCCCGTTGCACGGGCGTGTGCGCAATGATCGCTCTCAGCGGAGGCTGTGGCCTCTCCACGCGCGACCATCCGCGTGAACCCAACATCTGATGCAACCTCCACCCGCAGGCGCGAACCGGTGGCGTCCGGCCCGATGTAACGGGTCCAAAGCGTAACCTCTTCATGACCGGGATCACCGCTTGCGACATCATGCGTGAAGCCGCCGGTTTCGGCCGCGCGCAGGGTCGACGACACGGTCATCATCGCTGGCAGTGCCAATGCGCCCTTCAAAAGCAGGCGGCGGTCTATCGTAAAATTCATGCACAATTCCGTTATTTCGCGGTGCCGCCCCTAGACGTCCTTTATGTCGTTTTGGCGACAGGCAAGGTCACATAAGTGTAAATAATATAACTAGAAATTATTAATATTTCTGAAGATTATCTGACATCCCCGCCCACTACGCAGCGCAGCATTCGGCGGGGGTTTCCGCCTTTTTGTGGGGTAAGTTTTATGTTGCGCAGTTCCACCTCGTCGCTCACGCGGCGCGCCTTTGTCATGCTGAAACTGGCCGCCCTTGGCGGCGTTTGCCTGCCGGCGACGGCTCTTGCCGCCGGCGCGATTCAGAATGTCGAGACAGCCGAGGACACAGGGGAAAGCGAGCAGCAGAGCGCGCTGGTCGTCACGCAGGACGACGGGGCGGGTGAAGAGATCGTCGTCACCGGCTCCCGCGCGTCGCGCCTGCGTGCAATCGATCGCAAGCGCGAATTGCCCGTGATCGCCGACGTGATCGCATCCGATCTGATCGGCAGGCTGCCGGACTATAACACCGCCGAGGCGCTGCAGCGCTTGCCCGGCGTGTCCGTGGAGATCGATCAGGGCGAGGCGCGCTATGTCGTGATCCGCGGCGTCGATCCCAACCTCAACCAGGTCACGATCGATGGCAATCTGGTGGGTATTCCCGAGGCGGAGGGGCGGCGCGTCGCCCTCGATACCATTCCCTCCGACCTGGTCGCGGCGATCGAAGTCGTGAAGGCGGTGACCCCGGATTATGATGCCAACGCCATCGGCGGCAGCATCAACATCGTCACCCCCACCGCCTATGACCGCCCGGACGACTTCGTATTCGTGACCGCGAAGGGTTCTTATGCGGAAAAGGCAGACAAGCTGGGCTTCGGCGGCAGCGGCACCTATGGCACCAAATTCGGCGCCGACGACCAGTTCGGCATCGTCGTTGCAGGCAGCTATTTCAAACGCTTCATCCACAGCGACCTTGCCGAGCCAGTCAGCTGGTTTCAGCTGAGCGAGGATGTGGTCACCCCCACAGCATACCGGCTCTACGATTACCGTATCATGCGCGAGCGCATTGGCGGGATCGTCAATCTGGATTTCCGCCCGAACAACGACGTGCGCCTATACGTCCGCAACATCTATAATGAGTTCACCGACAAGGAGGAGCGGGATCAGCTGGACTACGCCTTCGCGCGCGGCACGCCGTCTTTTCCCTCCGCCAACCAGATCTCTTTCTCACGCGGCCGCGCCACGCGCGAATATCGGCAGAACGACCAGACGCAGAAGCTGTACAATGTCTCGCCCGGTGCCGAGCTGACTTTTGGTGCGGTGCAGCTGGACCTGAACTACACCTATGCGCACGCCGAGGAGGTTACGCCGGTACGCGACGATATAGAATTCCGGTCGGCGGATAATCTTGGCAGCACGCTCGACCTCGATTCCTCCATGCCGAAATTTTCCGATTTGAATCCCTCCATTTACGACGCCGACGCCTTCCCGCTGATGCGCATTCGCCAACGGCAGGAAGACATCAAGGAGGACCTGCACGCAATGAAGGTGGATGTGCAGTATAATTTCGGCGACTTCGGCGACAATTTCGTGAAGGTCGGCGCCAAATATACCGAACGCCGCAAGACACGCGACAATCGTCAGAACGTGTTGCTGCCGACGGAGATTGCCACGCTGGGCGGAACCGGCCTGGCCTTGGGTGAACCGGATGATTTCTACGAGGGCGATTATCGCTTTGGCCCGACCATCGACTATCGCGGCCTGCTGGACTTGATCGAAAATAATCCCGGCCTGGTGGCGCTCGACGGAGGGTCCACTCTCAACAATGATTTCAGCAGCGATTACGGCATCGATGAGTTCATCTACGCCGGCTATGGCATGGCCAGCCTGACGTTCGGCGATCTGACGGCCGTGGGCGGCGTTCGCGTCGAGCGTACGGAGGCCACCTATAATGCCTTCGAGATACGGGACACCAATCAGAGCGGTGCAACGGAACGGTCTGATATCAGGCGGCTTAGCTTTCAAAACAGCTATACCGATGTCCTGCCGAGCGTGCACCTGACTTACAAACCACTCTCTAAACTGATCGCGCGGGCGGCCTGGACCAACACCATCGGTCGCCCGAATTACGACGCCAGCGTGCCGACCTTCGAGGAGGATGGCGGCGAGGGGACGGCAGGCAATCCGGACCTGAAGCCGTTCAAATCGATGGGGCTCGACGGCTCGCTGGAATTCTATCCTGACAGAGAGAGCGTGCTGTCCGCCGCGGTATTCTACAAGAAAATCGAAAACCCGGTATTCACGCGCCTGATCTTCAATACGTCCTTCGCGGGCGTTCCGCTGACCGAGCTGTCGCAGCCGCAAAACGCGACGGACGGCGACATCTTCGGTGTGGAGGTGAATGCCGTTCGCCGCTTCAACTTCCTTCCCGCGCCGTTCGACGGTCTGGGCGCTTCGGTAAACGGAACCTGGGTCGATTCCAGCGTCACGGTCCCGGGCCGCGAAGATGAGGACATCCCCTTCTTCCGCCAGTCCGACTGGATCGCCAACGCGGCGCTGTTTTACGAGAAGGGGCCATTCGAAGCGCGCTTCGCGGTCAGTTTCCGTGATGACTTCATCGTAAATATCGGCAACAGCACCGCATCGGACGTTTATAATAAGGATCGCACCCTGCTCGATGCCCGGTTCAGCTATCGTATCACCGAGGGCATCGAGATTTTCAGCTCGATCTCTAACATCGGCGATGCGCCGCTAACCTACTTCCAGACGAACGAGGACCAAGTCTATTCGCGGCAGATTTACTCCTTCAACGCGGATTTCGGCATCAGTGCCAATTTCTAGCAATATGTGGCGCGTCATATCGAGCGTCTTCCTCGCCCTGTCTGTCGGCTCGCCTTCACCGGCAAACCCGCAGTCGCAGGGAGAGGAGATCGCAAGATATGCCACGCAGGAGGTCCGACGCTTCACCGCGCGCGAAGCGCGGCAAGGCGTCGCCACCAGCACGGATCGTCTGTATGCCGTGAATAATAGCGAGCTTGCTGCCTATGATCGGGACACGGGGGAGCGGCTGGCGCATTGGCAGGGCGATCCGGAATGGTTTCCGCATCTGAACAGCTGCACAATCATCACTGACGAACTTATCTGCGCAAATTCCAACTATCCTGCCGTGCCAATGGCAAGCTCCATCGAGACGTTTGACGCGGAAACCCTGGCGCACAAGGATTCCCACAGCCTTGGCCCGCTGGAGGGCTCGTTGACCTGGCTGGTGCGTCACGAGGGAAGCTGGTGGGCGACCTTCGCCAATTATCTCGGCAAGGGCGGGCAGCCGCTGCGCGACCATCGCGCCACCGTTCTCGTCAGGATGGATGATACGTTCACACCGCAGGAACGCTGGCTGTTTCCCGAAAGCGTTGTGGCTGAATTTGCCCCGTACAGCAGTTCAGGCGGCGATTGGGTGAGGATGGCCTCCTATATGTAACGGGCCATGATCGACCCGAAGTGTATGTGCTTGCCTTGCCCCCCGCGGGCCCCGTCCTGCGGCATGTCGCGACACTTTCGGTATCTACCGAAGGACAGGCCATTGCCTGGGATAGCGAAGAACTGCGCCTGCTCTGGTCCATCGATCGTGCGACGCAGGAGGTCGTTGCAAGCAGAGTTCCCGCAATCGACGGTTAGTCTGCTGCGAACAGAGCGCGTGACAAGGCGGTGTGCCCCGCCTGTCTGGGCGAGATGTACTCTGAATAGCCAAATACTGGCGCGTTCCGAAAATTTGGTCTACGCATCCTGTCAGGAGATTATTGACAGGGGGAGTAGAGAACTAATGAGCAGCAAAACCAAGATCAGCCGCCGTGCATTTGCGACGGGGGCGGCGGGCGTGGCCGTCGCATTCCCGATGGTAAACTTCGGTGCCTTTGCGCTGAATGCCGACACGCCGCGTGAATATTCCACCCGGGCCGTGGATCTGGTCAAACAGTCGATGGTCATCGACATGCTGGCGCCATTGAATCTGGGCGCCGATTCGGATTTCGTCATCCAGCCGATCAGCGACCAGATGCGCTCCGAATTTCTGAACAGCGGCATCAATGCCTGGCATGCCGCCACCGGCGTTGGCGGCCCGGACGCCTATACCGACGTGCTTGCCTATCTGGCGCGGTGGCAGGGTTTTGCCGGCAGGAATTCCGATCTGTTCGCGCTGATCGGCACAATGGACGATCTGGAACGCGCAAAGGCCGACGGTCGCATCGGCATCATCATGGGCCTGCAAAACTCAGAACATTTCCGCACGCCGGACGATGTGAAAAGCTTTTACGAGCTGGGGCAGCGCTGTTCGCAACTGACCTATAATTCGCAAAATCGCATCGGTTCGGGCAGCACCGAGCGCGAAGATGGCGGGATCAGCGATTTCGGCGTCGAAATCATCAAGGCCATGAACGACGTGGGGATGCTGGTCGACGTATCGCACAGCGGCGACCAGACGACGCTGGATGCCACCGCCCTGTCCTCCGTCCCGATTGCCTACACCCACAGCAATTGCCGCGCCATCTCTGGCCACCCCCGCGCCAAGACCGACGAGGCGATCACGGCGCTGGGCAAGAATGGCGGCGTCATGGGCATTACCGGCGTTCGCAACTTCGTCAGCAATACGGAGCCGACGAACGTCACTCACATGGTCGACCATATCGATCATGTCGTGAACCTGATCGGCATGGAGCATGTCGGTATCGGATCCGATGCCGATCTGCACGGCTATGACGACATGCCCCCGGAAAAGAACGCCCGGCTGAGATCCCATTACAAGGAAAGCTACGCCTTCCGCGACAAGATCGACACGGACGGCTTCGATCATCCCATGAAGATGTTCGACCTGACGGAGGAGCTGATCCGCCGCGATTATACCGACGCGCATATTCAGGCGATCCTGGGCGGCAATTTCCAGCGTCTGCTACGCAATACCTGGAAATAGGCGTACTCCGAAACGCGGGGGAGGGGGATGCCCCCCTATAGCGGTTCAGCCAGAAGACGTTGGGCTTTGAGCTTGGCAGATGGTTATTGCGAAGGGGGGCTGCGGCCGGCCTCAGCCCCCTCAATCTGGCGCAGATAATGATTCCGTCACAATTTTTCCGATGACGCGCCGCCCCCTCGACGCTACGGCACCGCATTATGAAGAGCGTCACTCTTTTGCGTCATGCGAAGTCCAGCTGGGATGACCTGGTGGAACGGGATTTCGACCGTCCCCTGAATGCCAAGGGCCGCCGCGCCGCCGTTACGATGGGACGGCATATGCGGCAGGAGAATCTGGAATTCGACGAGGTGGTGGCGTCCCCCGCCGTTCGCGTCATCGAGACGCTTGAAGGGGTCGAGGAGGGACTTGGCCGCCAATTCACGCCCCGCTTCGATCGCCGAATTTACATGGCGGCCGGCGAGACGCTTCTCGACGTCGTGCACGAGACCGAGCCCGGCAGCGACCGCCTGCTCCTCGTCGGCCACAATCCCGGCCTGGAGGATCTCGTGTTTCTGCTGACCCCCGCCGATGGCTCAGAATACCGGCGGGCGATCGATGTCAAATATCCGACGGCGACGCTGTGCGAGATGCGCTTCGATGTAGAGAATTGGGCGGATGTAACGGCGGGAAGTGGCCGCATCGCACAATTGGTCAGACCGCGAGATCTGGATCCTGCACTTGGCCCGGACGTCTAAGGCGCTCAACGAGCCGTTAAAGCGAACTTTCCAACCTGCCCAGCAATTGCCGCGCCGGACTTAGCGGGGCGTCCTCCACCACCAGTTGCGCATCCAGACGTTGCACGCGACTGTAAAGGTCGCGGCTGGCCAGTATGATGGTACGCGCCTCCTCCGGCAATTGCGCAAGGACGTCAGCGGTTGCCGCGCTTTCACCGGCACTGCCCAGGCGCCGTTCCGGATGCAGGGCCTCTTCGGCGGACAATTCGCCCGCCTCCACGGCTTTTCGCGTAAGAAGCCAGGAGACGGCATGCATCAGTCGGGTGGTGACGCGCAGCGATTCGCAGGAAAACTGCACCCGCTCGACCGGGCCAAGCGCCTCGCGATCCGCCTTGCCGTTCTGGTCGAAATAAGAACGCGCCTCGTCGGCCAGCACCATCGCCTCGGTATAGAGGCTGGCCACCAGCTTGTTCGTCAGCTTCAAGTCGTCTCCGCGCATCAGCGTTTCCACCGGATCTGGGTCATTTTCGTTCACATGCCCCCTTGAACGCGGAATGGTTAATAACCAGCTACGATCACAGGTGAAAGCCGCTTTCGCAGCCGGGGATCCGGTGTGGATGCGGTAATCGCCGACAGGGGCCGGCCATGATGGCGGCCTCGACCACAACATCGCTTTGGAAGAAGGATGAATCACATGCGTAGTTTTGATCTGACCCCCCTCCTCCGCTCCTCGATCGGCTTTGAGAATCTCGGCCGACTGGCGGATTTCGCTACCCGCGACGAGGGGAGTGCCTACCCCCCCTATAATATCGAGAAGCTGGGCGAGAATGAGTATCGCATCCAGATGGCCGTCGCGGGATTTACCCAAGACGAGCTCGACCTGACGGTTCAGGAAAATTCGCTGATCGTCACCGGCCGCGCCGCCGAGGACGAGGCGGATCGCGAATTCCTGCATCGCGGCATTGGCAAGCGCGCATTCGAGCGCCGCTTCCAACTTGCCGACGTGATCAAGGTCACGGAGGCGACGTTCGAGAACGGCCTCCTGAACATCGGGCTGGTGCGCGAAATTCCGGAGCACAAGAAGCCTCGCAAGATCCATATTGGCGGCGAGCAGCGGCCACGTGCGATCGAAGGTGAGAGCAACCGGAAAGAAGAAGCCCAGAAGGCCGCGTAACCCGCGCCTCTGCCACTAAGAAGAGGGCGGATCCCTTGGGGGGGACCCGCCCTTTTTTCATGCTGCTGGATTCAGGAACGTGCGCGGCGGCGCAGGCCGACTGCGAGCAGGCCAAGACCCAGCAGGCCAAGCGCACCCGGCTCCGGCACGTCCTCGATGGGCAGCAGGATATCGGGGGCATCGCCGGCCTGAACGCCGACCCCGGCCTGGTCCTCATAACCGAACTCGAACAAGGTTGTGCCGGCGAGGCGTGCATAGCCGTAATGTACGCCGTCGAGCAGCGTGAACCGAAGCGCGATGTACGCATCGGTTGCCGCCCCGTCGATCACTGCAGGAAGGTCGAAAGATGCATAGGAGCCCAATATCGTGCCATCGACAAACGGCGCACGATCATCGGTGAAGAATGATGTGGGCTCACCAAAGACAGTCAGCACCTCGGCGGAACCTTGCGTGGAGATGGCAGCCTGCGGCAGGCCGAAGAAGCCGCCGGGTCCGCCATTGCTGAACGTATAGCCGGCGGTGCCGCCGTCCAGAACGATCTGATAATCCTCGTCGGTGAAGTCGACATTGCCGGTAAAACCCACAATGGCAGCGGAGGCGGTGGAGGCGGCGAGCAGGGCAATGCCTGCGGCTAGGGACGCTTGTACGCTAATATACATTAATTGTCTCAAATTATGTGGTTAATGGGACTCAGGCAAAAGCAAGTTTCGGGCCAATTCGAGAGGGTATCGCTCGCGCGGCTGAAATCCGTCCACACGCATGCAAGTCCATTTTGTTCCACATTCGAAACTGTAAGATTATTCGACAGAATTTCTTCGCCCGGCTGGTCGGCGCCCGGGATTGCCGTCTTCATTGCCCTTGCCGCTTGCGACTCCCGCCCGACCCGCCTATACGCCGCGCTCCCGGTTTCTAGGGGTGTAGCTCAGTTGGTAGAGCATCGGTCTCCAAAACCGAGGGCCGTGGGTTCGAGTCCCTCCGCCCCTGCCATCCTATGGACTGGCAGAATAGAGACGGGGACATTAGGTTAGGTCGCTACCGCCGGCGCCACCCAAAAAGCCGGGTGGCAGCGGGCGTTTTGTTGTACCCGGAAGAAGTCGAGAGGGCGAAGCGTCAGAATGGCAAGGTCGAGTCCAGGTCAGTTCGTACGCGAAGTGCGGCAGGAAATGTCAAAGGTGACATGGCCCACGCGGCGCGAGACAGTGATTACGACCATCATGGTCCTGATCATGACCACGCTTCTAAGTGTCTTCTTTCTGGGTGTGGACGCCGTGCTGGGCAATCTGATCCAGCTGGTCCTGTCGGTCGGTTGATAAGGTAAGGGTTGAAATGGCAGCGCGCTGGTACATCGTACAGGCCTATTCGGGCTTCGAAAACAAGGTGAAGGAGGCAATCCTCGCCGAGGCGGAGCGTACCGGGCTTTCCGAACTGATCGAGGCGATCGAGGTTCCGACCGAAGAGGTGACAGAGATCAAGCGCGGCAAGAAGGTTCAGACCGAACGCCGCTTCTTTCCCGGCTATGTGCTGGCAAAGCTGCACATGTCCGATGACAGTTTCCACCTGATCAACAACACGCCGAAGGTTACGGGCTTTCTGGGCGCCAATGGCAAGCCCAGCCCGATCAGCCAGGCCGAGGCCGACCGCATCATGTCGACCAAGGAAGAGCAGGCCAACGCACCCAAGCAGCAGGTCAAGGTCGACTTCGAGATCGGCGACGAGGTCAAGGTTCTCGACGGGCCGTTTGCCAGCTTCAACGGCATTGTCGAGGAAATCGATTTCGAGAAGGGCCGCGTAAAGGTTTCCGTCTCCATCTTTGGTCGCGCAACCCCGGTCGAACTCAATTTCGACCAGGTCGAACGGCAGAAATAAACAGGACTTTACCGTCGTCCCGGCAGAGGCCGGGATCCACCTCCCGCCATCGCCGCCTGCGGGAGGATTTCGAACATGGCCCCGGCCTTCGCCGGGGTGACGGTTTTGAAGAGGTGGCAAACAAACCGCGGAAGGCGCGCTTCGGCACGCTGCTTGACCGCTAAGTCTGAGAAAGGACGAACATGGCCAAGAAGATTACTGGCTACATCAAACTGCAGGTGCCCGCGGGCGCCGCGAACCCATCGCCACCGCTTGGCCCCGCATTGGGTCAGCGCGGCGTCAACATCATGGAATTCACGAAGGCGTTCAACGCCGCGACGCAGGATCTGGAGAAAAACTCCCCGATCCCGACGGTTATCACCGTCTATGCCGACCGGTCGTTCAGCTTCACCACGAAGACGCCGCCAGCCTCCTACTATATCAAGCAGGCCACCAAGCTGAAGTCCGGCGCCAAGGCGCCCGGTACGGAGATTGCGGGTCAGATCAAGCGCAGCCAGATCCGCGAAATCGCCGAGGCGAAAATGGCCGATCTTTCCGCAAACGATCTCGATCAGGCCGAGAAGATCATCGCCGGGTCCGCCCGTTCGATGGGCATCGAAGTGGTGGAGGGCTAAGATCATGGCACAGCAGACGAAAAAGCGTAAGGACCTGGAAAAGAAGGTCGACGCCGAGAAGTTCTACAGCCCGTCCGACGCCATCAAGCTGGTGAAGGAGCTGGCAACGGCGAAGTTCGACGAGACCATCGAAGTCGCGATGAACCTGGGCGTCGATCCCCGTCACGCGGACCAGCAGGTACGCGGCATGGTGTCCCTGCCAAAGGGTACGGGCAAGACCATGAAGGTCGCCGTCTTCGCCAAGGGCGACAATGTCGCCAAGGCCGAGGCAGCAGGCGCGGATCGCGTCGGCGCGGAGGACCTGATGGAGGATATGCAGGCAGGCAATCTCGATTATGACCGCGTCATCGCGACGCCGGACATGATGGGTGTCGTCGGTCGCCTGGGTAAGATTCTGGGTCCGAAGGGCCTGATGCCGAACCCCAAGCTGGGCACCGTCACCATGGACGTCGCAAAGGCTGTCGAGGACGCAAAGAGCGGCCAGGTGCAGTACCGCGTCGAAAAGGCGGGTATCGTTCATGCCGGCATTGGCAAGGCCAGCTTCAGCGAGGCTGACCTGATGGAGAACTTCAACGCGCTTCTGAATGCCGTCGTCAAGGCGAAGCCCGCAGGCGCGAAGGGCAAATATGTCCGCAAGCTCGCGGTCAGCTCGTCGATGGGTGCAGGCGTGAAGGTCGATCTGGCGGAAACCGACGCGATCTAAGCGTACCGCCAAATTTCAGAACTATCGGGGCCGGGAGGGGAAACTCTTCCGGCCCCTTTTCTTTAGGCCGCCCTTAGCTGGCCAACGAAGCCTTGCGTCGAGCGGGAGAGATCTTCCGCCCCCTTCGTCAACGCCTCGGCAGCGGCCGCGACCGCGCCTGACAAGGTGTCCGTGGTCGACACCCGCTGCATCAGCCGTTCGATCTCGACCGAGATTTCCTTCACCTGTTCCGACGCCAGGCGGGCGCTGTCTTCAATATCGGACGTGGTCCGTCCCTGTTCCTCGATCGCAGCGGAAATGACCGAGGAGCTGCCAAGAAGGTCGGCCGTCATCCTGCGGATGGTGTCGATGGAGCCTGTCGCGCGCGACGCGTCCGTACCTACCTCAGACAATAGTGCATCGATGCGCTGCGTGGCGTTTACTGTCCTGGCGGCGAGAGTCTTCACCTCCTGCGCCACAACGGAAAAACCGCGCCCCGCTTCGCCCGCGCGCGCTGCCTCTATGGTCGCGTTCAGCGACAGCAGGTTCGTCTGATCGGAAATTTCCCTGATCAAGCCCACGAACTCCTCGATATTCGTCGCACGCCCGGCAAGTTCCGTAACGGCCGTGACCCCCGCCTGCGACTGCCGGTCCGCATCGGCGCTGATGCGAACCTGCTGGTCGCTGTTCTGCGCTATCTCGGCGACCGATCCCGCAATCGCGCTTGTTCCGCGCGCGACCTGCTGTGCGAAGGACGCCGCCGCGCGTGCCAGGCGATCAACGCTCGTGGCATCCTGATGCGACTTGCTGGATACGTCGCGCAATTGCCGCGATGTCCCATTCAGGCGTTCGGCCTCCGCGCTCAGGCTGATCACGACGGAGGAGATAGACGCTTCGAAATTCTCTGCGAGTTCCAGCAGGTCCTTCCGTCGCCGGGCTTCGGCTTCGCGTTCTGCCGACTGCCGTTCGGCGGCAGCGGTGGCTGCTCGACGTTCTGCATCGGCACGGGCCGCCAGTGCGGCCTCTGCCTCCCGCCGCGCATCTTCCGCCGTCTTGCGGTGCGCCTCGATATTGTCGCGCTCGCGCTCCTGCTGCAGCGACAGGATTCGGACCCGCTCTACCAGCAGGATCAGGACGGCGACCTGTATCGTGACTGCGAGGGCATGCACGAAAACCCGCGTCAGCTGGCCGCTGCCCAAGAAGACCCATTCGGGTGCAATATAGTTCAGAAGCAGATGATGGACGGCGGTCAGCGTGCCGGCGGCGATCAGTGGCCAGCGATCGCACAGCAGCGTCAGACCGGCCAGCGCGACAAAGAAATACATATGCATGTCGATCTGCCAGGGCTGAACCTGGAACAAATAGACCAGCGCGGCCGGGTGCACAGCCATCATCAATCCGACAGCGACATGAACGGCCGTCCCCCTCTGCCCTCTCCACACGAGCAGGCTGGGCACGATATTGGCGATCGCGGACGCGGTGACGGCCGCCGCCGCAGCCTCATATTGCAGCAATAGACCGAACACCGCCAGCAGGGCCGTGGCTACCCACCCGGCGACCACCAGATACCTGGCCCCGGTGAACTGCATGTCGGCAAATGGCTTCGTCGAACTGTCTGTCTTCATGATAATCCAGCCCCGCACCCCGCACGCGGCGCGGCAACGACCAATCGTCCGCGCTGCAGCATGTTTAGAAAACGCCCGTGATGGTCCCCAGCCACGACAATGCTGCCCACGATGGGTCCGGCATCGAGGGGGATCAGCCCCTCCTGATAAAGGTCTTTCATCAGTGTCATTCCGGCCGCCGGCGTCAACGGAATGACGATCGCGCGCCCTTCCGTCGGAGCCAGGGCGAGGAGTGCCAATGCCACAAATACGCTCAGCCCCTGCACGATGCAGAGGCCCACAGCATTGAGGGGGGGACGCATGTTACTCATTTGATTTCGCGCTATGCCGCCGTGGTTAAATTTACGTTCGTTCTGAATTTAATTGGGTGCGTTACAGCGCCGCAGTTGCCCCACCCGCCCCACGCGTCCACGCTTGACTTGACGTGCAGGCATTGTAAGGGCCTGTGACGATTTCCACTGCTCCCTCTTAGGGGGTTGGAAACGCCGTCCGAGACTGCAGGCGGCTTCGCGAGAGGCCTTAAATTCCGCCCGCATAGACGAAGAGAGATACCGGACCTGCCATATTGGCGGGATCCTCCTCACTTCTTCACGGACAATTCATGGTCCTGCTTCGGCGGGTCCGAACTTGAGCCGTTCCCGGCCATTGTCGGGGACATTGTTAGGAGTTGAGCATGGATCGCGCAGATAAATCCGCGTTGGTCGAGCAGCTGAACGCTACCTTCAAGGAAACGGCCGTCGTTGTGGTTACCCGCAACCATGGCCTGACCGTCGCGAATGTCACCGAGCTTCGCGGGAAGATGCGGGAAGTTGGCGCCGACTATAAGGTCGCGAAGAACAGGCTCGCCAAGATCGCGCTGGAGGGTACCCAATACGCCCCCATCGCCGACATGCTGGTCGGCCCAACGGCATTGGCGACCTCCGATGACCCGGTGGCCGCAGCAAAGGCCGCAAACGATTTCGCAAAGGCTAATGATAAGCTGGAAATCGTCGGCGGTGCCATGGGCGATACGCTATTGTCGGCCGACGAAGTGAAGCAACTCGCTTCGCTGCCGTCGCTCGACGAGCTGCGCGCGAAGATCGTTGGCCTCGTCGTGGCACCCGCCACGAAGATCGCCCAGATCGCCGCCGCACCGGCCGGTCAGCTGGCCCGCGTTCTTGGCGCATATGCCGCCAAGGAAGACGCCTGAGTTTTCGTTTCAACCGAACCAATAGCCTCGGCATGAGGCGAAGAACCAAAAGGAATTAGTAACATGGCAGATCTCGAAAAAATCGTTGAACAGCTCTCCGAGCTGACCGTCCTTGAAGCAGCCGATCTTTCCAAGATGCTGGAAGAGAAGTGGGGCGTTTCCGCTGCCGCAGCCGTGGCCGCTGCCCCGGCAGCTGCTGGCGGCGAAGCCGCAGCCGTTGAAGAAAAGGACGAATTCGACGTCATCCTGACCGGTGACGGCGGCAAGAAGATTCAGGTCATCAAGGAGGTCCGCGCGATCACCGGTCTGGGTCTGGGCGATGCAAAGGCACTGGTCGAGGGCGCGCCGAAGGCCGTCAAGGAAGGCGTCAACAAGGCCGAAGCCGAAGAGATCAAGTCGAAGATCGAAGCAGCCGGCGGCACCGTCGAGCTGAAGTAAGGAAAGCACGTCGCGCGTGGTACGCACGCGCGGCAGCTTATCCGCAAGAAGGGCGGTCTCCATCGGAGGCCGCCCTTTTTCGTTCACAGCGTCGCCATAAAGATTTGACCTGACTGAAACGCAGCTGTTCCCGATCCTTCACATGCGGTGATTATTGGTTCCCGGATGACCATTTCGATCATGGACCGCCTCGCATCC
Source organism: Alphaproteobacteria bacterium UBA3612 (assembly GCA_002375465.1). GTDB lineage: Bacteria > Pseudomonadota > Alphaproteobacteria > Sphingomonadales > Sphingomonadaceae > Pacificimonas. The sequence continues at coordinate 22,191 of DFLT01000013.1, read as the reverse complement.
CTGGATCACCGGCTTCCCGGTGGGCTGGAGATCCTGTTTCTGGCCAAACATGCGCGCAGCAGCGGCATGGCGCACGCCACTGACGGCAATCATGCGCTCTATCATTACGAGCTTCGCGAAACCCTGCAGGGGCTCGGTATCAATCTGCAAACCGCGGACGATTATCACGCAGTGATGGAGCGGCCATATGCCGATTTCGTCATTCCGCTTTTGAACCGCGGCGGCTTCCAGAACAGCGAGATGCTGGCGCCCCTGTTGCTGGAACGCAGCGGCGTTCCATTTCTGGGCGCCAGTTCGATCCTGCGCGGCATTGCGGATGACAAGCACGCGGCAAAGCTTGCCATCGCCCATGCCGGCGTGCCCACGATGGCGTGGCAGGTTTATCGGCGCGGCAATCGCGATCTGTTGCCGCCGACGTTCCGCACCGAACGTCTCGTCGTAAAGCCGAACAATTCGTCCGCGTCCTGGGGACTCGCGATCGTCGACGGCTGGGCCCAGGCCGAGCCGAAGGTGCGCGCGCTTCAGGCCCAGGGGCATGACGTGATCGTCGAACGCTGGGTGCCCGAGGTCGATATTGGCGTCCCTGTTATTGGCGGCGCGGACGGTCAGCCTGTGATCCTGCCGCCGCTCCAATATGTTCACGACCCCGCAACCTGCTTTCGCAGCTACGAGGAAAAACGCGGCCTGACGGGCGATGCGGGCGACGACCGGCTGGAGCCTGTGGAGAACCCCTATCTCCGCTGCGAGATCGAGCGGCTAACCTATCTTGCCGCACAGGAATTCTGGCCGTTCGATTATGGCCGCTTTGAATTCCGCTATGATCCCGCGACCGGTGCCCTGCGCTTCATGGAGGTGAACCTCTCCTGCAATTTATGGTCGCGCAAAACCATTGCCCGGGCGGCCGCGCTGGTCGGCATCTCCTACCCGCGCCTGATCGAGGCGATCCTGGCCCACAGCCTGGAACGGCAAGGCCTTCTGCTCGCGGCGGAGCCGTCACGGATAGCGGCATGATCGCGCCGATACGGACGGCGCTCGTTCTGGCGGGGCGGCGTGACGGAACCGTCGACCCCTTTGCCGCCGGTCACGGTGTCCGGGACAAATGCCTGATCCCGGTCGCGGGCAAGCCGATGATCACCCATATTGTAACGTCCCTGTGGCAGACGAAACGGTTGGAGCACATCCTGATTTCGTCGAACGATGCCGATGCCATCCGCACCGTACCGGTCGTCGCCCGACTGGAGCGAGAGGGCCGGCTCGCCTTCGTCGCAGCCGACGACAATATTGCGGGTTCGGTATTGAAGGCGGCGAAACGGGCTGAATTTCCATTGCTCGTGACGACTGCCGATAATTGTCTGTTCGATTCCCCGTCAATCGCGGAATTTGGCGTCGCCGCGCATTCCCTCGATGCCGACGTCGCCGTCGGCTTCGCGCCGAAGGATGCGATCCTGTCAGCGCATCCAGAGGGGCAGCGCAAATTCTACCAGTTCAGCGACACCGCGGTGTCCACCTGCAATGCCTATTGGATTCGCAATCGTGAAGCGCTGGGCGCGGTAGAGACTTTCCGGGGCGGCGGCCAGTTCGTCAAACATCCGCTGAGAATCGCGCAGGCCTTTGGCATTTGGAATCTGGTCCGCTTCCGCTTCGGCATGGGCACGCTCGAGGCTGCGTTCAGGCGCTTCTCCCGGCGGTTCAGGCTCGACATGCGCGCGATCCTGCTGACAAACGGCGCCTGCGCGATCGACGTCGACAATGAACGGACGCTACGCGTCACCGAAGAGATTTTGGCACAGCGCGCCGAACCGCTGCTCACAGGCAGCGCCCGGGAGCAGCAGTTCGCCGTCGCGGCGCGCGTTAGTTCGGTTTGACGAACTTCAACGTCATGCGGTCTGATTCTCCGATAGCAGCATATCTTTCCCGCTCGGCATCCCCCTCGGCAAAGCTCGGTGGCAGGGTCCAGACGCCTTTCGGATAATCCGCAGTGTCATTGGGGTTGGCGTTGATTTCGCTTTCCCCTGCCAGTTCGAAACCGGCGGCCTCCGCCATGCCCACAATGACGGACTGCTTCATATAGCCTGACGTCTTCATCAGTTCGTCGTCGGCGGTTTCCGGCAGGCGGTGCTCGACGACGCCCAGCACGCCTCCAGGCTTCAGTGCGTCATAGAAGCTTTGAAAAGCCTTTGCGGCCGTATCGCCCATGTACCAATTATGCACGTTCCTGAACGTCAGGACCATGTCCGCGCTGCCGTCGGGGACGCTCAATTCGCCATCCGAGAAAACCGCCAGCTGCGTGTTTGCATAGACAGGGTTCGCGTCCAGCTTCTCCTGAAAGCGCGCCACGGCAGCCGCTGCCCGTTCGCTGGCCGCAGGGTCGGTATGGGCGGCATAAAGCGTACCGTTCGAGCCAACCGCGGGCGACAGGATTTCCGTGTACCAGCCACCGCCAGGCGCAATCTCTACGACGGTCATGTCAGGCTGCAGACCAAAGAATGCCAGCGTCTCTGCCGGGTGCCGATATTGATCGCGCGCCATTGTTTCCGCCGATCTCTGCTCACCGCCCAGAATTGCCTTATAATCGACTGATGGGGGCGGCATCTCTGCGCCGGCGGTTTCCATCGGTGCGGCCTGTTCGGAGGCCGCCGCGCCTTCGCCCACTCCCTCCTCGGGCGCGCAGGCGGACATCATCGTTGCGGCAGACAATAAAAGTGCGATCCGGATCATGGCTGGACTCCCTCGTTTGGCCATTGCACTCTTTACCATAAAGCGTGTCGGCCTATGTGGCGAGCCATGGGATTCGAGGCGACATTATGGGCACTGGCGGCAGGATTGATTGGCCTCGTGGCGGGGGCGCTCGGGGCGCGGCGCAAGCCCACCGGATTTAAGGTGGGCTTTGTCCCGTGGCATGCGATCCTTTTCTTGTCGCTTGCCGTCTCCCTGCTGATGGCTGCGCATCTTCCTGCCGTCTGGCCACGATGATCGGTACGCCTAGGCGGGAACCATGTCGCCTGGGTCAGAACCATTTTCTCCCTGCGACGCCTTTGCCTCGCGAGCCCGCTCTTTCTGCGCTTCCTTTTCTTCCTCGTCGGCGGCATCTCCCCCCGGCGGGACATAGGCGATCACATAATCGCCCTCGGCAACCGTGGGCTTGGCGGCGCTGGTGAAGAATTTGACCACCCGTTCCGACGTCACGACAGCCAGAAGTTCGCTCTTCCCGCTCAGGCGCGCCCTCAGGTCGTTCAGACTATATTTCTCGCCGATCCGCGTCTGACGGAAATCCCAACCCTGTTCCTGTCGGCTGAGAAGCTCGATCAGGCCGGCAGAACTGTTCATCAGCATGCGGCCTTTCAGGGCGCTCGGCAGCCCCTTGGTCGCATTATTCTCTTCATTGCCCAGCTGGAAAACCTTGTTGCGACCGATTTCGGGGCCAAGCTCGGCGCAGATAAGTGAATTATAGGCGTCATTGTCGGTCGCGGCGATGACCGACTGGAACGAGAAGATATCGAGATGATCCTCGTGAATCGCCTCCAGCGCCTCTCCATGAAACGTCTCCACACCTTTCTGGCGCGCACGACGCAACGCCAGGAAGCTATTGTCCGCGATCGTCACGGGCACCTCACGCTTCACCAGCGCCTCAGCCAGCTCGATCGACCAGCGCGTCGCCCCGACAATCAGTACGCTGCGTCCCGGCCCCTGGTCGATGTCGAGCTTTTGCGCCAACCACTTGGCACTGAACCCATGCGCCAGAATGGTAATGATCACGACTGCGAACGCCAAAGGCATCAGCGCACCGGCATCCTGAAACCCAAGTTCCTCCAGCCGTATGGCGAAAAGGCCCGTGATGGCGACGCAGACCACACCGCGCGGCGCAATCCAGGCCATGAACAGCCGTTCCTTCCACGGAATGGACGAAAACAGCAGCGGCACCAAAACGCTCAAAGGGCGCACAACGAAGAGCAGCAGCACCAGGAACAGGATGAACCGCAGTTCGAACCGCTGGATCAGCTCCCAATCCAGCGTTGCGGACAGGATCACGAACACGCCGGAAATCAACAGGATGGTAACGCTTTCCTTGAAGCGCCGCATCTCTCCGAAGCTTTCCATCTTCATGTTCGCCATCGCGACGCCCATGGCGGTAACGGTCAAGAGACCGGTTTCATGTTCAACCGAATCGGCAATGACAAACCCGGCGATCACAAGCGCGAAGACGACAGGTACCTTCAGAAATTCCGGTACCAGCCCGCGCGGAAACAGATAGGCGACCAGCCATGCGAGAACTATGCCGAGGCCGATGGCGAACAGAGACGCCAGTCCGACATGCATGCCGATATCGGCCAATGCACTGCCCGGGCTCACCTCTGTCGTATTCACATAAGCGAGCGTCAGCACGGCAAGAAGCGCGCCGATGGGATCGTTTACGATGCCTTCCCATTTAAGAATATCGCGAGGGCGGTTCCCAATGCGCAACTGCCGCAGCATCGGCCCGATCACAGTCGGACCGGTGACCACCAATATGCCGCCGAACAGAATCGCAGGCTCCCACGCAATATCGGCGGCGTAGTGCAATGCCGCGGAACCGAGGCCCCAGGCAATCAACGTGCCCAGCGTGACGAGCCGCGCCACCCCCCAGCCCGCATGTTTCAACTCGCGGAAATTCAGGCTCAGACCGCCTTCGAACAGGATGATCGCCACCGCCAGCTTTACCGCCGGCTGGTACAGCGCGCCAAAGTCCTGCTCCGGATTGATGAAGCCGGTGATTGGTCCGGCGATAATTCCGCCTGCCAGCATCAGCGCAATCGCGGGCCAACCGGTCCGCCATGCAACCCACTGGGCGAAGATGCCGATGGCGCCAATGGCGGCCAGCTTTACGGTCAGGTCCATAGCTGAGTCACGTGCACCAAGTGCCCCCCAAATTGCAACATTGCCAACAGCAACGCAGCTCCGCGCCATGTGTTGCCGAATGGATCACCCGCGTCAAAGGATTCCCAAACCGCCCGTCTCCTTCTAAAAGCGGAAAATGATGAACAATTCCGTTTTTGGTATCAGCGAATCGGTCTCGGGGCGCAGCTGGCGCTGGCGCGGAGGGCGGGCGACGGAAACAGGCCACGATCTGGTGCGGCAATTATTCCTGGCCCGCGGTGCACATGCAGACAGCATCGAGAGGCTGCGCGCGCCGACGATCCGCGACCTTTTGCCCGACCCTTCCATCTTCCTCGGCATGGATGTCGCCGCCCGCCGTACGGCCGATGCGATTTTGAAGGGCGAACGGATCGTCATTTTTGGCGATTATGACGTCGACGGCGCGACCAGCGCCGCCCTTTTGATTCGTCACATCAAGGCATGTGGGGGCACTGTCGGCCATTATATCCCCGACCGCCTGCTGGAAGGCTACGGGCCCAGTGCCAGCGCCCTGTCGGCATTGAAGGAATCCGGCGCGGACCTCGTCATCTGCGTTGATTGCGGCACACAGGGTTTCGCGGCGCTGGAGGCTGCCGAGGCCTGCGGTTTGGAAGTGATCGTCGTCGACCATCACAAGGCATCGACCGCGCTGCCGCCCGCCATTGCCATCGTCAATCCGAACCGGATGGATGAGTGCGTGGAGGCGGCGGCATACGGTCATCTTGCGGCAGTGGGCATGGCATTCCTCCTGGCGGTGGCCGTGTCGCGCGACCTGAGGGGGCGCGGCCATTTCAAGGCGCAGGCAGAGCCGAATCTGATGGGCCTCCTCGACCTCGTTGCGCTCGGCACGGTTGCCGATGTGGTCCCCCTGACCGGACTTAACCGCGCTTTTGTCGCACAGGGCCTGAAGATCATGGCCGCGCGTGGAAATCGCGGTCTTGCAGCGTTGACCGCCGCTGCGGGACTCGAACGTTCCCCGGGCGCGGGCGATCTCGGCTTCGCACTTGGCCCCCGCATCAATGCCGGTGGCCGCGTGGGCCGGGCCGACCTGGGTGTGCGGCTGCTGACCAGCGAAGGCGACGAGGAATGCACCGGCCTTGCTGAAGAGCTAAATCGTCTGAACCAGGAACGCCGCGCCATTGAGGCCGACGTGACCGAAGGCGCGCTGGCCGCTGCTGACCGCGCGGGCAACATGCCCGTGGTCGTCGTGTCGGGCGCAGGCTGGCACCCCGGTGTGATCGGCATTGCCGCCAGCCGCCTGAAGGACCGGCTCGGCCGCCCTGCCATCGTTATAGGCACGGATGAACAGGGCGTCGGCAAGGGGTCCGGTCGCTCGATTGCGGGCGTCGATTTGGGCGGGGCCATCCTGTCCGCAAAAGAGCACGGACTGATTTCTGCCGGGGGCGGGCATGCAATGGCGGCGGGGCTGACGGTGCAGGCCGATGGCGTCGAGCGTCTGGCCGACTTCCTGTGCGAACGCCTGGCAAAGCAGGTCGCGCAGGCTGAGGGAGAGCGGTCGCTCGACCTCGACTTGGCCCTGGCACCGGGCGGCGTGACGCCAGACCTGGCGGAGGAACTGGAGGCGGCGGCACCCTACGGTGCCGGCTGGCCAGCCCCCCGTATCGCCGCGGGACCGGTCACGGTCGTCGATTGCGGCGTTGTGGGCAGCGGACATGTCCGCGCGGTATTGGCTGGCGCCGACGGGCGCAGAATGAAGGCTATCGCCTTTCGTGCAGAGGATACGCCGCTGGGCGCCGCCATCCTGACGGCGGCCGGACGGCGCCTTTACGTCGCAGGCCGGGTAAAGCGCGATGACTGGAACGCGACGCCGCGCGCGGAACTGCATCTGGAGGATGCCGCCTGGGCCTGAAGCCTCCATTTTGTCGTCGAGGTAGCGAGAATCGGCGCTTTCCTGTAGCGGCGTCGCACACATCCAGTCTCTACATCTAAATCAAGGCCAGACATGACCCACAGCACACGTGCGAACATCAGCGTTGACGACCGCCTGATCGAGTTTGTCGAGAACCGCGCCCTGCCCGGCACCACCGTCGACAAGGACGCATTCTGGAACGGCCTGTCCGCCATCGTCCGCGATCTGGCGCCGGTGAATGCAAAGCTGCTGTCAAAGCGGGATGTGCTGCAAAAACTGCTGGACGAATATTATGCCCGGCAAAAGGGCCAGCCACTGGATGTGGATGCCCAGATCAAGGAACTGACCCGCATTGGCTATCTCGTCGAGGCTCCCAAGCCCTTCAAGATCGAGACGAGGAACGTCGATCCCGAGCTGTCCACAATCCCCGGCCCACAGCTGGTCGTGCCCGTTACCAATGCCCGCTATGCGCTGAATGCGGCCAATGCGCGCTGGGGCAGCCTTTACGATGCCCTTTACGGCACCGATGTGCTGGGATCGCCGCCGCCCGCAGGCGACTATGATGCCGACCGGGGGCAGCAGGTCATCGCCTATGCCAAGGCTTTCCTGGACAAGAATTTCAAGCTGGCGTCCACCACCCATGATCGCCTGCCGGCGTACAAGGTGGTCGGTGGCCAGCTGGCGCCGACGCTGAAGCAGCCGGAACAGTTCGTCGGCTGGCGCGGGGATGCGGACGCCCCCACCGCCATTCTTCTGAAGAACAACGGTCTGCACATCGAAATCCAGATCGACCGGGACAGCCCCATCGGCAAGACGGACAAGGCAGGCGTGGCGGATATCCTGGTGGAATCCGCGATTTCCACCATCATCGACTGCGAAGACAGTGTCGCCGCCGTCGATGCGGAGGACAAGGTGCTGGCCTATGGAAACTGGCTGGGCCTGATGCAGGGCGACCTTTCCGAAAGCGTCACGAAAGGAGGCAAGACCTTCACCCGCGCGCTTGCTAAGGACAGGGACTATACTGCGCGCGACGATTCCACGCTGACACTGATGGGGCGGTCGATGCTGCTGGTCCGCAATGTGGGCCATCATCTGATGACCGACATGGTGCGCGACGCCAATGGCAACAAGGTTCCCGAAACGCTGGTCGACGCCGCCATCACCGCGCTCTGCGCCCTGCACGACCAGGGCACGAACAGCCGCGAAGGGTCCGTCTATATCGTCAAGCCAAAGCTGCACGGCCCGGAAGAGGTCGCCTTTGCCTGCGATCTGTTCGACCGGGTCGAAAAGATCCTCGGCATGGCGCCCAACACGCTGAAGATCGGCGTCATGGACGAGGAACGCCGCACCAGCGCCAATCTCGCCGCCTGCATCCATGCGGCCAGGAAGCGCCTCGTCTTCATCAATACCGGCTTTCTCGACCGTACCGGCGATGAAATCCACACGGTGATGAAGGGCGGCGCGGTCAAGCGAAAGGCCAATATCAAGCAGGATCCGTGGATCGACGCCTATGAGGCTTGCAATGTCGGCATCGGCCTCGCCTGCGGGCTGAAGGGGAAGGCGCAGATTGGCAAGGGCATGTGGGCCGCGCCCGACATGATGGCCGACATGATGGAACAGAAGATCGGTCATTTGCGCGCGGGCGCCACCTGCGCCTGGGTGCCCAGCCCCACGGCCGCCACGCTGCATGCGCTGCATTATCATCAGGAGGATGTGCTCGCACGGCAGGATGAACTGGCGCGCGACCCGGTAACCGGGCGCCTCGGCGACCTTCTGACGCCGCCGCTTGCCCAGGGCCATAATTGGTCGGCAGACGAAATAGCCGAGGAGCTTGAGAATAATTGCCAGGGCATTTTGGGCTATGTCGTTCGCTGGGTCGATGCGGGCGTCGGCTGTTCAAAGGTACCCGACGTTCACGATGTCGGTCTGATGGAAGACCGCGCCACCCTGCGCATCAGCGCCCAGCATATCGCCAATTGGCTGCTGCACGGCGTTGTCACTGAAAAGCAGGTCAGAAAGACGCTGCACAAAATGGCGGAGGTCGTCGACCGGCAGAATGCGAACGACCCCACCTACACCCCCATGGCGCCGGGCTTTTCCGGCCCCGCCTATCGCGCGGCAGAGGCGCTGGTCCTGAAGGGTGCGGCACAGCCGAATGGCTACACCGAATTCCTGCTAACCGAATGGCGACAGAAGGCGAAGGCCTAGGTCCGGTCAGGCCGCGAAACGCAGGGTATTGCGGCCTGAATTCTTCGCTTCGTACAGGGCTTTGTCCGCCCTTCTGAGGAGGGTGTCCGCGTCACAGCCTGGGCTGAACGTAGCGACGCCAACGCTGATCGTGGCTGAGGGCAGTGCGGCGTTGTTTTTATCCGCGCGCTCGATACTGGTGCGCACGCGTTCGGCGACGCCGCGGGCGGTTGCCGCGTCGGCGATCGGTAGGATGATGACAAATTCCTCCCCACCCAGGCGACCGACAAGGTCTTGTTCCCGAACCGAGCGGGCTGCTGTCTGCGCCACGTGAACGATAATCTCGTCGCCGACATCATGTCCATAGGTGTCGTTGATCGCCTTGAACCGGTCGATGTCGAAGATTGCGACCGACATCGCCTCTCCCGTCGACTCTGCCAGCTCCACGGCTTCGGTCAGGGCGGCGATTGTACGGCGACGGTTCGGCAAATCGGTCAATTCGTCGGTATTGGCCAGGCGCAGGGCGGCAGCGGTCGCCTCCTCCGCCAGTTCGCGCGCTTCCAGCAATTGCGCCCGCGCCTGAACGTCCCTGGTGATATCGCGGAAGATACCGAACATTGCAGTCGCTTCGCCCTTCATGTTGAATTCGGGCTGCCCATAGGACCGGACGATGCGGATGCTGCCGTCCGGACGCACGATCCTGCCCTCGAAATCGAAGGGCGCGCCTGTCGCCATGCTTTTTTCCAGGACCGCCTCAATTGCGATACGATCTTCCTCCAGAAAGGCGTTCAGGCCCTCGTTTGGAACCACCGCCGATCCTTGGGGCAGGCCGTAAATGCGATACACCTCGGGCGACCAGAACAACGTTTTCTGAACCATGTTCAAGCGCCAATGACCCACGGCGGCGATCATTTCCGCCTGGCTGAGCATCGTGTTGGCGTTTTCCAATTTGCGGATCAGCCGCGTACGCGCATTCAACAGCACCGCTATCGGGAACGCGCTGAGCAGCAGAACCAGCAGATAGAATTGCAAAAAATAGAACCGCATCGCCTCGGTGCCGCCGATGAACTGAATGGGGCCGCTCCCCTCTCCTGTCAGGAAGGCGCCGGTGATGGCGACGATCATTACGCTGGCGGCGGCACCGAATGGACCCAGCCGATAGGTGGCGGCCAGAACCGCAAACGGCGGCAGAAACAGGATCGGCAGCGATGTCTGGCCAAAGGTGATGAGGGACACTGCCAGCGTCGCCAGGCCGATCAACGTCGCCTCTGGTGCGGTTTTGCGCACGATATCCGCGCGCGTGCCGCGTTCCGTCAAGCTGACCAACGCCAGCAGCAGTGGCGTCGTGATCATCATGCCCAGGAAAACCGTGCACATCCATGACAGGAAAAACCCTGTCGTGCCACCGGTCAGCAATGTCGCCAGGGTGGCGCTAAGCAGTCCCGCAATGGCAGACGCCCCCAACAGGCGAACCAACGAGCCGAAGCGGAGTACGGATACATGCCGCGCGCCCTCCTGACGCAGCAGCGTCGCCGCCAGAAGTCCTTCGCAGATGTTCGCGATCGTATATGCAGCAGCGACCGGCGCGCTGGCGCCGCCCACCATATTCGCTGCAACGCTGGCAATGGCAACCGTTGCTAAATAGCCTGGCCAGTGGCCCCGCCATGACAGGATCAGCGTCGCCAGCAGGACGCCGCTGGCTGGCCAGATCGTGGCGATGCCGCCCAGGTTCCTTGTCAGCAGAATTCCAAGAACGGCCGCGCCGAAATAGGCGGCGCCCAACGAACCGCAGAGCACCAACTGGCGCCGGCGTGGTAATCCAAGCATACTCATCCGCAAATGGGTAAACGCGCACGGTTTATTCTAGGTTAATGCAAAAATCCGGTCGTGTTGGCCCCCGTTTGAATTTAGGGGCTCTTCAACTTGATGAACCTGCGGCATCGCTCTAACGGGCATCGCTCACCTCGGAAAAAACGGGATATCCCATGCGCCTCACCATGATCGGCACCGGCTATGTCGGCCTTGTTTCGGGAGCCTGCTTTTCGGAATTCGGCCATCACGTCGTCTGTGTCGACGTCAATCCGAAAATCGTGGAGCGACTTCAGGCAGGCGAAATTCCGATTTACGAGCCAGGTCTCGACAGATTGGTTGCACGCAATGTGGAGGCAGGGCGTCTGCGCTTCACCACCGACCTAGACGAGGCGGTTGCCGATGCGGACGCGGTGTTCATCGCCGTGGGCACGCCCTCCCGGCGCGGCGACGGCCATGCCGATCTGTCGTTCGTATATGCCGCCGCCGAACAGGTCGCGCGGGCGGCCCCCTCCCCCTGCCTGATCGTGAACAAGTCGACAGTGCCGGTCGGCACCGGCCGAGAGGTCGAGGCCATCGTCCGGCGCACCGCCCCCGAAAAGGCAATCAGCGTTGCCTCCAATCCCGAATTTCTGCGGGAAGGGTCGGCCATCAAGGATTTCATGCACCCCGACCGCGTGGTTTGCGGCGTTGCTGACGAACATGCGGAGCGCATCCTGCGCGGCATCTACCGGCCCCTGTCTCTGCGCGACGTGAAGATCCAGTTTGCGGAGCGGGAAACGGCGGAAGTCATCAAATATGCCGCAAATGCATTTCTGGCGGTGAAAATAAGTTATATCAATGAGATGGCCGATCTTTGCGAACAGGTCGGCGCCAATGTGCAAGAGGTTGCGAAGGGCATCGGCCTCGACAATCGCATCGGTCCCAAATTCCTGCATCCCGGGCCTGGCTATGGCGGATCCTGCTTTCCGAAGGACACCTTGGCGCTGCTGAGAACTTCGGAGGAGGCGGGAACGCCGCTGAAAATCGTGCAGGCTACGGTCGACGTAAACAATGCGCGTAAACGCGCCATGGCGGACCGGGTGGTAAAGGCGCTGGGCGGAAATGCGAAGGGTAAGCGGGTTGCGGCGCTTGGCCTCGCCTTCAAACCGAATACGGATGACATGCGCGATTCGCCTTCGCTCGACATTCTTGCCGCACTGATCGAGGCGGGAGCCACCGTGGTCGCGCACGATCCGGCGGCCATGAAAGCGGCGGCGCCTTTATTGCCCGCGGTTGAAATGGCTGGTTCGGCCTATGATGCGCTGGCCGGGGCGGATGCCGCCGTTCTGATCACGGAATGGAACGAATATCGTGCCCTGGATCTGCAGAAGGTGAAATCAGCGATGGCGTCGCCCGTTTTCGTTGACCTTCGAAATGTCTACCCTCCCGAGGATATGCGAAGTGCCGGGTTTACCTATTCCAGCATTGGGCGCTCATAAAACCGTAGGGCGCGTATCCGTGGGCCGGACAGATTCGCGTTAATTTTCGAACAGGAGCCGCCCGCATGCCCCACGCTTTTCATCTGGCTCGCCCCCTCATCTTCCGGATGGATGCGGAGCGGGCGCACCGGGCGACGATCTCCGTCCTGAAATCCGGACTTCTGCCCGCCCGGCGGTTTGTCGATCCCGCGCTTGAAACAAATGTCGCCGGACTCAGCTTCCTCAATCCCCTGGGTATGGCAGCCGGATTCGACAAGAATGCGGAGGTGCCGGGCGCACTGTTGGGATTGGGTTTTGGTTTCGTCGAAGTCGGGACGCTGACCCCTCGCGCCCAAGAGGGCAATCCGAAGCCGCGCATCTTTCGCCTGAAGGCTGATCGCGCCGTCATCAATCGACTGGGATTCAATAATGACGGCATCGACCGGGCAATAAAGCGCCTGCGCCGTCGCGCCTATCGGGCACCCGGCGGGGAAATGATCGGTGGCCGAGGCCGGATCGGCGTCAATGTGGGCGCCAACAAGCATTCGTCCGACCGTATCGCAGACTATGTGATGGGCGTCGAAAAGGCGGCAGGCGTCGCAGACTATTTGACCGTCAATATTTCCAGCCCGAATACGCCGGGATTGCGGGAACTTCAGTCCCGCGATGCCCTTTCGGAGCTCCTCACCCGCACTCTTGCGGCGCGCGGAGGACGCGACATACCACTATTTGTGAAGGTTGCGCCCGATCTGTCCGACGGGGACGTTGCGGACATAGCCGATGTCGCGCGCCAGAGCGGTGTCAGCGGGATCATCATCTCCAACACGACCACGGACCGGCCTGCACATCTGAAATCGCGCCAGCGCGAGGAGGAGGGCGGCCTGTCGGGACGGCCGCTGACCGCCCCGGCCCTGGCGCGGCTGAAGGAATTTCGACAGGCCGTGGGCCCAGACCTGCCGTTGATCGGCGTAGGGGGCATTTCCAACGCTGACGACGCCTATGCCCGCATCCGTGCGGGGGCCAGCCTGATCCAGCTATATACTGCCATGGTGTACGAGGGGCCCGGCCTGCCCAACCGCATATTGAAGGGCCTGGCGGCACATTTGAAGGCGGACGGCTTTCAGTGCGTCGCGGATGCCGTCGGAGCCGATTTGTAAACCAAGCAGATTCAGTCGCCCGTCAGGATACGGTCCACCAACTGTTTCACAGTGGGCACGAACCCGTTCGAATAAAACGGATCGGTCGAAAAATGATGCGCCGAATGTCCGGCGAACATCAGATTGTCGTCGGGATCGCCGCCATGGGCGATGTCCTGCAGCGTCTTCTGAATGCAGAAGCTGCGCGGGTCGGCGAGGCGCCCCGTCGAGTGCTTCTCATTATGTTCGGCCCAGGAAGAAAATTTGCACTGCGATAGACAGCCCATGCAATCGGCCTGATCCTTTCGCAGGATCTTCGCCATTTCCTCTGTTTCGAACACCAGCGTATCGTCCGGCGTTTTCATGGCGTCGGTATAGCCCTGCGCCACCCAGCCACGCGCGTGGATCAGATCGTCCTTCGTCACCCAGAAAGTCTTATTGCCCTTGAATCCCACATCCAGCTTATGGGTGCGATGATCGCACTGTACGGTGGCAAAGGCGATCTGCCGTTCGGAGCGATGCTGCATTTCCATCAGGAACGGCGTCTTGACGGCGCTGGAATAAAATCCCGTCGGGCTGAAGGGGTGCAGCAGGATGTCGCCTTCCTTCAACAGGGGCAGACGCTCCTTCCAGATTTCCGGTATCGGACTTTCCTTCGTCAGCAGCGGACGCGATCCGAACTGAAACGCGATGGTGCCCAGCTCCGGATTGCCGATCCAATCCTCCCATTCGCGCAAATACCAGACCCCGCCCGCCATGATGATGGGAACATCGTCGGAAATGCCACCCGCGCGCATAACGTCACGCACCTCTTTTACGCGGGGATATGGATCCTGCGGGACCTTTGGGTCTTCGGCATTGGAGAGGCCGTTATGCCCCCCGGCCAGCCAGGGATCCTCGTAAACGACGGCGCCAAGCCATTCCGGGTGCTTCGAATAGGATCGCTTCCAAAGGGCACGGAAGGCACGGCCTGAAGATATGATCGGATAATAATATTTGCCATGCGTCGCGCTGATTTCCGCCAGCTTGTAGGGCATACCTGCGCCGCATGTAACGCCGTCGACAAGAGCGCCAGCCTCGGATTCGAAGATCCCCTCCAATATGCGCTGCGCGCCGCCCATTTCCCACAGGACATTGACGTTTATGACCGCGTCGGGACCGGCGAGTTCACGCGCCTGCTTCACCTGCTCGACGCCACCATCAATGCCGTATTTCACCAGCTCTTCATGCCGGTCATCGCGGGTGCGACCGTGATAGATTTGCGGAATGATATTGCCATCTTCATCATAGCTGTCGGCATTGACGGCGCTGACGGTACCGATGCCGCCGGCGGCGGCCCACGCACCCGACGACATGCCGTTCGTAGCGCTGACGCCCTTGCCGCCCTCGACGAGGGGGAGGACGTCGTGCCCACCCATCCCGATAGTATTAACGGCCTTCATAAAAATCCTGTCTTCCCAATCCCAGGCCGATATAGGGAGACGCGCGCGCTTTAGCGACCACTATTGGCACGAATGCCGATAAAGAAGGGTGGCATCATTGCCGCCGGGCGACGTGCTTCCGCGCTCTCGGTTTTCACCGCATCCAAGAGGTGCCGAAGGCGGGACGAAGACGGCGAACGCGTTCATATCGATGGTGAGACATTCTCGCCACAGTGGAATTAAATAGCCTCACACAGATACTACACCCCTCTAAGAGTGATATAAAGAACAGGCCTGAAAAGCAGGCACGACGTTTTCTTGGGGAGAATTCGATGAGACATGCACTTCTTTGCAGCGCTGCGCTTCTGGCCTTCGCTGGTCCTGCATTTGCCCAAACAGAGGTCGCGGAGACCGCCAGTGTCGATCCAACACCCGCGGTCGACGCAGAGCTCGATTCGGAAGTAATCGTCGTGACCGCACAGGGACGATCGCAACAGCTTGCCGACGTTCCCATCGCCATTTCTGCCGTGTCTTCTGAACAATTGCAGAATTCGGGCGCGAACGACATCCGTGAACTCAACCAGCTCGCACCGTCGCTGCTCGTATCCTCCACCGGCAATGAATCGAATGGATCTGCTCGTATTCGTGGCATCGGCACCGTGGGCGATAATCCTGGCCTTGAAAGCTCGGTCGCCCTGTTCATCGACGGCGTTTACCGCTCGCGGACGGGCAATGGCCTTTCCGATCTGGGGCCGATCGACCGGGTCGAGGTTTTGCGCGGCCCGCAGGGAACGCTCGGCGGCCGCAATTCGTCGGCAGGCCTTCTCAACATCTTTACCGAGGCACCAAGCGATATCTTTGAAGGCTACGGTGCGGCAACCTACGGAAATTACGACCATTACAGGTTCGAGGGCGGCGTCAACGTCCCCTTGGGAGAGCGTATCGCCGCCCGCGTGGACGGGCTCTATTCAAAGCGCGACGGCTTCTATCGCGATGTTGTCAACGACACCGACGTCAATAATCGCGATCGTTACCTGATCCGCGGACAGATCGCCGCCGATCCCACGGACACGCTGTCCCTGCGCCTGATTGCGGATTATTCCAGCAAGGACGAGGCATGCTGTGCGGCGACATTCCTGCCGGCCAGCGAATCTCCCTTGGCACGGGTCTCTCCGGCACTTGACCAGTTCGATCCCGATGTCGCGGGTCAGCCGGGCCTGACCAGCACCGGCAACCCTATTATTCCCGTTCTTCTGGGGCTGGGGCAAAACCCGGCCGCACTCGGGGACGATATCTATGACCGCAACATCTATGTGACACCGGGCCGCTCCTATGAGGGCGAGACGGAAGATTATGGCATTTCGCTGCAGGCCGACCTGGACCTCGGAAATATCAACCTGACGTCGATCACCGCCTATCGCCAATTCGAAAACACGCAGGGAATGGATGCAGACTATACCCAGATCGATATCCTACATCGCAATCCTGGCCCCGATGCCGGATCCCGCCGTTTCAAGACGTTCAGCCAGGAATTGCGCCTGAACGGCACCCTGTTTGACAACCGGCTCGACTGGCTGATCGGCGGCTATTACGCGCAGGAGGATCTGCTCGTCCGCGACAATCTCAGCTTTGGCGATCAATATGGGCAGTTCGCTCAGTGCCGCCTTGCGCTTGGCCTGAACGATTCGCTGTCGCCCTTCGCCGGTGGCTCGGTGGTTTCGCCGGGCAGTGCCCGCTGTCTGACGCCGACTGGTAATGCCATTCTGGGCAGTGGTGCCGTGTTCGGAGCAGCTACTCCCTCAATCCTGGCCGGTATCGACCGCCTGAACGGGATTGGCGGCCTCGGCGATTCCGATACGCGCTACATGCAGGACAGCGAGAACTTCGCCATCTTCACGCATAATATCGTGCATCTGACCGACAAGCTCGATCTCACCCTGGGCGCCCGCTATACGCACGAGCAGAAAGACTTTTCAGCGGAATTCAACAACAGCAATACCGTCTGCGCGGCAAACCGGGAGGCGCTTGGGCCGCTGCTGGCCACAGGCGCGGGCGCGTTCGCTGGCGGCATCATCGGACTCAGCTGCGTCGGCAATTCGACCTCCGAACTCAACGACTATGATCTGACCGACAGCCGGACGGAGAATGAGGTAACCGGAACGGCTATCCTGTCCTACAAGCCGGTGGACGATCTGCTTCTCTACGCCAGCTATTCCCGTGGTTACAAAGCCGGTGGCTTCAATCTCGACCGCTCCGCACTCGTCGACTCCACGATTTTCTCTTTGGCAAATCCGGCGAGCAATTTCAGCGTGTCGAACCTGCAGTTCGATCAGGAGGAAGTCGACGCGGTCGAAGTGGGTGCAAAATATGCCGCACGTGATTTTTCGGTCAGCGTTTCCGCCTTCTATCAGCGATTCAGCAATTTCCAGCTGAACACGTTTAACGGCACGGTATTCCTGGTTCAGAATATCAACAGCTGCGGCAATGACCTTGCCGGGGGCGACATGGACGGCAGCGCCGCGACCGGCACCTGTGCCGCTGACGATGTCGAGGCCGGCGTCGTTTCACGGGGCATCGAGCTGGAAGCGACGATGCGCCCCACGTCCACCGTGGACGTGAGTGCGGGTCTGACGCTGACGGACGCGGAATATAGGGATGACCTGATCGGCAGCGACAATGGTGAGCCACTCGATCCGGCCCTCCGCCTCCTTCCCGGCCAGGATCTTTCCAACGCGCCGAATTATGTAGCGACGGCATCGTTCGCATGGACGCCGCCACTCGGGGATAGCGGGCTTTCCGGGCTTTTCTATCTGAACGGACGCCTGACCGGGGATTTCAACACCGGTTCGGACCTGCTGCCCGCCAAAACCCAAGACGGCTTCTTCATCGCCAATGCCCGTATCGGCATCCGCGGCCCGGATGACCGCCGGGCGATTGAGGGCTGGGCACAGAACCTGTTCGACACGGACTACACACAGGTCGCGTTCAACACGCCTGTGGTTGCCCCGCAGCAGACGTTCAGCGCGTATCTCGCTGAACCGCGCACCTATGGCGTCACGGTACGCGGTCGGTTCTAGGCTCGTAGATAAAGGGAAAAGCCGGACGGAGAGCCTTATCGCTCCGTCCGGCCACCCCGCCAGATGGCGGCGGGCGCTTCATCCGCCGCACCATATTCACGATCGTCGCATGGCCGTGGCGCCTCCTGCAGATCGAGACAGAGAAACACCTCCTCCAACCAGCCGCGATTATTCAGATCGACGCCGATTGCCTGCCGGGAAAGTTGCGGGTTCGCGGCCATGAACGCCTCTCGCACATCACCTGCGGTCAGGCTGCTCTGGCGACTGAGGACGAAAAGATCTGGTCGCCGGAAACGTGACCATAGCGCGGCCGCTGTCTCGTAATAATCCTCTGCACTATCCCACTGGCACGTTCCATGGGCGGACCATTCATGCTGCAGCAGATAGGCGGACGGCATCATGCAATAATGCTCCCGCATTGTTTCCAAGGGAACGGGCGGTGCCAGAGCACAGGCACGCGGATGCGGCCCGTCCCCCGCCTGCGGCCACAGACCATGCAGGATAAAGCCAAAGCGGTTATCGACGCACTGGCCGCGATTTTGCGGCTCATCCGAGCGGAAGCGGCAGAATTCCGGCGACCAGGACAGGGCGAGAACATAGCCGGTCGTCGCTGCATCGGGAATGTTATCCGGCGGGGTTGGCTGCGATACAGGCGCCAGGTCCGCCGGAATGGCGCAGGAAGACGCCCCGGCACTGTCCGGCACGGCATTGGGCCCGCATGCCGCCAGCAGAAGGGCAAGGAAAAGGCCGGCGCCGCTACGCCCCGGCATAATCCAGCCCGATATCCACGGCTGGCGAGGACTGGATGATGCGTCCAACGGAAATATAGTCGACCCCCGTTTCCGCAATCGCGCGGATCGTGGTCAGATTGACGCCGCCGGATGCTTCGGTGGGGACGCGCTTGCCGACCGTCTCAACCGCCTGGCGCAGCAGATCCGGGCCCATATTGTCCAGCAACAGCTGGTCCGCCCCTGCGATCAGCGCCGGCTCGATCTGATCCAGGCGGTCCACCTCCACCACGATGTCGGTCAGGCCCGCTGCCTTTGCGCGGCGTACCGCCTCAGCGACGGAGCCGGCAATCGCGACATGATTGTCCTTGATCATCGGCTGATCCCCCAGCGTCATGCGATGATTGGTGATACCCCCGGTGCGAGTGGCGTATTTCTGCAATCTGCGCAGGCCGGGATGCGTTTTCCTTGTGTCGAGCACCACAGCGCCCGTCCCCGCGACGGCTTCGGCATAGCTGCGCGCGGCGGTCGCGATGCCGCTGAGATGCTGCACGGTGTTAAGCGCGGGCCGTTCCGCCGTCAGCAGCGCGCGCGCATTGCCCGAAATGCGCATCAGCGCCGCGCCCGCACCCACCGGCGCGCCCTCTGGCTGCATGATATCGATCTGGCAATCGGGATCGAGCCTGCGGAAGAAGGCTTCGGCCAGAGGCAATCCGCAGACGATGATTGCGTCACGGCTTTCCATCACCGCCACCAGCCCTGCATCTGCGGGGATGACGGCGGCAGAGGTCACGTCCCCCCTGTCGCCCGCGTCTTCCGCAAGCGCGCGGGTAGTGAAATCATCAAGGTCGAAGCCGGATAAGGTGAAGGTCATGCGGTCGCCTCTTTCTTGCCTAGCGAAACTTGTCCAGCGCCGGAGGGGATTCTGAAACCACAGTGTCAAAGCGCGCGCCACAGGCCTCAACGGCTTTCAGATCGGGGCCATCCAGCGCGATCCGTGCCTGCGCCAATAAAGCGCGCGCTTCGGCCTCTAGCGCCCCCATGGCCCTCTCATTATCCACCGCTCCGACCGCTGCGTGCGCCAGCGCCGCCAAATGGCCTTCCGCCGCACGCACGTTTGTGGCGCTGACCTGCCGGATCCGGCCCATTGTGCCCTCCAGATAGGATGCGAAGCCGAGCGGCTCGACATAGACACGGAAACCGCCTTCCTCGCTGCGACGATAGGGTATGGGATCCGGCGTGCGGGCAATCTCCGCCAGTGCCGCCCCCAGCCATTGCATGCACGCAATTGCGGTATAGGGGTCGTTGATGCCGGAGCTTAGCGCCCGCATGGCGATCTCAGTCAACTCATCGGCGAGAAATTCGATATCCTGACTGGGTGTCCGCAGCTTTGCGACGGCAAAGGCCGAGCGGAGTTCGTTCAGGCAATCGCCCTCAGGAACCGCCATGGCATGCACATCGGCGATCGGCTGGCCGGGAACCAGGAAATCACCCGGCCGCGTCCGCAGAACCACCAACGCATCCGCGCGCTCTGCAATCAACGACAGCTTCTCCCCGTCGATGATCGACACGATGCCCGCCTCTGCCGCGAACAGGGGAAAGGACGGCCCGCGTGCCTGGTAGCGTGCGGCTGCCGCATCCAGATCCTCAGGACATACTGCATGCCCACACGTGCCGGGGAACCTTGTGCCGGCATTCTTCAGCAGGCTGCGGCCTATCTTCGAAACCGCCTGATTGATCCTCAGCGCGGAGGGGGCGTGATGCAGGAAATAAATAAGGGCGGCGACGCTGGCGAGAGCGAATACCATCGCCACAATCCCGGCAATGCCATAGCCCGGTGTCTCGTCACGGATCGCCGCATAAACGATTAGCGCATAGACGAACGAGGAAACGAAAACCCCCAGCGTCACCTGCGTCGCGCGGTCTGCCAGAAAATTCGTCAACAGGCGCGGACCATATTGCCCTGCGGCGGTGACGGATGCGGCCACGATGACGGAAAACGCTACCGCACCCGTGCCTATCGTGGCCGAAGCGATCAGGCTCATCAGATCGCGCATCGCATCGACACCCGGCGCAGGGGGAAGGCCCACAGCCTCGGCGAGGGCGGCACCCCAGCCAGGCGGCGCGGACAGGGCGGCAATGGCGATCAGCACAGTTACCGTCGCCATTACTGCCGGCAGGAACCCATAGCTTGACCTTAGCTGCGACAGCCAGTCGGTGACGGACGCGCCAAGGTCCCGCATGGCGGCGGCCTAGTCCTCGCTACTCAGCACGTCCTCGGCATAGCGCATGACGAGCGCGGCCCGATACGCTTCGCCTTCGGCATCGGCGGCCCCGGCATGGCCGCCGTCGATATTCTCGAAATAATAGACCTTGTGCCCCTGTTCGGTCAGGCGCGCCGCCATCTTGCGTGCATGGCCGGGATGAACGCGGTCATCCTTTGTGGACGTATAGATCATGACGGGCGGATAGTCGGCATCTGCCCGCAAATGCTGATAGGGCGAATAGGCGCCCAGATAGGCCCATTCCTCGGGGATATCCGGATCGCCATATTCGCCGACCCATGACGCGCCCGCCAGCAGCTTGTCATAGCGCCACATGTCGGACAGTGGCACGCCCATGATGATCCCGTCGAACAAATCGGGACGCTGCACCAGCGCCGCGCCGACGACCAGCCCGCCGTTGGAACGGCCAGACGCCGCCAGGGTCGACGTCAGACCCGACGATTTCAGATCCTCGCCCACCCCGTAAAGGTCGTCATGCACCTTTTGCCGGTTCGCCTTCAGCGTCTGCGAATGCCAGGCCGGGCCATATTCGTCGCCGCCACGGATATTGGCGATGACGAAACTGTTCCCCTGCTCCAGCCAGAACAGCGCCATCGGCCCCAGGCGGGAAGGATTTTCGGTCAGATATGTCGGTAATTGCCCGCCGCGAAAGCCGCCATAGGCATGCATGATCGTCGGCAGCGGCCCGGTCGCACCGGCGGGTCGAACGACGAAATAGGGGATGCGCGTGCCGTCCTTCGACGTCGCAAAA
>DFLT01000013.1:0-444 GCA_002375465.1 Alphaproteobacteria bacterium UBA3612 | reverse complement strand
CGGGGTCGAGACTGTCGATCAGCGCGGGCTCCGCCCCCGACTGAGTAGCATATAATGCCGGTGGGGACGCGAAATTCTCAACCGTCAGGAAGGCAATATCCGCCTGCCCGCCCGCCGCATCAAGCGTCACGACGCTATTGTCCGGCAGCGGCACGTCGGCGGCATTCCAACTTCGGTCAAGCGCCAGCAGACGACCACTGACATCGTCGAGCAGGGAAAGATAAAGCCGGTCCGCGCCTGCCTCTATCTGGCGCACCGATTGAGACGCCGACGGCACAAAAACAGGTTCGACGCCGAATTCGCCTCGTTCGATCAAGGCTTCCAGATCATAGACGAGGACGGTGCCGGATTCATAATCGCCCCAATCCTCGTTCAGCTGAACAATGCCCTTACCAGCAAAACCTTCGCTGACCGTGGCACTCTGCGGGATCGGCACCTTCACCA
>DFLT01000011.1:62831-102897 GCA_002375465.1 Alphaproteobacteria bacterium UBA3612 | reverse complement strand
GCCATTGGTGCTGACGGCGGACATAGTTGGCCCTCGTCGCTGTCGATCTCTCTGTCTTGGCAAGCTGCCAGTGCAAAGAGAGCCACCAAACCACAGTGTCTCAACTTCAAGATGCGCTCCCCCCCCCCCTCTCACCCTTCGTCGAGTAATTAGGCTTTCAATAGCAGGGTACAGATGCCCCCAATGCACCAGAAGAGACTACAGAGCCTTAAGCCCCTTGTCGACGAGCCGCCTGATCGCTTCGGCGCGCGAGGGGAGGTCTGGTTGCTTGCGGCGCCAGTCGTCGATCATTTCGATCCATCCAGGAGGCGTGACCATTTCAAAGCGGCCGGATTTTGTCTTTGACATGCCGCTACGTATCACCCGTTGACACCGTATTCAATCCGTATCATACGTAGTGCAGCCTGACGAGGATTTACGAGATCCCCGCCAGGCCTGACCATCAAACGCCCGTGGAGACAATTCAATGGCTACCTACCACACTACAGCTGCGCCCGCTGCGCGCATACCCCTCCCTCCCGCATTCCACTCCTCGGGCATGACCTATGCCCGGCGTGATGCATTGGAGGACATGATCGAGCAGCTGATCGAAACGCTCGACGCTGCCGACGGCGACACCGACCTGGAAGACACCGGCGCAGAAGACGATTTCGGCGATTATTCACTGCACGGCGACGGTCCCGGCTGCATCTTTGCCGACAGCGACCAGGGCGTCGATGACCAGGAAGCCGGATATGACGGTAAACCCGGCGACCCGGAAGATTGTGAAGAGGACGACCACTCCGGCCTGCCGTACGATGAGGACAGTTTCGATCTCAAGGTCAGTAAGGGCGACGAGGAGACGTTTTATGCTCCGCGCTATGGTGCCGATCAGACTAAGCGGCCCATAAATGAACAGGCAGAGAACCTCGCGTATTACCGAGCCCTCTATTCGGGGGACAGAAGATGACCGCCCTCACACGCCGCGCCGCTATCGTCGGCACCTCCGCAGCCGTTGTAAGTCCCCTGTTCGCACAAACGGCCTCTGCAGCGCCTTCCAGCCGCGTCCAGTGGGATAAGGCTCTCGCTGCCTATCATGCGGCGAATGAGAACCATGATCGGATATGGGATCAAATGGAGGCTGCCGAGGAGGCCTTTTACGCCGCGCGCAAGCCGAGGCCAGAACGCCCACACGAACGCTTCGATTTCCAGATCATCGATGGCGAGGTGCACATTCCCTACACCGCTAAGAATCAGGATGAAGTAGACAGCTACGACGAGCGGGTGGCCCAGTGGAAGCGCGAAGAGGACGAACTCGAGCGATCCATCGGCAAGCTGAAATTGGAAGAGGATCAAAAGCAGGCGGTCAGAGAATTGCTCGCGATTGAGCAGGCGCTGTACGACACGCCTGCCCCTGACCTGACTGCCTTTGCACTTAAAATGGAAATAGCGCTCGAGCCGCATTGCGACATCAGCGAGGAAGCGAAGGCTGCTTTGCTGGCGGACGCGAAAAGGTTCGCAAACCCGAACGTCGCGTGAACAAAACCCCGCGCTTCATGTTGCATCCTTGCTGCATGGAGTCGCGGGGAACGCGCCCTCGAGGTCACCCACCTGCTACAAAGACGAGAAGTATTACTTGCATGTGATACTCATATGAGTTACGAAACTGCATGCTGCCTATCGAACTCCGACATTTCCGCAATCCCGACGGGAGCATCTGGCACTATCCCAAGATGGATGAGCGAAACTCTTCGCTTCCGTTGGCGATAGATGTTTCGGGAATCGACGAACGGCAGCTTCGTAACGGCCTCAGTAGAGGTACAATCAAAATCGGCGAGCAAGACCGAAATAAACAATGGCGTTTGTCGCTAAGGGAAATTTTTGTCCTTGCAGTGATGAATAAATTGAACACCGATGCCATGCTTCCCCCGAAAATAGCCTTTCAGGTAGCAAAATCGATAAAACATTATAGCGAAGTCGCCTTCGTCCTTGGAGAGCTAATTCATAAAGCAGAAATAGACGAGGACAACAAAGATAACCAACACTCTCGAATAGACCTCTTGCTGGTATCTGATTCTCCGAAAACTATTATAGATATAGAACATATTCACCCGATAGGTAAACCAAGCTTTTACAGAAGTGGTGATGACATCATCCCGCCCGAGCTTTTACTTGACCTTACATATATAAAATTATCCCTTACACAGATCGGTAAAGCCGGATACTACAATCTCCTTCTTTCCGATCACCTAGAGGTTAGCGAAGAAAAATCTTCGACAGCTACTGAGAAGCTCGCGATGCGAGCGAGCAGAGCGGCAAAGACCTAATGGCGCGTCCTCTCCCCCACTGGCCCCGTGTCCTCCATGCCGTCCCTGCGGCGGCATATGCGGGCTATCGCGGCGAACGGACCTTCCGCGCAGCCGTCGCGGCCGGGGAGATGCCCCCTGCCTTCAAGATCGGCGGGAAAGAGGCGTGGGACGTTCACGAATTGGACGCGGCGATTGACGCCATCAAGGCATCATCGGGCGGCAAGAATTCCTGGCGCGAAAGGATGCCTGAGCGTGTCTAAGGTGCAATGGCCTGGCGTAAAGCGTGTGAAGGCGAAGGGCCGCGCCTATTACTATTGGACCCGCACGGACCCAATGGTCCGCCTGCCAGATCCAATTGGCGAAGCGGATGCGTTCATGCGGAAGCTCGCCTTCCTGCAGAAGAATACCAACGCACTGGAGCAACGCGCCCGCGAAGGCACTCTGCGCGCCCTCATACGGCTCTACAGCGCGTCTAAGGACAAGCGCGGCCTCCTGACCAAGAAGGCTGAGACGCAGCGTGTCTATCGCCTCTATTTGGACCGTCTGGAGCGTGGCCTGGGCGACGTGCCGCTGATCGAGCTGACACCGGAGATTATTCAGGTTCGCGTGATGGATGCGAACGAGGAAACACCAGCCGCTGCAAACATGATGCTGGCCATTCTGGCGGCGCTCTACAGATTCGGCGTGAAGCGCGACCGGCGAATCGAGGACTGGACCGCGAACATCGACAGGTTCGACGCCGCAAGCGAACATGAGCCGTGGCCTGAAAACATTCTCAAGTTGGCGCTGAACAGCGAGGACGAGTCTTTCCGCCGCGCCGTCTATCTGCACCTCTACACGGGCCAGCGTACCGGCGACACCTGCCAGATGACGTGGAACAGCATTCGCGGTGCCCGCATCCCTGTGAAGCAGGACAAGACCGATATAGAGCTATCTATCCCCCTGCACCCCGACCTTGCCGCAGAACTACAGCGCGGCCCACGGAAGACGCTGACGATCCTGTCTAACCAGCAAGGCAATCCGCTGAAGTCCAAGACGTTCAGGGGATGGTGCGCCGCCTTCAGCAAGGAACATGGCGTCAAGGTCGTGCCCCACGGGCTGCGCAAGAACGCCGTCAACGCACTCCTGGAGGCGGGTTGCACTCCCTTCGAAGTCCACTCCGTCACCGGCCAGTCGATGCAGATGATCGAACACTACGCCAAGCGGGTGAATCGCAGCCGTGGCGCTGATGCAGCCATCCTCAAATGGGGAACGGAAACGAAACGCGAACGGGAAAACTCAACAAAATGATGGAAAACTTTCAGCCTAACCAAATGAGCGAAGGACATAAAACTCCTTCTGGTGTTCAAAAATGGTTAACGCCGGCGGATGGAGACAGGGGACGGCAGAAAACGAACGCCTGCTGCAGATCTGCATCGCCGCCGACAATCCTGCTGGCGGGCAGGATAACGCGGGCGTGCGTGCCGCATCCCGGCTGATTTTCCAGGTTCAGCGTCCCGTCGTGTAGCTCCACCAGCGCCTTTGTTAGGGGCAGGCCCAGGCCATGGCCCGGTACGCGTTCCGCACGATCCACACGGCCGAAAGGCGCCATCGCTACCTTCGCTTCTTCAGCCGACAATCCCGGGCCATCATCGCTGATATCGATCAGCAGCTGGCCCGTTGCATTTACGGATGCCGAGATACCGACGCGTCCTCCTTCGGGACCATATTTGATGGCATTGGAAATCAGATTGGTCAGGATTTGCGTCACCATTCGCGAATCACCGATGATCCGCGGCAATTGCGGCGGCATGGTCAGGTCCAGCGTGACGCCCCGAACCTTTACAGAGGTTATCAATGTGCGCACAGCGGCCTCTGCGCACGACCCGAGATCGAAATGGGAATTATCAAGCTCCAGTTCGCCTTGATCCAGCCGGGCCAGATCCAGCATGGCCTCTACCGTGCCCTTCAGCGTTTGCGCCGCTTCCCATAATATAGCGGCATGTTCGCCGACGCGATCCGGGGACACGTGACCGCCGGCCAGCATTTCGGCATATCCGCAAATGGCGCCAAGCGGCGTTTTCAGCTCATGCGCAAGCGTCGCCAGAAACAGGTCATTCTGTCCGCCTGCATATGGTTGTCCACCCGCACATGGCGCATTCATGGGAGTTCCTTGCCCGCTTGGTTTCCTGCGCCCCCCGGCACACTAAGCTTTCGTTAGGATGCCTTAAAATATGGTAAATGGCTGCCCAAAATTAATCATCATAAGTAACTGTCTTGCCCGATTCGCCGGGAAAGTCGCGCAGCAGATCACGCGCAAGTCCTGGGATTGCTGCGGAAAGCACCGCTTCCTCGGAATCCTCTCTGGCTTCTGTCACGGCCCGCCCCTCCCACAGGGGGGCTTCGTCGCTTGCCCGTATCAAGCGCACCTCCAGCATGGAAACGCGAACATCTTTCGGCTTTCCGCCCAGGCCAAAGCTGGTACCCAGGCCGATGCCGGTACTGCGCCCGAACGTGCCGCCGCCCACCCCGACGGAGACCGGTGAGCGGCCCTCGATCGCTTCGCGCGTATTCTGGGCATAGTCGATTGCGGCAATGATGTCGGCGCCTGCCCGGTCCGCAACCGGATTGAAGCCCACTGTGGCCAGTTCCTGCGATACCGCGCCGGCATATTGCTGAAATTCCAGACTGCCCTTCCGGTCGGGGACGATAGGTTCGACAAAGACGGTACCCCGCTGCAATTGCTGGTTCAGGTGGAACCGGGTCACGTCGGTGCCGCTATCGACGGTCGTGCAACCGGCGACGAGACCAAGTGCAGCTAGCGGCAGAAACGCGCGGGCAAGACTTTGCATGATTGAAACCTTCCTTTCACCCTCCGCGGCTACACATAGCCGCTCGACGTGATATGGCGGATGAACGCGCGGACCCCTTTCCAGGTTTCGTCGCCACCCTTAGCGAGGAATGACTTCAGATGATCAGCCAGGGCCAAGTGTTGGTAACGGGCGGCGCGGGATACATAGGCAGCCACGCCGTGCTCGCCCTTCTTGATGCCGGCTATGACGTTTCCGTTGCCGACAATCTGGTGACCGGCTTTCGCTGGGCGGTCCCCGACGCAGCGGCTTTTCACGAAGTCGACATTTCCGATACGGACGCGATGGCTGCCATTCTAAAAGGGGATGCCATCACCGCCATTATGCACTTCGCCGGGTCCGTCGTGGTGCCTGAATCCGTCGAAAACCCCCTGAAATATTATCGGAATAACACGGCGGCGACGCGCAATCTGATCGAGGCGGCGGTACGCGTCGGCATTCCCCACTTCATCTTTTCCTCCACTGCGGCCACTTATGGCACTCCCGACGAAGTGCCGGTTAAAGAGACCACCCCGCAAATCCCCATCAATCCCTATGGCATGTCGAAACTGATGTCTGAGGCGATGCTGGCCGACACGGCCGCCGCCCATGATTTCGCCTATTGCGCGCTGCGCTATTTCAACGTCGCGGGCGCCGACCCTGAGGGTCGCGCGGGGCAGGCCACAAAGGGGGCAACCCACCTGATCAAGGTCGCCAGCGAAGCGGCAACGGGAAAGCGATCCCATGTGGACGTTTATGGCACGGACTATGACACGCCCGATGGAACCGGCATTCGTGACTATATCCACGTCACGGACCTTGCCGCCGCTCACGTCCTGGCGCTTGGTTGGCTGGAAGCTCACCCCGGCGAATCAGTCGTGATGAATGCGGGCTACAAACGCGGTTTCAGCGTCCTTGAAGTTCTGGACGCCGTCGAGCGCGTCTCCGGCAACACGATAGAACGCCGCCTATGCCCCCGGCGGGCGGGCGATCCCGGCGAGTTGATCAGCGACAATTCAAAGATCCTCACGACGCTGGGATGGCAACCGCAACATGCCGACCTGGACCAGATTGTTCGTCATGCCCTGACCTGGGAAGCGCGGCTGCAC
Source organism: Alphaproteobacteria bacterium UBA3612 (assembly GCA_002375465.1). Classification (GTDB taxonomy): domain Bacteria; phylum Pseudomonadota; class Alphaproteobacteria; order Sphingomonadales; family Sphingomonadaceae; genus Pacificimonas. The sequence goes on along the minus strand of DFLT01000011.1, from coordinate 96,672 downwards.
GAACGCCAGAACTGACCGCTCCCATCACGTAGAGATAGACCGGCGGTCGGTTCCCTCCAGAACCAAGGCGGTCAGCCGATTCGTCTTATAGGCGCCCGTGTCGACGCCGGTTCTGAACTTCTGCGAATCGAGGCCGTTCGAAATCGTATGCCCGTGCACGATGTGGGGGCCAAAGCTCTTGCGGTGATTCAGGAAATCCTCCCTGATCCAGATCAGGTCCTTTTCGCGCTGCTTCTCAAGCGACACGTGCGGCCGCACGCCGGCATGAACGAACATATAATCGCCGATCGTCTTCGACAGTTTCAGCTTTCTGAAGAATTTGCGATGCGCCTCCGGCATCGCCTCTGCCAGTGCCTTCATCGCGGTCTGCGGATCGTCACCATGGATCAGCCCGCGGCGAATGCCCCAGCTTTGCATCGCTTCCGCGCCACCCTGCTCGATCCAGTTGCGATATTCCCGCATCTTCGGTTGTTCCTCCCTCAACAGGGACGACAGGAACGCGTCGTGATTTCCTTTCAGGAATGTCCACTTGTCACACGGCCCCGGTCCCGCGCACAGCCGTTCGACCACCTGCGCTGAATCCGGACCGCGATCGATATAATCGCCCAGAAAGATAATCCGGCTCTTGCCTACATAGCCCTCCAGATCGACGGCGATCTTTTCCAACAGCCGGTCCAGCAGCCCGGCCATGCCATGAATGTCGCCGATCGCGTAGATACGCTTACCGTCGGGAATGGCGGGCGTGGGCGCCTTGCGGGCGAACGGATTCTTCATGCCGTCCCGCGATACCGATGCAGGGCGATAGAGAAAAGCCTCCATACAACATGGCCCGCGAAGGTTGACTTTCATGCCGTCCGACCCTAGCTACGCGCCTCGATTCCCAGACAATCTGAATGATAGCAGGCACGGCCATGAAAGTTCGCAATTCCCTCAAGTCGCTGAAAAATCGTCACCGCGACTGCCGGGTCATCCGTCGTCGTGGCCGCACATACGTCATCAACAAGACGAATCGCCGGTTCAAGGCCCGCCAGGGCTAAACGCCTATGCCCGCGCTCGACGCGGTCATATTCGATGTCGGCCATGTCCTGTATGACTGGGACATTCGCTATCTATACGAAAAGCTGATCCCCGACACGGAGCGCCTCGACTGGTTCCTGGCGCACGTCGTCACGCCCGAATGGCATTATCAGCACGATCGCGGCCATCCCTTCAATCAGACAAGTGTCGACCTGATCTCTCGGTTTCCGGAAGAGCGCGATCTGATTCTCGCTTACGGCCCCCGTTGGCTGGAAACGATCGGCGAGCCCATACCCGGCATGATCGAACTCGCCTGCGAGCTAGATGATCAGGGCCTGCCGCTCTACGGCATTACCAATTTTTCCGACGAATTCTGGCGGATGTTCCGCCCCACCGCGCCCGTGTTCGACCGGTTCACGGATATCGTAGTGTCGGGCACGGAACGTCTGGCAAAGCCGGACCCCGCCATTTATCGCCTGGCCATGGATCGGTTTGGCGTAACCCCCGCACGCACCCTGTTCATCGACGACCGCAGCGAAAATGTCGAAGCGGCGCGCGCCCTCGGCTTCATGGCGCACAGGTTTCGCGACCGGCAGGGCGTCGATGACGTGCTAGCGCCGCTCCTCGCTCAATATCCCGCCTCGCGCGCAAGCCGGTCTGCATGATAATTGGCGTCGCCGAACAGTTCCGCCAATGTCCGCGCGCGTTTCATGTACAGGCCGACATCATATTCATCCGTCATGCCGACGCCGCCGTGCATCTGGACGCCCTCCTGCACGGCTAGCTGCGCGGTCAGGCCGGTCATGGCCTTCGCCGTGTGGACGGCGCCATGGGCCTTTGACGAGCCCGCATCCAGCAATTGCTGTGCCTTCAGCGTGGCGGCGCGCGCCACCTCCAGCTCCGCATATAGATGCGCGGCCCGGTGCTGCAGGGCCTGGAACGTGCCGATAATCACGCCGAACTGCTTGCGCTCCTTCAGATAGGCCATTGTGCGGTCGGCGGCGCCCTGCCCCACACCCAGCAACTCGGCACTGGCCCCTGCGCGTCCAGCGGAAAGCAGAGCGGTCAGCGGTCCCCATCCGGCATCCACCTCCCCAATTACGGCATCGGCATCGACCTCGACGCCGTCGAACTCGATTCGTGCGGCAATGGATGCATCGGCCAGGCGCCGAGGATCGGCGGTCATGCCGGCCGCGCCCTTTTCTACCGCGAACAATGTGATGCCGTCGCTGTCACCCGGTGCGCCGCCCGTTCTGGCTGCGACGATCAGCATGTCGGCATTATGCCCGCCCACGACGAACTGCTTGCGACCCGTCAGCCGGAAACCATTGCCCGACCTCTCGGCGCTCATCGCCGTCTTTGCCGGGCCATGTTTTGCGCCCTCATCGATCGCAAGGGCGACCGTCGCGTCGCCCGCGGCGATTGCCGGAAACCATCTGTCGCGGTGATGCTTGCCACCCTGCTGCAGCGCTGCCACCGCCGCGATACCAGTCGACAGCAAGGGGGAGGGTGTCAGGTTCCTGCCAATCTCCTCCAGAACCACGCCTGCCTCGACATGGCCAAGACCCAGCCCCCCCTCATCCTCTGAGATCAGGATGGAGGTAAACCCCATCTCTGCAAATTCCTTCCAGAGCGCCGGGTCATGTCCGATGGAATCGTCGGAATCCCGTAATTTGCGCAGATGGGCCACAGGCGCCTTTTCGGCCATAAAGCCGCTGGCACTGTCGCGCAGCATTTCCTGATCTTCGGTCAGATAAAGTGGCATGAATTTCCTTTCATCTCTTCCCTTGGGGAAGAGGGGGAGAGCTGTAATCAGCTTGGCAGTTCCAGAATGCGTTTGGCGACGATGTTCAGCTGGATTTCGCTGGTGCCGCCCTCAATCGAATTTCCCTTCGACCGCAGCCAGTCGCGTGCCTTTTTGCCGCCATCAGAATCGTCCGATTCCCATTCGAGAGCGTCCGAGCCTCCGGCCGCCATCACCAGCTCGTTGCGCCGCTTGTTCAATTCCGTGCCGTAATATTTCATCATCGAGGCTTGCGCCGGGTTCAGCCGTCCCGCCTTCCACTCATCGTTGAAACGCTCACCCTGTGCGCGATAGGCTGCGGCGCGGACCTCGAACAGCGCGATGTCGGCGCGCATCAGGGGATCGGCCAGTCGCCCCTCCGCATCGGCGCCGACAGCCTCTACGGCCATTTGCGGCAGCGTCTTGCCAGCGCCATCATGCCCCATGCCGGAAATCATTTCCCGCTCGTGGCCCAGCAGATATTTGGCCACGTCCCAGCCCTTATTCTCCTCGTGCACCAGATTGCGCTTTTCCGCGCGGGCGTCGGTGAAGAAGGTCTCGCAGAAGGGGCTGGACCCTGAAATCAGGCGGATCGGTTTCGGCTCCACCCCGGGCTGGTCCATGTCGAACAGAATGAAGCTGATGCCCTGGTGCTTCGGCGCATCGGGGTTGGTGCGTACCAGACAGAAAATCCAGTCCGCCTTGTCGGCATAGCTGGTCCACACTTTCTGGCCGTTGATGACATAATGGTCACCGGCATCGACCGCCCGCGTCTGCAACCCGGCAAGGTCACTGCCTGCGCCCGGCTCGGAATAGCCCTGGCACCAGCGGATTTCCCCGCGCGCGATAGGCGGCAGATGTTCCTGCTTCTGCGCCTCCGTGCCATATTTCAGCAGCGCCGGGCCCAGCATCCATATGCCAAAGCTTGACAGCGGCAACCGCGCGCCAAGACGCGCCATCTCCTGCCGCAATATCTTGGTCTCTTCGCGGCTGAGGCCCCCGCCGCCATATTCGGTCGGCCAGTCCGGCACCGTCCAACCCTTTGCCGCCATCCGCTCCAGCCACAGTTTCTGCGCGTCGGACTGAAAGGTGAAGTTGCGGCCACCCCAGCACTGGTCCGCATCGCCCTTCATCGGCGTACGCATTTCGGGCGGGCAATTTTCCTCCAGCCAGGCGCGCGTGTCGGCGCGGAAGCTGTCCAGATCGGCGTCAGCAGCGGGCATCAATATCTCCCCAACATTCACATGGGTCCCCCGACGCGTGGTCGGGGGGACCGCCATTCTGTTTTCTAGTTAAAGGTACCGCCGGACGCGGCCTTCTCCTTAAGTAGAGAGGACATGGGCCATTCCGGCATTTCCGCGGCATGTTTTTCCAAACCTGCGACGATTTTGTCGAGCCCCGTCAGGTCGGCCCACATCATCGGCCCGCCGGTGTAACGCGGCCAGCCATAGCCGTAGATCCAGACCACATCGATGTCGGACGCCCGCTGTGCCATGCCTTCCTCCAAGATGCGCGCACCCTCATTGACCATGGTGTAGAGGCAGCGTTCGCGGATTTCCTCGTCAGAGATGTGGCGCTGTTCCTTGCCCTCCTTCTCGGCCCATTTGGCGATCATCGCCTCGACCTCGTCGGACGGCGAACCGCGGCGGTTCTCGTCATAATCGTAGAAGCCCTTGCCGGTCTTCTGTCCCCAGCGGCCCTTGGCGCACAGCTCGTCGCGCAGGGTTTCCACGCGGTTTTCGTCACGATGCCATCCGATATCCAGTCCGGCCAGGTCGGACATCTGGAACGGCCCCATCGGGAAGCCGAATTCGACGAAGACGCGGTCAATATCCCACGGCTTCGCCCCTTCCATGATCAGCTTGTTCGCTTCCACCTGACGCGGCTTCAGCATACGATTACCGATAAAGCCGTCACAGACACCGGCAACGACGGCGACCTTGCCGATCTTCTTGGCCAGCTTCATCACGGTCGCGAGGACGCTTTTCGACGTCTTTTCGCCGCGCACGACCTCCAGCAGCTTCATGATATTGGCCGGGCTGAAGAAATGCGTACCGACCACGAATTCCGGCCGTCCGGTCGCGGCGGCGATCTCGTCAATGTCGAGATAGGAGGTGTTGGAGGCAAGGATCGCTCCCTGCTTCACATGCTGGTCCAGCTTCTGGAAGACCTCCTTCTTCACGTCCATATTTTCAAACACGGCCTCGATGACCAGATCGCAATCGGCGAGGTCGGCATAATCGAGCGTACCCGTCCACAGGTCCATGGCACCCTTGGCCTGCGCTTCCGTCATCCGGCCGCCCTTGACGTTCCCCTGATAGTTTTTGCCGACGACGCCCCGGCCGCGCTCCAGCGCCTCCTGCCTCATTTCGACGGTCGTCACCGGGATACCGGCCGACAGGAAGTTCATGGCGATGCCGCCGCCCATCGTGCCGGCGCCGATAATGCCGACCTTCTGAATATCGATCAGCGGCGTATCGGCCGGCACATCGTCGATTTTCGCGGCCTGACGCTCGGCAAAGAACAAATGGCGCTGCGCCTTCGACTGATCCCCGGTCATCAGCTTCATGAACTCTTCGCGTTCGATCTTCACGCCCTCCTCATAGGGCAGTTCGACCGCCGCGCGGATGCAGCGCATATTGGCGGCGGGGGCATCGAAACCGCGGATTTTGCGGCCGTTCTTCTGCTTGAATTCCTCAAGGATGCGATCGGCCTCGGCCAGATTGGGCAGCATGTCGTTTCGGGTGGAGGAAACGGGATGATCGTCCTTCGACGCGACCTCCCGTGCAAAGGCGATTGCCGCGTCGGCCAGATCGCCTTCGACGACCTTGTCGACCAGGCCGCTTTTCTCTGCGGCACCCGCAGAGACCGGATTTCCGAACACCGCCATCTGCAGTGCCTGCTCTACCCCGACAATACGCGGCAGGCGCTGCGTGCCGCCGGCGCCGGGCAGCAGGCCCAGTTTCACTTCCGGCACGCCCAGCTTCGCCGAGGGGACGGCAATGCGGTAATTACAGGCCAGCGTGACCTCCAGCCCGCCGCCCAGGGCGGTCCCGTGAATTGCAGCGATCGTCGGCTTCGCCACTTTCTCCAGCTCGTCCAGCAATTCCGGCAGGCCGGGCTGTTGCGGCGGCTTGCCGAATTCCGTGATATCGGCGCCCGCGTGAAAAGTGCGCCCGTCGCAGCGAACGACGATGGCTTTCACGGCGTCGTTCTCCGCACCCTCCCGTATCCCGGCCTGCAGCCCCTGCCGCACCGCCGCGCTAAGGGCGTTTACCGGCGGATTGTCGCTGATGATGACGAGAACATCCTCATGTAGTTCGGTGCGGACGGGGCTGGTCATGATAGGTCTCCAATGATGAATATTGCTGCGCGTCAGGAACTCTGGCCAATGCTGTCCAATAGGGTCGGGGCGACTATGGCACGGGGGGCGAAGCGCGCGTTACCTCCCCAAATTCACAATGCCTCCCCGAAACGACGAACCATCGCGCCTTCTCACGCATGGCTTTGCGTCATGGCGGCGTGAATCATCGTCTTCAACTCCCGACGCACGTTGAACTGCATTGACGGGCCCATCTGGGTCATGAAAATCACGATCAGCCTTTCGACTGGATCGATGATCAGGGCCGTCGAGAACAGCCCGCCCCAGCCATATTCCCCAACACTGCCCGGCACGAGAGTCGTCGACGGGTTCATCACGACCGATACACCCAGTCCAAAGCCGATGCCTTCATTGCTCGCTTCGGAAAATAGCGACCTCGAAATCCGTGTCAGGTCGACGCCTCCCGGCAAATGATTGGCCGTCATCAGGGCGACGGTCTTGGGGCTCAGGATGCGTGCACCCTCCAGCTCTCCGCCATTCAGCATTGCGTGGGCGAACCTGTGATAATCGGCACTGGTGGCCACCAGCCCGCCCCCGCCCGACAAAAGCTTCGGTTTCACGGCCCATGCGCTTTTGGAGCGACTGTCGAACAGTCGCTTGCCCTTTTCAGGATCGACGAACCAGCAGTCGGTAAGGCGGTCCAGCGTGTCGGGGCGCGCGAAAAACCCGGTATCGGTCATTCCCAGGGGCGCAAAGATGCGCTCCTGCATCACCTCGTCCAATGGCTTGTCCGTCAGTCGCTGTATGACCGCGCCCAGCACGTCGGTGGCGATGGAATAGTTCCACCCCTCACCGGGCGAGAATTCCAGCGGCAATTTGCCGAGTTCGCGGACGAATCCGTCCAGATCGAAATTTCCGTGGGTGTTCTCCAGCTTCAGTTCGCGATGCGCCAGGTCCACCGCGCTCCTGTGCTGAAAACTGTAGGTAAAGCCTGCCGTGTGGCGCAGCAGGTCCACCATCTGCATGGGGCGCTTTACGGGCTGGGTCACGAACGGAACCCCCGCACCGCCGCTGGCCAGAACCCCGACATCCCTCAACTCGGGCAGCACTTTCGCGACGGGCGTATCCAGCTGGACCTTGCCCTCTTCGAACAGGCTCATGAAGATCGCGGACGTGATCGGCTTCGTCATGGACGCGATGCGGAACAGCGCGTCTTCCCTCAGCGCCTCGCCATCCTCCCGCAGCGACCCTTGGGTAGAAAAATGAATTGGCGCACCGTTGCGGCTGACCAGCAGCTGCGCCCCAGGAAACCGTCCGCTGTCGATATAATTCTCTCGCAGAAAATCATCGACCCTGGCGAGCCGCTCGGCGTCAAAGCCATGGGCGGCGGGATCTTGAATGCTGATCGTCATGGGGGCAAAATCTCCTGGGTTCTCGCTTCGGTCCGCTCCACAGCACCTAGACCGCCCTATCCGAATAGCGCAATCGACTGCATCGCTCGGACGACCAGTGTCCCGTCCGCATTCCACATGCTCATGTCCTGACTGGTATTGCCATGTTCGATATGATCGCTGGTGGACCGCAACAGCCACCAGCCATCCGCGCTGACGGGATTCGGCGTCAACGCGTTGAACATCCAGGTCAGCGAAGAAACGGGCGCAACTTTCGTCATTAGCGGCAGGGCGGCGGGCGGCAGCGCATCGCCGATCGCCAGCAGTTCCGTCATCGGGTCCAGATGCTGCCTGTCCTTCAGCCTTATCCAGCGCACGATATCCGCCGGGCGGCCATCGGCCCCCGTTTCCATCACGCCCATGTCGAACATGCCGACGAAGGCAGGCCCCACCCCCTGTGGCACTTCCGCGGCCGCGGGCCGGGGATGATCCGGCGGCGGCGCGTCCGCCGCCAGGTGCACCGTACTTTCCATCTCGCGCATGAACACGAACGTGCCGGTCAGGCCGATGCCCGCTTCACCGACGACATCCGCCTGGATGAAGGCGGCGTTCTTGCCCCGGCGCAGCAGCTTTGCCGTGATCTCCACCGTGCCGGACAGCGGCCCCACGAAGCTGATTTGCGCAGAACGAAGTGGCGGCAGGTCATCCGCCGCCCCCCGCGCCGCCTCATAGGCCAGTGCAGCGGAAAATCCGCCATAGGCCGTGCGCCCTTGCTGCCATTCAGGCGGAATTTCGGTACGAAAACCGCCGTCGGTCATCTGTTTTGCGGCGAGCAGGCCGGGCAGGCTTATCATGCAATTCCTCCAACGATACGGGCGCTGCTTGGGCTATGCGGACACGCCGCCAACGTCAGCCTGCGGTTTATGCTAAGCCAGCTCCGCGCGAATGGCCGCGATCAGGTCCGGCACCTTGGTCAGCCGTTCTTCCTCGACATCCAGAATGGTGTGAAAGGCGCGCCGTTTCAGGTCAGCCATTTCGCTATCGGGCAGGCGCACCTCTGCGGGCAGGGTCGACAGGACGATATCGATCAGCCGCTCCGCCCCGTGCAGGCGTCCCCACAGATAATCATTCTCGCGATAGGCACGGCTGAAGAACGCGCCGAAACTGTTGAAGCGGATGCCCTTCAGGGTCGATTCCGCGCCGCCTGCACGAATACTGGTCGCATCATTGGGAGAGATGCGATCGACCTTGATCTCGTCATATTCATCCAGCCCCTCCCCCTGCAGCATGGGAAAGGTAGCAATGTCATAGAATGAAAAACCCAGCCAGGCGCGCAACAGCGTCCGCCTTATGGCGGCCGGCATATCGGCACCGTTCAACAGTTCCGACAGGCGCTGATCGGTGCATATGTCGAGTTCCTGCAGCCCAAGCGCGTCGCCATATCTGGCGACGGCATGGTGCGGGTCGGCCCATATGTCCGCCGCCGCCGCGCGCACGCCATCGCCGAAATGGCTTATGCTGCGCCGATCGACGAACGGCGCCAGCATTTCGAACAGGCCAGCCTTGGCACGCTCGCCCGCCTCGCGCAGATCCGGTCCCTGCCTGTCGATCAGATTTCCCAACTGACGAATGACATAGCGCAGGCGCCGCGTCCGAAAGCCAAGATCATAGCGCTGCAAAAAGCGCACATAATTGTCTTTTGCGGCGAGTTTCGGTTTCACCGTGCGGGTGATTTCGTCGATCCCGTTTCGCCGCGCCCAGTTCCACAGCGCCTTGCGGACATCTTCCATGGGGCCAGGCTCGACGTGGCCGCCCAATTGCGCCAGCGTCCCCGCCATCGTCTCCACGATTTCCGCGAGCTTCAAATGGGCGTAGCCTGGGTAGGCATAGCCCGCCCGGTCCACGGCGGCGGCATTTGCCTGATCGCGTAACGCCGACAGCTTCGCAGGTGACGGTTTCGATGCGAAGGTGCGCGCGCCCAGCGCGGCACTCGTCTCCGCGCTCGTCGATTTCGATATACCGGCAAGGACGTGGTGCATCCGGCGCACGCGGCGACTGAACCCCTGCAGCGCTTCCAGATCGTCGCGGATAGGCTGTTCACGCGGAATATCGCTCAGCGACCGCAGGATCGTGGTGAAGAAGCCCGGCGGCTCGTTATCCTCGAAATTGCGTCGCCGCGCGCCGATCGACCTGACGCCCGGCTTCGGATCGATGTAAACGAAGCGTCGATCCACTTCCCGATGCGCGGGACGGTTGCGCAGCGCGCCGATGGCGGGCCGGAACGGCGCGTTATTGAGGATGGATCCATCCAACAAGGGTGCCGTTTCGCGAACATTTGCTTCCGCGCGGTTCGGGAACACCCGCTGCAAGAAGCTCTCTCGTTCGTCCCAGCCCGTTTCCCGGCTATCCAGCACCGCATCCATCTCCCGCGCCTGAAATGGCGGGAAGGCGCCCGGAAAGCTTGCCGTCGCGCGCGCCGCGAACGCCAGACTCGGGACCTCGGCAATACGCCGCTCGCTGCCCCGCGCGCCCTCGTCGCGGAACGCGATGATCTTGCGATGTTCGGTTTCGATGACCTGACGGGGACTGTGCAGCCGCAGCCGCTCCGGGTGCCCCGCGAAATCCGTGACCGTCACGAACAGGTCCAGTGGCTGGCCGTTCGGCAGCAGGGGTGGTCCGGCGGGACTTGACCGGATCGCCTCCAGCGCATCCAGCAGGAACCCGGTAAAGATCTTGCCGGAAAAGGGCGGATGGAACCAGCGAGAGCGCACGAACCGGGACAGCTTCTGCTCCACCTCCGCCTTGGCATCGACCTCGATCACCTCGTCGGTAAAATCGGCGGTGCGCGTACGGCGCAGGTATAGCAGCAAGGCTGGCGACAGGATCTTCGTCATGCGCGTCCCCATTTTCGCATCGGGGTCAAGCAATTCGTCGATGTCGGCCTTGTCCAGCCACAGGTCGACCAGGGGATCGAGCGAGCGTCCGGACGAAATCGCCTCGGCCAGAAATATGCCGTTGATCCCGCCAGCAGAGGCACCGGCCACGATATCCACGATGACGCGCAAGCGCACATGTTCATGCACGCGCGACAACAGATCGTAATAAATTGCCTCGGTATCGTCGTCAGGACGAGGCTCGCCCGCCATCAAGGCGCGGGAGGCGCGCAGCAGCTTCCATACTTCCCGCGTGATTCCGTGCATGTAGACGGCCAGGCTGATGCCGCCATAGCATATCAGTGCGAGGCGGAGTTCCTTTTCACGCATGCCTCATCTTGTGGCAGCGGCAACCGGTCCCTGCAACTCCACCCCTCACAGTCTCATAGAGTATCGCCATCGATGATGGCGGTCTCCGGATGATGCTTATCCAGATGCTTCCTGACGATACGAAGGTTTTTCGTGTTGGAACGGAACAGCACGTCGGCCGCGTCGCCAATAAACGGGACGAAACCTATGGCGGTGTCGAACACCGTGTTCCCGCCCATCCTAGCCAATTGCCATTTCGACATGCCCAGATTGCGCGCTTCCCAGATCATGTAGCTGGACAGCAGGCCGCCGATAATGTCGCCCACCACGGGCGCGAACCCCAATATCGAATCCAGTCCGATGCGATTGCCGATCACCGGCAGGTGAAAGGGAAGGCGTATCGCCTTTTCCAGGATCGTCTCCAGAACCTCCAGCCGGGCGCGAACCGCTGCCGGAGATTTCGGGTCGACACCGTCGCGGTTCAGCTGGCGCGCAATATCTTCGAACGCCTGATTGTCGATATTGAAGGGTTCTGCCTTTGCCACGCGGATTATCCAGTCGTGATCGGGCTACACGCCATACGCGCGCCTGCATCGCCAGACGGCTGGCTGACCATGTCGTCGGCATTCATGTGCACGATCAGGGCCGCACCATCGCTGTCCAGCATGGGCACCGTGCCGCCATTCAGGCTGACATCGTCAATGGTCGCCGTCAGCTGCGCACCGCCGCTGGCATCGACCGTCACATTGCCGAGATCGCCCTTATGCTGGGGATGCGGCTGATTGGTGGGGTTCCAATGGCCGCCGGCGCTGGTGAAGTCCGGGGGCGTACAGGTTCCGGTCTGATGGACGTGCACGGCATGAACGCCGGGCGCCATTCCCGTCAATTGGGCATCCACGTCGACGCCTGCATCCGTCTCTGTGAACACGGCGCGTCCCACCGCACTTCCCTCAGCCGTCGTCAGGTTCGCATAGCCGACTTCTCCCGGGGATGTATCCTCCATGGCTGCGCTGTCGTCGGCGGCGCCAGTCTGCATGCCATCACCCATAGGGTCGGCGCAGGCGGCCACCAGGGTCAGGCCGGTACCCAGGGCGAGCAGGGAAAAAGTGCGTTTCATGAATCGTCTCCTTTGCAGGGCCACAACGCAGTTGCGAGCAATTGGTGCCGTCCGCGTGACAAGCGTCGACAAACTCACAAACTCTTGACGATTTCCTCGACCATCTTCTTCGCGTCGGACAGCAGCATCATGGTATTGTCGCGGAAAAACAGTTCGTTTTCTACGCCAGCATAGCCGGCGCCGCCCATTGATCGCTTGATAAACAGGGTCGTTGCCGCCTTTTCCACGTCCAGGATCGGCATGCCGTAAATGGGGGACGTCTTGTCGGTCTTTGCCGCCGGATTGGTGACATCGTTCGCACCGATGACAAAGGCGACATCGGCCTGGCCGAAATCGCTGTTGATGTCCTCCAGTTCGAACACCTTTTCATAATCGACGTTCGCCTCTGCCAGCAGGACGTTCATGTGCCCCGGCATCCGGCCCGCGACCGGATGGATGGCATAGCGCACGTCGACGCCCTGTTCTTCCAATATGTCGCCCATTTCACGCAGGACATGCTGCGCCTGTGCCACGGCCATGCCATAGCCAGGTACGATGATGACCTTCTCGGCATTCTTGAGGAGGAACGCGGCGTCGTCGGCGCTGCCTGTCTTGTAGGGGCGGTCAATGGCGGGGCCGCCGCCAGTTGCCGCCGCATCCTGCCCAAAGCCACCTGCGATGACGCTGATGAAGCTGCGGTTCATCGCCCGGCACATGATATAGCTGAGGATCGCGCCAGAGGAGCCTACCAGCGCGCCCGTGATGATCATGGCGCTGTTCGACAGGGTGAACCCCATCGCCGCCGCCGCCCAGCCGGAATAGCTGTTCAGCATGGAAACGACGACCGGCATGTCGGCGCCGCCAATGGGAATGATCAGCAGGAAACCGATGATGAAGCTGAGAAGGACGATGACCGGGATCATCCAGCCCTCTCCCGCACCGCCGGCAGGTGCCAGCACATATAGCGCGATCAGTATCAGGATCGCGGCCAGCGTGCCGAAATTGATGACATGACGGGCGGGCAGGATGATCGGCGCGCCCGACATATTTCCGTTCAGCTTCGCAAAGGCGATGACCGACCCGGAAAAAGTGATCGCGCCGATGGCCGCACCAAGGGCCAGCTCCACGCGGCTGACGGCAAAAATCTGACCGACCGCGTCGGCAATGCCGAACGCCGCAGGATTCAACCAAGCGGCCAGCGCCACCAGCACGGCGGCAAGACCGACGAGCGAGTGAAACGCAGCCACCAGTTGCGGCATGTCCGTCATCGCGATCTTGCGCGCGATGATCAGGCCAGCCGCGCCGCCAATGGCGATGGCAATGGCAATTTCCAGAATGCCCGCCAGCTCGTGCGATACCAGCGTCGTGACGACCGCGATCAGCATGCCGGCCATGCCATAGCGGTTGCCTGCGCGGCTGGTATCGGGCGACGATAGCCCGCGCAGTGCCAGAATGAACAGGACGCCGGAAATCAGATAGGCGATCAGCGCCCATGCGGGCGTGGTGACGACATGCTCCATGATTTATCCTTCCGCCTTCGCAGCGGCGGGCGTCTTTTTCGGCTTCTTCTTATACATGGCCAGCATGCGCGCCGTGACGGCAAAGCCACCGAAAATGTTGACGCTGGCCAACGCGACCGCGATCAGCCCCAGCCATTTTGCGGATGCGACACCGGCTGCGGCGCTGGCAATCAGCGCGCCGACGATAATGACCGACGAAATCGCATTGGTGACCGCCATCAGCGGCGTGTGAAGCGCCGGCGTTACCGACCAGACGACGTAATAGCCCACAAAGCAGGCAAGCACGAAGATCGACAGGATTGAAATAAAGTCCATGTGCGTCCTTTCACTTCACGCCGAGAACGCGCTCTGCCAGCAGCCTCTGTATCGCCGCCGGGTCACTTTTCCGGGAAATTTTCAGCTCGAAGGGATGCTCGTAGGAGGAAACCCAGATTTTCAGATCGGTGTCCAGGTCGAGCGTTCCGGCGCTCTCCACGCTGAAACGCACGATCGACTTATAGGGGATGCTCATCACCTCGACCTTGCTGCCAGTCAGGCCCTGCACATCGATCAGGACAAACCGGAAGTTGGTCAGGAAAGCGATGTCCCGCACCGTCTTGAACGCGGCCAGTACATCCTCGCCCTGCAACAGGTGCTGGCCGAATTTCTCGACCACTTCCTGATTGCTAACCTCATGCGAACTGAACAGACCCATCAGGCGTCCAGCCGTGCATTGCCGACGGTGCCGCCGTGCGTGACGCGTACACCCTGCACGATTTCGTCGTCGTCCGGCCAGACCAGCGTGTTCGCTTCCTTGTCCCAGAAGGCGGACAGGAAATTCCACAGATTGCGTGCGTAAAGCTGACTGGCGACCTCGGCCAGGCGGCCGGGGACGTTGCGGTGGCCGATGATCCTGACACCGTGCACCCGGACGATTTCGCCCGCCTGCGCGCCCTCGACATTGCCGCCCTGCTCGACCGCCAGGTCGACCAGCACGGATCCCGGTTTCATGCTCTGCAGCTGTGCGTCCGATACCAGGCGCGGCGCGGGTCGCCCGGGGATCAAAGCCGTTGTGATGACGATATCCTGCTTGGCGATATGGTCGGAAACCAGCTTTGCCTGCGCCGCCTTGTATTCCTCCGACATTTCGCTGGCATAGCCGCCCGTACCCTCGCCCTCGATGCCCGCGACATCCTCGACGAAGATCGCCTTGGCACCCAGGGATTCGATCTGTTCCCGTGTCGCCGCGCGCACGTCGGTCGCACTGACCTGCGCGCCAAGCCGGCGTGCGGTGGCAATGGCCTGCAGGCCGGCGACGCCCACACCCATGACAAACACCTTGGCCGCGGAAATCGTGCCCGCCGCCGTCATCATCATGGGAAAGGCGCGGCCATATTCCGCCGCGGCGTCCAGTACCGACTTATATCCGGCCAGATTGGACTGCGACGACAGCACGTCCATGGATTGCGCGCGCGTGATCCGCGGCATGAATTCCATCGCCATGGCGGTCAGCCCGGCATTGGCATAGGCGTCCAGCGTGTCGCGCGCCTGCATCGGGTTCAGGATGCCGCAGACGATGGCGCCCCTAGCGGCACCGGCCAGCGTAGCCGCCTCCGGCGCCCGCACGGCAAGGATCGCCTCGGCGCCGCTGACGGCCGCCGCGCGCGTCGGTGCGATCTCTGCACCGGCCTCCTCGAAATCCGCATCGGAAAGTCCCGCCTGGGTTCCGGCGCCGGTTTCCACCGCCACCGTCGCGCCCAGACCGGTGAATTTTTTCACGGTCTCGGGCGTTGCGGCCACGCGTGGCTCGCCTCCGCCCGCATCGTTCAGGACGGCAATCCGCATTTATGCGACGAAGATCGCAAGGCCGAGAAGTACGATGACGATGCCGCCGATTGACCATTTCATCAACGACTTGAAGCCAAAATAGGTGGTGGCGTGGTCCTTCATCGCTTTCGCGGTGTAGGGTTTCTGCGGGCTCATGATCCTTGGGGTCCCTTCAAATGTCCGCAGCCCCTTTACCAAATTCGACATTCAAGTGAAGTGAAAGCCGCGACATTTTAGCATGATCTTAACTTCAGGGGCGCCATCTAGCCTTCAAGAGGGGCCACTCTATCGTATGTCTAAAACAGCTTCACACGTACTTATTGTCGACGACGAACCTGCCCAGCGCATGCTTTTGCGCATGATCGCAGAGCGCGAGGGGTATAAAACATACGAGGCGGAATGTGGCGTTTCCGGCCTCAAGACACTCGCGCGGGCCAATGGCGAAATCGGCGCCGTCATTCTCGATCATTCCATGCCGGACATGAGCGGGCTTGAAATGCTGCAATCTCTGCGCCCTGATCGACCGGACCTGCCCGTTATCATGCTGACGGCGCATTCCACGGTAAAGGTCGCCATAGAGGCGATGCGCGCCGGGGCGACCGATTTCCTGCTGAAGCCGGCAGATCCGGACAAGATCGCCGCGGCGCTTGACGGTGCCATGTCGGGCAGGGCCGATGGGGGAGAGCTGCGCCCCCTCACCGAAAAACTGCCAATATCCAGCAATTTTCCCGACATCGTCGGCGATGCACCGGCATTTCGCGCAGTGTTGAAGGTCGCGGCAAAGGCAGCGGAGCGCAACGTCCCGGTTCTGATTGGCGGCGAAAGCGGTACAGGCAAGGAAGTCATCGCCAATGCGATCCATGACGCCTCGCCCCGCGCGAAAAAGCCGCTGGTGATCGTCAATTGCGGCGCCATTCCAGCCAATCTGGTCGAATCCGTACTGTTCGGCCATGAAAAAGGTGCCTTTACCGGTGCCACGGGAAAACATGCCGGCAAGTTCGTCGAGGCGGATGGCGGTACGCTGTTCCTGGACGAGATCGGCGAATTGCCGCTGGACGCGCAGGTAAAGCTGCTGCGGGCGCTTCAGACCGGCCAGATCGAGCCTGTGGGGGGAAGCGGTCATCAAACCGTCGACGTGCGTATCGTCGCGGCGACCAATCGCGATCTGCGCGAAGAGGTGGCGGCCGGTCGTTTCCGGGAGGATCTCTATTACCGACTGGGCGTCGTACCGATCACCATTCCGCCCCTACGCGAGCGGCGGGCCGATATTCCCGCGCTGGCCCGCTACTTCGCCCGGCAATTGCACGATGAAGGCGACATTTCCTGCAGTGAGATCGATTCAAGCGCCATGGCGCTGCTGTCGTCCTACGACTGGCCGGGCAATGTCCGCCAGTTGCAAAACGCGATCTTCCGCGCGGGCGTTCTTTGCGAGGGGGGGTGCCTGGGCCTCAGGGACTTTCCCGAACTTGCCCGGCAAAGCGGCACCTTCGTCATCCCGCGCGCCGTCGCGGCGGCGACAAAGCACCCCGTCGATACGCTTTCGCCACCGCCTTCGGCACCCGATGCACCGCTGGGCTCACCGCCCGACAGCGCTGCGTCAATGCTGTCCAGCGCCATGCACAAGGCCGTGGACGGCGAGGGGCATGTGGTGTCGTTGGCAGAACTCGAATCCGCGCACATCCAGATTGCATTGCGGCATTATCGCGGAAAGATGAGTGAAGTCGCCCGCCGTTTGGGCATTGGCCGCTCGACGCTTTACCGGAAGCTGGGCGAATACGATTTGCACGAATGACGGGGGCGGGCGACGGCCGCCGCTATTCGGCAGCCTCCGCCAGATCCGGCTCCGTCCAGGTCAGAATCGGTTTCCGCGCGGCGGCGGTTTCGTCGAGGCGGCGCAGCGGCGCATAGAATGGCGCTTCCTTGAAACGCTCCACGTCGCCCGCCTTTGCCGCACCGGCAAGGGCCAGGATGGTTTCGATAAAGCGGTCCAGCCCTGCCTTCGATTCCGTTTCCGTGGGCTCGATCAGCATGGCGCCGTGAACGACCAGCGGAAAATACATGGTCATCGGATGATAGCCCTCGTCGATCATGGCCTTTGCGAGGTCGAGCGTGGTGATCCCGGTGTCCTCCAGCCATTCGTCGCTGAACAGCGCCTCGTGCATGCACGGGCCTGACGCCGCGAAGGGCGCGGTCAGTTCGCCCTCCAGCCGGCGCAGGATGTAATTGGCGTTCAGCACCGCATCTTCGGCCACCTGCCTCAGCCCGTCGGCGCCGTGCGATTTCATATAGCTGAGCGCACGGACGAACATGCCCATCTGCCCATGAAACGCGACCATGCGGCCAAAACTGTCGGAATGGCTGCCCGTGCGCGCCTGCTCCTCCTCGACCAGCTCCAGCATATCGCCAGCCTTCCGCACAAAGGGCAGCGGCGCATAAGGGGCCAGGGCCTCGGAAAAAACAACCGGCCCGGAACCCGGACCGCCGCCGCCATGCGGCGTAGAGAAGGTCTTGTGCAGATTGATGTGCATCGCATCGATGCCCAGATCGCCCGGCCGCACCTTGCCGACGATGGCGTTGAAATTGGCGCCGTCGCAATAGACATAGCCGCCCGCCTGATGGACCGCCTCGGAAATCTCGGCCAGTTCCGGCTCGAACAGGCCACAGGTATTGGGGTTCGTGATCATCACGCCCGCAACATCCGGGCCCAGTTTCGCCTTCAGCGCGGCCAGGTCCACCCGACCCTCGGGCGTCGCCGGAATGGCGTCGACCTCATAGCCGCAAAAGGCCGCCGTCGCCGGGTTCGTGCCATGCGCGGATTCGGGCACCAGCACCACCTTGCGGGCCTCGCCCCGTGCTTCATGCGCAGCGCGGATCGCCAGCATGCCGCACAGTTCCCCATGCGCGCCCGCCTTTGGCGACATGGACACTTCCGGCATGCCGCACAGCTTCTTCAGCCATGTCGCCAATTCGTCGATCAGCTCCAGCGCGCCCTGCACCGACTGCGCCGGCTGCAACGGATGGATGTCCGCAAATCCCGGCAGGCGCGCCAGCTTCTCGTTCAGCCGGGGATTGTGCTTCATGGTGCACGACCCCAGCGGGAAAATGCCCATGTCGATGGCATAGTTCATGCGGCTGAGGCGGGTATAATGGCGCACCACCTCCGGCTCTGCCAAGCCCGGCAGTCCGATCTCGCGGTTGCGCTCCAGCCCGCCCAGCCGCGTTTCGACCTGCGGCACGTCCATCAGGTCGACGCCGGTCGTCTTCGGCCCCGCAATCTCAAAGATCAGCGGTTCGTCCAGCATCAATGCGCGATTGCCGGTAAATGTCTGCGGCGCGTTTTCGGTCACGCTGCCGGGGCTGGTCTGGCGTCCGTTCTTCAGCATGTTGCCTTATCCTCGATCGAAATCATCATTTTGTCTGTCCGCACGCTCACGACGCCGCGCCCTCATAGGCGGCCACCAGGGCGTTCACATCCTCGTCGGTGGCCGTTTCTGTCACGGCCAGCGTCACGCAATTCTCGATGCTGCCATCATCTTCATAAAGGCGGCCCAGCGCCACGCCGCCCAGAATACCGTCATCCGCCATTCGGCGGATCAGCGGCCGCGCCTCACGCGTCAGCCTGATCGTGAATTCATTGAAAAACGCGTCGTTCAGCAACGTCACGCCCTCCACCTTCGCCAGGCGGTCCGCCACCTGACAGGCGCGGGCATGGTTCAGCGCGGCAAGCTTGCGCAGCCCCGCCTCCCCCAGCAGGCTCATGTGGATCGTAAAGGCCAGCGCCATCAGGCCGCTATTCGTACAGATGTTCGACGTCGCCTTTTCGCGGCGAATATGCTGCTCCCGCGTCGACAGGGTCAGCACGAAGCCGCGCTTGCCCTCTGCATCGACGGTTTCGCCGCACAGGCGCCCCGGCATCTGACGGACATGTTTCTGGTTACAGGCAAACAGGCCCAGATAGGGCCCGCCGAAATTCAGGCCACCGCCGATCGACTGGCCTTCGCCGACGACAATGTCCGCGCCCATCTCTCCCGGTGATTGGATCGCCCCAAGCGAGACCATCTCGGTCACCACGACCACCAGCAGCGCGCCATGTTCGCGGCACTTCGCGGCCAGCGGGGAAAGGTCGGCGACATGGCCGAACAGGTTCGGATTCTGCACGACAACGCAGCTCGTATCCCCATCGACCGCTGCGATCAGTCCGTCCAGATCGTCGCCCGGCGCGCCCTCGGTCAGCACCGGGCGGCGCGCCTCCACTTCGTCGTCCGTGAAATGCGTCAGCGTCTGCGCGACGTGAACATAGTGTGGATGCACGCCGCCGGAAATCAGCGCTTTTTTCCGCCGGGTAACGCGCCGCGCCATAAAGATCGCTTCGACACAGGCGGTCGACCCGTCGTACATCGACGCGTTCGCCACATCCATGCCGGTCAGGCGGGCGACCTGTGTCTGGAATTCGAACAGATATTGCAGCGTCCCCTGTGCGATTTCCGGCTGATAGGGGGTATAGCTGGTCAGAAACTCCCCGCGCTGGATCAGATGATCGACGCTGGCGGGAACATGATGCTTATAGGCACCGCAGCCCAGAAAGAACGGCGTGTCCGACGCAGTCAGATTGCGTGCCGCCATGCGCGCCAGATCGCGCTCGACGCTCATTTCAGGCGCGTGCAGCGGCAAATCGCCAATCGGTCCGTCCAGACGCGCGCTTTGCGGCACGTCGCGGAACAGCGCGTCGATATCCTTGGCGCCAATGGCGGACAGCATTTGCTGCCTGTCGTCTGGGGTAAGGGGCAGGTATCTCATCGGGCCTCTACTTTTCCCACGCCGCAAAGGGCGGGGATGATGTTGATCGATTGGGTGCGCGGCGTGCGGCAATCATCCGCCGCCGGTGGTGAAAGAAAGGGGCCGGGTCGCCCGCGCGGTTCAGCCATGTTTCACCGCCCGAAACCGCAGGCGGACATAGTCAGCCATCCAGTTTCCATCGGCGTCGCACAGTGACGGTCGCAGCAGATCGACCACTTCGCCGACGACCTCATCGCGTTCCGCTTCGGGCAGGAAGCCATGGCGGAACGTGGTCAGCCACGCGGCCATGCCGGTGGGAAGCGGCGTCTGGCGCGGTATCACCGCGCAGCTTTCCACCGAAAACCCAGCTACTTCCAACTGGCGCGCGGCAAGAAGCGCGGTGGGATAGGTCTGCACATCGGGCGATGCCAGCCCCCGCCGTGCCAGAACGGCCCTCAATGCCGTGCGAATGGCGGCGATATTGCCATGTCCGCCACATTCCGCGACAAAGCGACCGCCGGGCTTCAGGGCACGGAACACACCGCGATAGACGGCCGCATGGTCGGGCATCCAATGTAGCGCGGCGTTCGAGAAAACAGCATCGAATTCCGCACCATAATTCAACGTCTGGCCATCGCCCACTGCGACGTTCAGACCCTTTGCTGTCGCGGCGCTGACCATGCCCGCATCGGCATCGACGCCGAAAACATCGGCGCCCGCCGCCGCCAGCCGCTGGGTCAGCACGCCGTCGCCGCAGCCCAGATCCAGAATGCGTTCGCCCGGCGCCGCATCGAGCAGCTCCAGCACGGCCTTGCCCAGCGCCGGCACGAAGGCCGCGTCGCGGGCATAGGCATTCGCATCCCAGGTCTGAGCGGCGCCGGTCATCGCGTGCAGCGGACCGGAACAGGCAGATACGGGCGGACAAGGGTATCCATCGGAGGGTTCAAAGCGTCTTCACGAACGCTTTATAGGCAGCCTGATCCATCAGTTCGTCGAGCTGGCTCTTGTCGGACAGGGACAGCTTCACGAACCAGCCATTTTCTTCCGGCGAGGCATTCACGATGGCGGGGTCGTCCTGTAGGGCCTCATTCGCCTCCATCACCTCGCCCGATACCGGCGCATAGACTTCGGACGCTGCCTTTACGGACTCAACCACGGCCGCCTCGGCGCCCTGGTCCAGCACCTTGCCGACATCCGGCAGTTCGACGAAGACGACATCGCCCAGCTGCTTTTGCGCGTAATCGGTAATGCCGACAATGCCGGTATCGCCCTCGACGCTGACCCACTCATGGTCCTCGGTATAATAAACGCTCATCATCTCTCCCTTCAGCGGACGTAATTGTGCGGGACGAAGGGCATGGGCACGACGGTGGCGTCGAGCAGCTTGCCACGGACCTCGACCTGCAATTTGGTACCGTCGCCGGCATCTTCCGACGCGACAAAGGCCATGGCGATAGGGCCGCCGACGGAGGGGGCATGGCCGCCCGACGTCAGCACGCCCGTCTTGCGCTCGCCGGCGAACACTCCCGCGCCTTCGCGCGCGGGCAGACGGCCGTCGATCTTCAGGCCGACGCGGCGAACCTTCGTCCCCTCCTTGATCTGGCGGTCGATGCGGGCAAAACCGGCAAAGCCGCCTTCCATCTTGCGCCGCTTCGAAACGGCGAAGGTCAGGCCCGCCTCAATGGGCGTCGACATCCGGCTCAGGTCATGCCCATATAATGGCAGGCCCGCTTCCATCCTCAGGGAATCGCGTGCGCCCAGCCCGACCGGCTTCACGTCCTTGTCCTTCAGCAGCAGGCGCGCCAGGCCGGCGGCATTCTTCACAGGCAGTGAAATTTCAAAGCCATCCTCGCCGGTATAGCCGGAACGGGATATCCACATTTCAACACCGCGCACGCGCACCTCGGACCCGCGCATGAAGGTGATCAGGCCCACCTCAGCGCCCAGACGCTCCAGCACGGCCGCGGCCTTCGGGCCTTGCAGGGCGAGCAGCGCCAGGTCGGCACGTTCCTTCACCTCGATACTGGCGGGCAGATGCCGCGTCAGATGCGCGATATCCGCCTTCTTCATCGCGCCATTGACGACGATGTAGAAATGATCCGCGCGCCGCGTGACCATCAGATCGTCCAATATGCCGCCATTGTCGTCCAGCAGCATGGAATAGCGCAGCCGACCCTCCTTCAGGCCGATGAAGTCGCCCGGCATATGCGCCTCCAGCGCCTTTGCCGCGTCCTTCCCGCGCACTTCCAGCTGTCCCATGTGGCTGACGTCGAACAGCCCGGCACGGGACCGGGTCCAAAGATGCTCGGCAATGATGCCGTCCTCATATTGGATCGGCATTTCGAACCCGGAAAAGGGCACCATTTTTGCGCCAAGCTCCCGGTGCAGGGCATCCAGGGGCAGCATCTTCAATTCGGAGTGATCGGCTTCGGTCATCGGGTTCCACTTGCAACAGTTTCGACTCGTCATGCCGCCTTAGATGGCAGCGGCACACCGGTCTTCCCCCTCTGTCGCGGAACCTGAGAGTTTCGCGTCCTCTTTAATGAGGAGCGCTTACGCCGTCGGTAGCCTCACATCGCGTGGGGCTTTTCCAGAGTGCCGTTTGCTTGCATCCACGCACGGTCCTGTGCGCCTGAGAGATTCCGGGGGAAGGCTTGCTCCTTCGGCGGCGAAGTACCCGAAACCGGGCCAACGCCTCTCCCGCGCGGGATGCCGGACCGGGGTCCGACGGCATGGTCGGATTTGCGCGAGTGGGCGGCGTGAGTCAACGACCGAGTCGCCGCGGCGAACTTGTTTCTTTTCGCCGCACCGCTAGGCAGCGCCTTATGTCCTTTTCCATCAGCAAGGTCTGGCAGGCGACCACCGCAAACGTCGCGCGGAATCTGTCCCGCTATGCCCTTCCTGCCGCCGCCTTCACCTTCCTGCCCCAGCTGGCGGCCGCATTTCTGGCACCCGCGCCGGAAACCGTGCAGGATTTCAGCCGCTACGACATCGCTTTGCCGCTATTCATCGTCAGCGCCATCGGCCTCTATGGCCAGATCGCCATCCTGTTGCTGGCGCTCAACCCGGAACGCAGCGATGGAAACGCCCTGCGCAGCACCCCGGCACTTTATTTGCCCGCCCTGGGCATCATGGTTCTGACCGGTGCGGCGACGTTCGCCGGCATGCTGGCGCTCGTCATTCCCGGTCTTTTTCTTGCCGCACGATTCGCCATCGCGCTGCCCGCCTTTGTCGGCGCGGGTGGGGGAGTGGTCGAGAATATCGGGCGCAGCTGGGATCTTACACGCGGGCCACAGGTCTGGCTGCCCACCATGGCCGCGCTTGCCATCCTGGCGCTATTCCTGCTGATCGGTTCCTCCGTCGGCGTATTAGTCGGTAGTCTCGTGGATGGGGAGGAGCCAGGCCTGCTGACCGGCCTCCTGACCAGCGGCGTGGCCGCGGTGCTGGCAATCTATTACAGCGTTTTCCAGGCAGAGCTGTTCCGGTCTCTCTCTGACCGCTGAGCGCTTGCCTTTGGCGCCCTCCGTCGCCAAGTCGTCCTTATGCCCGTTCCCCTTATGATCCTGGCACGATGACGTCTTTGCCGCACCCGGCGCTCGTGGCGTCACTCGATGGCCTGTGGGTTGCGGATGCGGGCGGGGCACACAGGCTGGATCGCGCGGATGCCGTGCGAATGCTGACCGACACGCCCGTCATCATCCTCAATGCGCCGGTATTATCGGCAAAGCTCGGCTATGCCGAGGTTTCCGGCCTCGACCTTCTGGAACTCTTCGCCTTCGTGAACCCGGCGCGCTTTGCGGTTCCCACCATTGGCGGCCTGTCGCATTTCCTGAACATGCCCGCACCGGACGGCGGGGCGGCGGAAGCGGCGGCCTTACGCGACATGGCGACGCGGCTGCTTGCCCAGATAAAGGCGCCGGACTGGTACGCGCGGGAGGGGGCATGGGGCGCCGCACAGGCGCTGTCCCGCATGCGCTGGCCCTGGGCGCCGGCAATCCTGCAGGCACTTGGCGAGCCGCCCCGACCGGAACGCTCCATCTTCACAAGCCTGCCGAAATGGGAGGAATCGCCGCCCCCCGACCGGCCCAGGACGGTCACTCTGGATCGGGCGGCGGTCGCCGCGCGGCTGTCGCACCTGACTGGCGCCGGTGCAGAGGTACGCACCGGCCAGCGCGACTATGCCGCCGCCGTCAGCCGCGCCTTCGACCCCAGGGAGGTGGAGGGCGCCCCCAATATGGTACTGGCGGAGGCGGGCACCGGCATCGGCAAGACGCTCGGCTATCTTGCGCCGGCATCGGAATGGGCGGAACGATCGAACGGTACCGTCTGGCTGTCCACCTATACGAAGGCGCTGCAGCGGCAATTGGATGCCGAAACGGTAAAGCTTTATCCCGACCCTGCCGTCCGCAAGGTAAAGGCCGTCGTTCGCAAGGGGCGCGAAAACTATCTCTGCCTCCTGAACCTGGAAGACGCGGTGCAGGGCAGCTTTGCTGGCCGCGCGGCGATCTATGCCCGCCTGGTCGAACGCTGGGCGCGGTTCACGGCTGGCGGCGACATGGTGGGCGGCGACCTGCCCGGCTGGCTGGCCGGATTGTTCGGACGCACCGCCCAGATGGCGCTGACCGACCGGCGCGGCGAGTGCGTCTATGCCGCCTGTCCGCATTATCGCCGCTGCTTCATCGAGCGCGCCGCCCGGGCCAGCGCCGATGCCGATCTCGTCATCGCCAATCACGCCCTTGTCATGGTGAACGCCGCGCGCGGCAAGTCGGAGGGGCAGGGCCTCACCCGCATCGTCTTTGACGAGGGGCATCATCTGTTCGACGCGGCGGATTCGACCTTTGCCCTGCACCTGACCGGCTCCGAAGCCATAGAGATGCGCCGCTGGATCGTCGGGCCGGAAAAGAAAACCAAGGGTCGCCGCCGCGGATTGACGGCACGTCTGGGCGATCTCGTCGCCTTTGAGGAGGAAGGTGCGAACCTGCTGGAAGACGCGCTGGAACGTGCCCGCTGTCTGCCCGCCGACAATTGGCTGAAGCGCATTGGGGAGGGCGACCCATATGGGCCGATAGAGACCCTGCTGGCAGAGGTTCGGGGGGCCGTCCTCGCGCGGGCAAAACCCAATGAGGCCGGATATGGTCTGGAATGCGAGGTCGCCGACCTGCCGCCACGGCTGGTGGAGGCCGCCGGGATCGCTCAACAGGCGCTGGAACAGCTTGCCGTCCCCCTGCGGGCGCTATCGGCACGGCTCATTTCCCTGCTGGAGGAGGCGCCCGACTGGCTTGACGGATCCGACCGCGCACGCGTCGAGGGCGCGCTGGGCGGCATGGAATGGCGCATGCAAACCTTGAACGGCTGGATCGCGCTGCTGGCGCGGCTGGGCGGTCCGCCCGATCCGAATTTCGTGGATTGGCTGGCGCTCGACCGCCACGAGGGGCGCGAATATGATATGGGCCTGCGCCGTCACTGGCTGGACCCGACAAAGCCACTGGCGGGCGCGGTTCTGGAACGCGCGCACGGTGTCGTCGTCACCTCCGCAACCCTGCGCGGCAAGGTTCTGGATGATGACGCGCCAGAGGATGCCGACTGGCGCACATCCGAAATGCGGACGGGCGCAAATCATCTGGCGCTGCCCGCGCGCAGGTTTCAGGCGGACAGCCCGTTCGACTACGCAACGAACGCAAAGGTCCTGATCGTCACCGACATTCAGCGCGGCAATATCGCTTCTTTATCGGGCGCCTATCGCTCCCTGATCGAGGCGGCGGGCGGCGGCACGCTTGGCCTGTTCACCGCCATCCGCAGGCTGAAGGCCGTGCATGCCCGCATCTCCGGCCCGCTCGCCGCCGCCAAATTGCCGCTCTATGCACAGCATATCGATCCGATCGACGCCGGCACGCTGGTCGACATGTTCCGGGCCGATCCGCGCGCCAGCCTGCTCGGCACGGACGCGCTCAGGGACGGGGTCGACGTTCCGGGCGAAAGCCTGCGGCTGGTCGTCATGGAGGGTGTCCCCTGGGCGCGGCCAACGGTGCTGCACGCAGCCCGCCGCGCCGCATTCGGCGGCAAGGCCTATGACGACCTGATCACCGGCGGAAAGCTGGCGCAGGCCTTCGGACGTCTGATCCGGCGCGCCAGCGACCGGGGTGTGTTCGTCCTTCTGGGTGCGGCAGTCCCCACGCGCCTGACACAGGTATTTCCCGGCGGCTGCGATGTGCTGCGCGTCGATCTCGCAACAGCGCGAGAGATTGTGCGAACCCAATTGGCAGAGCCGCCGCAGGATACGCCGCCCGCCATCGTCTCGCAGCCTCCGCGCCCGACGGGGGCGGCGGACAGCGATTCCATGCACAGCTTTCAGGCCCCGTCCGACTGATTCCCACCTTCGCGGGGCTGATCATTGCCGCTAGAGGAGCAGCAGATCGGAGTTCACCGCCTTGTTTTCCATGCGCCTTACCAGACCCCTCGCTTCATTTGCCCTGGCCCTTTCGATCGCCGCTTGTGCCCAACGGCCCCTGCCGCCGCCCGTCGCACAGGCGCCGCCCCCGCAGGCGCCCGCGT
Organism: Alphaproteobacteria bacterium UBA3612; assembly: GCA_002375465.1. Lineage (GTDB taxonomy): Bacteria > Pseudomonadota > Alphaproteobacteria > Sphingomonadales > Sphingomonadaceae > Pacificimonas. The sequence continues at coordinate 70,167 of DFLT01000011.1, read as the reverse complement.
CGCCCACGCCACCGGAAGTAGCGACCGCGCCAGACGAGAACGCTCTTTCTGCCGGCTATCGCCTTGGCAGTTTCGCTGACATTCCGGACTGGCACGCCACGGACCCCGCCCCTGCCCTTGCGGCGTTCCGCAAAAGCTGTCGCGGCGTCACCCGGCGCAGCGATCCCAGCCGCCTCGCCATTTCCGACGACTGGGTTGCCCCGTGCGAGGCGGCGGAGAGCGCCGTCAATGCACGGTCATTCTTCGAGGCCAGCTTCACACCCGTCATCGTCGCGGGCGGCGACGCCTTCGTCACCGGCTATTATGAGCCGGAAATCGCCGGCTGCCGCCAGCCAACGCCAGATTGCAACGTGCCAATCTATAGCCCGCCGGAGGATCTGGTCCGCGTCGAGCGTCCCGACCCTGAGAATCCTGGTAAGACCAAGCTGGCCAAGGGCATGGTCGACGCGAACGGCACCTACTCGCTTTATTGGGACCGCGCCGCCATCGACGGCGGCGCACTGGCAAAGCGGGGCCTTGAAATTGCCTATGCCAAGGATGAGGTCGAACTCTTCTTCTTGCAAATCCAGGGCTCTGGTCGGCTTCGGCTGCCGGACGGCGGCATTATGCGTATCGGCTATGCCGATCAGAACGGCCGGGAATATGTCGGCATCGGTCGCCGCTTGCGGGAGATGGATGCGCTCGCCCCCGGCGAAGCGTCCATGCAGGGCATCATGCGCTGGCTGCGCGCCAATCCCGATCGCGGTCGCGCGCTGATGCACGAGAATAAATCCTATATTTTCTTCAAGGAGTTGACCGGCGAAGGCCCCATCGGCGCCATGGGTGCACCGGTGACGCCGGAAATCAGCCTGGCGACCGACCCGCGCTATGTGCCGCTGGGTGCACCGGTTTTCCTGACGACGGAATATCTCGACGAAAATCGACGCATGACACCGTTTTCTCGGCTGATGGTGGCGCAGGATACAGGCGGCGCGATCAAGGGCGCAAACCGGTTCGACCTGTTCTGGGGGGCGGGCGAGCGCGCGCGCACGATTGCGGGCGGCCTTTCATCCAAGGGAACGGCAGCGATCCTCGTCCCCAATGCAGCGGCACGTCGGCTGATGCAGCGGATGAACCTGACGCAGCTAAACCTCGACTAGACCGTGGCGAGGCGCCGCCCCGGATCCGCGCCCGACGGCCTGCCCGCTGCCGACCGCGACATGTGGGAGCGGATCACCGAAAGCGTGCGCCCGCTGCCAAACGACCTGGCGCGGGAGGAGCGCCGCTTCCCCCGTGTCGACGTGCGCCGACAGGCTACGCCCCCGCCCGCCATGCGCCCGTCCGCAGCGCTCGCGGCGCCGGAGCGTGCCTCCCTTGATGGCAGTTGGGACAAGCGGGTCCGCAAGGGCCGCTTGTCGCCCGAGCGCACCGTCGACCTTCATGGCCACAGCAGCGACAGCGCCTACGCTCTCCTGATGCGCTCCGTGGAGCATGCGGCGCTCGACGGCGTTCGCACCCTTCTGGTCATCACCGGCAAAGCGCGCGGCCCGGACGAGGCCCCGCGCGGGATCATCGCCAAAAGCCTGCCCGTCTGGCTGGAGACCCCGCAACTCCGCCCCTACATCGCCGCCACCCGCCCGGCTCATCCTCGGCACGGCGGCAACGGCGCGGTGTATGTCATCCTGCGACGGGCGCGTTAAGGGTCCGGGCTTGCGTAATTTTCGCAGAGCTTCAATTGGCAAGGGGCTGCCACTTTTTGCAAATAGCTAGATGCCGTTCGCAAACTGGCGTATCCTAGAGGCGCCCGAGGACCTTGCACCCGAAGCGGAGGGCCGGCCATGCTCATCACGATCTTCGCCCCCGCGAAAGTTCATCTGCTTGAGATTGCAGGCCTGCGGGACGCGCTTTTCGAGGCGAATTGCAAGATCGCTCACGGGCCAGCCCTACCGCGTCCAACTGGTGACAGAATTCGGCATAACGGAGGAGAGCGCATCGGGCGTCAAATATGTCCCCGATGCAGGTATCGAAGATGCAACCTACCCTAGCGACACATTGATCGTCACCGGACCCTATGGTCTCCCAAAAAACCCGAGCAAAGAGACTACGCAGTGGCTGCGAGAGCAGGCCTTCGGTTCGCGTCGCTACGGCTCGACATGCACGGGCGCGTTCCTTCTTGCTCATGCCGGGCTGCTGAGCGGCCGCCGCGCCACGACACATTGGCAGTATGCCGACCGCCTTGCCACCGTCTATCCTGACATCCACGTCGAGCCCGATCGCATTTTTGTCCGCGATGGGCCGGTCTTCAGTTCCGCCGGGGTCACTGCGGCAATTGACCTCGCTTTTTCGTTGATCGAGGAAGACCATGGGCGCGCCCTGGCCCTCTGGGTCGCCCGCAGACTGGTCGTTTTCTTAAAGCGTCCTGGCGGCCAGTCACAATTTAGCGATGCCCTGACCGCCCAAACTTCTACCACCAGCCCAATTGAGAGATTGAGGCTGCACATACTCGCAAATCCGCGCGCTGAGTTGGGTCTTGCGGCGCTGTCCGACGTGGCGGGCGTCAGTCCGCGCCACCTGTCGCGGCTGTTCCACACCAAATTCGGCATGGCGCCGGCCGCCTATGTCGAATTGACCCGGATCGACATCGCCCGCCGCCTGTTGGAGGAGAGCTCGTCTCCGATCAAGGCGATCGCTTATGCCGCCGGTTTCGGATCACCCACGACACTAAGGCGGGCGTTTCTGCGAAGGATCGGTGTCACCCCGCTCCAATATCGCGGCCAGTTTCAAACCACGCGAACAGGAGACATACGCGAAGGCGAAAGTGCCGTCGATTCGTCCTGAATTGCCGCCAGTTGCGCGTTGAAGCGCTCTGGCCCGAGAGGCATTGTCGGGCCCGGAGGCCCTGCAATGCGATTTAATCTCGTCACGCGTAACGGCTCAAACATTATGGAATTCGGGTGGACCTCACGGGGCCACCAGGGCGCGGCCATATAATGCGGGAGGAAGCGGCAAAGGCCACTGTTCCGGCATCGGAAAGCTCGGCATTCAAACCAATGCGGTGGACCCGGCTGATGAGCACGCCGCACGAACCGGCGATCCCCCTTGCCGCGTCTTTGCTGGCGCTGTGCCATGTCGGCGACGGTGTCCTGATCGCGGATATGCGACTGAGAGGGCAGCCAATCGTCGAGGTAAATCCGGCGTTCGAGGCGATTACCGGCTATACTGCAGGCGAAGCGATCGGAAAAAATTGCCGCTACTTGCAGGGTTCTGACCGGCTGCAGCCTGAAATCGCCGAAATTCGCACGGCTCTGGCGGAGGGGCGCGCCTGTTCGGTGACCCTGCGCAATTACCGGCGGGACGGCACAATGTTCCGCAATGCGCTGCGACTGGTGCCGTTCTGCGACGATGGCGGGCAGGTGACGCACGTCGTCGGGCTTATCCGGGACGTCACACACGCAGCAGGGATCGATCGCCTGACCGGCCTTCTCGACCGCTATGGGCTACTCGACCGGCTGGCGGTGGCAGATCCCCCTGCAGGCACCGTCCTGATGCTGATGAAGCTAGATGTCCTTCGGTTTCGGGACGTGAATAACGGGTTTGGTTACGATGTCGGTGATGCGCTGCTTCGTTCGGTGGCGGCCCGGCTGACGACGCTACCCGCGCTGGCGATATCCCGCGTCAGTAGCAATAGTTTCATGCTCGCTCTCGAACTTGACGATCCTGCTCGTGCTGCAGCAGCGGCCGAAGATGTACTGGAGCTCTTGAAGCCCCGCTTCGTGGTTCCCGGCGCGTCGCTCGCGATACAGTTCGCCGCTGGTTTTGCGATCGGGCTAGGCGTTACGGACCCGCTCCAGCTCGTTCGGCAAGCCGGCGCCGCCCTGCAGCAATCAAAGGCTAAGCCCGGGCAGACTCCGTACCCCTTTGCGGCCGCGGACGAGCGCGATGCGAGCAACCGCAGTGGGCTGGCCAACGAATTGCAAAGCGCTGTCTCGAATCAAGAGCTGCTGCTTCATTATCAACCGCAGGTCGATCTCGGTTCAGGGGAATTGGTTGGTGCGGAAGCATTGCTGCGATGGAACCACGGCGCGTTTGGCCTGCAAATGCCCAGCCGCTTCATCGGCCTCGCCGAGGAAACCGGCGCAATTCTGGAAATCGGCGCCTGGGGGCTGCGCACGCTTGCTGCCTATGCGGCTAAGGTCAATCGAGGGCGGCGCAGGCCGGTCCGCTTCGCGGTCAACATGTCCGCGCTCGAATTCACGCGACGCGATATGGTCGCCTTCGTCGCCCAAATTCTTCAACAGACAGGCTGCCGGCCCGAATGGCTGACGCTCGAACTGACAGAACATCTGATGGTCCCCGAGCCGGAGGCTATGCGCCTTCTTTTCGTCAGCCTGCGGCGGCTCGGCGTCGGAATCTCGATCGACGATTTCGGAACCGGCTATTCCAACCTGCGCTATCTCGAGAACTTTCCTCTCAGCGAGATCAAGATTGACCGCAGCTTCGTGCACGACGCGACCCAAAGTGCGGCCAAGCGCGTGATCGTCGAAAGCATTGTCAAGCTCGGCGCTGCGCTCGACATACGCATCGTTGCCGAAGGAATCGAAACGGAAGCCGAGCGTAGCATTATGCGCGATCTTGGCTGCACGGTGGGCCAGGGTTATCTTTTCGCCGCGCCACTCGAAGGCTTTGAATTCCAACGCGTGTCAACCGATGGACGAGGCTTCCCTGAGGCTTTGGATGTACCGAGCCTTCCGACGCTGAACGGCAACAGCGAATAGAGCGAAATGATTGTGGGGTGCGCTGGCGGCGCTGGCGCGAATATGCGGTCGAGTTGTAAAACAAAGTCGGCGTATAAAACAAAAAAGCCCCGCTGGTGACAGCGGGGCTTTTTTAGTATTTGGTTGCGGGAGTAGGATTTGAACCTACGACCTTCAGGTTATGAGCCTGACGAGCTACCGGACTGCTCCATCCCGCGCCAAGACTTTGGCGACGACCAGAACCGTCGCGCGTTGTGAATGGGTTTCCTTCTGAATGCACAGTGGCCACAAAGGCTGGCAGCGACCTACTCTTCCAATGCTTAAGCACAAGTACCATCGGCGCTGTCTGGTTTCACGGCCGGGTTCGAGATGGGACCGGGTGGGGCACAGACGCTATGACCACCAGCCTATGGGGCCACTATGCGTGTTCAGAAGGGTTTGAAAATCGGATGCTGTGCTGAAATTCTTGTTCCAGTCGTCAACAGCTCACTTTGCAGTGCTGTCGATGATGGTGTGAACTCATGAATTCAAGTGCGAACAGAGCAATTAGGACCGGTTAGCTACACGCATTACTGCGCTTCCACACCCGGCCTATCAACGTGGTGGTCTTCCACGGCTCGATGATATCTTATCTTGAGGGAGGCTTCCCGCTTAGATGCTTTCAGCGGTTATCCCGTCCATGCATAGCTACCCAGCTGCACCGTTGGCACGATGACTGGTACACCAGAGGCATGTTCACCCCGGTCCTCTCGTACTAGGGGCAACTCCTCTCAAATATCGACGCCCACGGCAGATAGGGACCAAACTGTCTCACGACGTTCTGAACCCAGCTCACGTACCACTTTAATTGGCGAACAGCCAAACCCTTGGGACCTGCTCCAGCCCCAGGATGTGATGAGCCGACATCGAGGTGCCAAACGGTCCCGTCGATATGAGCTCTTGGGGACCATCAGCCTGTTATCCCTGGCGTACCTTTTATCCGTTGAGCGATGGCCCTTCCACATGGAACCACCGGATCACTATGACCGACTTTCGTCTCTGCTCGATCCGTCGATCTCGCAGTCAGGCTGGCTTATGCCATTGCACTCTGAACAGTCGGTTTCCAACCGACCTGAGCCAACCATCGCGCGCCTCCGTTACGATTTAGGAGGCGACCGCCCCAGTCAAACTACCCGTCACAGAGGGTCCCTCGCCCGGATAACGGGCGCAGGTTAGATATCAGAAACGAATAGGGTGGTATTTCACCAACGACTCCACACCAGCTGGCGCCAATGCTTCAAAGTCTCCCACCTATCCTACACAATGCGTTCCTAATATCACTCTGAAACTGCAGTAAAGGTGCACAGGGTCTTTCCGTCTAACCGCGGGTACCCCGCATCTTCACGGGGAATTCAATTTCGCTGAGCATATTCTGGAGACAGTGGGGAAGTCGTTACGCCATTCGTGCAGGTCGGAACTTACCCGACAAGGAATTTCGCTACCTTAGGACCGTTATAGTTACGGCCGCCGTTTACCGGGGCTTCAATTCAGAGCTTGCACTCCTCCTTTTAACCTTCCGGCACCGGGCAGGCGTCAGACCCTATACGTCGTCTTGAAGCCGACTTAGCAGAGCCCTGTGTTTTTGCTAAACAGTCGCTACCCCCTGGCTTGTGCCCCCCACCAAAAGTTGCCTTCTGATGGGGCCTCCTTCTCCCGAAGTTACGGAGGTAATTTGCCGAGTTCCTTCAGAATACTTCTCTCAAGCGCCTTGGTATACTCTACCAGCCTACCTGTGTCGGTTTCGGGTACGGATCATAGTGGGAGGGCTATTTCCTGGGACAGCTTCACAGCCCGACCAATCCAATAAGGTCGAACCATTTACGCCATCCGTCACACACTCCCGAGTCACGGAATATTAACCGTGTTACCATCGACTACGCCCTTCGGCCTCGTCTTAGGCTCCGACTCACCCTGCGCGGATTAGCCTTGCGCAGGAACCCTTAGGCTTTCGGCGAGAGGGCATCTCACCCTCTTTATCGCTACTCATGTCAGCATTCTCGCTTCCGATACGTCCACGACCCATTACCAGGTCGCTTCATCCGCTTACGGAACGCTCCGCTACCACGTACACTTACGTGCACATCCAAAGCTTCGGTACATATCTTGAGTCCCGTTACATCTTCGCCGCAGGATCTCTTATTTAGACCAGTGAGCTGTTACGCTTTCTTTAAAGGATGGCTGCTTCTAAGCCAACCTCCTGGTTGTTTTGGAAATCCCACATGCTTTCGCACTTAGATATGATTTGGGGACCTTAGCTGTTGGTCAGGGCTGTTTCCCTTTCGACTACGGACCTTAGCACCCGCAGTCTGTCTCCCTGGCTATACTCTTCGGTATTCGGAGTTTGGTTAGGTTTGGTAAGCCTCGCGGCCCCCTAGCCCATCCAGTGCTCTACCCCCGAAGGCAATACCAGAGGCACTACCTAAATAGTTTTCGCGGAGAACCAGCTATTTCCCGGCTTGATTGGCCTTTCACCCCTAGGCACAGCTCATCTAACAATTTTTCAACATTGAATAGTTCGGACCTCCAGTGAGTGTTACCTCACCTTCATCCTGGCCATGCCTAGA
>DFLT01000011.1:0-60133 GCA_002375465.1 Alphaproteobacteria bacterium UBA3612 | reverse complement strand
GATCATCCTCTCAGACCAGCTACGGATCGTCGCCTTGGTGAGCTTTTACCTCACCAACAAGCTAATCCGGCGCGGGCTGATCCAGGGGCGATAAATCTTTGGACCGAAGTCATTATACGGTATTAGCTCGCCTTTCGGCGGGTTATTCCGTACCCCTGGGTACATTCCCACGTGTTACGCACCCGTGCGCCACTAGACCCGAAGGTCTCGTTCGACTTGCATGTGTTAGGCATGCCGCCAGCGTTCGTTCTGAGCCAGGATCAAACTCTCAAGTTCATGATCGAATGAGAGGCGCCGGCAAGCCGACACCAGACATCCGAATGATTAGGAGCCAATTATCCTGCACATTACAAATGGTGTGTTGTAAGGACAGGTAGTTGGCTTATTGGTTACCACGGTATCCGACCCCTAATTTGGTCAGACCGCAGGCCGCCGCCCACATGTCCCTTCTTCATTATACGACAATGAGAAAGAGCGAAACGTGCCCCTTCCGACCTTGCGGCCGGACTACCGGTCGAGAGACTAGTTGGGGCGCTGCAGGCCGCCTCGGCGTCGCTGCATCGTTGAGAGGCTTATATGGGCGACATCGGCCGACCGTCAACAATGATTTGAAGGAAAAATGACTTTATCTCGCAATACGCTGATATTGCGAGGAAAACTTTCGCTTCGGCGGGCGGTCCGCGACGCCGTTACGACGTATCTGACAGCCAATTGTGACAGATTCGCGAGTCTGTGCCCGACGAATCGCCGTTTTGGGGATTCGCGCCGCGACTGATTCTGCTGATTCTGATTCTCCGGTGTGATTCGACGCCACCGGACCGGACCGTGAGCCGCCTGCCGGCCGCTGGCGTTTCCCCCGGTGCAGCGTTATTCCCCGCGTTCATGAGATCGCTGCTTGTCACGTCGGTTCTTCCCGACGATCGCTACTCTGGCTCCTCAAAGCGGTGCGCGGTCCATCTGCGCGCGCTTGCCGAGTTGGGCCGGGTCGACATCTTCTGCCTGCGCCCCTTTATACAGGAGCGCGTCGTGCCGGACGAGCTGGCGCCGCTCGTCGGCGACGTCTTCTATGCGGAGACGTCCGCCAACGACCTTGGCTGGGAACGCTTTCATAAGGATACGTCGCGCATTCGCCGTGTCGTGGCGGCATTCACCCGGCTTGCGCCAAAGGAGGTCTGCCGCCTCGACGGCGCTGAGCGCACCGCACTTTCGGCGCGTTTCGATGATGGGCGCTATGATCACGTCTTCGGATTCAAGCTGACCGGCATTTCCTGGGCGCGTCAGGTGATGCGCAGCGGGCGGCCCCGGATAACCGGCGACCTCGACGACATTTCCTCCGAACTGCGCGATGCCAGCCGCAGCCGCACGGCCGGGCCGCTGACACAGGCGCTGGACAAGCGGCACGTGCGCATGATGCGAGAGGCAGAGCGCGGCGCGCTGCGCGATCTGCCGCTGGTGATGGTCTGTGCAGAGGGGGATATGGAAACCGCGCGTGCCATCGCGCCGGCGGCGAGAGGGATTGCCGTCATCCCCAATGCCGTTCCCATCGTGCCCGCCATCCCGCCACGCGCGGAGGCGTCGCCGATACGGATCCTGTTCGTGGGCATTCTGAACTATGCCCCCAACAGCCGCGGCCTCCGCTGGTTCGCGGAGCAGGCGCTGCCGCTTCTGTCCGAGCGGCTGCAGGCGGATTTCCAGATCGACGTGGTCGGGCGCGGGGATAATGGCCGGGTGGCCGGCATATGCGCGCCGCATGCCCAGATGAATTTCATAGGCGAAGTGGATTCAATCGAGGGCGCCTATAAGGAAGCGGACCTCGTCATCGTCCCCTTGCTGGAGGGGTCGGGCACGCGCCTGAAGATCCTGGAGGCCTTCACGCTTGGCCGGGCGGTCGTTTCCACGACAAAGGGGGCAGAGGGGCTGGGGACGACGGATGGCGAGAACCTGCTGATCGGCGACACGCCCGCCGCTTTTGCCGATGCCATTGCCCGGGCCGCCACCGACGCCCCCTTGCGCGCGCGCCTGGTCGCGGCAGGCAGGAAGCTGGTGACGGAGAATTTCTCTGCCGAAGCCACGATCCCGCGCGAAGCGGCGCTGTTCCGCCAGGCCCTGCACGTGACGGATAAGAGCGGAGACACCGCTACGATCTGATAGACCCGCCTTCGGTTCGTGCTATGCTAACCCGGCACAGCTGAAAGGCCGGGTCATGGAATTGATGTTCCCGCTTCTGGCCATCCTTACGGTCGGCCTTCTTTGTATCCTTGTTCTGCTGCTGAAACTGTACCGCCAGGGGAAATGGCAGCTGCATCATCTGGAAAAGCTCAGGCCGCCGCCGCTGCTGCTGCAACAACAGGCTGAGGGCCGCGCCTATCTGCACGGCCTGTTGCAATGGGAAGAGAATATGCTGCCGCCGCTTGGGGGCTGGGCCGCCTCTGCGGACATGCTGATCGTGCTGGCGGAAACGATGCTGGCGAACAGGCCGCAGCGCATCGTCGAATTCGGGTCCGGTGTCACCACGCTGGTCCTGCTGCGCTGTATCGAGCTGAACCGCACCGGGCATCTGACCAGCTTTGACAATGACGCCCAATTCGCGGGCGTCGTGGAGCGGCGCGCGGCGCGGCTGGGATATTCCCACCGGGTCGACGTCGTGGCGCTGAAAGATGCCGACCCGCTCGGCTGGCCGGGTCGATGGTACGATCATCCGCCCTTTCAGCCCGGCATCGACCTGATCGTCATCGACGGTCCGCCTGTCCTGAATCACGAGCAGACGCGTGGTGGCGCGGAGTCGACATTTGCCGCGCTGTCCCCCGGCGGGGTCATCCTGCTGGACGACGCCAATCGCTGGGGCGAGCGGGCGATTGCGGACAGATGGCGGCGGGAACATCCCGGCATCCGCTTCGATTATCTGGATGTGGAGAAGGGATTGCTGATCGGCCACAAGGTCGATGCGCAATAACAACGCATAGAACAGGGCGCAGCCAGCCGCCGGTCGTGTCCCGAATGCCGTCCATGATACCGGGATTGCCGCGTACACGGCCGTGCGATGGCAAGATTCCGTATGAATCTTTTAACGGCATCGCGCATAGGCGCGGCACAGATGAAGTTCATTGCAGGGACGTAAGGCGATCCGCATTCTTTTCGTGACCCCGACCATGCCGAACGATGCCCGCTCCGGCGCGTCGCAGCGGGCGGCGCTGCACCTGCGCGCGCTGGCGCAATTGGGGCCGGTCGATCTTGTCTGCCTGATTGCCGATCCGGGCGAAGAGATCCCGCCGCCGCTGCGGCATCTGGTTGCCAGCGTTACGATTGAACCCAGACGGGCAGAGCTGGACCGCTGGCGCAGCTTCGTTGCCGATACCAGCCGCCTGCGAAAGCTGAAGACCGCGCTGTTCGACCTTGGCCCGGCAGAGCTGCATTCGCTCGATCCGGCAGAATCCGCCGCGGCGGCGGCGCGTATTGGCGGCGGGGGGCACGATCTCGCCTTTGGGTTCAAGCTGGCCGGTGCCGCCTGGATCGAACAGGTCGAAAGAAGCGCCGATGCTCCCTTCGGCAGGAAAGTGGCCGATTTCGACGATTTCGCGTCTGAGTTTCGCGACAATGCGCGCCGCCGCCGGCAGGAGGGGCCGCTGACCAGGCTGGTCGACCAGGTCCATACCCGGCGCGTGCGGCATCTGGAAACGCGGCTGTTGCGGCAATGGTCGGCAGTCATTCTATGTTCGGCCAACGACGCCGACGCGGTTCACCGGCTGGCGCCCTCCGCCAAACGTCCCGACATCGTCCCGAATGCCGTGCCGCTGCGCGACCCGCTGCCCCTGGCGGGTGCAGCAGACATGCCCGGCAAGCCCGTCCGGCTGCTGTTCATCGGCCTGCTAAGCTATGAGCCCAATCGCGACGCGGTGCGCTGGTTCATTTCCGACATTTTGCCTGCCCTGCGTAACCTGACACCGCCGCTCGATTTTATCGTGGATATCGCCGGCCGGCACGACAATGGCGCGCTGGCCGCCCTGTGCCAGCCGCATGCGGAGGTGAATTTCCTGGGGGAAGTCGACCGCATAGAGGACGCCTACGCCCCCGCCGACATCGTCATCGTGCCGCTGCGGCAGGGTTCCGGCACCCGTCTGAAAATCCTCGAAGCGTTCACGCTAGGCCGTCCCGTCGTTTCGACCGCCAAGGGCGTCGAGGGCATCGACGCGCAGGATGGCCGCGATTTGCTGATCGCCGACACCCCCCAGGCCTTTGCAAAGGCCATCGCCACCCTCGCCGCCGATCCCGCAGGCCGAACCCAAATGGCCGAACAAGCCTGGGCCGTCGTGAAAGAAAAATACGCCCTGAACGCCGTGGCGGAGCGGGAAGCCGCTATTTTGGGTCGGCCGCACGACCGGAATTAGCCGTCAGGGAATCCAGCATCCCAAACAGTTTATCGGCAATATTGTCCCGTCGGTGTTCTTTGAGAAAGGCGGCGAGTTTCTCTTCGTCGGGATGATACCCCCGATCGACGAGATGCAGGAGTTCGTCGATCGAATTTACTACGTTCCCCACGTTCAGCCTTCTTACGATCCCGCCAGCTTCACCGTCCGAACCCCATATCGCTATCGGGCGGCGTGCCGCAAGATAGTCGAACAATTTCGAGGGGATATATCTTTCTAGGCGCGCGTCGGCGAACAGGATCAGCACATCAGCGGCGGCAAGTATGGCCGGAACCTCGGACTTTGGAACTGGCGCCACGTCGTTGACGAGCGAAGGAATCGGAAAGTCGGCCAATTTTCTTGCGATTGCAGGATCTTTAGGACCGATAAAACTGACAGAGAGGCGTTTCATCCGCTCGTCTTGAGCGCTGGCGGTTGCGGCGAGCTTTTCGAGGAAACCGTCAGGCGACGTATGCGCTGCCAGATTACCGATGAAGGCAACGCGGATATTGCTTTCATCCCTCGCACCGGGCGCCGCACTTTCTGTCGGCGAGATGTCGACACCATTCGGCAGGACGAGACTCTTTTGCGCAAGCTGATTGCCGAAAACGGTCAAGGCGTGATCGCGCATCGAACGGGTGGTGAATAAGACCCGGTCTGCGCGCGAGAGGCAGAATTTTTCAATCTGACGCCCGTACCGGCCTGCGGTGACAAAATCGAATGGACACTCGGTCCACTCATCCCGATAGTCGAGGATCAGAGGGACGCGGTGCCTAAAAGCCGAAGCCACCGCCGCTGGAAAACTCGCAAAGGATGGCCCTGTCGCCAATATTGCGTCGGGCCGCTCGACGCGCTTGTCCGCTCCCGCTGCAAGAAATGCCCTTACCTGCGAGAAACCCCCATCTATCGCATGTTCCAAACGCCAGAGCCTTCGCGAGTGGACCGGCTGTTTTTGGATGACTTGGCAATCCTCGGCAGGTGGAAGCGGCGATTGCCCAATGCCGGTGGTATTCGGGTCGATGGTCAGGACAGTGGTCCGCCACCCATTGCGAGGGGCGAACTTTGCGAATGAATAAGGTCGAAATGCCCCCGCTGCCGTGGAGGGCGGAAAAAAGGCCGCATACATCCACAAATGCCGGGACTCCGCCTTTGTGGTGAGGGTTTCGATCTGGCCCTTCTGGGAATCTGCAGACATTAAGCCGATCCCTTGATCATCTTGAAGCGGACTAATCCCTTTCGCAGCCGACGGCTGGATTTCCCCACCACATTCACAACGCGCTGCTCCGCGCCAAAAGGCCGGCCCGTTACGAGCCAGGCAAGCAGGATCACCGAAGGATAGACGATCACCCCCCACCCAACGATGATCGCCAGGCGCGCTCCATCGCTGTCGACGCCCCAGGCATCCACACTGGACCGTAGAATTTCACCGCCAAGATACATGACGACGAGGGCAAGCACCGGGCGCCACAGGCGGCTGATATAATCCATCGCCGTGATCGGCAGGACCTTGCGAACGAAATACAGGTCGATCACGGTCAGCATGACGCCCGCCGCGACATAGCCGATCAACGCGCCCGCCAGTCCGGCCTGATAGGCGCCGAACGCGAAGGCGGGAATGCGGATCACGGCATAGCTGATGCCCCGGTACAGCAACAGCTTCGTCCGCCCGTCCTTCATGACGGTCGAAACGACATTGTTGGAGATCAGCTGAAACGTCTGCAGCAGTGGCAGCGTCGCGACGATGGGAATCATGGCCAGCCATTTTTCGCCGTACAGGATCGTAATCACCTCTGGCGCGGTCATGGAAAGGCCAACCAGCACCGGGGCGATCAGCAGGAACAGAAAGCCGACGATCTCCAGATAGATGAATTTCTCCTTCACCTTGTCGTCACCCAGGGACGACAGCGTCGAATAGACCACCTGATTGGCGATATTCATCAGCATCATGGTGGGGGCCGCGCAGAAATCCTTGGCGGTGGAAAACAGGCCGACATTTGTCGTGTTCGTCATCTTCTGCAGGACGAACGCGTCCAGCTTGCTGCCCAATGTAAACAGCCCGTTGCCGATCGTGACCCACATGCTGAACCCGAACATGTCGCGCATATTGTGCAGCGACAGGCGCGGCCGGAACCTGTGCGCCGCATAGCTCATCGCCGTATAGGATATTGGCTGCATGACCGACCCGATGACCAGCGCCCAATAATCCCGCCACAGAAACGCCAGGGACAGGGTAACGCCGATGGAAACCAGGCTGGCAAGAAAGTTCAGCTTCGCCTGCGGGGCGAAGTTCATCATCTTGCTGTACATGAACATGCCCGGATTGGTCAGGCCGGATACGAACGCGCCGATGGCCCCGACATACAGCACCGGCTCGATCTTCGGATTGTCCAGGAACGCCGCCGCCGGCGCCGCAATCGCCAGTATCATCGCGGCGATGATCGTCGTGCGGGCAATGTTGAAAGTGAACGCCGTGTGATAATTGCGCTCGTCAATCTCCTTTTGCCGGATCAGATAATTGCCGGGGCCAAAGGCAAACAGCAGGGTGACGATTTCATTGATCGACACCATCAGCGCCAGCAGGCCGAAATCGGCAGGCGTCAGCAGGCGCGCCAGAATGACGGTGCTGAATATCCCGACAAAGCGGCTCATCAACGTGCCGATCGCCAGCCAGCCGGAACCGATAAGGGCGCGGACGCCTAATGACACGCGCCGGATCCTTCATTGTCCCGTCGGTCCGATGACGGGTTGCCTGCGGTCGCGAAACGGCACGCACGACCGACAGGTGTAATGCACGGGCGGGACATTCATACTCCAGGGCGACGCGCACCGACTCGCCGGTGCGCTGCGATGCGCCCCTTATCGCCTATGCGTGCTGAATATAATCCTTAAGCGCCGACGCCTCCCGTTCCGCCTCCTCGATCCTGTGTTTGACCAGGTCGCCGATGGACACGATGCCCACCAGGCGCCCGCCGTCCAGCACGGGCAGGTGGCGAATGCGGCGGCGGGTCATGGATGCCATGGCGGCGGCGACCGTATCCTTTGGCGCGGCGGTGATGACGTCGGCGGTCATGATTGCGCGGGCGGGTTCGGACAGGATGCTTTCCCCCCGTTCGCCGATGCAGCGCACCACATCGCGTTCCGACAGGATTCCCTCGATCCGGTCGCCGTCCATGATCAGGACCGCGCCGATGCGATGTTGAACCAGGATCCCTATCACCTCCGCCACGCGTTGATCCGGGCGTGCGGAAATTACGTCACGGCGTCCCTCGACAATGGATCCGATGTTCATCTGCTGCCTCCCTCAAAGCTTCAGGGGCTTGAGCATCGCGCAAAATTCACCAAATGGGAAGTCATGGCAAACATCACTGCAAAGCGCCGCTTCGGCTGGCTGTTCGGCGCCGCGGGCGTGCTGGGCGTCGCCCTGACCTGGGCCGCGCTAGAATGGATCGCGAAGGAGGGGGGGGCGCTTCCCATTCACGTGATCATCGCCGTCACCCTGGCGGTGGTGCTGTCGCTACTGCTGGCGGCGGGCCTGATGGGCCTGATCTTCATGTCCAGCGATGGCGGCCACGATCAGGCCGCCGCCGACGAATCCAGCCGCCACGAACCCGAAGGTTGGCAGGACCTCTAGGCGCGCGCTCTGGCGGGCATCTGGCGACCTTCTTCCTCCACACATCTAGTAGGGGGTCGAATTAAAAGTCGATTTCGGCCCTCATGGCGAAAACGTCGGCGCCATATTCGCCGTCAATCGGATCGACGAGGGCGCCGAACGGGCCGCCCTCTACCTGTAAATGGCTGTAGTTCAGCAGCAGGCGCACATAATCGATCGGCATCCAGATCAGGCCGGCTTCATAGCTGGTCTGCGTTCCGCCGCGCAGGTCCTGATCGTCCAGGTCGATATAATCCAGACGCCCCAGCAGCTGCAGCGCGCCCATGCCGCCCGCCGTCACCGGCGACAGCACCTTCGTGCGATCCCACACCCAGTCCTTGTACCCGCGCGTTTCGCCGGTCAGGAAATAGCCCGCCTCTGCATATCCGCCGAACCCGTTTGCCTGTCCGGCGCCCCGGGCGTGCGCCCAGCTCGCCTCGCCCGTTACGTGCAGGGGTCCGAATATGCCCGCCGCCTCCAGACCGAAAATCGTGTCGCCCTTCGCCGCAAACGTGCCGGTGTCCACCAGGCGGACGGGCGCGCTGTCCATGTTCGCCCGCTGGCGATAGCGGACGTTTTGCGCATCGCTGGCGAAATTGGTGTGCAGCGCGCTGGCGCCCACGTGCAGCCTGCCCGCTTCGCCCAGTCTGGGCGCATAGGCGATGCGTCCTGCAACGCTCCATTGATCGTCGCCTCCGTCGCGAAGCGCATCCACGTCGTCCGATTGGACGGTTCCGGTTAGCAGCAGGTCCCCTGCGGAATAATCGAAACGCACGCCCACCCGTCGTTCGATATCATAGGCGTCGGTAAATGCCGCCCGCTCCAGGAAGCTGGTGAAGCGCGTGCTCGCTTCTTCTTCCAGGCTGATGCCGGTTTTCGTGTTGCCCACGGCGATCTGCAATCCGCTGCCTTCCCAGAACAGGAAAGCGTCCGCCATCTCCACTTCGTTGCCGGCAAAATCGACCTCCAGCTTATAGCCGAAATCGTACATGATGACGCCTTCGAAGCCCAGGCGCGCGCGGCGGATATCTGAGTTCCAGCCGCTACCTGAATAGGCCGCATCGGGAACCCCCACATGTCCGACGTTCACCTGCAGACGGCCGCGCGGCTTGAAACTCCAGCCATCGCCGGAAATGACGGGCGCACCCTTCCAGATGATCCGATCTACGTCCTTTTCCGCGGCAGCCCTGACCGTCTGAAGTCGCGCGCCTTGATCGTCGATCGCGGACGGTTGTGTTTCCGCCAGTTGCGCTTCACCGGCGGGCGCCGCCTGCGCTGCGGTGGCCGCACCTTTGTCGGCGGCACTTTCCGCCCGCAATTGTTCCACTTCTGCCCGCAGCGCGTCGATCTCGGCCTGCATCGCCTCGATCCTGGCGAGCGCGGCGTCGGCGCGGGACTGCGCGCTGGCCGGCATGGCGATCATGGTGGTGGCGAGCAGCGCCGAAAGGGAGATGCGCGATATCATGGCCGGACTTTCGAAATAGGACCGGCAGGCCCAACAGACCGCCGCCTTCCTCCAGTTGAAACGCCCGGCATATCGGCGCCGGGATTTCAGGCGCTCCTAGATTTCCTCCATGGCGAAGAAATGACGTTTATGTTTCGCTTTTGTGAAACGTCATCCCTTCGTCATATCCCTGTCATTATCACTTAAAGAAACGAGACGGAGGCGTCGATCTTGTCCTCGGATTTGTCGCGCGCATTGTCCCCGGCATCGTCGGCCTTGCGACGACGGACGGGGGCCTTGCGAGGTTTCCGCACCGGCTTTGCGCTGGCCGCGTCGGTATCGCCCTGCGCATCGTCGGCACCCTGGTCGGCGGACTTGTCGGCCTTGCCGCTTCTCGCCGTCTTGGCGGGCTTGTCACCGCCCTCCTCATCACGGGTCGCCTTTACACGGCGCGCCCGGGGACGCGGCGCGGGACGCTCCTCGACGCGCTCCTCATCACGCGAATCCTCGTCACGGTCGTCATTGTCGCTGTCATTGTCGTCGTCGTCGCTGTCACGCCCGCGACCGCCGCGCTCTGACCGCCGATTATCGTTGCGACCTTCGTCACGACCGTCATTGCGGCGCTCGTTGTGATTGCCGCGCTGGCGGTCATTGCGAGAGCCGCGATCGTCGTCGCGATCATCGTCATCATCGCTGTCGTCGTCGCGGTCATCGCGATCGTCGCGATCATCATTGTCGTTCTGGTTGCGATTGCGCCCGCGATTATTGTTGTTGCCGCGCTGCGACTGCTGGTCACCCCGCTTCGCTTCCATCTCGGCGACGACGCGGAAATAATGGTCTGCGAACTGCAGATAATATTCCGCCTGTACCCGTTCACCGGACTGCGCGGCGTCGCGCGCCATATTCTGGTATTTTTCCAGCAGCTGCTTGGCATTCCCACGCTGGCGCTGAAAATTCTGTGGCGGGCCACCTTGCGAACGGCCACCTGAACGGCGACGGCGTCCCTGTTGTGGATTTCTCATATTGTAAGTATTTTCCTTACCTTGCCGCTTCCCTTTGGGCGAACGGCGCGCGCCACGGGGACGCATCGACAGCGGCACTGTTTAAAGGTACCGGTGTGTGTCTGAGGGTCGTCGCGGTTGCGTTGCCATCCCCACCCCGGGATGTGCGACCGCTGAGCCCCGACATAGCATGTCAAGCGGCTTTGCCAAGCCCTGATTTGCCCGGCCCCGATTTGCCCGGCGCCTGTCACGCCAGACGGAATGTCAATGCACGCTCGTGGCCGCCCAGATCCCTGCGCCCCCCGCAAAAGCGCAGGCCCGCCCCCTCGGCCAGCGCCCGAACCGCATCGCCCTGCCCCGCGCCGATCTCAAAAATCAAAAGACCGCGACCGGACAGGACCTTCGCCACTTGCGGCATCAGGGTGCGATAGTCGGCGAGGCCGCGATCCTCCGCGAACAATGCGCTGGCGGGTTCATGTTCCCGCACGCCGGGGCCAAGTGTGGACGCCGCGTCCACATAGGGCGGATTGCACAGGATCAGATCGAATCGCTCCCCGATGCCTGCGCACCAATCGCCCGGTCGGAATTCCGCCCGCATGGCCATGCCCAGGGCGGCTGCATTCGCCCTCGCCACCGACAGCGCATCGGCGCTCGCATCTATGCCAAGGCCGGTTGCGCTGGGAAATTCGTACAGTGCCGCCAGCAGCAAGCAGCCGCTGCCCGTCCCCAGGTCCAGGATGCGGCCGGGCGGCGTCGAACACGCCTCCAGCGCCGCTTCGATCAGCGTTTCGCTATCGGGGCGCGGAATCAATGTGGCCGGGGCGACCTTAAGGGTCAGCGACCAGAATTCCGCATGCCCGAGGATATAGGCCAGCGGCTCGCCTGCCCTGCGCCGGGCCAACAATTCATCATATTTGTTCGGATCGACTGTCGCATCGCGGTCCAGCAGCAGGGCGCCCCGCTCCCGCCCGGCCAGATGCGCTGCCAGCAATTCCGCGTCTAGCCGCGCCGTTTCGGGCTGCGCGCCGTCCGCCAGCAGCGCCGTGCCGCGCCGGATCTCATCGGTGGCGCGCATTTAGAACAAATCCGGCTGGCCAGGCGCCTTTGCCTTTGGCTTTGCACTGGATCTCGCTTTGCCTGCAGGCTTTGGCCCCGTCGACGTCTTTGCCGTACCAGACGATCCGTCACCGCCAATCACCGCATCGACGGAGGCATCGGCAAAATGCAGGCGCACGCGCCCTGCCGCCTCTGCCGCCGCCGCGCTCGTGATGACGCCGCCGTCCGCCGTCTCCACCAGCGCAAAGCCGCGCTTCAGCGGCCCGCGCGGGTCCAGCGAGGTCAGGACGCGGGACAGATGGGTCAGCCGGTCGCTGGCGCGATCCAGCCTCGCCCGCACCAGATCCGGCCCAAATCTCTGCGTCCTTTGTTGCAGATCTCGCCGGGCGGCAGGCAGGGCCTGCACCGCCTCGCGCCGCAACCGGCGCCACAGCGCATCGGCCTGGTCGTCGCGCCGCTCCAGATACCTTGCCAGCAGCGCCGGGCGCAGCGGTGCCGACTTGTCGATCAGCGCCCGTTCCGCATCCGCCGCCGCCTTTGCCAGCCCCTGCGGCAGACGCGCCGTCACCGCCGCGAATCGCTCCCGCCGCCGGTCCAGTATGGTTCCCGGCAGCGGCAGACGCGCCGACAGATCGTCGAATCTCTGCTGCCGCGCCGCCAGCAATGCCTCTGGCCTCGGCAGGCGCGCGGACAGCATGGCCAGCCGCTCCGCACGGGTGCGCCCGGCGGTGCGCAGACCCGCCTCCAGCCGCGCGGCCCATTCGGCCAGTCCGGCGCGCAGATCGGCCCGCACAGGCACCGCCCGCTCCGCTGCCGCAGTGGGCGTCGGCGCGCGCAGATCGGCGGCAAAATCCGACAGCGTCGTGTCCGTTTCATGTCCCACCGCGCTGATCACCGGCACGGCGGATGCGGCGATGGCGCGGACCACTGCTTCTTCGTTGAATGCCCACAGATCCTCGATGGAGCCGCCGCCCCGCGCCACGATGATCAGGTCGGGCCGCGTAAAGCCCTGGGCCGCGTTCAGGCCGGCAATGCCGCGCGCGATTTCCTCCGCCGCGCCATCGCCCTGCACCTTCACCGGCCACAGCAGCACGTCGCGCGGAAACCGGTCGGACAGGCGGTGCAGCATGTCGCGAATGACGGCGCCCGTAGGCGACGTGACGATGCCGATGGTCGTCGGCAGGAACGGCACCGGCCGCTTGCGCTCCACCGCGAACAACCCTTCGGCCATCAGGGCGGCCTTGCGCTTTTCGAGGAGCGCCATCAGCGCGCCGGCGCCCGCCACCCGCATGCGCTCGACGACGATCTGATATTTGGAACGGCTGGCATAGGTCGTGACCTTGCCCTCCGCGATGACTTCCAGCCCGTCCTCCGGCGTGAAATCCAGCCGCGTCCGCTGTCCGCGCCACATCACCGAATCGATGCAGCCATCCTCGTCCTTCAGCGTGAAATAGGCATGGCCCGACCCCGGCACCTTCCAGCCGGAAATTTCGCCGCGCAGGCGGACATGGCCGAACTGCTCCTCGACCGCGCGCTTCAGCGCCCGCGACAGGTCGCCGACGCTATATTCATATGCGTTGGAGGGGGCGGGTTCGGGAAAGGCGGGATCGGACATGGACTTCAGCTAGCGTCTTCGCGCCGTGCCGTCATCCCGGCCTTAACGCGGGCGCCTCGGATCCTATATTCCCTTGCGTGAGTGAGGAAACAGCCAACAGACGCCGCGAACGCTTTCATGGCCGCGTGACACGCGATGTCCCCACCGCCTGCGCCCGCCCCGGATGCCAGGAAGAAGGGGAATTCCGCGCCCCGCTGGGCGGCCCCATCGCAACCGACGGTCCGCCACGCTGGCAATATTTCTGCCTGGACCACGTCCGTGAATTCAACGCCGGCTACAGTTGGAAGGGCGATATTCCCGGCCCTACCGACCGGTGGGAACGGGCGACCCGCGCCTTTGCCGCCAATGCCTATGCCGACGCCTTCGCCGACGAGCTGGGCATTTTCGGCCGCGACGCCTTTGCCACCTCCGCGGCGGCAGCGGGGCGCTGGACCCCGGGCGAACGCAACGCCCTCTCCGCCATGGATCTGGGCGAAAGCGCCAGTGCCGCCGACATCCGCGCCCGGTACAAGGAGCTGGTGCGGCGCTATCATCCCGATTCCAATGGCGGCGACCGGTCGCATGAGGCGCGGTTGCAGGCGGTTCTGGATGCCTATACGCAGCTGAAAACCAGCGCCGCGTTCCGGCAATAGATGAATTCAAGGATTTCCATGGCCAGCCAGCCCGTTCCCGACGACCATCGCGACACCACGATCATGAGCGCCCCGGACATAGAGGTGGACGCGCGCCAGACGTTCGGCGTCGACACCGACATGAAAATTCCGGCGTTCAGTCAGGCGGACGAGCGCGTCCCCGACCTCGACCCCGATTATGTGTTCGATCCGGACACGACCATGGCGGTCCTGGCAGGCTTCGCCTTCAACCGCCGCGTCATGATCCAGGGCTATCATGGCACCGGCAAGTCCACCCATATCGAGCAGGTGGCCGCGCGCCTGAACTGGCCGTGCGTGCGCATCAACCTCGATTCGCACATCAGCCGCATCGACCTCGTGGGAAAGGACGCCATCGTCCTGCGCGATGGACAGCAGGTGACGGAATTTCGAGAGGGGTTGCTGCCCTGGGCACTGCAGACCCCGACCGCGCTGGTATTCGACGAATATGACGCCGGCCGCCCCGATGTGATGTTCGTCATTCAGCGCGTACTGGAGGTTGAGGGGAAACTGACGCTGCTCGACCAGAACCGCGTCATTCGGCCGAATCCGTTTTTCCGTCTGTTCGCCACGTCGAACACCATCGGCCTCGGCGACACCAGCGGACTTTATCACGGTACCCAGCAGATCAACCAGGGCCAGATGGACCGCTGGAACATCGTCACGACGCTGAACTATCTGCCCGCCAAGACGGAAATCGAGATCGTCCACGCAAAGGCGGGCGACATGTTCGCGGGCGACGAGGGCAAGGGCCGCATCGAAAAAATGGTGCAGGTCGCCGAAATGACCCGCCAGGGCTTTATCAATGGCGATATTTCCACGGTGATGAGCCCCCGCACCGTCCTCACCTGGGCGCAGAACGCGGGCATATTCGGCAATCTCGGCTTCTCTTTCCGGGTCAGCTTCCTAAACAAATGCGACGAACTGGAACGCCCCATCGTCGCCGAATATTACCAGCGGGTGTTTGGGGAAGATTTGCCGGAAAGCATCGTATCGAGGGCGCGGGGGTAATATTCTAGGCTAAAACTGCCGCCGCGCCATTTGGGAGTATGTCATTCAAGGGGGGGAAACCTTGAACATCGAGATTCTATCGATCTTCATCGCCAGCATTGCAGCGATCCACGCCGTCGCGACGCATTTGTGGGAACTTCGCCGCGCCCGTCAGGAACATGCGCGCGATCTGTTCGCCGATTTCTATGATGCCGGGCATTACAGACGCGTCGTCGCGCCGGTATTCCGCCTGACGCTGAAATGGAAAGGGTTACCCGACGGCCCGCGCGAAGCTTATCAGGCAGCCGTCCTGCAGGGGTGGGCACTCTCCGATGACAACGCGGAGGTCCTGGCGAGCTATATTTCTGAGGAAAATCTGTTTCTTGACGATCCGGCGAAGGGCCATTTCCGTCACACCATCTCGCTGGAACGCTTTACGGAGCATGAGGCGCTGACCGCATTCCTCTACTTCTTCACGAGGGCGGACCGGCTGATTCAGACCAATCTTGTGGACAGGCGGCTTTTCGCGCAGCTCTTCTGCAAATCCTTTGCCTATTACTGGCCCTTCCTGGCGGAAATTCGCGCTTCGGTTGCGGCCGCTCTTCCGCAGCCGGAACACCCCTCCTGGATCGAAGCGTCCGAACGCATCGAAAATCTGATCGCCCAGCAGGTGCACGACGGTCAGTGCTGAGCGGAATTCTCTGGATCAATCTTCTCGGTTTCGTCGGCTACACCCTCTTCATCCTCGCCCCGCTCGCGAAGTCGCGCCCGGTTTTCCTCACCATGGATGCCGTCGGAATGGTGCCGATCGCCATTCATTACGTCCTTCTCGGCGCACCCGCGGGGGCAGCGCTCAGCCTGATTTACGCGCTTGCCGACGTGGCTGTCCCCCTCGCGCGCCGGCCCCTGCATATGCGGGCAGCCCAGGCCGGTCTGTTCCTGTGCGCGATTGCGGTAACACTGTTCTTCTGGAGCGGCCCACGCGAACTCCTGTCGCTCGCCGGCACCGCGCTCGTCATCCTGTCACGCGGCACCGGCAATTATCGTCTGCTGCTGATAATTGTCCTGATCAGCACGATCTTCTGGGGCAGCTACGGCCTCCTGACCGGATCCTACAGCCAATTGGTCTTTTCCACCCTGTATGTGATCACCTGCCTATGGCGCCTTGCCCGCCCCCCGCAGAAGCGCATGCTCGGTAGTATGCCACCGCACCAAAGCTCTTAAACCCCGGCGGCTTCCTTACCTCGAATACACCAATACGCGAGCAACGAAATGCCGCGGACGGAAGTGGGAAGCAGAACGGTCACTCCGGCTTCTATTGGCAATGTCAAAGAGAGGCTTTGGCGGGGGCCTGTTAAACAGCGGCAGTGCTTTGCCTCAAAACAGGACGACGGAGCGTTCGCGGATCATATTGCATTACGAGACGCTGCCCTGCTGAAGGTGTCGAAATTTTTTACACATCTGTCGCGAAGGCCCTGTAACTCATTGATTTTACGGAATGGCACAACAATTGCTTTAGGTTTGCGAGATTTTAGCAGGAAGCCGTATATGTTTACGAAATGCGTGTCGTTTGGTTTAGGCCTGTGTTCCGCGGCGCCATCCTTGGCAGCCTTGTTAACTTTTCAAGTTACAGCAGATCAACGCTTCATTACTCCACCGGGCATTAGCCCAATGCCCTATGAAGATATTTCCTTCGAGCCTTACGATTTTACTCTTAACGGCTCCATAATTCCTTCGAGCGTCGAAACAACCGTAGAAATTACTTCTTTTCCTCCAAATAAATTCACTAATATACGTAATAACTATATTGGTAAAATAGACTCATCTGGTCCATTTTCGAATAATAAATTTGTTGTTGGGAAAAATCCAGGACACCAAGTCTCGACCAGTCTTAGTTTGACAGAAATTGGAGACCAAGAGAATCAATTTTCTTCTCATATCAATATGTCATCACATATTAATGAAACAAGGGTAGTCGAAGACCTTTTATTTGGATCTTCTTATTCTATTAATATATATAAAGATAATATGATAAGTGAAGAACTTTATAAACAATTAGAAGAAATCCATCTGATTTAATTGACCTCTTTCTATATCCTGGAGCTGAATTTGAATTTAGCACCACCCTAGTTACTCTAAATACTCCATATGAAATGGTTGACGGCCGCCCTGTCTCCACCGGGCCAATATACTTGGTCGAGCAAACGGGTTTCCGGGGAACCGCATTTCTGGAGTCAGTTGCCGAAATTCCATCTCCGGGAGCGTTAAGTCTCATGATCCTTGGCCTAACGGGTCTTTTCTTCCGTTCGGTACGCGAGAAGCGAAGTTTGGCAGGGTAGCAAATTCTGGGCCGTCACATGTGCGCTTCGATGCTCTAGTGAGGCTGCAATATATTGGTTTTCGATCAGGGTAACGGCTTAGTCTCAACCATGGCGGGGCGCCACGCCTGCCCCCGTTATCCATGCTCACACCCGCTCCATCACCACATCCTGGGCGCCCTGCCACAGGGTCCGTTTGCCTAATTCCGGCAAGCGCTCCATCCCCTCGATCACCGTAAGAAAATGATTGCCCGCCAACTGCCCCAGCTTGCTGGCAAAGCAGACGCTGCCATAGGCGATCAGCAATTCTGTTTCGCTATAGCCACCGGGATAAAAGATCATCTGGCCGGGCGCCGGATAACTCGTCGCATTCTCGAAGGAGAAGGGCACGGTCGCCTCGCCGAGAGGAACCCAACATGCTTCACCGCTCCAGCGGACGTGAATGAACTGGGTTCTGTACGGCAGCAGGCTTTCGAAATAGCGGCACGTCTCCGGCGCCCGCTCGCGTTCGAATCGCGCCAGAAATGTCAGATCGCCTGCGGTAATGCGAACGTCGGCCATGCGCCCTCGCTGTTCATGTGGGTGTCTCACACCCAAAGCTCACAGGAACCGGACAGGCAAGCGCACAAAGTGGACACGCAACCGCACAGCTTTGTTGCCACGTCGCCACACCGACACCACCGGCGATTCCAGGCAGCCTCCGTTTCCCTTGCGAAATAGGACTTCGCCCCGCACATTTGGTCCCGTGACCGCGCCCTTCTCTCACCAGTCCCCTGATACGCCCGCCTGCGCCCACGCGCGTACGCGCGCCCACCTGCGCGCCCGCACCCCCGTGCGCACCGACGCACGCGCGCTGTGTGTGCGGTTCGTCCGCTTTGTCCGGTTTGTTTGGTGTGTCCGGTTTTCCGCCGCGGCGCATCGTCCCCGATCTGGCAAGAGCGCTTCACCTTGCCACCAACACCCCCTACATCATCCGGGATGAGCAAGCCTGACTCCCCCGTCGAGGATTTCCGCCATGCGCTGGCGGCCACGTTGCGCGCCATGGGGCACGTAGACGAATTCGAGCTGAGCTATACCGCCGACAAGCCCTCATCCTCCGCCAGCGCCGCGCGCGTGCCACAGCCACCACGCGGCATGCCGGCGCGGGAAGTGGCGGAGGCGCGCGGCTGGGCCGACAGCTTCGCGCTGAAGCGGCGCTATCACGATGCCGCCGCGCATATGTCGGCACAGCCGGCCGCCGGCGCCGCACGCGATGTTTTCAACGCCGTCGAACTCGCCCGTTACGAGGCGATAGGCGCCAATGGCATGCCGGGCACGGCACAGAATCTGGACGCGATGGTGACGGCCCGCACGCGTGTCGACGCGATCACCCGCGCGCGCGATTTCGACGAGGTGCCGCTTGCCACCGCCGTTGGCCTGATCGTGCGGGAGCGGCTGACCGGCGCGGCCGTGCCGGAACAGGCCAGAACAGGGGTCGATCTGGTCCGCGACTGGGTAGAGGAGCGCGCTGGCGCCCGCCTCGACGATCTGTCCGCGCTCCTCGACGACCAGCAGGCTTTCGGACGCCTTGCCCGCAACGTGCTGCGCGATCTGGAGCTTGAGGGGCCGGAGGAGGACGAGGAAACCGAATCGACCGAACCCGATCAGGATGAGGGTGAAGACCCCGATCAGGACGATGGCGACGAAGGCGAGGACGAAGACAATCCCGCCGGCCAGGATTCGGCGCTCGATACCCGCACGGAAGATTCCGACGGCGAACCCCAGGAGGGCGAGCAGGATGCGGAAATGGATTTCGACGACCTCAGCGAGGCGGAGATGGGCGACGAGGCGGACGAGGGGATGCAGCCTTTCCGTCCCAATATGCAGTGGACGGACCTTCCCTCCACCTTCGACTATCACGCCTATACGCAGGAATTCGACGAGGTGCTGGGCGCCGACGAATTGTGCGATGCGGAGGAGCTGACCCGTCTGCGTTCCTATCTGGATCAACAGCTGACCAGCCTGCAGGGCGTCGTTGCAAAGCTGGCCAATAAATTACAGCGCAAGCTGATGGCGCAGCAGAACCGCGCCTGGGATTTCGATCAGGAGGAGGGGCTGCTGGATGCTGCGCGTCTGGCGCGAATCATCACCAATCCCACCCAGTCGCTCAGCTACAAGGTGGAACGCGACACGAATTTCCGCGACACCGTCGTGACCCTGCTGATCGACAATTCCGGCTCCATGCGCGGGCGGCCCATTTCCATCGCGGCCATTTGCGCCGACATACTGGCGCGCACATTGGAACGCTGCGGCGTAAAGACGGAAATCCTCGGCTTTACCACGCGCGCGTGGAAGGGCGGATCGTCGCGCGAAAAATGGCTGAAGGAGGACCGCCCGGAACAGCCGGGCCGGCTCAACGATCTGCGCCACATCGTTTATAAAACCGCCGATGCCCCCTGGCGGCGCGCGCGCAAGAATCTCGGCCTGATGATGCGCGAGGGGCTGCTGAAGGAGAATATCGACGGAGAGGCGCTGCTATGGGCGCACAACCGGCTGATCGGCCGACCAGAGGATCGCCGCATCCTGATGGTCATTTCCGACGGTGCGCCGGTCGATGATTCGACCCTGTCCGTCAACAGCGGCAATTATCTGGAAATGCATTTGCGGCAGGTGATCGACTGGATCGAAACGCGCAGTCCCGTCGAACTGATCGCCATCGGCATCGGTCACGACGTCACGCGTTATTACGAGCGTGCCGTTACCATCATGGACGCCGAACAATTGGGCGGGACCATGGTCGAGCAGCTTGCGCAATTGTTCGAGGATCAGGGCCCCCTCCGCAAACGCGCCGCCTGATCTCTCAGGTGACGAACATGGATTAACAACGGCTGCACGCACCATTCAGCAATGTCTCAGCCCGGCACGCGCAAACAGGGTTCGTGGCCGCGGGCTTAAACAACGGTCCCCTGTTCCGCCCGCGGTCACACCCAATCCCAAGGCCAGTCCCAAGGCCAGTCTCAAGGGGTGTGTAAGAAGGAGCGTCCCCCATGTTGAAATCCCTGTTGATCGCCGCCGTGGCAGCCACCAGCTTCACCGCAATTCCCGCCGCCGCCAGAGACCATGACGACCGCGGCCGCTACGAACGCCATTACGACAAGCGCGACTTTCGGCGCGGCCATGATTCGGACCGCCGCTATCGAAACGAGGATCGCCGCGACAGGCGCGATTATCGCCCCGCCCGCTACCAGAATCGTTACGACAATCGCTATGACCAGCGGCGCCAGCCGGTCTATTACCGCACCGCCGCGGACACCCGCGGCGGCTGGTATGGGCGCGACGACCGCTATTATGACAGCTACGACCGCTGCCGCAGCTCCAATGGCGTCAACACCGGCACGGTGATCGGCGGCGTCGTCGGCGGCGTCCTCGGCAACCAAGTGGCAGGCCGCGGCGACAAGACGGTCGGCACCATCCTCGGCGCGGCCGTAGGCGGCGTGCTCGGCCACGAAGTCGGCAAGGACAAGGATCGCAAGCGCTACTGCTATTGATCCGGCTTCCCGATGCCTATCGGCGCGCACCGTTTGCTGCGCCGATAGGCCGTCATTTAGCTAAGCTGCTTAATCCGAATGAAAGACGCAGCGGGCGATGGACCGTCCATGGCATCCTCGATCCTCATTGCCCTATGCGCCGTCAATATTTTCACTTTTCTGACGTTCTGGCGCGACAAGGCATGTGCGCGCTCGGGATCGCGGCGCGTGGCAGAGGACACTCTCCTTCTCTTGTCCGCCCTTGGCGGAACGCCAGCGGCCTTTCTGGCCAGGCATTCCCTCCGCCACAAAACCCGCAAGCAGCCATTTTCCAAACGGCTTTGGCAGATTGCTTTCGCTCAGGTCATTTTATTGGGCGCAGCCGCCGGATGGCTGGTGTCGGTGGCGTTCGTCACCGCATAAAGCGCGACCGCCGCGGCGTTGGAGACGTTCAGGCTTTCCACCGCATCGCTGATCGGCAGGCGGGCCAGCACGTCGCAATGCGCCGCCACATTCTGCCGCAGCCCATCGCCCTCTGCGCCCAGGACCAGGCAGGTCGGCATGTCCCGTGTCGATTCGGACAGCGTCCGTTCCGCCTCTCCCGCCAGACCGACGCGCCAATAGCCTGCCTCGGCAATCTCCTCCAGCGCGCGGGCGAGGTTAGTGACGCGGCACCACGGCATCCGCTCCAGCGCCCCCGACGCCGCCTTTGCCAAGGCGCCCGATTCGGGCGGCGAGTGCCGGTCCTGCGTAATGATGCCCGCCGCACCGAACGCCGCTGCCGACCGGATAATGGCGCCGACATTGTGCGGATCCGTCACCTGGTCCAGCACCAAGAGCGGCTTTCTGCCGCCCAGCAATTGGTCCAGATGCACGACGGGCAGCGCATCGACCTCCAGCACCAGACCCTGATGCGGGGCATCGCCGGGGACCATGCGGGCCAGCGCAGCGCCGTCACCGCGCTCCACCGGCAGGTCGGTTGGCAGATGATATTTCTGCGCGATCTCCGACGTGACGAACAGCTTGCGTGCCGTGCGGTTGGGATTGTCCAGCGCCGCCTCGACCGCATGCCGGCCGTATAGCCGGATGCCGCCTGTGCCGCGCTTTGCCTTGGACGCCTCGCGTCCTGCTCTTCCTCTTTTTGCCATAATAGGCGCGGCGCTAGCGCAGTTCTGTTGACAGGCAAAGGCCCGTTCGCCATCTAGCGCGACCTTGCTGGGCAAGCCCGTTGGAGGGGTGGCCGAGTGGTTAAAGGCAGCAGACTGTAAATCTGCCCGCGTATGCGTACACAGGTTCGAATCCTGTCCCCTCCACCAGATTTGTCTGCTAAGTGTCTGTTACAGCGCCGTGCGGGCGTAGTTCAATGGTAGAACACCAGCCTTCCAAGCTTGTGATGCCGGTTCGATCCCGGTCGCCCGCTCCAGCCGCTTCCCCGAAATTTTTTCGAATCAATCGACGGGGTCGAACTCCTGACGGGCTGGCGCGTTCATGGCGCGAACCCGAACCGCAGGAGATTTCCATGTCCATCGCCAAGATGATCGCCGCCCACCCCGATGTCGAAGACCATCTGAACGACCCACTGGCAGAAACCATAAAGCACGCAATGTGGGCGGCCACGCTCGCCTCGTCCTGCGCCGACGCCTGCGTCGCGGAAGAGCATATCATCGAGATGCGACCCTGTTTCCGCAAATGCAGCGACCTTTCCGACATCGCCGCGATGTTCTCCACCGTTGCCGCCCGCCGTACCGGCTCCAATGAACAGGTCATCAAGGCCGCAATGGCGCTGCTGAAGACAGCTGCGGAAGAATGCCGCGACGAGTGTGCCCGCCATGACAAGGATCATTGCAAGCGCATGCACACCATGTGCGAGGAACTGCTGGAAGATATCGGGAAGACGACGCTTTAGCAGACACGGCGCTTTAGCAGGCGCCCGGCCAGACCTTACGCAGTCTCTGCGGGCGCTTGCTGGATATAGGTAAGAATATGGGCGAGATAATCCGCCTTGCCCAGTTCCACGCCCTGATGCCGCAGCAGCGCATAGGCCATGGATATGTGGAAGTAGAATTGCGGCAGAGCCCAGTCACGCGCGTACTCCTGGCCGCTCAGTTCGAACAGGAGTCCATTGGGAAGTTCGATACGCAGGTGCCTATCGGCGCCCTGGTCGAGCGCATCAGGGGCAAGTGAGTCGAGCAGTGACATCGTGTCTTCGATTTGGCGAATCGCATCTGCGAACGCCACCGGCTCTTCTCCCGCCCTCCAGGCTTTACGGCGGATGCCCTCAACAGCATCAGGCACCTTCTGCCCGCGAAGGCGAAAGATCGCGTCCTGCACCATGAAGCAGGAAAAGAAGACCTGCGACGCCAAAGGATACATATCGTCGGCCAGCCGCCTGGTCAGCAGCGCGTCCGCGTCGGCATCCGCACCGGTCGCGCCCGTTTGAAGCCACTTCGACAAGCCTTTCAGCATCTGGGTGAACGACGGAATGAGAAGGCTACTCAAGGACACGGGCTTCTCCTGAAATTGGCCATTGCCGTATTGGTCGCCCGAGGGGCGAAGCGGCTTCACCTCCTATCACTCAAATCGCGCCACCGCACCCGCGATAGGTTTTCCCGTTCAGCTGCATCTGCACGGTTTGGGGATAGGGTCTGCCGCTCATCGTGTCGGTGCACGGCTGCTCCGTCGTCGACAGGGCGAAGCTCGTGCCGCCGGTCGTGCGGGCCAGTGCGAATTGACCTGATGGCGCGGCATCGGGGGCGGGCAGCGTCGCGGTGACCTCGCCATAATCCGCCTCCACCTCGATCGTCTCGCCGGGTGTCAGGCGGATAATCCAGCCGGGTTCCTGTCCGCGCGCGACCCAGGCGACGCCCTCAGCCTTCAGCTCGGCGTCCATGGCGTCGGCGCCTGCCTGCTCCACCTCATTCCCACTTCCGGCCTCGGGCACGCTCGCCGCATCTGCCGTGTCCCCGGGCAGGCCGCCAGGCTGATCCCATTCGCGTGGACCGTTGACGCGCCACAATTCGCGGCCATCCGCATCGTACATGATCGTCAAGGGAAGGCCCGCGGCGCCGTAGGCGCGCGATAGCGCCCCGTCTTCGTCGCTCAGAATAGTGGCATGTTCCATGGGCACCCGCTCCAGAAAGGGCGTGATCTTTTCCCATCCGCCAATATCCTGGCTGACCGCCACGACGTTCATGTCATAGCCCTTCGCCGCCGCCAGCCGGTCGAGCGCGGGCAGTTCCGCGACGCACGGCGCGCACCATGTCGCCCATAGGTTGACCAGCGTCCGCGTACCGCGAAACGCCCCCAAAGCCAGCGGGCCGCCGTCCTGCCGCATCAGCGTCACGTCGGGCGCGGGCTCGCCTGCATGCGAATAGTCAGGCTCCCCCAGTGCCGGGGCGGGTTGCGAGCTGTCCTCCACAGCCTTATCCGATGCACGATTATCGCAGGCCGAGGTGACAAGCAGCGCCGACGCCAAAAGAAACGCAAGGGTCCGCATGTCCGATCACTCCAACAAAATGTGGGGCGGCCGCTTCGCCGCAGGGCCCGCCGCTATCATGCAGGAGATTAACGCCTCCATCGGTGTCGACAAGCGTATGTGGCGCGAAGACATTGAGGGCAGCCGCGCGCACGCCGCCATGCTGGCCGCGCAGAACATCATTTCTGCCGATGACGCCGCCGCCATTGACGCCGGTCTCGCCGAAATCGCCGCCGAGTGGGAAACCGGCCCGATCGAGGAGGATCTCGCGCTGGAGGATATCCACATGCATGTGGAGGCGCGACTGAAGGAAAAGATCGGCGACGCCGCCGGGCGCCTGCACACCGCGCGGTCGCGCAATGATCAGGTCGCGACCGATCTGCGCCTGTGGGTCCGGGGCGCCATCGACCGGCTGGACGCGGGACTGACGGCATTTCAAAGCGCGCTGCTGATGCGGGCGGAGGAGCATGCCGCCAGCGTGATGCCGGGCTTCACCCACCTTCAGACGGCGCAGCCGGTGACGCTTGGCCATCATCTGATGGCCTATGTCGAAATGATCCGGCGCGACCGGGGCCGCTTCGCCGATGCACGGGCGCGCCTGAACGAATCGCCGCTGGGGGCGGCGGCACTGGCGGGCACCGGCTTCGCGATCGACAGACAAATGACATCGGAAAGGCTAGGTTTCGACCGCCCCACTGCGAACAGTCTGGACGCCGTCAGCGACCGCGATTTCGCCCTGGAATTCCTGACCTGCTGCCTGCAGGCCGGCCTGCATTTGTCCCGCCTGTCGGAGGAGGTCGTGATCTGGGCATCGCAGCCATGGTCCTTCGTGAAGCTGCCCGACGAATATTCCACCGGCAGTTCCATCATGCCGCAAAAGCGCAACCCCGACGCGGCGGAGCTGGTACGGGCGAAGGCGGGCCTGTTCATGGGTGCGCTGACACGGCTCGCCACCGTCATGAAGGGCCTGCCGCTGGCCTATTCGAAGGACATGCAGGAGGATAAGGCCCCCGTATTCGAGGCCTATGACACGCTGGCACTGGCCCTGGCCGCGATGACCGGCATGGTCGACGGCCTCGCCTTCGACACCGACCGCATGAAGGCGGCGGCATCCGCAGGTCATTCGACCGCAACGGACCTGGCCGACTGGCTGGTGAGAGAGGCAGGCGTCCCCTTCCGCCAGGCACACCACATTACCGGCCGCGCCGTTGCGGAGGCGGAGCGGCGCAGCGCCATGCTGGCCGACCTGCCGCTCGACGTGCTGACCGGCATCGACGAACGGATCGACGAGCGCGTATATGATGTCCTGTCGGTGGATGCCTCCGTCGCCAGCCGTACCAGCTTTGGCGGCACCGCGCCGGATCAGGTTCGTGCCCGCATCGTCGACGCGCGAAAGGACGTGAAATGAAAAGGCTCGCTCTCCCGCTCTCGCCGGGTCTGGCGCTTGGTCTCGTGCTGGCGCTGGCCGCGTGCGGATCGCAGGGACCGCTGCAATGGCCGCAGGGCGGACCGCCACCGCCCGCTTTCGGTGAAGAGGAAACCCCGACGCCGGAGGCGATGCTGGAGCCGCCGCCGCAGGCCGCGCCCCTGCGCATCGACGACGTCGTTCGCAATTCAGAGGAACGCGCGGAAGATCCGTTCGACCTGCCGCCCAACTGATGGACCATTTTCACTATCGCGACGGCGTCCTTCACGCCGAAGACGTCAATCTGGAAGCGCTGGCGGCGGAGGTGGGTACCCCCTTCTACTGCTATTCGACGGCAACGCTGCTGCGCCATTATCAGGTGTTCACCTCGGCTCTCGGCGCGCTTCCCGATCCGCTGGTCGCCTATGCCGTAAAGGCAAATCCCAACCAGGCCGTCATTCGCACGCTCGCGCGCGCGGGCGCGGGCGCCGATGTGGTCTCTATCGGCGAGTTGAAGCGGGCGCTGGCCGCAGGCGTTCCAGCGGACCGGATCGTCTTTTCCGGTGTGGGCAAAACAGCAGAGGAAATGCGCGCCGCAATCGATGCCGGCATTTACCAGTTCAACGTCGAATCCCTGCCAGAGGCTGAGCTACTGAGTTCGGTGGCCGTGGAAATGGGCCGGGTGGTGCCCATCGTCTTTCGCGTGAATCCCGATGTCGATGCGATGACGCATGCGAAGATTTCCACCGGCCGGGCGGAAAACAAATTCGGCATCGCCATCGATACCGCTCCGGCTGCATTCGATCTCGCGCGTTCCCTGCCGGGCATCGATGCCCTGGGTGTGGCCGTTCATATCGGCAGCCAGTTGACCAGTCTCGATCCGCTGGAGCGGGCGTTCGAACGCGTCGGAGAATTGATCGCCCAGCTGCGGGCCGAGGGGCATGACATCAGCCGCGCCGATCTGGGCGGCGGCCTGGGCGTGCCCTATCTGTCGGACCAGCCGGAACCGCCGAGCCCCGCCGAATATGGTGGCATGGTCGCACGGATCACGCGCGACTGGAACGTTCGCCTGACCTTCGAGCCGGGTCGGCTGATCGCCGGCAATGCCGGCATATTGGTCAGCCGGGTCGTCCGGCTGAAGGGCGGGCGGGAGCGTAATTTCCTGATCATCGACGCTGCGATGAACGACCTGATGCGGCCCAGCCTGTACGATGCCTGGCACGATATACAGGCGGTACGCCAGCCGCAGGGTGATCCGATGGTCGCCGATGTCGTCGGTCCCGTGTGCGAGACCGGCGATACGTTTGCATCGCAACGGACGCTGCCCCGGCTCGATACCGGCGATCTGATGGTGTTCCGAACTGCGGGCGCCTATGGTGCGGCCATGGCCAACAGCTATAATTCCCGCCTGCTGACACCCGAAGTCATGGTCTCCGGCGACCGCTGGGCGATCGTGCGCGAGCGGCCAAGTTACGAGGATCTGATCGGGCAAGACCAACTGCCGGAGTGGCTCTCCGGATGACGGCGGAGGCCCCTCGGGACGGGCCTATCTCTGCGGGACTGTCACCGGCAGCCGCAAGGCGCCTTCCCTTTGCCGGCGCGCTCATCTGGCTGGAGCGGGGGCTGGCGGCCGAATTGGGATGGATCGTCGCGGCGTGGATCGGTTTCGCCGCTCTTGCCCTTTTCGGCGCGGCTTCCTGGCTGCCCGGCGAAATGCGTCTGGCCATCGTGGGCGCGTTGATCGTCGGGTCGGTCGGGGGCGCCATTCGATATGCGGCGCGCACGCCGCTGCCGGCGCGGAGCGTTATGCTGGCGCGCCTCGATACCGGCGGGGCCCTGCCACGCGGCACAGTCAGTTTTACAGACTCCGCACCGGTGGGGCTGTCCGACCGGATTGCGGAACAGCTATGGCGCCGTGCGCGCCGCGACGCACTTGCGCGGCAGCCGCGCATCGGCCTGCCGCGCATTCAATTGCCGCCCTATCTGAAATGGTCGCTGATCGGGGCGGCCCTGATTTTGCTGGCGGGTCTGCTGGCGGCCAACCGGACAGCGCCACAGCGGCTCTCGGCGGCCTTCTCGCCCTATGCGGTTCCCGCCACGGACTATGCTTTCCGGGTGGAAATTACGCCACCTGAATATGCTGTCCTGCCCGTGCGCCAGATTGCCCTGCAGGGCGGCGCGACGCGCGAGCTGAGATTGCTGACCGACAGCCAGATCGACGTCTCCTCGACGGGCGCGGCGGCGGAGTGGCAGCTGGTGGACCCGGCCGGCGAATTCATGTCGCTTCCCGCCTCCGTGACGCGTGGCGGACAATGGCGCATCGCGGCCCATGGGCGGACGCTGGCAACGCTGAACGTGGGACTGGCGGCGGACGATGTCCCCGATATCAGGTTCAACGGCTCTCCCGTCAAAACCGCTTCGGGGGCGCTGCGCGTGGGATACAGGCTGGCCGACGATCACGGTCTTTCCGCCCTGTCGCTGCTGGTAGAGGGCGGGGCTGCCGATCCGGTGGTCACCGACCTAAACATGTCCGTTGCACCGGGAGAGGGGCAATTATTCGCGGATCTGACGTCCGACCCGCGCGCGGGCGAACAGGCGCGCCTTACCCTGTTGGCGCGGGATGGCGCGGGCAATGTTGGCCGCTCCCCCGTCATGCTGCTGACGCTGCCGGTACGCAGCTTCGTCGACGAGGTAGCCGCAGAGATCATCGCCGTCCGCAAGGATCTGCTGGAGGGCGCCGACCGCCGGGAGGTTGTCCGGCGGCTGACGAGTATCGCGACGCAGCCCGAACGGTTCGACCAGCGCCTCGACACATTCGTCGCGCTGCGGGCGGCGACGTGGCGCCTGCTGCGCGACAGACGCAAATCCGCACGGACGGAAGTCGCCCAGATCCTGTGGGACACGGCCGTCGACCTGGAGGATGGCGGCACCAGCCGCGCCATGAACGACCTCAGGACCGCCATGGAACAGTTGATGAAGCAGGCGGGCACCGCCGACGATTCGACACTCGCCGCACTGACCGAAAGGCTGGAAAGCGCCATGGGCGAATATCTGGCCCGCCAGATCGAGGCGGCCATGGCGGCGGGCGAAACCCCGTCTGCTGAGGCGTTGCAATCCATGGCCGGCATGGCATCCAGCATGGACGCAGGGTTCCTGGATGCGATGATGCAGGATCTGAAGGACCGGCTGGCCGCCGGCGATACAGAGGGGGCGATGCAGGCGCTTTCCAACCTGCGCGGCCTGATGGAATCGATCCAGTTCGGCAGCAGCCCGCCCGACCCGGAGGCGATGGAACGCGCGCAGGCGGCAAATGAGCTCGCACAGCAATTGCGCGACGTCGAATCGCAGCAGTCCGCCCTTCGCGAGGAGACCATTGCGGAGGCGGTTCGGCAGATGATCCGTGACGATCCGCAGGCGATGCAGGCGATGGGCACGCGGCAACAAGGGCTGGCAGAGTCCCTCGACCAGATTTCGGGCGCCTTCGCGGAAACAGGGGCGGAGAGCCCGGCAGAGCTTAACGAAGCGCGGCAAGCCATGCAGGCGGCGGCGGATGCGCTGGCGGCAGGCGATGCCGCCTCTGCCGCCACCGCGCAAACGCTGGCGCTCGACAAGCTGGCGCAGGCGGGGGAGCAGGCCTCGGCCGCCGCACAGGCCATGGCGCAAGCCGCCGCAGGTGGCCAGATGCAGCCGGGCGGAGACGGCAGCGGCCTCGATCCGCTCGGCCGCCCCGGGCGCGGCTTTGGCCAGGGGGAGGTCGACCTGCCGGATGAAAATACCCTGCGACGTGTGCAGGAAATCCGTGAAATTATTGAGGAACGCGCCGCCGACCCCGCGCGTACCCCTACTGAACGCGCTTATTATCTTAGGCTTTTGAAGAGGTTTTGATGACGTCTCCTCGTCCCGTCCGTACCGCAGTCTTTCCCGTCGCCGGCCTCGGCACCCGCTTCCTTCCCGCCACAAAGGCCATTCCCAAGGAAATGCTGCCGATCGTCGACCGGCCGCTGATCCAATATGCCGTGGACGAGGCGCTGGAGGCAGGGATCGAGCAACTGGTGTTCGTCACCGGACGCGGCAAATCCGCCATCGAGGACCATTTCGACATGGCCTACGAGCTGGAGGATACAATGGAGGCGCGTCAGAAGGACAAGGCAGCGCTGGAGGGGACGCGGCTTGCCCCTGGTCAGATCGCCTATGTGCGGCAGCAGGAGCCGCTGGGCCTGGGGCACGCCGTCTGGTGCGCACGCAGCGTCGTCGGCAATGAACCCTTCGCCGTCATCCTGCCGGACGAGCTTCTGATCGGCACACCCGGCTGCATGTCGCAGATGATGTCGGCCTATGAAAAGGTCGGCGGCAACATCGTTTGCGCGTTGGAAGTGGCGCGGGAGGAAACGCGCAAATATGGCATCGTCGATCCCGGTGAGACTGACGGCGCGCTGACCGAAGTCAGGGGCCTCGTGGAAAAACCCGATCCGGCTGATGCCCCCTCCAACCTGATGCTGCCGGGTCGCTACATCCTGCAACCGCAGGTGATGGACATCTTGAAGACGCAGGGCGTCGGTGCGGGCGGCGAGATTCAGCTGACCGACGCCATGGCCTCCATGATCGGCACGCAACCCTTCCACGCCTTCACCTTCGACGGGGTGCGCCACGATTGCGGCGACAAGGCGGGCTTCGTGAACGCAACAATAGATCTCGCGCTACAGCGTGAGGATATCGCGCCCGTTATTCGTAGCTTTCTTGCAAAGCTTAATATATGACTCTTTGATGACTGTTGCCCAGCAAATCGTCCGCAAGCGAAAGATCGCTCCTCCCTCGCGGACGCAATATCTGAAAGAAGTCCGCGCGATCGGGGAGTTCGCGCAGTTCCTGCTGAACAACCGCACCGCCAGCCTGCCGCGTGGCGATGGCCATGCGGTGATCGTTTATCCGGGCTTTCTGGCGGCCGACACCACCACCTTCCTTCTGCGCCGCCGCCTGGCGACGCTCGGCTATGACGTGCATGGCTGGGGTCAGGGCCAGAATCTGGGCCTGCGCCGCGACACCCTGCCGGAAATGCGATCGCACCTGATCCGCGTCGCGGAAAGAAGCGGCGGCCCGGTCAGCCTGGTTGGCTGGTCGCTCGGTGGCCTTTATGCGCGCGAAGTGGCCAAGCGCCGCCCCGACTGCGTCCGTCTGGTCGTCACGGCCGGCACCCCCTGCATCGGCGACATGCGCGGCAATCACGCCTGGCGGCTGTATGAACGGCTGAACGACCATTGGGTCAACAGCCCGCCCTTGCCCAACGACCTTGAAGAACTGCCGCCCGTGCCGCTGACCAGCATATATACGGACGGTGACGGCATCGTTGCGCCGCAATGCGCCAATATCGGCAATGGCGAGCGGCACGAATCGGTCTGCGTCCGCTCCAGCCATGTCGGCCTTGCCTGGAATCATGAGGTTCTGGCGGTCACCGCCAACCGGCTGGCTCAGCCGAAGGGCAGCTGGACGCCCTATGCGCAAGGGGCGGCCAACGCCTGACGGGCCATCGCGCCCTCTCCCTCTTGCGCCGGGATGACGCGCCCGGCGAACGCAGCTAGAACCCCGCGCATGAACATTCTTTTGATCGGCGGCGGCGGGCGCGAACATGCGCTGGCCTGGAAGCTCGCCCAATCGCCTCTTCTCGACACGCTCTATGCGGCGCCGGGCAATCCCGGTATCGCGGCGGAGGGGGCGCGCTGCGTGGCGCTGGATACGGGCGACCATGATGCTGTTCTCGCCTTCGTGGCGGAACATGATATCGGCCTGACGGTCATTGGCCCGGAACAGCCTCTCGTCGACGGGCTTGCCGACACGCTGCGGGCAAAGGGGCGAAAGGTTTTCGGCCCGTCCGCCAGCGCCGCACGGCTCGAGGGGTCGAAGGGCTTCACGAAGGATCTTTGCTCCAAATACGATATCCCGACCGCCGCCTATGGCCGTTTTCGCGCCGCAGCGGAGGCGAAGGATTTTCTGGAACGGCTGACGCCCCCCTACGTCATAAAGGCGGACGGCCTCGCCGCAGGCAAGGGCGTCGTGATCGCCGAAACCCGCGCCGATGCCGACGCCGCCATCGACGACATGCTGGGCGGCCGTTTCGGAGAGGCGGGCGCCGAACTGGTGATTGAGGAATTCCTGGCGGGGGAGGAGGCCAGCTTCTTCGCGCTCTGCGATGGCAAGACCGTCCTTCCCCTTGCGGGCGCGCAGGATCACAAGCGCGTCGGCGACGGCGACACCGGCCCCAATACAGGCGGCATGGGCGCCTATTCGCCCGCCCCGATATTG
Source organism: Alphaproteobacteria bacterium UBA3612 (assembly GCA_002375465.1). Lineage (GTDB taxonomy): Bacteria > Pseudomonadota > Alphaproteobacteria > Sphingomonadales > Sphingomonadaceae > Pacificimonas. Next base: position 28,324 of record DFLT01000011.1, on the reverse strand, counting down.
GACGAGGCGATGCAGGCCCGTGTCCTGGCAGAAATCGTCGAGCCGACGGCCCGCGCCATGGCGGCGGAGGGATCGCCCTTCATCGGCGTCCTTTATGCCGGCCTGATGATCGGCGCGGACGGACCAAAGCTGATCGAATATAATGCCCGCTTCGGCGACCCGGAATGCCAGGTGCTGATGATGCGGATGAAGTCCGACCTGCTGCCCGCGCTGCTGGCGACCGCCGAGGGACAGCTGGATCATTTCGCCCTGCAATGGTCGGACAATCATGCGATGACCGTCGTGATGGCCGCAGAGGGGTATCCCGGCACGCCGAAGAAGGGCGGCACCATTGCCGGGCTGAATGCGGCAGAGGCGGACGGAGCCAAAATCTTCCATGCCGGTACGACGCTCGGCGATGACGGCGCATTGACGGCAAGCGGCGGCCGCGTCCTGAACATCACGGCAATGGCGCCTACGCTGCGCGCGGCGGCGGACACGGCCTATGCCGCCATCGACCGGATCGAGTGGCAGGATGGCTTCTGGCGCCGTGACATCGGCAAGGCTGCACTATGACCAGCACACCCACCCCGCCCGTCGCGGATCAGCGCCCGCACAGCTTCACCGCTCACGGCATTACCGTCGAGGATTCCTATTTCTGGCTGAAAGATCCCCGCTACCCAAGCGTCGAGGATGCGGATGTGCTCGCCTATCTGAAGGCCGAGAACGAATATTTTGAGGCGGTGATGGCGCCGCACCAGCCGCTGGTCGACGAATTGTTCGCAGAGCTGAAAGCGCGCGTGAAGGAGGATGATTCCTCCGTGCCGCAACGGGACGGCGATTACGAATATTGGTGGGCGTTCGAAGAGGGCGGTCAATATCGTAAATGGTATCGCCGTCCAGCGGACGGCGGCGACGCTACAATCATCCTTGATGAACCCGCGCTGGCAGAGGACAAGGAATATTTCCGCCTCGGCGGCCTAGACATCAGCCCGAATGGCCGCCTGATGGCCTATGCAACCGACACCAACGGGTCCGAACGCTACACGCTCCGGGTTCGTGATCTGGTGACTGGCGAGGATCTGCCGGACATCATCGAAAATTGGCGCTACGGCTTGGTCTGGGCGACCGATTCCGCCTCTTTCCTCTATACCGACGCAGACGAGAACTGGCGTTCCAAGACGGTCTGGCATCACCGGCTGGGCGATGCGCAGGGCGCCGACCGCATCGTCTACCGCGAAGAGGACGAGGAATTCGGCGTCGGGCTTGGCCGCAGCCAGAGCCGCGCCTTCGCGATCCTCTCGACCGGCACCAACACGACCAGCGAGATCCGACTGCTGCCGACCGCCGACCTGATGGCGGAACCGGCGCTGGTTTCCGCCCGGCAGGCAGGCCGCGAATATGATCTGGACGAGCGCGGGGGCACGCTGTTCATCCGGGTCAATGACACGCATACGAATTTCCGTATCGTCACCGCGCCTGTTGCCGCCCCCGGTGACTGGACCGAACTGATCGCGGGATCGGACGCGCACTATCTTCGCAGCGTCACCAGTTTCGAAAATCTGCTGGTGATCGAGGAACGTATCGACGGGCTCAGCCAGATTCGCCTGCGCGATTATGATCAGGGGCAGGAACGCCACATCGCCTTTCCAGAGGCGAGCTATGACGCCGGTCTGGGCAACAATCCGGAATATCATGTCGACAGGTTGCGGCTGTCCTATGACAGCATGATCACCCCCGCGACCGTCTATGATTACGACATTGCCGACGGGACGCTGGACGCTCTCAAAACCCAGGAAATCCCCTCCGGTTACGACGCGTCGCAATACCGCACCGAGCGACTGATGGCGCCGGCACGCGATGGCACGCTGGTGCCCGTATCCGTCGTCTATCGTCATGATTTTCCGCGCGATGGCACTCGTCCGCTGCACCTTTATGCCTATGGTGCCTATGGCTATGCGGTCCCGCCGGGCTTCGCCGCCAGCCGCCTCAGCCTGCTGGACCGGGGCTATGCCTTTGCCATCGCCCACATCCGCGGCGGCGACGATCTCGGCTATCAATGGTATCTGGACGGCAAGCTGAACGAGCGCACCAACAGCTTCAACGATTTCGTCGATGTCGGGCGCTTTCTGGCAAAAGAGGGCTACAGTTCAGCGGGCAGGATCGTTGCGTCGGGCGGCAGCGCGGGGGGCGAGCTGATGGGCGCCGTCATCAACCAGGCGCCCGAACTGTTCGGCGCGGTCGCCGCGCATGTTCCCTTCGTCGACGTGCTCAACACCATGCTTGATGCCGATCTGCCGCTGACGCCGGGGGAATGGCAGGAGTGGGGAAATCCGATCGAGGATGCGGAGGCGTTCCGCCTGATCCAGTCCTATTCGCCCTATGATCAGGTAAGGGCACAGGATTATCCGCCCCTCCTGGTGACGGCCGGCCTCAACGACCCGCGCGTGACCTATTGGGAGCCTGCGAAATGGGTCGCAAAGCTGCGCAAGATGAAAACCGACGACAATATCCTGTTGCTGAAAACCAACATGGGCGCCGGCCATGGCGGCAAGTCAGGGCGCTTCGAATCCTTGCGTGAAAAGGCAGAGGAGATCGCGTTTTTCCTGACATTCAACCGCGGTGAGAAGGAAGAGTTCCGCTCCGGCGCGGCCAGTTCCTAGTCGCATGGCCACCTTCACCATGACAAGGACCGCGGAACCCGTCGATATTGACGAGTTGGGCCACGTGAACAATGCGGTCTACGTTCGCTGGATCCAGGATGTCGCCACCGCGCACTGGTTCAGCGCGGCGCCTGCCGAAATCGCCGAGAAATATGTGTGGGTCGTCGTCCGGCACGAGATCGACTATCGCGCCCCGACCGTCGCCGGGGAAACCGTCACCCTGGCCACCTGGGTCGGCAGCCCAAAGGGCGCGCGCTTCGATCGCTTCGTTGAGGTCAGGGGCGCGGATGCAAGGGTTCGCGTCGCGGCACGCACTTTCTGGGCAATGCTGGACCGCAATAGCATGCGCCCGCTCCGCATCGGACCGGACATCACCCGGCATTTTGGCGACGGTGCGATCTGATGGGGGGGGCGCCCCTGATTAGGGTTTCGGCAACTTCGCCACGTTAGGGGCAAAATCTCCACCGGTACGCACGGGGCGTGTCGCTGACGGGGATTGGGCATGAGCGGATTCGGCAAGAGGTCGGGATCGATTGGCGCCGGCATAGGGGCAGGCCGCAAGGGCAATTTCGGTCAGGCCGCCCCCATGCACAGCCATGGCAATGCCGCCCTGAAGATGGAGCCGGAGGACGATCCGGAATTCGAAGAAGCGCCGGTGCCTGAACCTGCGCCCGCCGCCACAGTTCCGCAGACAGATATGGCCGTCAATCCCGTCCATCAGGCGATGGAACGGCTGGAGGCTCGTGGCCGCGCGCCCGCCGACAATGCGCGTAGCACGCAGGGCGGTTTCGAACAGGCAATCTACCGCATCAAGGAACAGGTCATGCCGCGCCTTCTGGAGCGCATCGACCCGGAGGCGGCCGCAGCCCTTTCAAAGGCTGAATTATCGGACGAATTCACGCCGATCACGACCGAAGTGCTGGCGGAACTCAGATTGACGCTCAACCGGCGCGAACAGATCGCGCTGGAAAAAGTGCTGATCGACGAACTGCTGGGCCTTGGCCCGCTCGAGGAATTGCTGGCCGATTCAAAGGTGACCGACATCATGGTCAACGGTCCGGACCAGACCTATGTCGAGCGCGATGGCAAGCTGACCCTCGCGCCCATTTCCTTCCGGGACGAGGAACATCTGCATCAGATTGCCCAGCGCATCGTCAACCGCGTGGGACGCCGCGTCGACCAGACGACACCGCTGGCGGATGCGCGGCTGGAGGATGGCTCGCGCGTCAACGTGATCCTTCCCCCACTCAGCCTGAAGGGCACGGCGATTTCCATCCGGAAATTTTCCGAAAAGCCGATCACTCTGGAAAATCTGCGCGACTGGGGCGCGATGAGCGATGCCATGTGCACCGTGTTGAAGGTCATGGCGGCCAGCCGCTTCAACATCATCATTTCCGGCGGCACGGGGTCGGGCAAGACCACCATGCTGAACGCGCTTTCCAAAATGATCGATCCCGGCGAACGTGTCATCACGATCGAGGATGCTGCGGAGCTGCGCCTGCAGCAGCCGCACGTCCTGCCGCTGGAAACGCGCCCTGCGAATCTGGAGGGCAAGGGCGCGATCACCATTCGCGACCTTGTCATCAACTCCCTGCGTATGCGCCCCGACCGCGTTATCCTGGGCGAAATTCGTGGGCAGGAATGCTTCGACCTGCTCGCCGCCATGAACACCGGCCATGACGGTTCCATGTGTACGATCCACGCCAACAGCCCGCGTGAATGCCTCGGCCGCATGGAAAACATGGTTTTGATGAGCGATATCAAGATCCCGAAGGAGGCGATCACCCGCCAGATCGCCGATTCCGTCGACGTGGTGGTGCAGGTGAAGCGCCTGCGCGACGGCTCCCGCCGCTGCACCTCAATTACGGAGGTGTGCGGCATGGAGGGGCCGATCGTGGTGACGCAGGAATTGTTCCGTTTTCACTATCTGGACGAGGACGATAATGGCCGCATCATCGGCGAATATCGCTCCTCCGGATTGCGGCCACACGCGACCGAGAAGGCAAAGGCCTTCGGTTTCGAAAAACCCCTTTTGGAGGCGTGCCTGTAATGGATATCTCAAGCGAAGATCCCCGCGTCGCCACCCCCGACGCTTTTGACGAAATGACAATGCCCACCATAATCGCGGAAAGCGTCGGCGCACCAAAGACGCTGCGCAAACGGCCCATCCGCACCAAGAAAAAGGAAGAGGTCGAATTCGTCCTGGAGGACGGCACCAACCTGACCGGCTTTATCTTCCTTAGCCTGGACGAGCGCGTGCTGGATTGCCTCAACGACAGCAGGCCTTTCTTTCCCTTCCTGACGGAGGATGGCGAAATGCTGCTGCTGGCAAAGAACCGCATCGCGGTCTGCCGTCCGCTCAGCTAATATCATTTAATCAAGCGGTAAGCCTGTTCGCTCGCAAGCCCTTAAATCTGTCATGGCAGAAGGGGACGCATGAACATCATCGATTTCAACAGCCACGCCCGCCGCATCATCGCCGACAGGTCGGCCACCTTGGTCCAGACGAACCAGGCACTTTACGAATATGCGACCGGCGCACTCGGCGTGCAGGAGGCGGCGCGGGCCGCATCCCTGTCGCTCATATCCGCGCCCGACCTCGCTGGCGTTATCCGCACCGTAACGCAGCAATGGCCGTCGGAACTCGATATCGACATGGTCGGCCTCGCCCTCGTCGCGCATGACGAAGCGTTTCGTGCCGGCCCGGAGGGCATACAGCGTTTGCCCGCGCGCCGCGTACGCGCCTGGGCACAGGGCGGAGAAGGCGTCCACCTGCGTGCGGTCGAGGGGGCAACACAGCTTTTCGGCGATGCGGGCGAGGGCGTAAAGACGGTTGGCGTCGCGCCGCTCACCCTGCCCCGCCCCCTGGGTCTTGGCATTCTCGCCTTCGGTTCGCTGCGCGCCTCACCGCCCTCGGCCATGGACGATTCCGGCTTATTGGACTTTCTCGCGGCGGCTGTTTCGCGCAAGCTCACCTCATGTCTGACACAGGTGCATTAGCGACAAGCGCAAAGGAACTGGTGGTGGACTGGTGCGCCGCGCTGGAACATGCCGAGCGGCGCTCCCCGCACACGCTGCGCGCCTATCGCGCAACGCTGTTGCGGTTCCTGTCCTTCCTGACCGGGCATTTCGGGGCGCCGGTGACGGGGTCTACATTGGCAGGCGTCGAGCTTTCCGATCTGCGCGCCTATCTGTCACATCGGCGGGCGCACGCGCTGTCAAACCGCAGCGCAGCGCGAGAGGTGGCGGCGCTGCGCTCCTTCTTTCGCTGGACGAAACGCGCGCGCGGTATCCAGTGCGCCGCCATTTCGGGCCTTTCGACGCCCAAGGCGAAGCAGCGCGTTCCGCGGCCCGTGGCGCCAGCAGAGGCGAAGGACCTTGCCGCCGTACCCGACGACGCCTCCTGGACGCAGAAGCGGGATGCTGCGGTTCTCATGCTGCTTTACGGGGCCGGCCTGCGTATCGCGGAGGCGCTGTCACTTACCCCCGCCGCGCTGGGGGGCGAGACAATCCGCATCACCGGCAAACGGCAAAAGGTGCGCCAAGTGCCGCTGCTGGCGCAGGTGGCGGACGCAATCGCCCTTTATCGCGAATCCTGCCCCTTCACCCTGTCGCCACATGATCCCCTGTTTCGCGGCACGCGCGGCGGGGCGCTTTCGCCCGGGGTGGTGCGAAAGAACATGCGAAGCGCGCGCATCGCTCTCGGCCTGCCGGACACGGCGACGCCACATGCGCTCCGGCACAGCTTTGCTACCCACCTTCTGGCCCGGGGCGCGGACCTGCGCGCCATTCAGGAACTGCTGGGACACGCCAGCCTGTCCTCCACGCAGGTCTATACAGAGGTCGACGCCGCGCACCTGCTGGACGTTTATCGCAATGCCCACCCCCGCGCCGAATGATCGCGCGGGCGTGGGGCAGCACAGCGCGATCAGTTGATTTCCTCGTCCTTATAGACGCCCCACAGGTCCAGATTCTTGACGAATCCCGCCCGTCCGTCGACCTGAACCCGGCACCAGCCTGATTCGCACAGCTGCACCCTGACGATCACCCCAGGCTCCGCGCGCCAGACCGGCGGCGCGTCCAGCTCGGGGCGCGCCCGCGCCGTCGTGACCTTGCCGACGATCATGCCGGTGCGCGCGCCCGACAGCAACGCCTTGTCCATCCAGCCTTCCTGGCCATCGGGATCGCGAACCTTTCGGTGGATACCCCATTCGTCGACCACCTCCAGCGGCAGCCCTTCGCGCACGTACATCCATTTCGCCGGATAGTCGCGGCCCGGCCCGGCGCGCATGCGCGCCTCATTGGTTCCCAGCGATACAAAACGCGGGATGGGCAGCCCGGATCGTCCCCGTTCGGCCTCCACCGACTGGCCAAAGGCAGGGGCGGGGTCGACGGGCAACAGCGAGAGGAGCAGCAAAGCGGCCAGCGAATATTTCAGCATGCCGCGCATTGTGGATTTCTGTGCGGGTGCCCGCAAGTGGGAAAGCCGTGCGCTTGACCGGCGGCAGGCTGCGACGTACCCGTTCCCCATGCCAGTACAGCGTCCTGCCCGCCCCAAACTGTTCGTTACACGCCGCCTGCCGGATGCGACGGAATCCCGCATGAACGAGCTGTTCGAGGCGGTACTGCGCGACCAAGACACCCCTCTATCGCGAGAAGAAATGGTCGCCGGCCTGCACGATTGCGACGTATTTGTCCCCACCGTGACGGACGAGATCGATGCAGACCTGATCGCCGCGGCGGGCGACCGGGTGAAGCTGATTGCGAATTTTGGCGTCGGCGTCGATCATATCGATCTGGCCGCCGCACATGCGCGGGGCATTCCCGTCACCAATACGCCGGGCGTTTTGACCGACGATACCGCCGACATGACCATGGCCCTGCTGCTTGCGACCGTCCGCCGCATGCGCGTGGGCGAGGCAAGCCTGCGCGATGGCTCCTGGAGCGGCTGGGCGCCCACATCCCTGCGCGGGACTCGTATCGGTGGAAAGTCGCTGGGTATCGTCGGCATGGGCCGCATCGGACGTGCCGTCGCGCTGCGGGCACGAACCTTTGGCATGAAGGTGCATTACCACAATCGCCACCGCCTTCCCGATACGGTGGAGGGCCAGCTTGGCGCGACCTGGTGGGACGACCTCGATGCCATGCTGCCTGAAGTCGACATCGTCTCCATCCACTGCCCGCTGACGCCCGAAACGGATGGCTTGTTCGATGCGACGCGGCTCGCGCGGCTGCGGGAACATGTCTATCTGATCAACACCGCGCGCGGAGAGATCGTCGACGAAGCGGCCCTCGCCGCCGCTCTGGAATCCGGCAAGCTGGCGGGCGCAGGTCTTGATGTATTTGCCGACGAACCGAACGTGCCCGACGCGCTGAAGGCGCTCGATAGCGTCACCCTGCTGCCGCACATGGGCTCCGCGACGTTCGAGGGACGACAGCAAATGGGCGAGAAGGTCATCACCAATATCCGCGCCTGGTCCGACGGCCACCGCCCGCCCGATCAGGTTCTGGAGGGCTGGGCCTAAACCGCCGCAGGTAGATTGCGGCAAACAGGCACCACCGCGCCTGGGCGTCTGTCACCCTCACGTCCTTGGCCCGCCCCGCCTTCACAAAAGCCCCGCCGCCACGAAGGCCTCGCCTTACAGAACATATCCGTTATGCTGGATATATGGAAACCGAATCGGCCATTTCCGCCCTCGCGGCGCTGGCGCAAGCGACTCGCCTCGATACATTCCGTTTGCTTGTGCGCCACGAACCGGATGGCCTGGCCGCAGGGGAAATCGCCCGCCAGCTCGACGTGCCGCAAAACACCATGTCGTCGCACCTCGGCATCCTTGCCCGTGCCGGTCTGGTACTGTCCGAGCGCCACAGCCGCTCCATCGTCTATCGCGCCAACATTGACGGGCTGCGCGCGCTCACCCTGTTTCTCGTAAAGGATTGCTGCGCCGGATCGCCGGATCTGTGCGCCCCCCTTCTCGCCGAACTCGCCCCCTCCTGTTGATAAGGATGCATCATGGCCGTAGATATCGTTATCTATCACAACCCGGAATGCGGCACGTCCCGCAATACGCTGGCACTGATCCGCAATGCGGGGATCGAACCGCACGTCGTCGAATATCTGAAAACGCCGCCCGCGCGCGCCCTGCTGGTTGACTTGATGGCCCGTGCAGAGATCTCGCCGCGCCACCTGCTGCGGGAAAGGGGGACACCCTATGCCGAACTGGGCCTCGATGACGCCTCCCTGTCCGACGATGCCCTGGTCGACGCCATGATGGCGCACCCGATCCTGATCAATCGCCCTCTTGTCGTATCCCCTCTGGGCGTCGCGCTTTGCCGCCCGTCAGAGGCTGTGCTGGACCTGCTGCCGACGGGCCAGCTTGGCGCCTTTACGAAGGAAGACGGCGAGCATGTCGTAGATGATTCTGGCCAGCGCGTCGCCTGATGCTGCTCGCGCTCGCGATCTTCATTGCCACGATCACGCTCGTCATCTGGCAGCCTCGCGGTCTGGGCATCGGATGGAGCGCACTTGGCGGCGCCGGCCTGGCGTTGCTCCTGGGTGTCGTTTCCCTGTCCGACATCCCCGTGGTGTGGGATATTGTCTGGAATGCGACGGGCGCGTTTATCGCGATCATCGTCATCAGCCTTGTTCTCGACAAGGCCGGGTTCTTCGAATGGGCGGCGCTCCACGTCGCCCGCTGGGGGCGCGGCAATGGGCGCGCCCTGTTCGTGTTGGTCGTTCTGCTGGGCGCCGCCGTCTCGGCCCTGTTCGCCAATGACGGTGCCGCCCTCATTCTGACGCCCATCGTCATCGCGATGCTGCGGGCGTTGGGCTATGATGAGAAGGGAACCCTGGCCTTTGTCATGGCCGCCGGCTTTATCGCCGACACCGCCAGCCTGCCGCTGGTCGTTTCCAATTTGGTCAATATCGTGTCCGCCGATTTCTTCGATATCGGCTTCGGCGAATATGCATTGGTTATGGTGCCGGTCGATCTGGTCTCCATTGTCGCCACGCTGGGCATGTTGATGCTGTTTTTCCGGCGCGACATTCCGGGGGCCTATGATGCCGGACGGCTTCCCGCTCCGCGGGAGGCAATCCGGGACATCGCCACCTTCCGCGCCGGCTGGGTCGTCCTCGGCTTGCTGCTTGCGGGCTTTTTCCTTCTGGAACCTGTCGGCGTCCCGGTCAGCGCGGTTGCCGCCGCCGGTGCCATCCTGTTGCTGATCATCGCTTCGCGCGGCCATGTCGTGCAACCGGCCAGGGTGCTGCGCGGCGCACCGTGGCAGATCGTGCTGTTTTCGCTCGGCATGTATCTGGTCGTCTATGGCCTACGAAATGCGGGAATGACCGACCAATTGGCTGGCCTTCTCGACCTCACTGCCCGGGGCGGGGTATGGGGCGCGGCCTTGGGAACGGGCTTCATCTCTGCCATCCTTTCCTCGGTCATGAACAATTTGCCGACCGTTCTGGTGGGCGCACTTTCCATTGAGGGCGCGCATGCCACGGGCGCGGTCAGGGACGCGATGATCTATGCCAATGTCATCGGCTGCGATCTTGGCCCGAAAATGACACCGATCGGATCGCTCGCTACCCTGTTGTGGCTCCACGTTCTCCGGGAAAAGGGGATACGAATTGGCTGGGGCTATTATTTCAAGGTGGGGGTGACGTTGACGATCCCCGTTCTTCTCGCGACGCTGGCAGCGCTTGCCCTCAGGATATCGCTCGGATGACGGCGCTTCTCTACATTGGCGCGGCGCTAGCCGAAATCGCCGGCTGTTTCGCCTTCTGGGCGTGGCTGCGTCTTGGGAAGTCGGTCCTCTGGCTGATCCCCGGAATCGCCTCCCTCATCCTCTTCGCCTGGCTACTGGCGCGCGTGGACAGCGCAGCGGCGGGCCGCGCCTACGCCGCCTATGGTGGGGTTTATATCTGCGCGTCGCTGCTGTGGCTGTGGGGCGTGGAGGGGGTGCGCCCCGATCGCTGGGACGTGGCAGGCGCCGTTCTATGCCTGATCGGCGCCAGCGTCATCCTGCTGGGGCCTCGAACCGCCTGATCCATATCCTGCGACGGACACTGGAATATTTATGCCTCTCCGCGACCTTCCCGATCCGACCCATCTACCCGCGCTCGACCCCGCTTTCGTCCGGCACCGACCGGCGCTGGGCCTGGGATCGGACCAGCACCCCCCGCGCATATTGTTGCTGTATGGCTCTCTCAGGGAGCGGTCCTTTTCCCGCCTTGCGGTAGAGGAGGCCGCCCGCCTGTTGCAGCTGTTCGGGGCGGAGACGCGGATATTCGACCCCTCCACCCTGCCCCTCCCCGATCAGGTCGCCGGTGACGATCATCCCGCCGTTCATGAACTGCGCGATCTTTCCATGTGGTCGGAGGGGCAGGTCTGGTGCACCCCCGAACGCCATGGCCAGATAACCGGCATCATGAAGACCCAGATCGACCATTTGCCGCTGGAAATGCGCGGCATGCGCCCGACGCAGGGGCGCACGCTGGCCATCATGCAGGTGTCTGGCGGCTCGCAGTCGTTCAACGCCGTCAACACGTTGCGCCTGCTCGGTCGCTGGATGCGGATGTTCACCATCCCCAACCAGTCCTCCGTCGCCATGGCTTATAAGGAATTTGACGAGGATGGCCGCATGGCACCGTCCAGCTATTACGACCGCATCGTCGACGTGATGGAGGAACTGGTGCGCTTCACCGTCCTGCTGCGTCCGCACGCGGAACAGCTCGTCGACCGCTATTCCGAACGCAAACAGGCTGGAATTCTCGTGGATCGCGACACTGATTTGTCCAGCATTGCGATTGCCCCACAGGGCTGAACAGCTCCGCGATGTGCGGATCGCACTTGCACAATAGGATTTGCCATGAGACAAACCGTATCTCGAAATTATATAATGATTCCTCGCGCACGGGCGCGCGCATGCGCGCTGTGTGTATGTTTCCGTCCGGTTTGCCGGTGTCCGGTTTGGGTTGCCGACCCCCGCCAGGCCTCTAGGACGATTGCGCCTATTGAATGTCAAAGGGGCGCGACACGGCGCCACCCTCTAATGGTCGCGCCAGACCCGAATTGCAGGAGATGATCATGAATCTGGAAGGTTTATCCGCCATTGTTACCGGTGGGGCGTCCGGCCTCGGCCTCGCCACCGCCACGCTGCTCGCCGAAAACGGTGTGAAGGTCGCCATTTTCGACATGAACGAAGAGGCTGGGCAGGCCGCCGCTTCCGAACACGGCTTCACCTTCTGCAATGTCAACGTAACCTCTGACGACAGCGTCGATGCGGGCTTCGAGCAGGCGCGCGCTGCCAATGGCCAGGAACGCATCCTCGTCAATTGCGCCGGCACCGCGAATGGCATCAAGACGGCCAGCCGGTCAAAGACGGACGGCGCAATCAAGCATTTCCCGCTCGATGCGTTCAATACCATCATCCAGATCAACCTGATCGGCACGTTCCGCTGCATCGCGAAGTCCGCCGCCGGCATGATGACGCTCGACCCGATGGGGGAACACGGCGAGCGCGGCGCGATCGTAAATACGGCGTCGGTGGCGGCAGAGGACGGCCAGATGGGCCAGGCCGCCTATTCCGCATCGAAGGGCGGCGTCGTCGGCATGACACTGCCCATCGCGCGCGACCTGATGGGGGAGGGTATTCGCGTCAACACGATCCTGCCCGGCATTTTCAACACGCCGCTGATGCAGGGCATGCCCCAGCATGTGAACGACGCGCTCGCCGCCTCGGTCCCCTTTCCGAAACGCCTCGGTAATCCGCAGGAATATGCCAGCCTCGCAGTTGAAATGTGCCGCAATTCCTATTTCAACGGCGAGGATGTTCGCCTGGACGGTGCGATCCGCATGGCACCGCGATAAAGCGACGGCCTGCGACGACGCATCATTGGCGGCATAGTAGCGCGCGGCGCAAATTTATGTTATAATCCTGACACAATCGGGGCTTCCCGTACGTAACTCAGATATATGGTCCCCTCTGCCGCAGCCTGCGCGGCAGTCGAGACATTGTGACAATCAGAGCAGGCATCTCGCATGTGAGCCCCTGCCATTGGCGCCCCCTGTTCGGGACGCCGGCGCAGATTCGGCCCTGCGACAGGAGTGAACATGGCAGCTAAAAAATCCTCGTCTCTCAACTTTTCCTCTGGCGATTTCGTCGTCTATCCAAAACACGGCGTGGGCCGTGTCATGGAAATACAAAGGACGGAAATTGCAGGCGAAGCGCTGGAACTCTACGTTCTGCGGTTCGAAAAGGAGAAAATGACCCTTCGCGTTCCCACGCTGAAGGCAGAAACCGTCGGCATGCGCAAATTGTCCAGCCAGGCGACGCTCGCCGATGCCATGACGACGCTGAAGGGCAAGCCCAAGGTGAAGCGTACCATGTGGTCGCGGCGCGCGCAGGAATATGAGGCGAAGATCAATTCGGGTGACCTCGTGTCCATCGCCGAGGTTGTGCGCGACCTGCACCGTGCGGAGGATCAGCCGGAACAGTCCTATTCCGAACGGCAAATCTTCGAGGCCGCCATCGGCCGTCTCGCCCGCGAACTCGCCGCGCTCGAAGGCACGAACGAGGACGAGGCACAGGAAAAGATCGTCGGCGTCCTGGTGAAAAAGGCCGCTGCCGCGGCAAAGGTCGCCAAGACAGCGCAGATCGAGGATCAGGCAGAAGCTGCCTGATCGACACCCACTGGGCGGCTGACAGCAGGGGCAAATGCCCTGCCCCGACCTGCCGCCCAGTGACCGCGCACCTGCGGTTTTAATTTTTGCCTATAAATCAAGTATTTGACGCTTTCGGAATTTCGCACGCACCATGCTTGCGGGGTAGCGGCATGGCTGCTAAGTGGCGGCGCTTCGGATGGCCTTTGGCGCCATCCGCCATCACGCGTGCGGTCGTGGCGGAATTGGTAGACGCGCAACGTTGAGGTCGTTGTGGGCGAAAGCCCGTGGAAGTTCGAGTCTTCTCGACCGCACCACACAGATATCTCTAGCTGGCGGCAGTTGCTGGCGACTTAGCTAGGAGCCCGAATTGCCGCCTCTTTCCGGGGTGTTGTAAGGCATCGAAGCATCCAGTGCGGGCGAGAGATAAATTAGCTGCTCCCACCCTGTGCCTTTCTACCGGGCCTTTCTCTGGGTGGTCTCTCCGTGAGGAGCTGAGCTTCATTCCATTCGCATCAAATCTTCGACCGAGGGAGACGGGACATGGCCGTCTGTGGAACGTTGGATCCAGCGCCTGGCGCCGGGAAACCCGCCCTTCGAACAACTCAGCCTGACGGTAATTCCCGCGAACATTGCTGCCGTTAGGCGGCTCAAAGGACCCGTCAAAACCAGCCGTATGTTCATGCACGTTTCGGACCTTCCCCCAAAAGTGGCAGACGGCAGTTCCTGGATCATCAGTCAGCAAATTGAGGAATGCGCTTGCCTTTCCTGCGGCTCGTGAGGTGAATAAGGCGGCAACGGTCGCAGCGGTAGGTCCGGAGCTGCAAACCGGAGCGCCTGACGACGACGAGCGCCTCTTCCTCCGATCGGTAGGAGGCCTTCTTCAAACAGACGCTGAAGCTGGTTCGCACTCGATTAGCCGCGACGCTTTCGAACAGGTCTTTTTGCCAACTCAATCCAGACCGGCGAATGATCGCTGGTCTTCTCCCACCCGCGTGGCCGCGTATCCACCTCCGCCTTCCTGAGGCGGCCGGTTGCGGGCGTATTGAGGAGGAAATGGTCGATCCTCAGCCCGGCGTTGCGTTCGAACGCGCCGCGCCAATATTTCCAAAACGTATAGATTGTATCGTCCGGATGCAGGTGCCTCACGGCATCGGTCCAGCCCTGGTCGAGAAGCTGGCAATATGCAGTCCTCACTTCGGGCGCGAAGAGGGCATCATCGCGCCAGCGTTCTGGCGCATAGACATCGTGATCGGTCGGTATGATATTGTAATCGCCAGCTATGACCACCGGCGCGTTGAGATCGACTAGCGTGCCGAGATGCTCCTTCAGTCGGTCGAACCAGCGGAGCTTGAAGTTAAACTTGGGCCCCGGCCGAGGATTGCCGTTGGGCAGATAGAGTCCTGCGACAAGCACTCCATTGATGGCAGCCTCTATATAGCGGCTTTGATTATCGTCTGGATCGCCTGGCAGGCCCCGGCGCGTTTCGTGGATCTCGCCAATCTGGCTCAGGATCGCCACGCCGTTCCAGCGGCTCTGACCGTGCCAAACGGCTTCATAACCAGCATCTCGGATTGCCTGTACTGGAAAGCGCTCCTGCGGTGCTTTCAGCTCCTGAAGGCAGACGATGTCGGGTCCGGCCAGTTCGAGCCAGCGCAGCAGTACCGGCAGCCGCCCATTGATGCCATTCACATTGTATGTCGCGATCTTCAATCCTGGGTCACCGTTCCTTGTGGGCCGTTCGATTGCCCATCAGTTCACCAAGGCGCACCGGGCGTTCCGGTGCCCAGTTTTCGTTGAAGGCGATCGTGCCCTGCCTGAACAGCATCACAATCGTTGAGCCAAGAAGGAAGCGGCCCATTTCCTCGCCCTTCTTCAGCTGAATGTCGCGGTCGGCATAGTTCCACTCGGATATCCTTCCACTACGCTTTGGATTGACCACGCCGTGCCACACAGTTGCCATACTACCGACAATGGTGGCGCCAACCAGCACCATCACGAAAGGGCCATGGTCCGGCGACTGAAACACGCACACCACGCGTTCGTTGCGCGCGAACAGATTCGGCACGCCGCGCGCAGTGACCGGATTCACCGAGAACAGCGTGCCAGGTATGTAGGTCATACGCGTGTCGACGCCATATTTACCCACAAACCAACGGATCAGCCGCGTCGTCATCGAGCCTCCCCGCGCTCCGGCGACACGGCCTGCGAAGGTGGTCAAATGCTGCTTGGGCAGCAGGTACTGAAGCAGGACTTTCAGGCGATCGGACATGCTACCTCATAACGCAGGCGGGCCCGATATAGTGTCATGAACCGCGAAGGATATCTTTGGGAACGATGCGTCATTGGACGCGACCTGTCGATGCACTCCGGATGGTAGCATGGGCCAGACACGCCAGACCCAACGTGCGCGTGCAAGGCTATCTCGATGCTCAGAATTCAATCGGCAGCGCAGACGAAAACTGCTGGCTAAGCTGACGTTCGCCGCCCCAAAGCGGGTTGTTAGAAGCTGCGATAAGTTCCTCGGGCACCGGTGGTGGAGCAGGCCGTGGCGGGCAGGTTCGGGGAGTGA
The DNA here is from genome assembly GCA_002375465.1 of Alphaproteobacteria bacterium UBA3612. GTDB lineage: Bacteria > Pseudomonadota > Alphaproteobacteria > Sphingomonadales > Sphingomonadaceae > Pacificimonas. The sequence goes on along the minus strand of DFLT01000011.1, from coordinate 12,446 downwards.
AAGCTGGTTACTGCCTTATCCACTAGGACGGGAAGATGGACGGTTCTCTCAAACAGGTTGAGCGTCGATTTGTCTCTAACGCCACTCGCTAAACATCTCATTTCGCCGTCTTGGACAAGGCGCTCGTTCCGATGCTACTGAGCGGCCTCTATCAGTTCGCCTTGCCCCACATGCGAAAGCTTCGGGACTGACCGGAAGAGGATGTCAAAGATGAGCGAGGACAAGAAACCGAAGCTGCTGTCGAGCGGCAATCCGCAGATTGCTAAGGGCGACGGCGACGCGCCGGTCCAACAATACATCGCCGCGATGCCCGGCTGGAAAAGTGAGATCGGGCGGCGACTCGACGAGATCGTGGAGGATGTATTCCCGGAAGTTACCAAGGCGGTCAGATGGAACACGCCGCTCTATGGCAAGGACGATGGCTGGTTCTTTTCGATGTATTGCTACAAACGGCATGTCCAGCTGACCTTCATGCGGGGGACGTCGCTGTCACCCGTTCCCCCCATAAGCTCCAAGCCGGAAGAGACGCGTTACCTGAATATTCAGGAGAATAATGAGTTAAATGAGAACCTCATCGCAGATTGGGTAAGACAGGTCAGCCAGTTGCCGGGCGTGACGCTTTAGCGAACCAGCAAGGTAAGATATTTAGGAACCAGCATGGGCACGGAAGCTCATCGCGGCATCAACCTGTATTTTGCTTCCGCCGATGGCGCGGCGCTTTCTACCGAACAGGATGCGCTCGACCTCTTGGGGAAATTTAACGACCGGAGCGGACGTCATCGTTGTACCTGTGAAGTGCTTTCCGCCGGACTTTTCGACCTCAGCAGCCGAGAGGCGGGCCCTTCTTCCAGAAAATGCAGAACAGCCAGGCGCGCCGAGTAATACTCGGTGATCTCTCCGCTCCGCTTTCGCGCAGCAAAGCGCTCGCTGATTTATCGGGAGGTCAATCGTATCGCCATCACGGGTTCGCTGCTGATCGAGCAGAGATGGAGTCCGGACTCGATCGGACGGACTGATACAGCTGATCCAGACCACAGCTCTTGCCAGGGAGTAAAGCCGCTTCTCCTGCTCTCCAGCAGCCGACGATCAGCTCCGGAACGGAGGCCCCGGCTGGCTAACCTTTGTTCTTCCTCCAAAGATCAGGCTCGGCTCTACCGAAACAATGTCGATTAGCCAAGCCGATGAGAGCCGCGAGTTCTGCAACAGTCTGCAACTCTAGGAGAAATGGGGCTCTCGCTCGCTTTTGAAGAAACCGAATTTGCCCGCCCGCGTTTTTGACCTGAAATCGCTTGAGTTCTCAGGAGTCCACATGGCATCGTTTAAGGGAGATCCTCCCACAGCCGCTCGACCAAGTGTACTCCAAGATAGGCGCGAACTCGCACTCGTCGCGGTCGAACGCACTCGCATGCCTATGGTAGTTTCTGACCCTCGGCAGCCTGATACTCCGATCGTCCTCGCCAACGAAGCCTTTCTCAAGTTGACAGGGTACTCCGCGGATGAAGTCATCGGCCACAACTGCCGGTTCTTGCAAGGTCCTGCCACCGCACCAGAAGCAGTTGACGAAATAAGGCGAGGAATGGCAGCGGATGATCATTTTGTGACGGCGGAGTTGCTGAACTATCGTAAAGATGGGTCCACGTTCTGGAATCAACTAGAAATCAGCCCGGTCCACAATGAAGCGGGAGAAACGATCTACTACTTCGCCTCACAGAGAGACGTCACCTCCCGGCGCAGAGCGCAAGAGCTCGAGGCGACCGAACGCCTTCTATTGATGGAAGTCGATCACCGGTCAATGAACGCACTGGGGCTTGTACAAAGCATTTTGCAGCTGACCCGAGCGGATGACATCGCAGGCTACTCAGCTGCCGTAAGGCGGCGGATCGACTCGATCTCACGAGTTCACCGGATACTCGCCCGGTCGAGCTGGGGTGCGACTCTGGTGACCGAGCTGATTGCCGAGGAGGCACCCGACGAGCGATATGGTTTGGAGGGGCCGCCGGTAAAAATCTCGGCTAGGCTTGCGCAGCCGATCGCCGTGGTGCTGCACGAGTTAATGGCTAACGCGCGGCAGCATGGAGCGTTGCGGTGTAATGACGGCGCGCTCACTTTGTCCTGGGATGTCTCTCCCGGTGAGCTGCACCTCGAATGGAGGGAAAAGGGGATAAAGCCCGTCGAGGTAGGGCCAGCGCCTGGTATCGGATTGTCTCTCGTTAAGGCAGTTGTCGAGCGGCAGCTTGAAGGAACCACAAACTTGCGCTTTGCCGGAAATGAATTTCAGGCCACACTCGTAATTCCGACACAGGAAAATGATGTCGTGTCTTCGACTTGATCGACTGGGCCGACTCCCCTTTCTCGACGGAGGTACCAAATTTGGAAAACTGAAACTCTCCGAACCAAAACGGCACTTCCGCAGCCGCCTGATTAGCGGACGGTCAGGACCTCCGGCGTGCGCACCCAAAGCTGCCACTTGTTCAAGCGCAGGCTGTCGGCGGAAATTGGGCCGAGAGCGGACCGGCGGTTCTCAGCCACCCGGCCAACAAAGCTGACAGATCTGGCACTGCGTTCACCCACCTGCGAGTTTGCATGTCTAGCCCGCCAAGCGATCTGTCGCTAACCTTCTCCCGAGGGGGTACCATGTCGAATAATCCGGAAATTGGTTTCGTAGCATATGCTGCTCAACCGGCATGGGTCGGGGAAACGATCGAGGCGGGTATTGCAAGATGCGCCCAACAGATCGGCAAGAATCGGTTCGCTTCCTGGATCGAGAACGATATTGCTGGGCGCTTCCTTGCGGACCCAACTTTAGAGCACATCGACGCAGCGAAGTGCTTGGTTGCAGACATCAGCAGCCTCAACTTCAACGTAACCTACGAGGTCGGTTACGCGATTGCGCGGGGAAAGCGCGTCGTGCTTACGAGGAACCGCGCTCATGCTTCTGATGATACGGAGGTCCGTCGCGTCGGCATTTTCGATACCCTCGGATATCTAGAATACGAAAACAGTGAGCAAATGGCCACGATCCTGGGAGGTATCAAAGATTTCGAAGGCCTGCCGGTACCAACGCGGATCGACCAGAGTGCTCCCGTTTGGATCCTCCAATTCCCATTCAAGACGGAGGCGCAGGGTCGCGTTATCGCCCGGGTGAAAAAAGCTCGAGTGAGATACCGAAGCTTTGATCCATCCGAACAGGCGCGCCTTGCGGCTAATGACGCCATTGAGAGCATTAGCGCCTCTTACGGCGTGATCATACCGTTGGCTCACCACGACATGGTTGATGCGCGGATCCATAACTTGCGAGCAGCTTTCGCGGCAGGACTCAGCCACGGTCTCAGAAAGGCCACCCTCCTGCTCCAGTCCGGCGATGATCCCGTACCTCTAGATTATCGTGATCTGGTTCAGAGCTTCCGGCATCCGGGGCAAATTGATGAATTCGTGGCCGAACTCGCGTCGGATGTGACAGAGAAGCTCCAGTCGAGTACGCCGGTCACGGCTCCGCGCGGAGGCCTGCTGTTCAAGCTGGACATGGGCTCATCCACGGCTGAGAACGAGTTCGCCCATCTCGGTAGCTATTACCTCCAAACAGATGGATTCCGGCGGGCATTGCGCGGCGAGGTACGGATCGTCACTGGGCGCAAAGGAGCTGGAAAAACAGCGGTTTTTGCGCAGGTGCGCGATCACGTCCGGTCTGATCGTCGAAATGTCGTGCTGGACCTAAAGCCAGAAGGATATCAGCTTCGGAAGTTCAAAGATCAAATTCTCGATTTCCTTGAAGCAGGAACAGCAGAGCACACGATTACGGCGTTCTGGGAATACCTCTTGCTGCTAGAGATCGTCCATAAGCTCCTCGAAAAGGATAGGGTACTCCACCTTCGTGATCACCGTCTCCTCGAACCATACCAGCGCCTGTCGGTTGCCTACTCTGAGGAAGAACACGTCCGGGAGGGGGACTTCTCCGAACGGATGCTACGTCTAGTTGATGGAATAGTTGATGTGTTCCGCCGAAAGTACGGCGATGAGTCTCACGTTCGCCTGAACCAACGCCAAGTCACGGAGATCCTTTACCTTCACAACTTAAAGGAACTGCGCGGAGCACTCGAAGACTACCTGCAGTTCAAAGGCGAGGTTTGGATACTCTTCGATAACCTTGACAAAGGGTGGTCCACGCACGGCGTCTCTGACGCGGACCTGCTGATGATGAGATCCTTGCTAGACGCAAGCCGAAAGCTGCAGCAGGCCTTCAACGTCCAGGAGATCGACTGCCACACCATAGTTTTCATGCGAAACGATGTTTATCAGTTACTCGTCGGTAGCACCCCGGATCGTGGCAAGGAGATTCGCACCTCTTTGGATTGGAGTGAGCCGGATCTCCTGAGACAGCTACTCAAGAAGCGGTTCCTTTACAACGATCTACCTAATGAGTCCTTCGATCATCTCTGGCGCTTGATCTGCGTTCCGCTAGTTGAAGGCGAGGAGAGTTCCCAATACCTGATTGATAGGTCGCTTATGCGGCCCCGATTTCTGCTGAACATAATCAGCCACTGCCGTGGATTCGCGGTGAATCTCGAGCACGATAGGATTGAAGAGGAGGATATCAGGCGAGGTGTATCCGCGTATTCGACAGACCTTATATATGATATTGACCTAGAAATACGAGATGTCCTCCCGTTTGCTGAAGATGTCCTTTACAACTTCATCGGTGTTCCCTCCCATGTGAGCGCAAATGAAATTGCTCGTATCCTTGGCGAAGCTGGTTTCGATGACGGGCAGCAGGAAAAACTTTCCGAAATCCTGCTGTGGTATGGGGTTTGTGGTGTGGCACGAGACGACGGCGAGCCATCTTATATCTACAGCGTCAATTACGACGTACGCCGGCTTAAGATCCTTATCGAGCGGCTCCCAAAGGATGCGCGGCGTATCGTGATAAATCCGGCCCTTTGGGCTGGCTTGGAGATTGACCCAGCGTAGCTCTCGACATTGGGCCGAGAGGCAAGCCCGGCCCTTTTGCGCTGCGGCCCGTTTAGTCCGCTCTGGAAGATCTGCAGGCTGGCTCGATCCGACCGGCACGAGGGCGCATTTCTGCCGACCAGCTTCGCCGACCAAGCGGACGTTCGGGCGCCTCGATCCGAGCTTTGCTAGCTGCCGTTCGTTCAGGTACAATTGACCAACATGCCGCGATAATCGGCCGCCCCGCCACGATATCTGGGTGCTTAGTGGCTCCAATAAAGTTTGCTCGACTACTGAATTGGAACTTTTCGAAAACGTGGGCGCACAGCAACGTATCTTTTGGGGGAAGATGATGTACGAGATCTACGGCCCGCTTTACGCCCCGCGCGCAGATGCGGAGACGAGAGGTGTGAATCTTGACCACACATTCTTGACGGATGTCCCGTTTTCGTTCTCATAAGCAGCATGGCCTGTCCGCCCATTATCGATTCGCTTCCTTAACGGCGGAGAGGTACGCCAAGCGCATCGGTTCGTGCTGGACGTGGTGCAGCTGCGGCTGAAATACGTGCCGAATTATGGTCAGCCCATCGTGTTCGCCGACGGCTGTAATATCGGTGACAGCGTACTGGAAAAGATCGACGAGGTTGCTGAGTTCGTCCTGAAGGCGGCGCAAAGCCAGGAGGCAGGACGGGAGCGCGTCGACCCGCATCGGAACAAGCTTGCGGATCTCAACTGACGCCACTTTTCAGTTCGGCTTGGCTAGTATGGTGTCGATCATCGTCTGCCAGACGCTACTTGTTCGGGTTTCTGTAATTGCATCGGCGGTGTACTGACCAGCGCGAGTCTGAAGATAGCTCGGTATGCGAATGGCTTTGAGAACTGCGCGCACTTGGTTTTTCAGCGTCTGCTGCAATCGCTCGTCCAGCGATTCCCAATTACCCGTGCCGCTTTGCGCTTTCGCGAGGGCGCGGGCTGCTCGTTCGATTTGCGTCACGGGCTGCTCCCTAATGGCGCATCCGACCCACAGGAATTTGTATAACAGATCGTTTCGTAGATGTCACTAAAAACGCATGACTCCGCGCTGAGAGGTTCCCGGGGACCACCAACCGTCTCGGTGTAAACGAGATGCTCTAGATGCACTGTCTGCGAGGGAAGGAGGGTCTTTTTCCGCTGCTGACGGTACCAGACGGGTCAAGCATATAGATTGCGCAATCAGCGACGCTCTGGACCAGCAATTTCGCGCGATCCGATGAGAGCCCCGAGGTCCTCAATTCCTGCCAGAGAGATTTTCCACTGCCGGCATCGCCCACCCGGAATTTTATCAGCCGGGACAATGTCTTGTCCTTTAATGTCATACTGCAGGCATCTGGCGCGGCGTTTCGGAAGTGTCTGGGGCAGCTATAAGATCGCGTCCGATGGAAGCATTTTAGATGTTCAAGTCCTTGCTTATGATACAAGCACGACTGGCGGCACGGTTACCGTTCTCGAATGCTGGAAAAGTTGGCGGCGCCGCTGGAGGTGTGGCCTGGACGCCTGCTGGATCATGCGACACAAAAGCCCGCTCTTAGGCCGATCATTCCCGCAATATGGGCGCGACACATCTGGACATCTGGCTTCGCGTCTTGTGCCGCAGAGCAGCCAGAAACGGTGCGAGCCATCTATCGCGTTTTCCACGCCAATCCATACCCATCGCCAGCCTCCCAAAAGCCAGCTCCCTATGAATCATCGGAACGGAGGCATGGGAATCCGAAAATCTCAAATCTCCCAAAGTATGCTAGAATTTTATTCGCGCCCCGGCGGTAAAGCGGCGGCCGATCTTGTCGTAATATTGTCCGTTCACCGGCGCGTTCAGGATGTAGTAGGGGGTGCTTTCTGGATCCTTGTCCAAGAGATTATTGACTGCCCAGAAGAACTCGAAATTCCGTTCCTCCCCGACATAGATGCGCCCGAACAGGTTCCAGTAGGTGACCGACGAGACGCTATTGTCGTTGATGGTCTGACCGCCTGGCTGGTTATAGGTCACGTCCTGAACGCCGGAGCTGATGAAGATCGTCTGCAGCGTTACGTCGAAATCGTCATTGCCTAGGGTTTGGGAAAGGTTGCCGCGGAAATCGGGAATGGCCCCCAGGGTATAAGGATTGTGCGCGCCCGCCTGGTCCAGCACTTCGGATCCCGTGCCCGTGTCCACATAGGAATGCAGGACGTAGGTTCCCGATGCCGACATGCGGTAATGGCCACCCGTACCCATAAAGCCAGCATCGGTGCGGTAATTCAGCGTCACGTCGATCCCCTCCTGCTGGAAGGATCCAATATTCAGCGTACCTGAAACAAGCCCCGTCTGGATGCGTTCGCCGGGATTGTCGGGATCCGGTCCATAATCGAACTGGTCGCAGAAGAACTGATCGCCCGAATTGCATAGACCGGCAATGTTGGCAGCCGACAGGTTGGAAATCGCCTCGTCGATCTTGATGTTATAATAGTCGACCGACGCGCCGAGGCCGCTGAGGGCGCCGCTGCCGCGATAGGATATGCCAGCGGTCCAGGTATCTGCCTTTTCGGGACCAACATCGGGATTCCCGGCGGTGGAGTTCTGATTGATGACTGCGGTCTTCGTCACCCCGTCGACGATCAGATTGACCGGCCCCAGAACATTATTGCCGGGGCTCGCCAACTCGTTGATCGCGGGGGCGCGTATGTCGCGAGACCGAGCGACGCGAATGTTCAATCCATCAACAGGTTCAAAGACGCCACCCGCCTTCCACGCGACCTGACCACCTGCGGTGCTATAGTCGGCGTAACGGATGGCGCCGTTCACATCCAGGCCGGTGAATACCGGCGCGGTCGCTTCGACATAGCCTTCGGTAACGTCGAATTCGCCGGAATAGGGAACCGCGTTGCCGGATCCCAGATAACCGTTCACCTGCGCGATCGGATCGGATGTCAGCTTCTCTGTTTCCTTGCGATATTCACCGCCGACCGCGACGGTCAGCGGGCCGGCGGGCAGCTCGAACAGGTCGCCGATCACATTCCCCGCCACGGTGAACTGGGTATATTTCACATCTGCCCTGTTTTCGCCGAACACATATTCCTGTGCCGCGTCGCTGAAATTCGTCTCGCCAAAGAAGTTCAGCGGAGCGCAGCCGGCGGCGTCAGGATTGCCATCGGCGACGGCGCGGCAGATGATATTCCCGTTGGGTGTTCCGTTCAGATACGCCCCCTGATCCACCGCATCGAGTGCGAAGTTCAGGTTCTGCGTAATCGGTAACTGTGTACCGCGCTGCTTGTAATAATTGATGCCATAGGTCGCGTGCGCGTCCCACTGCCAATTCTCGTCCAGATCACCTTCCAGGCCGATCGTCCCGTGCGGCGTTTCGTTGATCACCTCATATTGGTTCAGGCCGAAATCATAGGCATATTTGCTGATGAAGAAGTCCGACCCGTCTAGCTGCTCCCGGGCAGCCGTGGGGATAAAGGCATTGTCGTTGCGGATCCGCTGCCTGGTCAGCCTGATAGGTACGCCTATCAATTCGCCGGTGGAACGAGACCATCCGCCTTCGATATAGGCGGTCAGCGAGTCCGACACATCATAATAAAGACTGCCATAGGCGGTGAAGCGTTCGACCGGCGGAACTAGGGAAGTGCCCTTGATCAGCGAGGATCCCTCTCCGCCCACCATAACGCGCCCGGCCTCGGGGCTGCCGCGATCAAACGGCCGGATGGAAAGATCGTTGTTGAACGTGAAATCCACCAGCGAAGCCGGACCATCGACGATCACGCCGCCGCTGCCCAGCCTGTTCACGACATTATCCGTGATCAGCAGGTCGGTGTCGCCGCCCGCATTGGGCAAGACCAGCCGCTCACGCCGTCCCCAGTCGCGCGTGTAGATGTCGCCGACGCCATTATTGTCCGAATAATCGACGCTCACCACCACGTCGGCACGATCGTCGGCAAAGCTCGTGCCGGCGACGAACCCGGCGCGAAAGCTGCGAAAGTCCCCGCGCTCGGAAATGCCGGACTGCACCCTCGCATCGACGCCGTCATACTGCTTCTTCATGATCAAGTTGACGACGCCCGATACGGCGTCGGATCCGTAAAGCGCGGAGGCGCCGCCCGTCACCACATCGATCCGGTCGATCATCATGGTGGGTATCAGATTAAGGTCGGTGGTCGTCGGCACGGAGCGGTTGCTGGCCGGGGCGAACGGTACGATGCGGGCGCCATTCACCAGGACCAGGGTGCGCTGCCCACCAAGGGCGCGTAGGTCCGCCGTGGCCTGCCCCGGGCTGGCGGTATTGGTTGCGTTGGCACCCGGCGAGCGCGTCGCCTTGAATGCTGGATTTTCGTTCAGCACTTCCATCACAGTCGCGGCTGCCTGCCTGTCGAGAACGTCGGACCCGATGATTTGCGTGGGTGTGGGCGCATCCAGGCCGCTCGATGCTGTGCGCGATGCGGTCACGACGATTTCATTGCCGCGCTGATTTTCAGCGGCGATTTGCGCTTCAGTGGCACTCCCTGCCTCAGGTTCCTGATCAGGCGGCGTCGTCTGCGCCAGGGCCGAAGTATATAGCTGCGGCAAAAGACAAATGACTGTTCCGGCAAGCAGATAGGGCGGCACTTTGATGCAGTTCTTCCCTGTGGTCATACGTGATTTTCCCCTTGGCTTCGATTATTAATTTTTGGGAAGGTGTATAGCATTAACGAACATCATTCAACTACTGCATGGATTCTTAGATCAGCAGGGCTGATGATCTGTCCTCTTCTGGGTGGTCCAAAATCATTGTTATTTTGGATCATGAGGGAGACGTTGAATGCCATCTAAGAAGCACACGCCGGAAGAGATTATTGGCAAGCTGCGTGAAGCGGAGACTGTGCTGGCACAGGGGGCGACTGCAGCGGAAGCGTGTCGGCGGATCGCTGTCAGCGAGCAGACATACTACCGGTGGCGCAAGGAATATGCCGGTCTGAAGACTGACCAGGTGCGCCGGATGAAAGACCTCTAGAAGGAGAATCAGTGAACCGCGCCGGGTTTGTCGGAGGCTCCAACTCCTGAGAAGGTGGAGCCGTTATGAGCAAGACAACGAACAAGTTTGCGCCGGAAGCCCGCGAGCGACCGGTGCGGATGGTGGTCGATCATGAGCGCGATTATCCGTCCCGCTGGGCGGCGGTGGTGTCGATCGCGGAGAAGATTGGCTGCGTTCCGCAGACGCTGCATGAGTGGGTGAAGAAGGCCGAGGTCAACAGCGGCAAGCGCGCCGGTGTCCAGGCGGAGGTGCCGACAAGATGAAGGCCTTGGAGCGCAGGTCCGCGAGCTGCGCTAGGCCAACGAGATCCTGCGCAAGGCGTCAGCATATTTTGCTCAGGCGGAGCTCGACCGCCCGTGCCGGCGATGACCGCCTTTATTGATGATCACCGCGAAGCCTATGGGGTCGAGCCGATCTGCCGCGCCTGCCGATCGTCCCATCTACCTACATGAGCGCGCTGCGCAGCGTCCCGATCCGATGCGCCTATCGGCGCGAGCGCGGCGAGATGGGCTTGGCAGGGGTGATCCGCGGCAAGCCGGTGCGCACGACCATCAGCGACAAGGCGGCGCCGTGCCCGCTCGATCACGTCAACCGCCAGTTTTATGCACCAGCGCCGAACATGCTGTGGGTGTGGGACTTCACCTACGTCGCGACTTGGACGGGCTTCGTCTACGTCGCCTTCGTCATCGACGCTTACGCCAAGCGGATCGTTGGCTGGCGAGCCAGCAGGACGGCGCATGCCAGCTTCGTCCTCGATGCCCTGGAACAGGCGCTTCATGATCGCCGGCCGACCCATCGGGGCGGCCTTATCCATCATAGCAATCGTGGGTCGCAATACGTATCCATCAAGTACACTGAGCGCCTAGCGGAAGCCGGAATCGAGCCGTCGGTTGGCAGCGTTGGCGACAGCTATGACAATGCTTTGGCCGAGACGATCAACGGCCTTTACAAGGCCGAGGTAATCCACCGGCGCGGACCGTGGCGCAGCTTCGAAGCGGTCGAATATGCCATGCTCGAATGGATAGACTGGTTCAACCATCGTCGGCTGCTCGAACCTATCGGCAACATCCCGCCTGCCGAAGCCGAAGATCAATATTATGCTGCCGCATGCAACATCGATACGGCAGCGTGACTCACAACCCAACGCCTCGGGCAAACCCGGCGCGGTTCATATCGCCATTTCGGCCATCTCGGGTGGGCGAAGAAAGAGGCAACGGGATGTCAACCATGCTGAGAACGCGGTCTGGCGGGTGCAGAGCTTCCATAACTACGCTGATTATGCGCTGGGCAAAGGGTTTCAGTCTGCGCTGTACGAGCTGGAAGACGCTGGAGCGGACCAGTCGGTTGCGCTCATGTGTTCCGAAGCGGTCTGGTGGCGCTGTCATCGACGCATCATCGCCGATTGCCTTTTTGGGGCGAGGGCATCAGGTTGTTCACATGGTGGCACCTGGACGAACACAGCAAGCGAGCCTTAGCGAAGGTGCCGCAGTCCAGCCGCAAGGTCGTATTGTCTATCCACCCAATGCCGCAGGAGAAGACGGGTTTTCGCAAGCTCGCGAACCTGTACCTCTATGCCGATATGAGGAGCTGGCTTACAACGAAAATCGTGCCCGAGCAGCGAAGTTGGACTACGATAGGCGTCTGAGCAGTTCACCCGATGAAACTACTTCGTAAAGGTCGGCATCTATTAGTTTCACTTTCTCGCCTGAAACCGTCTGCCACTCATGGGCGCCGATACGGTCCCGCGGTCCGTTCGCGGTCGCTTCAGTGGTCACAAATCGAAAGTGTATGATCCGGACGGTGCGTCCCGCCTCGCCACGACACACGATCTCCTCCAGCTGTTTTTTCCTAATGCCTCCGCTGCCAAAGGACATAGTTTACTCCATCTCATTAACCGAGTGTCAGCGCTTCACCACTCATGAGTTCCCCACGGGGACCGAAACGGGAGCCGATAATGTCTCGCGCAACGCTAATTATCTAGAAAGCTTGTTAAAAATTCAACAGGCCGTATGTTGTCGATAGCGCCCGTTAGGATCGCGGCTCATTTGGACGCTCCCGAGAGACAGTTCCGGAGGGCGGTTGCTGTCCCCGTCCTGCGAACAGAATTCCGCCCATGATTAGAACCAGGCCGATGGCATGGAAAACGTAGAGCCGCTCATTCAGGAATAGGATAGCGAGGCCAGCGCCGAGCACTGGCAGGATGTTCATGTACATGCCCGTTCCAGCTGAACCGATAAGTTCGACCCCTCGATTGAAGAACAGATAAGCGAGGATAGAAGGAAAAATACCAACGTAACATATTGCCCAAAAGCTATCCCACTGCTGGCTAATCAATTTGCCCGATTGGATCTCGACGGCATAGAAGGGTGCGATGAAGATAATGCCGATGACCAGCGTAACAGCGAAGAGGCTCAACGGGTGGATTGAGGGAATGCGGCGCAGCATGACCGCATAAATAGCCCACAGAAACACCGCAAAAGC
>DFLT01000004.1 GCA_002375465.1 Alphaproteobacteria bacterium UBA3612 | reverse complement strand
CCTTTTGCACGCCGGTCCACAACAGGCCTGTCGGACTAATACCGTACGGCAGGCACACCGCCGCTCTAAGCTATTTCCGGAGCAGGCGAGAAATGCGCAGGAAGACTATCGTTTGTAGATCATCTGGCTTCCCAGAAAACCACTAAATTGAGACGTGGCAGACGTAATATACGGCGGCCCCCAGCCCGATTTACGTCGCTGCGTTCATATTGCACCATGCGCGTCCCTTTCCACGGGGTGGCGGATCGGGAAAAGGATTTTTACAGATAATAGCGCATGCGGATGGTCTGGCGCGCCTGCTCCGCCACGGTGAACTGAACCTTCTCGAACTTTGGCGGACCGAACGGTGCGCTGGCATTGTTGGAAAAGCCGACGCCTTCGAAGGGAAGGCCGACGAAGCTTTTGTCCAGCCGTTTATTATCGTTCTCATCATGAATAACCGAAATGCCATATTCGCCGGGCGTGAGATCTTTCACGTCGAGCGTGACCGTAGAGGCGGCGGGCGCCTGGATGCGTTCCACGGCGTCGCTGCCCTTGCAATCGGGAAAGCCCTGTCCGTTCGCCCACAGGCAGATCCGCACATGCCCGTCCTCAGACCGTAGCCCCTCAAGCGTCAGATGCAGAACGCCCTGCTTCTGATCTGGATGCTGCACGGGCACCGGCGGCGCGTCTGCCCCCATCAACAGCGCGGCGAGCGGCAGCACGGCGGCGAGCCTGAACTTCTTCACGTCCAAAATCCCCCGATATCCCACGATCCGTACCGCATAGCCGGTCCCAGAACCGGAAATACAGACCGTAATTGCTGTTATAGACCTGGTGATGCCTGTGATGATGCGACGCCGTTATCATCAATCGTCCGAATGTGCCGTTAACGAGACGAGCAGGGAAAATCTCCCACCCCAGATGATTGGTGACACCAAAGAAGGTGGCGATCGCCAGAACAACGCCCAGCGCGGCATAGTGAATGGGAAGAATATAGAGCAATGCAGGAATAAGAACCGCGCCGGACAGAGACTCCGTCCAGTGAAAGCTCATCGCCGCCCAGGCGGTGGGCGGGCGGCTGTCATGATGCACCTTGTGAACCACCGGAAACAGCCGGCGGCCATGCATTGCCCGATGCGTCCAGTAGAACCAGGTGTCGTGAGCGAGAAGATAGAGGAGCACGCTGACCGGCAGATACCAGAGCGGGTAGGCCTCGAACTCGGTATAGACGCGGGTCCAGCCGAACTGCTCCCATGTCCAAAAGGCAAATCCGCCCGGGGCACCGTAGATGAAGGCGGCGAAAAGCGACCATCTGCGTTCCAAAACCTGCTGACGCAGCGAACGAGGCGTGTCGATCAGGCCTGGGCGTACGCGCCGGGTCAGCCATGCGAAGGCACCCGAGACCGCGAGGTAGCGCAATCCGACAATAACGGAAAATACCAAAATCGCGGAAAGAAGCGCCGACATGGCACGACATCTATCACGACCCTGACGCAACGGACAGTGCCGCGCGGCCCCGCCATGCCGATAGAGGGTCACCGCATGAGACACGATCCGCAACGGCGCGCGCCCGGCCATTACCCCTTTCACTTTACGTTCGATCCGCGCTTTGGCGATCTGGACGTCAACGCGCATTTGAACAATGTTGCCTATGCCCGCTTCTTCGAGGAGGGGCGCGTGCGCCTGCATGCCAGCCTGGGCGGGCTTGACATGCCGGGGTTCCGGCCAATTGTCGCCAATCTGACCGTAGACTATCTGGCCGAGGGACGCTGGCCCGACCCGCTGACCGTGGGTGTCGGCATCGCACGTTTCGGCAACAGCTCCTACGTCGTCGGGCTGGCGCTGTTCCAGAAGGACGCGTGCATCGCGCTGTGCGATACGGTCATCGTCAACCGCGCGGTGGAGGGGCCGGGCGGCGCGGCGCTACCTAAGTCCCTGCGCGACGCGCTCGAAGGGCTGCGCCTGGACGGGTCAGCCACTTGAAGCGTGCCACCAGGAATGCGCCCGCGACCAAGCTGGTAATAACGATAGACCAGACCAGCCCCTGAAGGCCGACCCCCATGGGAAGCGCGAGCCACCAGCCCAGCGGCAACATGACGCCGACATAGGAAATGGTGTGCGTCAGCGTGGGCACCCAGACGTCATCCATCGCGCGCAGGGCATTGGCGGCCACAACCTGAACCCCGTCCATGGTGAAGAACAGGGCGGCCAGGGTCACTGCCGGAACGGTGAGCGCGATCAGTTCGGGCTGCGTGGCATAGCCGCCGACAATCAGGTCGTCCGTCAACCAGACGATGACCGCCACGCCGCTGAGCAAGGCCGCGGTAAAGCCGATGCCGAGCCAGCCATAGCGGCGGACCTTGTTGAAATTACGTTCCCCAAAGCCATTGCCGACGAACACCGCCGTCGCCGCCGCAAGGCCCAGCGAGACCATGAAAATGACGGCGGAAACATTCAGGAGAATCGCGAAGGCCGCCACGGTGAGGCCGCCGATCCATCCGGCAATGACATTCATTCCGGCAAATCCCGCCGTTTCCACGAACAGCGAGCCGGCGCTGGCAAAGCCGATGCGCAAAAGCTCCCGCCAGTAGCGAATACCCATCCCCTCGACTGCCCGCGTCCAAAGGCCCAGAAGGCGGCTGCCCGGCCAAAGGAGGATGTAGAGGATCAGCGCCGCCATAAGAGCCGTGCGCGCGCCAAGCGTGGCCCACCCGGCTGCAACCGCCCCCTGGACCCCGAACGGAGAGGTGCCGGGCACCAGCCAGAGGCAGAGGGCCAGATTGACGACATTTGCACCCCACATGATCCACATGGCGGGCATGGGACGCTTCACCGCCTCCAGCCACATCTGACATGCAACGGCGATCAGATAGGGCGGCAGCGACAGGGAAAAGATGCGCGCCGCCGCGGCGCTGTGTGCGCCCAGTTCCCCCGGCAGGCGCATCAGGCGCATCAGAGCGTCAGCGCCGAAATAGAGCGCGGCCATTGTCAAAATCCCGACGATGGTGGCGAAGATGATTCCACGCCGCAAAACGGCACCTGCTTCCGTCTCGCGCTGCTCCCCCAGCAATTGCGCGGTATAGACCTGAACGCCGAGCAGCAGGCCGACGCCCGTCGTCAGGATGACCATCGTCGGCGCCCAGCCGAGGGAATGATAGGCGAGTTCCTGCGCCGAATGACGACCGACGACGATCACATCGGTCACCCCCATCGCCATGATTCCCAGGCGGGAAAGGACGACCGGCCATGCAAGCGTCAGCAGCGCGGCGAGGCCGGTGCGTTCGGTGGGAATGTCGGGGGCAGGTACGCTTGTCATGACGACGCCGGCCCCTAGTGCGGTTCCGCCCCGAGGGCCAGCGCTGGAGCGCCCGTTTCGCCTTTACGAGAGGCGCCGTTCCAGGACGCGCTTCAGATCGTCGTGCATGGTGAAATATTGGCGGCCATCCTCATGCCGTTGCGGCTGGCGCGGGGGGAGGTCGCCGGTGCGGACGATCTCGGCCAGGATTTCGGCAAGGAAGGATAATTGCGCCGCGTCCATTTTTTCCCGCAAAGCGGCGATGGACCTGCATTCGGAGGTATCGATATCGCGCGTGGCGAGGATGTCGCCCGTGTCGATGCCCGGATCCAGCAGATGAACGGTGCAGCCGGTCTGCCGCCCCTCCAGCCGTGACCATTCGGCGACATTCATGCCGCGATAGCGCGGCAGGATGCCCATATGCGCGTTCATCGTGCCAAGGCGCGGAATAGCCAGCAGCGGCGCACGCAATATGCCGGCGCCGGCGTGAACGAAAATATCGGCTTTGAGTGCACGGATGGCGGCGAGGCTGCCGTCTGATGTCAGGTCGGGAACATGCGTCACCGCTATGCCCTGGGTCTTTGCATGTTCCGCAGCCGTGGGAACGGCAGGGCCGGACGGAGCGGGCGCTAAGCTTGCCCCCGGAACCCGAGGCGTCGGCGGGGCCAGAACGGGAATGCCGCCATTTGCCAGCCGCCCCTCTACGCGGCGGCGCAGGTTGGGCGGGCGATATGCCTCGAACACATAGCCGTCGGGAACGATACCCCGTTCCGAAAGAGCTCGGGCAACCGTGGTGCCTCGGCGGGCGCGATCATGACTGAGCAAGAAAATCCGCATGGTGTCAGCCTGCCGCGAGCTTTGCCAGCACGCGTTCCTTGTGCAGCAGCGCGTCGATGAAGAATTTGGCTGCCCAGTTCGGCAGGGCGTGGAACAGATAGCTGCCCCAGACGGGATCGGAACCGGAAACACCGCCGCGAATGCCCGGATTGGGATTGTCCATGGCCTGTGCCCGCTTGACGAGATCGATGGCCTTGCAGGCGCCGTTGACGAAGCGGAGGTCGCCGCGTTCGTCATATAGCCGCAGCCAGATCAGCGCCATTTGCGCATTCCCGGTCAGGCATTGGGCGCGTTCGTCGATACGCCAGTTCGAATTCATCCGACCGGGCAGGAATTTGAGGATCTCGAGACGCTCCAGGACCTTCGTGGCGGCGCGCTCTGCAGCGTCGACGGCGTCCTCACGCTGGAGCAGCAGACCCATCAGAAGGACGCCCCAGATCGTGTAGGCAATGGTATGCGTAACGGCCGTGCCGTTTTCGTGGTCCCGGTCAAAGAATCCGGACCTCGCGAAGAAGCCGGTATCGGGATCCTGCAATGTCAGCACCCAGTCGAGGTGGCGACCGGCGGCGGCCCGCGCCTTCGCATCGTCGAACATCACGCCATATTCCGCCAGCCAGCACGTCAGGTGGCTGGAATAGGCGGACGGCTGGTTGGCATAGAAATGCTGGCGAAACGCCCCGTCTTCGTCTTGGACGGAGATCAGCCAATGCGCGGCGCGGCGCGCAGCCTCGGCCACATCGGCCTCTCCCGTATGTTCCGCCCAGATATTGAGGCCGTTCAGAATCTGGCCCGTGTTGAACGGTGACGGCTTCTCTGTGTTCTCGGCAATCTCTCCGCCGGGAAATGCGCCGTCCGCCAGTTGCAGCGGCAACAGAAAGTCGATGGCTCGCTGCGCGCGGGTCTCCCAGCTGGGATCGGCGAGACGCTTCGCAAGGTCGAGGCACGTCGGGATCAGATAGCCTGTCGTTTCCGGATAGGAGGAGGTCCACCCAGCGTGCAGCTTGTAACGGCCCGAAAAGCCGCCGTCCTGCTGACTATCCTGCGCGGCCTGCAACCAGGCTGCCGTCCGTTTCAGATGGTCTTCGTCGCTATAGCCCTTCGCCGCATTGCGGTTCCGGTCGGCGACCTGAAACAAATAGAAGTCGCGATGGCCCGGCTGACCCAGACGCGCATGCACGGCATTGCCGACCGCGCGGCGCGCATCCCGCAAGAGACCCATGTGTCGATTTATCCCGCTTCTACGAGTGCCGGTTCCATAGCGTCGATACCGAGCGATTTCAGCATGGCACCATCGCTATCCTCGCCGGCATTGGGCGCGGTCAATAGCGTGTCACCGGTAAAGATTGAGTTTGCGCCCGCCATGAAACACAGTGCCTGCAATTCGATCGACATGCTTTCGCGGCCAGCCGACAGGCGCACATAGCTTTCCGGCATGGTCAGGCGGCAGGTGGCGATGGCGCGAACGAATTCGATGCCGTCGATCGATTCATAATCCCCGGCCTTCATGGCGTCCCCGCGTACCGTGCCCTCGACCGGGACGAGCGCATTGACGGGCACGCTTTTCGGATGGGCGGGCAGTGTTGCAAGCGCATGGATCAGGCCGATTCTGTCGGATTCCGCCTCCCCCATGCCGACGATGCCGCCGCAGCAGACATTCATGCCCGCATCGCGAACCTTTTCCAGCGTGTCCAGCCGGTCGGCATAGGTCCGCGTGGAGATGATTTCCTGATAATGTTCGGGTGAGGTGTCGAGATTGTGATTATAATAATCGAGGCCGGCATCGGACAGCTTCTGCGCCTGGTCACCCGACAGCATGCCAAGCGTCATGCAGGTTTCGAGGCCAAGCGATTTCACGCCCGCCACCATTTCACAAACGGCATCGGTGTCGCGATCCTTCAGATCGCGCCACGCCGCGCCCATGCAGAAGCGGGAAGCGCCGCTTGCCTTCGCCGCCTTCGCCGCCTCGATCACCGCCTCCGCCCGCATCAGCTTTTCCGCCTTCACGCCGGACTTCGCAAAAGCGCTTTGCGAGCAATAACCGCAATCCTCCGGACAGCCGCCGGTCTTGATGGACAATAGCTGGCATGCCTGGACGGCATTCGCGCGGAAATGACGGCGGTGCACGGTCTGCGCCTCAAGTAATAGATCCATGAGCGGTCGGCCGTAGATCTCGGCGATTTCCTCGCGCGTCCAATCGGTGCGAACAGTCGTCGGAAAGGGCGTCTGGATATTCATGATGCGCGAGTGTCTCCGCTCTTTCGAAATGGGATCGTGGCGCGGGGTAACGCAGGGCGGGCGCGCTGCCAAGCCTGCTTGGCATTCGGCGCGGTCAACGGCCGTGCCCCGCCTTTCCCAACACCTTGTGCATAAGGACCGCGATCAGGCTACCCAAAAGGACGCCGAGGATCGCCGAGCCGATGGCGAAGATGATCCATTCGATAACGCCATGCAACGTGGCGGGCATCGCGTCCGCGACGCCGACGGCGATGCCGTGAACGAAATGTTCGGGTCCGGCCACGCCGAATTCGGCAAGCCCGTGCAGGATCAGCTGACCGCCCACCCACGCCATTGCAGCGGTGCCAATGATGGAAATGAAATTGAGCAGCGTCGGCATGAAGGTGACGAGGCCGCGCCCGAATGCCTGCAACGCCGCCCCCGGCCGCTTTGCAAGCGCCAGACCGGCATCGTCCATCTTAACGATCAATGCCACCGCGCCATAAACACCGGCGGTGATGACGAGCGAGATAACGACGAGAATGCCCGCCTGCGACGCAAGCCCCTGCCCGGCAATTTCATTCAGGCTGATTGCCATGATTTCGGCGGACAGGATGAGGTCGGTGCGGATGGCACCCGACACCATCGTCTTTTCCCTGTCCCCCGGGTCCATCGCCACGGGCTTGTCGCCCGGAGCGTTGGTCTTGTCGACGTTGAAAACCTCAAGGATCTTTTCCGCCGCCTCGTAGCAGAGATAGCCTCCACCAGCCATCAGAATAGGCGTGATCAGAAAGGGCGCAAAATAGCTGAGCAACAGTGCGCCGGGCAACAGGAATACAAGCTTGTTGCGGATCGATCCCTTGGCGATCTTCCAGATGATTGGCAGCTCGCGATCCGGGCTGAATCCGGTGACATATTGCGGCGCGACGGCGGCATCGTCGATGACGACGCCCGCCGCCTTTGATCCGGCCTTTCCGGCGGCGAGGGCGACATCGTCGAGCGATGCCGCCGCTACGCGCGCAATCGCGGCAACATCATCGAGAAGAGCTACGAGTCCTGTCGCCATGGATCTGCCTGCTGCCAAAAAGGGGGAATGCCGGTGCGTATAGGAGTTAGGGGCGTTTAGAGCGGTATATTATCATGCTTTTTCCATGGGTTTACCAGCTCCTTCGACCGCAGGCGGCGAAGACCCATTGCTATGCGGCGGCGGGTGGAGTGCGGCATGATGACCTCGTCGATGAAGCCTTTTGATGCCGCTACGAACGGATTGGCGAAGCGGTCCTCATATTCCTTGGTACGCTCCTCGATTTCTTCTTCGCTCTTGTTGCGGAAGATAATCTCGACGGCGCCCTTCGCACCCATGACGGCGATTTCGGCGGTGGGCCATGCATAGTTCAGATCGCCGCGCAGGTGCTTTGACGCCATCACGTCATAGGCGCCGCCATAGGCCTTACGCGTGATAACGGTGATCTTTGGCACGGTTGCCTCGGCATAGGCGAAGAGCAGCTTCGCGCCATGTTTGATGATGCCATTATGTTCCTGCGCCGTGCCGGGCAAAAAGCCGGGAACGTCGACCAGCGTGACGACCGGAATGCCAAACGCATCGCAGAAACGCACGAACCGCGCTGCCTTTTTCGACGACGCAATGTCGAGGACGCCTGCCTGCACCATCGGCTGGTTGGCGACGAAGCCGACACTGTGCCCCTCCACGCGGCCAAAGCCGGTGATGATGTTGGCGGCATGGGCGGGCTGCAATTCGAAGAAATTCTGCTCGTCACAGATTTTTCGAATGAGTTCATGCATGTCGTAAGGCTTGTTGGCGCTGTCCGGGATCAGCGTGTCCAGGCTTTCGTCCGGCTCCAGATCACCGATCGTGGGCAGGACAGGCGGCGCCTCTCGATTGCTGAGCGGCAGGAAGTCGATCAGATCGCGCGTCCGCAGCAGCGTTTCGATGTCGTTTTCAAGCGCGAGATCGGCAACGCCCGATTTGGTTGTATGCGTGACCGCGCCGCCCAGTTCGTCCTGCGTCACGACCTCGTTGGTGACGGTTTTCACCACATCGGGGCCGGTAACGAACATATAGCTGGAATCCTTCACCATGAAGATGAAGTCGGTCATGGCGGGGGAATAGACCGCGCCGCCCGCGCATGGCCCCATGATCAGACTGATCTGCGGCACCACGCCGGACGCGAGCACATTGCGCTGAAACACCTCGGCATAGCCGCCGAGGGAGGCGACCCCCTCCTGAATGCGGGCACCGCCCGAATCGTTGAGGCCGATGACGGGCGCGCCGACCTTCAGCGCGGTATCCATGATCTTGCAGATCTTTTCCGCGTGACGTTCAGAAAGGGCACCGCCGAAGACGGTGAAATCCTGGCTGAAAACATAGACCAGGCGGCCATTGATCGTGCCGGAACCCGTGACGACGCCGTCGCCTGGAATGATATTGTCGGCCATGCCGAAGTCGATGGCATTATGCTCGACGAACGTACCCACCTCCTCGAAACTGCCGGGATCGAGAAGCACCTCCAGCCGCTCCCGCGCTGTCAGCTTGCCCTTGGCATGTTGCGCGTCGATGCGGCGCTGTCCGCCGCCCATACGCGCCCGCTGACGCTTTTCCTCAAGCTGTTCGAGCACCTGTTGCATGGGACCTGACCGCCTCCTCTCGCTTATTCTTTGTCGCGCGCTGCCTAACCATGTGCACGTGCCCCTGTCACCTGTCGGATGTGGATATGTTTTCACCAGCTTTTTCGAGACGCAGCATTGACCGCGCCGCCCGAGTGCGCTTCTAGAGGCGCACAGGCGAGGGAGAAAGCGCGTGCGGCGCGGCTCATCTGGCCCGGACAACTTGACCTGAGGAGCATCACGATAATGGCAAAAGCACCGAACGCCCTGCAGCAGCCGATGAAACTTTCGCCGGAACTGGCCGCCGTGACCGGCAAAGACACACTGACGCGGGCCGAGGTCGTTAGCGCGATGTGGGTCTATATCAAGAAGAACGATCTGCAGAATCCGCAGAACAAGCGCGAGATCATCGCCGACGACAAGCTGAAGCCTATTTTCGGCAAGGACAAGGTCACGATGTTCGAAATGAACAAGCTGATCTCGCCGCACCTGACAAAGGCCTAAGAGCGAACGACCGTCCGGGCCGCGGCGCGGACATAATATCGACGTCAAGGGGGCGCGGTTTCCGGTTGGAGGCCGCGCCCCCTATGATTCACGCCCTGTTTTTCAATCTCTCCAATCGGTTCACGGCCGGTTCAACGCGCATTTGTCATAAGTGACGCTGGAACTTCGTGGGACCGCTCGGAGAGGAAATTATGAACAGACTGATCCGCGCCGCGATTATTGGTGTTGCCGGCATGTCGCTGGGCGCCTGCGCCTATGGCGATTTGGGACATGGCAGCGTCGGCATCTCCTCGGGCGGATATTATGGCAGCGGCTATGATTCCCGCTATTATGACAATTACGGCTATAACCGCACTTACCGGTATCCCGCTTATTATGGCTGGTACGACAATTATTATTATCCCGGTCAAGGCATCTACGTCTACGACCGGCGCGGGGATCGGCACCGCTGGCGCGACAATGATCGCCGCCATTGGGAAGGCCGACGCGCGGAATTTCGACGCTGGCGGAGCCGCAATCCCCATGTTCAACTCGATCGAATCGACCGGCGCATGGCACAGTTGGAGCGTGGCAATCGCCGGTTCGACGCCAACCGCGCGTGGGATAGACGGGGCGACAGATTTGACCGCCGCCGCGACCCGTCGGCTGCCGGTCGCGAGGCCGGGCGCGCCGTTCGAGAGGCACTGAACGGCGATCGCGCCCGCCGCGATACGCGGACGGGTCGGTGGAACGGTAACCGCGACGAACGCCAAATACGGGCAAACAACCGCCCGGAGCGGATGATGGACCGGCAGCGTCAGCGAAACGAACGCAGAGGCTCGCTTTCGAATGTGGACCGCGCCGCGGCAGCCGCCGCTCGCGCACGCGCGCAAACACAGCAGCGCGTTGCCAATCCGCCTAGCCAGCAAAGGTTGGAACGTCGGGGGAATCAGCGGATGGAGCGCACGAACAGAGGGCGTTCCCGGTCCGACAGGCGACCCAATCTCGACTCAAGATGATGGTCATCACCCCAGAAGCGCGCGTCACCCTGCCCGGTCTCTGAGCTTGGGTGGCCGGAGATATCGCTGCCTGAACGGAAATGAGTGGCGCGTGAAGATCGGGCAGGGATTCGGTATCGCCGCAAATGCTTGAATCGCGCGCGGAGGGCGCCCATTTGCGGCGCAACCCACACCCGCGAAGGAGCCCTCCATGTCCGAATATACACCCCCGAAAGTCTGGACATGGGACAAGGAAAGCGGCGGCCGCTTCGCCAGCATCAACCGGCCGGTTTCAGGCGCCACGCATGATAAGGATCGCCCGATCGGCAAGCATCCGCTGCAGCTTTACTCATTGGCAACGCCCAATGGCGTAAAGGTAAATATCATGCTGGAGGAATTGCTGGCCGCTGGCCACAAGGGCGCGGAATATGATGCCTGGCTGATCAATATTGGCGAAGGCGATCAATTTTCGTCCGGCTTTGTCGAGGCTAATCCTAATTCAAAAATTCCCGCGCTGATGGATCATAGCGTCGACGGAGCGCCCCAGCGGGTATTCGAATCCGGATCGATTCTGCTGTATCTGGCGGAGAAGTTCGGTGCGTTTCTGCCCAGCGATCACGGTGCCCGCACAGAAGCACTGAATTGGCTGTTCTGGCAGATGGGTGCCGCACCCTATCTTGGCGGCGGCTTTGGCCATTTCTATGCCTATGCGCCCGAAAAGTTCGAATACCCCATCGACCGCTTCGCCATGGAGGTGAAACGGCAATTGCACGTTCTGGATACGCATCTGGCGGACCGGCAATTCTTTGCCGGCGACGAATACAGCATTGCCGATATGGCGATCTGGCCCTGGTATGGCGCACTTGTGAAAGGGCTGGTTTACGACGCGGCGGAGTTTCTGTCGGTCGACGAATATAAGAATGTTATCCGCTGGACCGACGAGATCGCAAAG
Source organism: Alphaproteobacteria bacterium UBA3612 (assembly GCA_002375465.1). GTDB lineage: Bacteria > Pseudomonadota > Alphaproteobacteria > Sphingomonadales > Sphingomonadaceae > Pacificimonas. Next base: position 174,928 of record DFLT01000004.1, on the reverse strand, counting down.
CGGCCTGCCGTGCAGCGCGGCCGCATGGTAAACCGCATGATGGGCGACCCATCGTCTCAACTGCGCGAGCGCCATGATGCATCGGATTTCGATACCCAGACACAGGACAAGATCGGCTCCGACGCCGACTGACCCGGCGCGCGCCGCTCTCCTACCCCGCCAGCCGACGCTGCCATATTGCATGGGAGCCTGCCCGTGATGCGCTCGTCATAATAGGCGTAGCGGTAAAAAGCCGTAGAGTTCGAGGGGTACGGCAATGGCGATGGACGAGGACAGTTTTCCGGCCTTTATCGATCAGTTGCGGCGCTGGGTGCGCGAACGGCTGGTCCCCGCAGAGGCGGAGGTCATTCGCCTGAACCGCGTTCCCGACGATGTGCGCGGCGAAATGGTGGAAATGGGCCTGTTCGGTATTACCGCGCCCGAACAATATGGCGGGGTCGACATGTCGATCAGCCAATATATCGAAACCATGCGCCAGATCAGTTGGGCGGCGCCGGCATTCCGGTCGCTGCTGTCCATCAATGTCGGGATGATCACCACCGCGCTCAAAACCGCTGGGACCGACGCGCAAAAGGCGGAATGGCTGCCGAAGACATCCAGCGGGACGATCGCCGCCTTTGCCCTGACAGAGCCGGATTCGGGTTCGGACAGTGCCAGCCTGAAAACGCGGGCTGTGCGTGACGGCGACCATTATGTGCTGAACGGCACCAAACGTTACATCACCAACGCGCCCTTTGCCGATATGATATTGGTGATGGCGCGGACAAATGCGGGCACGCTACCGCGAAACGCCCATATCTCGGCCTTTCTGGTGCCCGTCGACACGGCTGGCGTCACCATCGGGCCGCCGGACAAGAAGATGGGACAGACCGGCGCGCAGATCGCCGATGTGATACTGGAAGACGTACGCATTCCCGTCGAAAACTTGTTGGGCGGAACGGAAGGCCATGGATTCCAGACGGCAATGCAAAGCCTGGACAATGGCCGCCTGTCCATTGCCGCCTGTTCCGCAGGCTATGCAGCGCGCGCGCTGGAGAGCGGCCTGCGCTATGCCACGGAACGTAAGGCGTTTGGCAATCCTATCGCTGAATTTCAGCTGATCCAGGCGATGCTGGCGGATTCGAAGGCCGAGATATACGCATCGGAATGCATGATCAGGGACGCCTGCGCGAAGGCCGACACCGGCGCGCGCGTCACCCTGGAGGCTGCCTGCGCGAAAATGTTCGCGTCGGAAATGTGCGGTCGCGTGGTGGACAGGGTGGTACAGATTCACGGCGGCGCCGGATATTTGAAGGAATATGACGCAGAGCGCTTCTTTCGCGACGCCCGCTTGTACCGGATTTACGAGGGCACGACACAGATCCAGCAACTCGTCATCGCAAAGCAGATGCTGCGGGCCATGGATGCCGGATCGTAACGGCGGGGGCTTCTTCCTACGTTGGCTTCGCTACCCGGTGACTCCAGTTCCATTCGTACCTTGCAGCGTCGGATAAGGGGGTTCATAGCCCGCCGGAACATTGCCCTCCCCCCCTTACGAGCCGTGTAGTGACAAGCGAAACCTGGTGGTTATTTTTTGGTACGGTGTTCCTTCTGGCAGGGACGCCGGGGCCAAACATGCTTCACATCATGAGCCGTAGCGCCGAGTTCGGGTTGCGCAGAAGTATTGCTGCCATGGCGGGATGCCTGGCTGCAGTCGTTCTGATCCTGGTCGCTTCTGCGGGAGGGCTGACGGCTCTGTTGATGGCGCTGCCGGGCGCTTTCGAGATACTGCGTTATGCAGGCGCAGCCTATTTGCTGTTTCTGGGTGTGCAGGCATGGCGGGCGGACGTCGCCCCGCTGGATGTAGCGGAGGACACGCTGAAGTCGCATGAGCCCTTGGGAAAGCTGTTTCGCGGCGGCTTCATCATCGGCATCAGCAATCCAAAACTTCTTCTCTTTGCAACAGCCTTCCTGCCTCAGTTCGTCAGCCCCGATGCACCGCAACTGCCGCAATTTGCAGTGCTGGTGGTGACGTTCTCGCTCATCGAAATGCTGTGGTATCTAATTTATGGCGTTGCCGGTGGGTCGCTATCCCGCCAACTGAGAAAGCCGCGTCTAAAGCGCGCCTTCAACCGCGCGACAGGGACCATCTTCATGGGATTTGGAGCGATGTTACTGCGCGCACGGCCGGCCTGAACATATCGGATAACACGACGAAATTTCAGCGCGCGGGAGCGGCGGAGGGATCCGCCCATTCGCCCCCTCCTAACTTGACGGGCGTTTCGACGGCCCCCTCCGGTCGCTCGATCTGGAACACTCCAGCCGCCGGGGCCGCCATCCCCATCAAGAGCAGGGATAAGGTCCAAATAATAGTTTGAGGCCGCCTGGCATCGCGGATCTCCGACCTTCATATTCAAGACGCGCACGGATCTGCGCGCCGGGATGTCGCCCCCTCTACTAATGCTTCGATTGGAATCCCCCGGGGGGCCGGTTTTCGAAGACCTAGTCCGCGATTTCGATCCAGACGGGGGCATGGTCGCTGGCTTTTTCGCGGCCGCGATATTCCTTGTCGACCTGAGCGTCGAGAAGGCGGTCGGCGATGGTTGGGCTAAGCAGATGGTGGTCGATGCGAATGCCGGCATTGCGCGGCCAGGCGCCCGCCTGATAATCCCAAAAGGTATAGAGTTCCTCATCGTGCGGATGGACGGCGCGCAGCGCCTCGAGCCAGCCCTGTGAAAGGATCGACCGCCACGCGGCCCGGCTTTCGGGCTGCGTCAGCGCATCGCCCGCCATCGCGCGCACGGAGAATACATCGCGCGGTTCAGGGGCGACGTTAAAATCGCCGGTCAGAACGGTCGGCACCTCTGCGTCCCATAAGTGCGCCACACGTTCGCGCAGGCGATCCATCCAGCGCAGCTTGTAATCGAACTTTGCGCCCGGCACGGGATTGCCGTTGGGAAGGTAGATGGACGCAACACGAAGACCCGAAACATCCGCCTCTATATAGCGGGCGTGATCGTCCTTTCCGTCCTCAAGTCCGTCCTCTCCCGGCAGGCCCGCCATGACGAGTTCGGCGGGCTCCCGGCTGAGGATCGCAACGCCGTTGAACCCCTTCTGCCCATGCACCAGCGCGTGATAGCCAGCGTCCTGAAGATCGGCGACGGGTACATTTTCCGTGACCGACTTCAGTTCCTGCAGGCACGCAATGTCGGGCTTCGTCTCTTCCAGCCATTCCAGCAGGCGGGGTAATCGCGCCTTGATGCCATTGACGTTGAACGTGGCAATCCGCATCAGATCGAGAAGGACGTGCCGCAGCCGCAGCCGGAGGCAGCCTGCGGGTTCTTCACTTGAAACGATGACCCGCCAAGGTTCGACACGAAATCGACCTCCGACCCGTCGATCAGGTCGATGCTGACCGGATCAACGACCAGCTTGACGCCGTCGGTCTCGCTGATCAGATCATCTTCTTCGGCGGCGCTTTCCAGGCCGAATTTATATTGAAAACCGGCGCAGCCTCCTCCCTCTACGCTGAGGCGGAGCATGGCGGGAGCGTTTTGCTTTGCGGCAATGGTGGCAATGCGGGACGCGGCGGCGGGGGAAAGACTGACACGGGACATGAGCCAGATTTAGGGTGCCGGGGCCTCAGGTGCAATGCGAGCTGGCGGGACATGCGGACGCCAGGCGCCCAAAGGCGTTACTCGTCGCCGCCGCCAATGCCCGTCATCGTGCCCGAGTTATTGGCGGCGAAGTCGGCCGCTTCGAGGAAAGGCATGGGATTGACGGACTTGCCGTCGATGCGAACCTCATAATGCAGATGCGAGCCGGTGGAGCGGCCTGTGGACCCCATGCCGCCGATTTCTTCACCTCGGGTGACACGGTCGCCGGCTTTCACGCCCAGGCGCGACATGTGCGCGTAGCGGGTGGTCAGCCCCTTGCCATGGTCAATTTCGACCATATTGCCATATCCGCCCGTTCGGCCGGCGCGAATGACCTTGCCCTCTGCCGCCGCGTAGATCGTCTCTCCGACAGGACCAGCCATGTCGACGCCCTGGTGCATGGCGGTGGTGCCCTTGAACGGATCGAAGCGGACACCGTAGCCAGAGGTGTAGGTGTAGGCCTTCACAGGCTTGAAACTGGGAACTGCGCTGAGTTCCTTTTCAAGGAGGTCGAGCTTTTTCCAGCTCATGAACAATTGCGCGAAACGCGGCTCGGCGCTTTCCAGCGGGCCGCCCTGCGCATCGGCAGCGATTTCGGGTCCGCCCATGGCTTGCGACTGGCGCATAAAGCGTTCCGGGCGCAGCCCGAGATCGCGCAGTGACGCGCTCTTGTCCCGATACCGGGCCTCCGCAGCGGTGGCGGCCTGTTCGACGAAGGCGAGCTGCTCCTGCTCAAGCTTCTGGAATGGCTTCATCAGAGAAGCGGACTCAACAACCGCAGTCCCGGATTTGGGCATGATGGCGGCCAATTGATCGAGGCTGGCGTCCCCCTCGAACAGGCTGGCCAGGAATTGCTGGCGCTGTTCCATGCGCGCCGTCTGCATCATCACATCGTTTTCAATGGTGGCGACCTTCGCCCGCATGGCGCGCGCTTCTGCGCGGCTCTCGACGAGTTCCTGCAGCAGTGCCTCATCTGGCCCGGCGGTGGCAGCTAGGCCGGTTACCGATCCCAGAAGCGCTACGCCGACCGCGGCAGCGGACATTTGTGTCCGCGCGCTGATCTTCAGAACACTCATCCCCTTTTCGCCGTTATAGTGCAGGAATTCACGGTCCTGAAAAACCTTGCCGAGCAGCGACGAAATGGAATGTTTCATAAACAGGCAGTCCCCAAGTCGCGAACGTCGGTCCAGACGGCGGCGACATTTCCTCTCAAACAAATCGTAAATGACCCACATTCGGATCGGCTTACCGGTCAAACCTGCCCAGATGGTTAATCCGATTCAAGCGGCGCGTAGAATTCCTTCGTTAAACCGGCTGATTCGCGCGCCGAGTCGTTGAACGGCGGCTTCAACCGACCGGTGAAGTGCTTTTCGACCAATGCCCGGAACGTCGAAACGGGGTCGAGGCCATTCGATTTGCAAAGAAATCGGAACCAGTAATTGCCGATTCGCACATGCCCGATTTCATCCTGGTAGATGATCCCAACGATGCGGGCACTTGCCGCGTCGCCAGCGCGTTCGAGCCTTTCGGCTGTCGCTGGAGAAACATCGAGGCCGCGCGCCTCCAGCACCTGCGGTACAACGGCGAGGCGGGCCGGCAGATCGTGCGCGGTATCCATCGCCGCCTGCCATAGACCGTCGTGCGCCGGCAGGTCGCCATAAGCGCCGCCCAGGTCTGCAAGACGCGTCGCGAGCAGATCGAAATGGCGCGCCTCGTCATCACCGACGGAAACCCAGTCATCGGCAAATGCGCGCGGCATGGTGGCACCGAACCTGGCGGCCGCATCCCAGGCAAGGTCGATGGCGTTCAGCTCGATATGCGCAAGCGCATGGAGAAGCGCGATGCGGGAACGAAGCGACCCCGCTTTCCCCCGTCGCGGCATTTGCGATGGCGGCAGCAATGTGGGTTGCGGCGGACGCGCGGGCCTATCGGGCAGCGAGCCGGTAAACGCCCACTCAATCTCTCCGGCGCGCCACGCCGCCGCCAGACGCCGACTCTCCGCTGCCTTTTTGCCCGGATCGGCAATGCCGAGAACCGCCCGCGCCGCTTCCGAGAGCGTAGCGGGCAAATGCTTGCTCGCAGTCCGGCTCACAGAGCCCGCGCCGCCTCCAGCACCTGTTCGACATGGCCCTTCACGCGGACCTTTCGCCAGATGCGGGCGATGGTGCCGTCACGGTCGATCAGGAAGGTGGACCGTTCGATGCCCATATATTTGCGGCCGTACATGTTCTTTTCCACCCAGGCGCCAAATCGTTCGATCACTTCACCTTCAGGATCGGAACCTAGGTCGATGGCGAGGTCGTGTTTTTCCCGGAACTTTCCATGCTTGGCGACCGTGTCCTTCGACACTCCGAGTATGGCTGTATCGGCAGCGGCAAAGGCATCGGCATCGGCGGTAAACCCGATCGCCTGCTTCGTGCAGCCGGGCGTATCGTCCTTCGGATAGAAATAAAGAACGAGCTTTCGGCCCGAATAATCGGACAGGCTGAACGTCCGGTCACCCTCCCCCGCCAGCGTGAAATCAGGGGCCTTTTCGCCCTCTTGCGGTGCGGTTGCCATGGTCAGTCCTTTCCGAATTGTCGTTTCCATTCCGCAGCGACAGCGCGGCGTGCAGAGGCGATATCCGCCTTCAAAGATGTCCAGTCGCGGGCATCGCAACGGGCCGCCACCAACGCCCGCGTGGCGGCGGCGCCCGGTCCTTCTATCGCATCCCCGACCAGACGCGACATGACGAGGAAAGCAGACAAGGTCCGATGCGCGTCGAGCAGAGCTGCGTCCACTTGGCCGTCGGCGATCAGCGCATCAAGCGCTACGCCGAGTTCCGGCGAGAGCGCCACGCCCGTCAGCAACTGCCGATAGTGAATGATGAATTCCAGATCGATCAGCCCCCCGCGCCCCCGTTTCACGTCCAGCGGACCCGTTTCCGGGTGCGCAGCCATCATGTCGGCACGCATCTGGCTGACGTCGCGCCGGAGAACGTCTGGCTCGCGTTCCAGATCGAGAGCCGCTCGAATGGCAATACGCACCGCATCCTCATGCTGGTGACCGACGACGAGACGGGCACGGGTCAGCGCCATATGCTCCCACGTCCAGGCAGTTTCGACCTGGTAGGCCGCGAAAGTGTCGAGGCTGACCGCCAGCAGCCCCTGCGCGCCAGAAGGCCGCAAGCGGGTGTCGATTTCATAAAGCGGCCCGGCTGCAGTCGGCACGGTAAGAGCCGATACCAGACGTTGGAACATGCGATTGAACCACCCCGTAGCACCCAGCGCCTGGGGTCCATCAGATCTGGTTTCGTGCGCCCCGGAGAAAAGAAAGACGAGGTCCAGATCGGATCGTTCCGTAAGCGCCCTGCCGCCGTAGCGACCGAAGGCGAGCACGATCGGATCGCCATCCGCCACGCGTCCATGCGCCTCCGCGAAATCGTCAACGACGGCATTGGTCAAGGCGGCGATCGCCGCATCGGCAGTGTCGGCATAGGCACGCGCGGCCTCCGCCGGAGTCGCCCTGCCCTCCAGCAGCGACACACCTATGGTGAACCGCTGTTCGCCAGCCCAATGCCGCGCGGCATCAAGCGAACGTTCAAAATCCGGCGCCGCCCCCACAACCGCCGCCGCCCGCTCGCAAAGCGCGTCCCGCGTGGCAAGGTCTGCCGATGCGCCGCCGATCATGGCGTCGAACAGATCCGGTCGACGCGCGAGTTTGCCGGCCAATAATGGTGCGTGGCCCATGACGCGTGACAGAAGACCGGCCAGGCGGGGATTGGCTGCGATCAGCGCGAAAAAGCGCAGTGCGCTCGGCACCCGCCCCAGAAAATCATCGAACCGATTAAGCGCATTGCTGACGCTGGGGAGCGCGGCAAATGCGTCTATTAGCAGTGGCAGAGCCTGTTCCAGCTCCCGCTGCGCGGCATCGCTGCGAAGCGCCGGATAGGCACGGTCGCGCCATTTGTCGATCAAGCGCACCATACTCTGTCGAGACCCGACGCCCGCCTTCGCTACATATTCCGCGAGCGCCTTGCCACGCGGCACGGGTGGCCGTTCCGCACGAGCGGTCAGTTCGTCATAGGCTGCCGAGACCCGATCGAGACGTGGCTTCAATTTCGCCTCAAGCCTGGCATAGCTGGCCTCTCCACACAGGGCGGCAAAGGCGTTACGGTCCTCCTTTCGCGTCGGGATCGAGTGAGTTTGGGCGTCCTCCCGCATCTGCAGCCGATGTTCCGCGTTGCGCAGCAGTTCGTAGCTAGCCGACAGATCAGCGGCCAGCGCCCGATCGATCTGACCCGCATCCGCCAGCGCCGCAAGCGCACCAGGCGTATCGGGAATGCGAAGATTTTCGTCGCGTCCGCCAAAGATCAGCTGCTGCACCTGCGCAAAGAATTCGATCTCCCGAATACCGCCGCGGCCCCGCTTCAGGTCGAAGCCGGGGCCCAGCGTCTGCCGGTCCTCGTAATGATCGCGTATCCTCAGCGACATGTCCTCAATATCGCGGATCGCCGTATAGTCGAGGGAGCGGCGCCAGACGAAGGGATCGATCACGCGCAAAAACGTCTCGCCCATTTCCATATCGCCGGCCACGGCGCGGGCGCGGATAAATGCCGCGCGTTCCCACGTCAAAGCTCCCGACTGGTAATATAGCTCCGCCCTGCGAAGCGGGATCGCGACGGGATTGACCTCCGCGTCTGGGCGCAGGCGCAGATCGACGCGCGCAACATAGCCGTCTTTCGTCGGCTGCTGCAGCAATTCCGAGGTACGCCACGCGATGCGAACGGCCGCAGTGTCCGGATCGTCACCCTCTCGCCGGGCGATACGGTCGCCATCGTAAATGAAAATCAGATCGACATCGCTGGAATAATTGAGCTCGCGGCTACCGAGCTTTCCCAAAGCGATGGCCGTGAAGCCCCGGGGCGACGGTTCCCCAACCCGTTCCACAAAGGCCTGCCGAACCGCTGAATCTATGGCAACGTCAGCGAAATCGGACAGGGCGCGGGTGACCTGCACCAGATCGAATGCGCCCGACAGGTCCGCAAGCGCGGTACCAAGTGCCACCCGCTGACGCCGTTGGCGCAACTCCACGGCGACGGTTTCCGCCTCCACGGGGGCCGCGATGAAAGCGGCCAGCCCCGCGTCAGCAATCTCCCGCCCCCAATGCGGATGCCGCTTCATCAACGCCCGCAGAAAAGGTGCGTGACGTTCGGCGAGCGCAATGGCGTCGGCCAGTGCGGCTTCGCTGCAACAGTCCGCGAAGGATTCCGCCGTTACCATTCGGTCGAGGGGAACGCGCGGCTGTTCATGACGTTAGCATTATCATGGCGAGTGAAATTCCAGAAGAGCGCGACGACGCTGCAGGCCGGGATGCGCGGGAAGACGATAAAGAGCGGGAGAGGAAACGCGACATGGAAAACCAGAACAGGGATCGTATTTTCGGCGCATCGCTGCGGCGACTATATGATGATGCCCTCGACGAGCCGCTAACCCAGGAATTTCAGGAACTGCTCGCAAAACTGAAATAGCGCCGCCGGTGGCGCTGCCGGGGATATCCCGGCGAAACGGGCCATAGAATTCTACCGGCTGGAAAGATCGTCGACCTGCCCCATGATGCTTTTCAGGGGACCATCGGGATCCTGCTGCATCGTACTGTTGGTGCGCGACGGCAAATTCCCGTCAGCCAATATCGCCTCCAGCGCCGACCGGCCGCGAGCGACCCTGCTCTTGATCGTACCCACTGCGCATCCGCAAATATTGGCAGCTTCTTCATAGGCAAAACCACCCGCACCCACCAGGATCAGTGCCTCGCGCTGTGCCTGGGGCAGCTCTAGGAGGCCACGCTGCAGATCGGCGAGCTCGATCTGCTGGTCCTGACCCGCCGGTGCGGCAAGAATCTTCGCGGCGGTGAAATCGTCCCATTCTCCCTTGAAACGGGCACGCCGCATCTGACTGAGGAACAGGTTCCTGAGAATGATGAATGTCCACGCACGCATATTGGTGCCGGCCTGAAACCGATGTCGTGCCGCCCACGCCTTCAAAAGGGTTTCCTGCACCAGATCATCAGCGGTGTCGGCATTTCCGGAAAGCGAGCGACCAAAGGCACGCAGATGCGGAATGACAAGGGCAAGCTCCCCCTTGAAATCGGCGTCGGACAATTGCTCGGTATCGGGCTTCGCCGCCTTTGCGGGTTCGGAATGCAGGCGGTCCAGCAGTTGCTGGAACATGGGCGGCAACGCCTCTGCCGCCGAACCGGCGAATACTGAGCGGAGATAGCCCCCAACGTCCGACCCGAGAGCACTGCCCTCGTCGCCCGGTTTGGAAACTGGCTCCGAAGCCGGATGTGCTGACATTCTTCCCCCCAACGGTCGGTTCGAAACTTAAAATACTAGCTGGCGAAAACCAGCAACACACCCATGCCGATCACGATCAGGACAACCGAAATAAGGAGAACATAACGTCCAATACCCGGGGTTTCGCCCGCACGAGCTTCCTGCTTCGCAACTTCTTCATGTTCCTCTTGGCGCTCGTCCATGTGTCACTTCTTTCTTAAACCAGTTAATCAGATAGGGCCTTGAAAAGCCCTTCGCAACTTACGCCGGGACCGCTGCGGTCGAGCGGAAGAACAATGCCTGGGCGATCGCAGCCTTGACCGTCGACCGCTGAAAAGGCTTTGTGATCAGAAATGTCGGTTCCGGCCGTTCACCCGTCAGCAGGCGTTCGGGGAATGCCGTGATGAAGATGACCGGCACACTGAACTTTTCGAGGATATCCTTGACAGCGTCGATGCCGCTTGAATCGTCGGCAAGCTGAATGTCGGCGAGGATGAGCCCCGGCTTCTGATCGAATGCGGCGGCAACGGCCTCGTCGCGTGTCGTCGCGATGCCGGTCACATCGTGACCGAGATCGAGAACGATGCTTTCAATATCCATCGCGATGATGGGCTCGTCCTCAATGATGAGAACGGTCGTCTTCGTCTGGGCGTCGATCTCCGACAGAGCCTCCCGCACCAGCTTTGACACCTCGTCAGCGTCGCGGTCGATCAGGAAGGCGGTATCCTCGTTCGAGAAACCTTCCATGGCGGTCAGCAGCAGTGCCTGACGCGACAAGGGCGTTATATTCTTCAGCCGTTCATGGGCGACACGCTCGAACTCCGACCCGTCGCCGGGCTCGTCGCTGACTTCTACACTCGCAGATGACCAGATGGCGTGAAACGTTCTGTAAAGGCCCATTCGGGCATCAACGTCTTTAGGAAAGCTGTCAGGCGCGGCGACAATTGCCTCCAGCGCTGCACGAACGTAGGCGTCGCCATCCGCCTGAGAGCCCGTCAGAGCGCGCGCATAACGGCGCAGGTAGGGAAGATGAGGGGCGATTTCCGTAGCGAGCGACATAAGGTGATATGACTCCGTCAAACTTGGACTTCGAACTGGCGAACGCCGCCCTTAGACTAGCGTTCTCGGCTGAGGGCAACCAACAAATTCGGGCGCCCCGTTCGGAACGCACCCATAACCCATTTGTTGGCTGCTTGCCATGAGCACTTCCCCCGCGCCCGGACATAATGATTCAGAGACGTCCGGACCAGAGATCCACGGACGTTCGCTGTCGACGCAGTTTCTGCAGGCCCTCAGCCTTGCCCTATTGCCCATCGGGCTGCTGGCGGCGCTGCTGTCGGTCAGCAGCTTCATGAATGCGCGCGACGATGCCATCAAGCGCGTCGAGGAAAGGGGAACACAGCTGGCCCGTGTCGTCAGCGATGTCTTTCAGGATCGGGGCCTCGTCCTTCGCGCATTGGTACTGCAGCGGCCCGCGCGTGAGCGGATCGAAGGCGCGTGCGCCCGTGAATTGTCGCGCTTCGTGGAACTGGACCGGCTGTTTTCTGCGCTTTACCGTCTCGACCGTGATGGAAATGTGATTTGTAAGTCGACACAGGGAGGCGCGCTTTCGCCGGTAGAGATCGACAGGGTTCGATCCATCGAACTTCAGACTTCAGAGCTGGGCAGTGCGTTGTTCTTCTCTGAGCAGCGTAACAATATGATCTTCGCGGTAAGGGGCGGCAGCGACGCACCGCAGGGCGACAGCATCGTCGGCGTGGTGCCGATCAGCAGCCTGCGGGCGGAACTGGCTAATGTCGTGCGGCCATCGGGGTCGACACTGACCATTCAGGTGGCGGACGGCATGGAGATCACAGAGGAATCGACGGTACCGACGCTGCAGGAGGATGGCAGCTATGGCCTGATCGCGCCAACGCGCTTGGGTGGGCTGGCAGTAAATTATTCGGAGCCGTTGTCGCCATTCAGATGGAGCGTGATCGCGGGTATATTCGTGCCGCCGTTCATGTGGCTTGCGGCGCTGCTGATTTCATGGGCGACGCTGCGGCGAAGTGTCCTGAGGCCGCTGCGCAACATGCGAGCAGGGCTGGAGAGACGAGCGGCGGGCGATGACACCATCACCCTGGTCGATAGGGCGGGATCAACAGGCGAATTCCTCGAGTTCGCCGCCGCCTATGACAGGCTCGCGGCGGATCAGAAGGCAGGGCGCAAGCAACGCGAGGCGGCAATTGCCGCCCAGTCCCGCCTGATCCGGGAAGTTCATCATCGGGTCAAAAATAATCTGCAAATTATCACCAGTCTCATCAGCGTAAAATCGCGGGCAACGCTCGATCCGGGGCAGCAGCGCGCCTACGGCACCATTCAGATGCGCGTTACGGCGCTCGCCCACGTGCATCGGTGGCTATATGCCGACGATGTCACCAAGGGTGTGGATCTGGCCGCCCTGATAAACGATCTGTCCACCGGACTGGAAACGAGCGTTGAATCGACGGAAGGCGTCAGCACCCATATTTCGACATCGCTGGATGGTGTGTTCGTGGGGCAGGATGCCGCAGTCCCGGTATCCTTCCTGATCACGGAACTGATTGCCGCGACGGGGACCCGGTTGGGCGATGGCCATCAGATGAGCGTCAATATCGCCCTGTCGCGGACGGATGAAACCTGCGCCCGCCTTACCCTGACCAGCCAGGAATTTCGAGGAGCCGATATTTTTGCGGTAAGCGAACGCACGGCAAGTGCCCGCATTCTGCAAGGCATGGTCCGCCAGCTGCGCGCCAAGTTCAAGCATGATGCGGAGGCCGGACAATATCTCGTCGACTTTCCGACCGACCCTGTCTGATGAACTCGCTTCGGCTCACTTAGTCCCGCGCGGACAGGGATTGGGCGGAACAGCGCAAAGCTATTGCACGCCTTCGCCTGCCTTATACTTGATCTCCAGAAACCGGCCTTCGATTGCCAGGCGGTCGAGATCGCCGGCGGCAAGCTGTTCCGAAAGCCGCTTCAGTTCGGCAGAAATCGTCGCCAGCCCTTCATGCAATTGCCGGTCGGCATTCCCCCCTGCTTCACGATAGCTGGCAGGCACGTCGATATAGGATGTGACGAGCCGGGGCAGTTCCTCTCCGATCAATCTGCGCGCGTCCGTAACGACCGGCGCATCGCCGCCCACTTTTTCAAGCTGTGGGGCCAGCACCTCGAGACGCAGGAGAAGCTCGTCCACCTGAACGCGCGCGGTCGAGGGCAGTTCGTGCCGACGCGCAGCGAGCCATCTTTCGACGCGCACGGGGAGCGCGCCAAGTTCGGCATTACGGATAACGTCCTGCGTCACCTCCGGCTCCTGACGCGTGCGGTCGGGGATCAGGAAAGGAACGATGATCGCGGCGGCAAGCGCGAGGATCAGGAGGATGAACCCGTCAATGCCAAGACTGCCGACAAACATCGCGAAGAGCAGCGAAAGGAGCAAGACGCCAGTGAAAATCCACGCGGCGCGCTTTGCCTTCGTCCGTAACGGTGACCGTTCGCGCGCCTCTATCCGGCGGGTTGCCGCGCGTCCCGCATTGCTGCGTTGCAGATCGCGCAGCTGCCGGTCGGCACGGGTGGTGAAATCGTCATATTTGGAAAGAACCTGATCGACCGCGCCCGCCATGTGCCTATCCCTCAATCGCCGTGAAGGCGGGTTTCGAACCGTTGAGCTTCCCCTGCTCCACCCCCTCGGCCCGGGCGATATAGCCCCGGCTCTTCTCAACCTCGTCGGTCAGCAGGTTGACGGTCTGCTTCATCGAGCCCAGCGCCTCCAGCTTGAAGCTGTCGATCTCATCCATCGTGGCATAGACATTTTCAAAGGCACGCTTCAGCGTTTCGAGAGGGATGGTCGCCGATGCGGCCTGGCGGTGAATCTCGCCCGTCTGGGTACGCAGCATCTCGCCCGTCGAATCGATCACGCCGGCCGTCGTCGTGTTGAGTGCGGTGATCTGGTCGAGCACGAGTTTCTGATTGGTCATCGCCTGTGCGACAGTGATGCCGGTGCGAAGTGCGCTGACGGTGGTGGTAGAGGCGCGATCAACACCCTTCATCAGTTCGATATTGTTCTTCTTCACAAGATCGAGGGCAAGGTAGCCCTGCACGGTGACCGCCATTTGCGTCAACAGGTCGGTGACGCGCTGCCGGGTGTAGAACAGTGCCGTTTCGCGCAGCGCCTTTGCCTTTGCAGGCTCGCTGGCGTCTAAAGCGGCAGCCTTTGCCTCCAGCTTTCCGTCCAGCGTCTTGGCGACGAAGATCATCTGCTCCAGCTTGCCCATGGTCTTCCACAGGTTCTGGCGCTCTACATCGATCGCGGCATTGTCACGCAGCAACTCATCCTTGCCAGAGGCAAGCCGTTTCAGGATGGCGGAAATATGCCCCTGAGCGGATTCATAGCCGGCGAAATATTGCCGCGCCTTGCTGCCCATGGGGATGATGCCAAACAATTTACGTTTGGTCAGCATCTTGCCGCGCTTGCCGGGATCCAGATCCTCGACCGTGCGGCGCAGTTCGGTCAGGTCCTTGCCGATATCGCTTTCCGAATTCATCGAGCGCGTCGGGCGGTCGAGGAAGCGGTTGGAATAATTCGCCGCCTCCTCGATTTCGGCGCGGCCGAGGGCCGTCAATTGATCCACGCGGCGCCCGAATTCGGGCGAGTTGGCATCCTGCTGGCTCAGTTCAGCGATGAAGCTGTCGACATTTTCCTCAAGCTTCGTCTTTTTCTCATCATCAATGGGGACGAGACCGGCAGCCTTCTCCGCATCCACGCGCACGACGGGATCGGGAGCATCCAGCTTCAATGCGGCAGGAGCATCGGGAGCTTCCGGAGCTTCGGAGGAGGTGTCGCTAGCCATGGTCATGTCCGCCTTCGTAAATCAGCATAGATACGCGCAAACGCGTCGGAAGGGCAGTGCGGTTCCCACCGGCACTCATTCGCGCTGTCCCGCCACATCGTCCAGCCCTTCGACAAATTCGGACCCGGCGATAATTTCCGCGGAGCTGCCCTCAAAATCCTGGCCGATGGGTTCAACACGACCACCAAGGCACTGACCCAGAAATCCCTCCATGGCGGCAAAGAAGCTGAGCCTGTTCGCAGGCTCCTGAAAGCCATGCCCCTCGTCGGGATAGTTGATGTAGGTGACGGGCAGACCCTTCTCCTGCATGGCATTCGCGATCTGGTCGGCCTCTATCTTCGTGACGCGCGGATCATTGCCGCCCTGTCCGATCAGAAGCGGCACCTTGATCGCGTCGACGCGGGTCAGCGGCGAACGGGCGATCAGATCCTGGCGCGCATCCTCTTCAGCAGGATCGCCGATATGGCGGTAGAAGGTCCCCTCGAGCATGGGACGCCAATAGGGCGGGAAGCTTTCCATCAGCGTGATCAGGTTCGACGGACCGACAATGTCCACACCGCAGGCGAACTTGTCCGGGGTAAAGGTGACACCGACCAGGGTTGCATAGCCGCCATAGGACCCGCCGCCGATGGCGACCTTGTCCTCTATCGCGATACCCGCATCCACCGCCCAGTCGACGGCGTCGATCAAATCGTCGTGCATGGCGCCCGCCCATTCGCCGATGGCGCGGTTCACATGATCCTTCCCAAAGCCGGTGGAGCCGCGATAATTCACACTGAGAACGGCATAGCCCCGGTTCGCCATCCACTGATGGACCGAATTATAGCCGTATTCATCGCGCGCCCACGGGCCGCCATGCACCCAAAGTAGCATGGGCACCGGCTGATTGGGTCGACCGGTCCCTTCCGGATCGCTGCCCGGTGGCAGAGTCAGATATGAGACGAGGTCCAGACCGTCCCGCGCCTTAATTACCTTCGGATGCATCGGCTGCAGCGGAGCGTCCGCAAGTTCCGGCCGAGTGGTGAACATTTCGGTCAGGGTCCCGGCGTCGCGGTCATACAGCATGTAGGTGCCGGGCTGCTGCGCGGCGTCGTCAACGACCACCCACTTCCGATTATCGTCGGTCGCGGCGGCGATGTTGATCTGTCCGTCGAATCGCGATCGCAAAAATTCCAGGTCGGCCCGCACGCTATCATCGAGCGCGGTCCATTCCTCCTGCTCATAGTTTACCGCGTAAGCCAGCGGCTCGTACGTCGTCGGGTCGAACAGGATATCGGAAATGTCTGCGCGCTCGTCTGCTGCCAGAACCACCTGCTTTCCGGTTTCCAGATCCATTATGGCGGCCGCCGACGTGTTCCGGTCGCGACTGTCCGCAAGGTATAGCTGCGTTCCGTCCTTCGAAAAGGCGAAGGGCTGGGTATTGAAATAGTCCTCGCTGCCAACGGACATGAACTTTTCGCCCTTGCCGCCCT
Organism: Alphaproteobacteria bacterium UBA3612; assembly: GCA_002375465.1. Classification (GTDB taxonomy): domain Bacteria; phylum Pseudomonadota; class Alphaproteobacteria; order Sphingomonadales; family Sphingomonadaceae; genus Pacificimonas. The sequence goes on along the minus strand of DFLT01000004.1, from coordinate 158,640 downwards.
GTTCGTCGACGAGGAAATAGTCGGCACCGCCCCCGGCGCTGCTGACCATGCCCAGCCGCGGCCGGTTCTGATGATCGACGACCCAGCCGCCAAAGCCGGGATTTTCCGCCACCAGCCTCTTCTCGCCTGTAGCATAATCGATTTCATACAGGTCCATCAGCTGTGGATCGCGGTCGTTCAGGGCGACCAGCACGACACCCGGCCGCTCGCGGCTGACGGACTGGACCGCGGCGCGGACCCCGTCCGCGACCGGCGTCAGGTCGCGCGTGGTGCCGCTTTCCACGTCGGTTGCATATACGTGGAAATTCTCATCGCCGCCCTGGTCCTGCTGTGTCAGGACGAAACGGCTGTCGGGGGTCCAACTGTGGCTGGCGATGCCGCGCTTCGCGTCGTCCGTGATTGCCCTGGCCGAGGCGGGGTCGTTGGCAGGCGCGACCCATACATTCATCACCCCGTCGCGCGGTGCGAGCCAACTGACCCACTTGCCGTCGGGGCTGATTCGTCCCTGCGACTTCGTGGGATTGCCCAGAAGGGCATGGCGCGGGATGAGGTCTGCATCTTGTGCGGCGGCCCTGGCGGACTGCGCCGCACCGGCCTGGCCAAGTGAGGCGGCAAGAGCCACGGATGCGACCGCAGACATGCAAGAACGACGGAAACTGCGCAACATGCCGATACGACTCCAATGGTTAGATATCATACGGGCACACTAACCAAGGTGTCATACCAAAGCAATACAGGGGCTCTGCCCGGGCACTCGCGTACATGTGACCGGCGTCCGCACTTGTGGTCACCCTCGGCGCTCAGTTAAATCAAGCGCCGGGCCTATGGGAGCAGCGGCGATGGCGAAGAGGACGACCGGGGGCGGCCTGGTAAAGCGACACCGTCTGTCGACGCGCATCTGGCATTGGGTCAACGTGATCGCGGTATTCCTGCTCATCGGCAGCGGCGCCAGCATCTTCAACGCGCACCCGCAACTTTACTGGGGCAACTATGGCGCCAATTTCGACACGCCCTGGCTAACCATCGGTGCGCGTGCCGATGCGGGCGAGCGGCAGGGGTTCGTCAATATTGCCGGCATCGAGATCGACACGACGGGCGTGCTTGGCGTGTTCGAGAAGGACGGGGAGGTGAGAACCCGCGCATTTCCCCACTGGATCACCATTCCGGCGGAATACAGCCTGAGCGCGGGGCGCCGGTTTCACTTCCTGGGCGCGTGGATCTTTGGCGTGGCGGGCCTACTCTATTTCATCTGGAGCCTGTTCAACGGTCACATCTGGCGCGACCTGATTCCGCGCAGATCGCAACTGACCCCCGCCGCATTGTGGCACGACATAAGGCAGCATTTGCGGCTGAATTTCCTGCATGGAGGCGCAGAGAAATATAACCTGCTGCAAAAGCTCAGCTATGCCGGTGTCGTTCTCATCATCCTGCCGCTGCTGGTGGGAACGGGGCTGACCATGTCGCCGAATATGAACGCCGCCTGGCCCTGGCTGCTTGACATATTCGGCGGGCGGCAATCCGCGCGATCACTCCACTTCATCGCGGCATTCCTGCTGGTGGGGTTCATCTTCATCCATATCGCGCTCGTCATTCTGGCGGGGCCGATAAACGAAATCCGGTCGATGATCACCGGAAGGCTGAAAATGCCCAAGGAGGCTCCGCATGACTGACCGACGTACGATCCTTGCCGGACTGGGTGCCAGCCTGCTGCTACCCGGATGCGAACGCATCGGCGAGACGAAGCCGGTGAACAATCTTCTCTCTTCGGTCGAACGGCTAACGCTTGACGCGCAACGCCTGGTGACAGCGCGCGGCGCACTGGCACGGGAATATACCGAGGCGGAAATGTCGCCCGTCTTCCGCGCCAATGGCACGAGACAGCCGGCGTCGGCTAGCTATGCACGCCACGAGGCAGAGGGGTTCGCAAATTGGCGGCTGAGCATTGGAGGGCTGGTCAACAGACCACTCAATCTTTCGCTGTCGCAGCTACGCGCCCTGCCCGCCCGGACGCAGATTACACGTCACGATTGCGTCGAGGGCTGGAGCGCCATCGGCAAATGGACGGGGGTGCAATTGTCGCGGCTGCTGGACCTGGCTCAGGTGTCGAACCGTGCCCGCTATATCATGTTCCGCTGCGCCGACGAGATTGGCGGCGTCCCCTATTATGAGAGCATCGACATGGTCGAGGCGCGTCACCCGCAGACGATCCTGGCCTACGGCATGAACGACCGCACCCTGCCTGTCGCCCACGGCGCGCCACTGCGCCTGAGGTCGGAGCGGCAATTGGGATACAAGCACGCCAAATATGTGATGGCCATCCAGGCTGTTGAGGACTTCACATCAATCGGCGGCGGCAAGGGCGGATATTGGGAAGACCGCGCCGACTATGAATGGTGGGCGGGCATCTGAAGACAGGCGCCAGAACGCCGACGCGGGCCGCCTACTCGATGAGGGGTGGGAACCAACTTGTATCGATCTTGTAATGGCGGTCGTCAAAACTGGCGAGTTCCTTCATGCGGTCCTCCTGCAGTAAGGTGATGACACTGCCGGTGCGATCGATCAGGCCGATTTCCTTCATATACTTCAGGGTCCGGTTCACATGAATACCGGTCAGTCCGAGCATATCCCCGATCAGTTCCTGATTGATGAGGAGCTTCAGCCGGTCATGCATATTGTCCTCGGTCAGGCGAAGGCGACTGACGATCTGCAGCAGCAGGTAGGATAGCCGTCCCGTTGCATCCATGCGGGCGACTGCGCGGAAACGATCATCCTGCGCGACCTGCTCCAGCGCCTCGATCGAGTAAAGGAGCGCGGTCAGACGCGGGCTGTTACTGAACACATGGCGAAGACCGATTTTCTGAAAAGGGCACAGAATGCCGTCGGATGTCGCGGCGACATCATAGGTCGCCCGCTCGCACACGACCTCATGCGTGCCGATCAGGTCGCCCGGCAGATACAGGCGGTGCACCTGCCGCTTTCCATTCGGCAATGTCGTATAGCCGATGAACCAGCCCTTCTTGACGACGAACAGATCCTCAATCGGGTCTCCCTCCGCCCGGACGAGATCGCGCTTTTTATACTCGCGCTGCTCTTCCTCGAACCGGATAAGCAGTTCGTTATCCTGCTCCGAAAGCTCAACGAAATGACGCAATTTGCTGACGAGGCAGCTTTGATCCCCCTCCGTCGGACCCATTTTTTTGCCCCTGATTGCCCTGACCCGCAACATACCATTATTTTTATGGTTTCATAGCGAATTGCATGGCTAAGATTGATACAAATTATAACATAGGACATGTTGACGATCGGGATCCGACGGCCCATCGCAACGAGGCAGGATGCAGAAGGGCGGCATGCCCTGCCAGCACGAGAGGGCGCGATATGAAGCGGGCGGGAAAATTCACCAGAATAATATTGGTCGCGGCAATCGTCGCCGCCCTCGTCATCCTTCTTTGCGGACCGCTGGTACGTTTTGCGGGCATTCCGTTCCGTAGCGTCATGGCGCCGCTGCAATTCGGCACGGTGGCAGCCGGGGTGATCGCTCTGCTCGCTATCGTTGCCATCATTATCGACCGGCGTGCGCGGCGGGGTACGGGCCTGGCATTGCTGGCCCTGCTGATTGCAGGCGCACCTTTTCTGTTCATGATGTCGATCGTTCGCACAGGCGCAAACGTACCGCCGATCCACGACATCACCACCGATACGCAGGACCCGCCACAATTCGTGGAAATCCTGCCGCTACGCGCCGATGCGCCCAACAAGGCGGAATATGAAACCGCCTTTACGGCGCAACAATTAGAGGCATATCCCGATATCGAGCCGCTGCGCCTGCAAAGGGCGCCTGAAGCCGCTTACAGCGATGCGATGGCGGCGGTCGAGGACGAAGGGCTTGACCTGGTGGCGAGCGATCCCGTCGCAGGCCGCATAGAGGCGACCGCGACGACGGCCTGGTTCGGATTCAAGGACGATGTGGTGATCCGCGTGCGGCCCGGGGACGACGGCTCTTCACTGGTTGACGTTCGTTCGAAATCGCGGATGGGCATGAGCGATCTAGGAGCAAATGCAGCGCGCATCCGCAACTTGCTTGCCGAGATCAGGGGCGATTGAATGGATCAGATAAGATGTTGAATGACATAACCACTGATCTGGCGGACCCGCCGCGCTTCTTCCTGCAGGACGATCCGCCTGCAGACTTCGATCCGGCGACGGTAACAGAGCATGCGCAACGACATGAGACGCTGGGTTCCATCTGCCTGAATGTCGATGCCGCAACGGCCTATGCGCGGGCTTTGGCGGTCGCGCGGGGAAAGGGGTGGAATATCGTCGCCAGCGATGCGGCGCGCGGCCAGATCGAGGCTGTCGCGACAACGGCTTTCCTGCGCTTCAAGGACGATATCGTCATCCGACTAAGCCCCGACAATGGAGAGATCCGCGTCGATATGAGGTCCAAATCCCGCAAAGGGAAGTCTGACTTCGGCGTCAACGCCAAGCGTATTCAGGATTTTCTCGATACGCTGGACGCCAACTGAACCCCTGCCGGTCGTCAACCGCCGCCGGGCGCGCGGTGCGGTGAATGATGGCCATGCGCGGGCGGGGCCGCGGCCTTGCTCTTTCGCGTCCAGTCGATCCGGTAAAGGTCGAAGCGGCGGTCGGCGAGGTTTCGCACAGTCCCCTCCGCGCGTGCCCATGTCAGATCGTCAAGATTGACGTCGGCAATCGTAAGTGTCTCGATATTCTCGCTCGCCTCCGCCGCGATGCCGTCGCGTGCAAAGGGGAAATCGCACGGCGTCAATATGCAGGACTGCGCATATTGAATGTCCATATTGTCCACCCCGGGCAGATTACCGACATTGCCGGACAGAACCACAAAGCACTGGTTTTCGATGGCGCGCGCCTGGCAGCAATAACGCACGCGCATATAACCCTGCCGGCTGTCGGTGCAGAAGGGAGTAAAGATGATCTGCGCGCCTTCGTCGACCAGGCGGCGGGCAAGTTCAGGGAATTCGCTGTCATAGCAGATAAGGACGCCGATGGGGCCGCAATCGGTCTGGATGACGCCGACCTCGTCGCCGCCCTTTATGTTCCACCAATAGGCCTCGTCGGGAGTGGGATGCACCTTTTCCTGGGCATGGACCGAACCGTCGCGCAGGCAGACATAGGCGACGTTCTGGATATCGCCGTCGGCCGTGCGCGTGGGGTGCGAGCCGCCAATGATGTTCACATTATAGGCGAGCGCCAGTGTCGACAGCGCCTCTACCAAAGGTTCGGTATGCTGGCTTAGCCTGTCGATCGCCTGCATCGGGGTCAGCTTGTTCATTTCGAAGCTGAGCAGGGAAAGGGTGAAGAGTTCGGGAAAGACGACGAAATCTGCATCGTAATCAGCCGCGACATCGACGAAATATTCGATGTTGGAGACGAATTCCTCGAAATCCTTTACCGCCCGCGCCTGCAGTTGCACGGTCGCCAGACGGACACCGCGCACGCTGCGCTGAATGCGGAACTTGGGATCCTCACCCGGCGTCAGATATGGGTTGCGCCACACCATGTGGACCGCGTGTCCGCCCGACGGCTTATCCTCGGGCAGGTAATTTTCCAGAACGCCGATGGGTTCGAAGCCGTTCTTCAGCTGGAATCCCAGCGTCGTGTCACGCAACTTTCCGGCCTCGACGCCGGCCAGATAGTCGGCGGGGCTGGCAACGGGATTGCGCGAGCGTCGGTTCGCGCGGGCATAACCGGGCATGCGTCCTGCGAAGACCACGCCCTTCAGGCCAAGCCGTTCGACGAGAGACCGGCGCGCTTCGTAAAGCCGTCTGCCGATACGCAGGCCGCGCTGCTTTGCGGCCACCACCATTTCGATGCCGTAAAGCCAGTCGCCGGTGGGATCATGGCGGCTGCCATAGCCATTGCCCGAAATGGTTTCCCAGTCATGCGGCGCCAGAGCCACCGCCTCGTCGATGCGCGACGACGCGCAATATCCGACGATCTTACCCTCCATGATGACCAGAAACTGGCCATCCGGGAAATTGTTGATCTGCCCGCGGATCATGCCGGGCGTGTAGTTCTCGACACCGACATAGACTTGGCCGATCAGGTCTACGATGCCTGGCACGTCGGACGGTATGGCGTTCCGGACTTCCAATTTTGCGGGGCTCTTGCGCGACATTATACTCTTTCTCGAGAACGGGCGGGAATGACCGGACGGATGGCCCCGTCCTCTTTCGCATGGAAGTGTTTTGCAATAGGCCCTGCGAACATGAGTAGCGCCGACATGACCTATTCCGACTATCTGGGTCTGGACCAGCTATTATCGGCCACCCAGCCCCGTTCCGACGCGCATGACGAAATGCTGTTCATCACCATCCACCAGGCGTCCGAACTGTGGATGAAGCTGACCCTGCACGAACTGAATGCCGCCCGCGCTGCAATTATTGCAGACGATCTGAACCCTGCGTTCAAGATGATGGCGCGTGTCAGCCGGATTCAGCATCAGCTGATCCAGAGCTGGGAGGTACTGTCGACGATGACGCCGTCGGATTATTCCGTCGTGCGTCCGCATCTGGGCACCTCCTCCGGCTTTCAATCGGCGCAATACCGGCTGATCGAGTATTTGCTGGGCAACAAGAACCCGAAGATGACGGCAGTGCATGAAGGGCGCGGCACCGATTACGAACTGCTGCGCGCGGCGGAGCGGCAACCGAGCCTGTACGACGAGGCGCTGCGCCTGCTCTCCCGTCGCGGGCTGGATATTCCGGGGACGCATCTGCAGCGCGATTTCACCCAAGGCTATCAGGCATCGGCGGAGATAGAGGCGGCATGGCTGGCCATCTATCGCGAACCGGATCGCTATTGGGACCTGTACGAGCTGGCGGAAAAGCTGGTCGACCTGCAATATCATTTCCAATTGTGGCGTTTCGGCCATTTGAAGACAGTCGAGCGGGTCATCGGCTTTAAGCCGGGGACGGGCGGAACACCGGGCGTGCCCTATCTGGCCGAGGTCGTGGCAAAGACCTTCTTTCCGGAATTGCTGACGGTAAGGACCGCGCTGTGAAGTCAGCCATACAACAGGAAGGCTTGTGGTGACCGCCGCCGCCTTTCGCGACCGTTTCGAACTGCCAGAGGGCGTCACCTATCTGGACGGTAACAGCCTTGGCCCGCTGACTAGGGACGCTGCCCTGGCGATCCGGGAAATGACCTGGAACCAATGGGGCAAAGATCTGATCGCTAGCTGGAACAAGCATGACTGGTTCGGCGCTCCCGAACGCGTCGGTAACCTGATCGCCCCGCTGATCGGCGCGGCGGACGGGGAGGTCGTCGTCGCGGATTCCGTTTCGGTGAATATCTTCAAGCTGGCGGCCGCGGCGCTCGTCGCCCAGCCCGGGCGCCGCATCATCCTGTCGGAGCCCGGCAATTTCCCCACCGACCTTTACATGATCGAGGGGCTGAAGCGGCTGCGGCCTGATGTGGAACTGCGCCTCGTCCGGCGGGAAAACATGGCAGACGCGCTGTCAGACGAGGTCGCACTGCTGCTGCTGACGCATGTGCATTACAAGACGGCAGAAATGTTCGATATGGACGGCCTGACGAAGGCTGCGCAAGCGGTCGGCGCGCTAACACTGTGGGATCTCAGCCACAGCGTTGGGGCCGTACCTGTCGATCTGAACCATGCGGGCGCCGATTTGGCGGTAGGCTGCGGTTATAAATATCTGAACGGCGGACCGGGGGCGCCAGCATTTCTGTATGTTGCGAGACATCTTCAGGAGAAGCTTGCCTCGCCGCTGTCCGGCTGGATGGGGCATGCCGCGCCCTTTGATTTTACCGACGCCTATGAACCGGCAGCCGATATTGCCCGCTGGCGCGCCGGGACGCCGCCCATGATTAGCCTGACGGCGCTGGAAGCAGCGGTGAAGTTGATGCGAGAGGCGGATTTCAGCGATCTCGTGCATTGTTCGCATATCCTGACCGATGCCTTTATTGAGGGCGTGGAGGCCAAATGCGCCGATCTGACGCTGATCTCTCCGCGCGATGCGACACAGCGCGGCAGCCATGTCAGTTTCGCCCATGACCACTCCTTTGAGATCATGCAGGCCCTGATTGCCGAAGGCGTCGTTGGCGATTTTCGTACCCCCGATGCACTTCGCTTTGGCTTTGCACCGCTTTATAACTCGATGGACGATGTCGAGCGGGCGGTTGCCGTTCTGGCCGGAATCATGGATTCGGGCCGATGGCGGGACCCGCGCTTTGCGAAGAGGAGCAAGGTAACATGATGAAGATCCATGAATCCTCTCTGCGTGGCCGCACGCGGATCGACTGGCTGGACAGCCGACACAGCTTCTCCTTTGGCAATTTTCACGACACAGCGCGTATGGGCTTTCGCGCACTGCGGGTGATCAACGAGGACCATATCGCCGGCAAAAACGGTTTTCCGCCGCATAATCATGCGCATATGGACATCATTACCATCGTCCTGACCGGCGGTCTGGCGCATCGCGATTCTCTCGGCAACGGGTCGATCATCCATCCCGGCGAAATCCAGCACATGTATGCCGGGCCCGGCATCACCCATTCCGAAATGAACCCAGCGGACGAATCCGTGCATCTGCTGCAAATTTGGATCCAGCCGGACCGGCCTGTCACGAATGCAAGCTATAGCCAGCATGAGATCGATGCCCCCTCGGTCGAGAACCGCTTTGGCGTGATTGCAGGGGAGGGCAGCAACGTGCCTCTGCAATCCGACACACGGCTGCTGCTCGCCCGCCTGGGGGAGGGCGAAACGGCGACGCACGGGCTGGGCAGCGGACGCGGCGCCTGGGTTCAGGTGATGAAGGGTGACGTGCAGATCGACGGCCAGTCCCTGTCCGCAGGCGATGGCGCCGAAATCGAGGAAGTGGGCGAGGTTGCCGTGAAGGCCAAGGCCCCCGCCGAACTGCTGTTGTTCGATCTGGGCTGAGCAGCGCGCAAGCGCGGCGACCTTTAGCGAAACATCTGCAACTCTTCGCCGAACCGCAGGGCATAGCGGTCGGTCATGCCGGCGATGAAGTCGGCGATGTGGCGGGCGCGTTCGGGCTGCGCTTTTGGCAGGGTTCGTTCCCAACTTTCCGGCAGGCGGGCGGGATTGGCGCTTATTTCTGTAAAGAGGCGCGTCATCGTGTCCGCCGCCTCTGTCCGCGGACCGATGCTGGCGGGGTGACGATACATGTTGGCGTAAAGGAACGCTTTCATTTCACGCTCGGCCGCCGCCATTTCCGGCGAGAATGCCGCCGTCTGCTCCGGCGCGGCGCGAATGACGTCGGCATGGCCAGCCTCACCGTAGTCGGCGAGATTATGCTGCGTCTGGCGTAGCACATCCTCCACCATCAAGCCGATTTGCCGGCGCTTCATTTCGGCGATCAGACGGTCCTGCGGGGCGCGGGGATGGCGCTGTTCGACGGTGCGCCAATTGGCGGCGATGAAGGACACCTGCAGCGCCGCCTCCAGACTGAACAGGCCTGCGCGCAGGCCATCCTCGAAATCATGATTATCATAGGCGATATCATCGGCGAGCGCGGCGATCTGCGCCTCCAGCCCCGCCCGCGTGCCAAGGTCGAGCGGACAGGCGGCGTCGATCTGCGCCAGCGCCCAAGTCGGAGCCGTCACAGGGCCGTTATGCTTGGCCAGCCCCTCCAGCACCTCCCAACTGAGATTGAGACCGTCATGGTCGGCATAGGCGGATTCTAGCACGCAGAGCACACGCAATGTGTGAGCATTATGATCGAAGCCGCCAAAGGATTGCATTGCCGCGTCGAGCGCCTCCTCCCCGACATGGCCGAAGGGCGGGTGGCCGAGATCATGGGCAAGGCAGATCGCCTCTGTCAGTCCCTCATGCAGGTTAAGCGCACGAGCGAGCACGCGACCGATCTGGGCAACCTCCAGGCTGTGCGTCAGACGGGTACGAAAATGATCGCCGTCGGGCGCGACGAATACCTGCGTCTTGTGCTTCAGACGACGGAAAGAGGCGGCGTGGACGATCCGGTCGCGGTCGCGTTCAAAGGCGTCTCGCAGGTTCGACGGGTCCGTCGCATATTGCCGCCCACGCGAGAAGGCAGGATCGGCGGCATAGGGGGCAAGAAGGGGCATCGGGACGACGTAGGACTCCGGGCTGTCGGCGGAAAGGGGAAGTTGCGCTTGGACTTCTCCGCAGATCAGACGATCATCGCTTCCAAGGTAGCGACCTTGTCCGCCTCCTCCGCAGGCTTGTCGGTGCGCAGGCGATGGATGCGGGGAAATCGCATGGCGATGCCGCTCTTGTGACGGGTCGAGTGGTGAATGCTGTCAAAGGCGATTTCCAGAACGAAGCTTTTTTCCACTTCCCTGACCGGGCCGAAGCGGGCGATCGTGTTCCCGCGCACAAATTTGTCGAGTTGCCGCAACTCCTCGTCGGTAATGCCGGAATAAGCCTTGCCCACAGGGACAAGCTCGCCCTCCTCCGTCCAGCATCCGAACGTATAGTCGCTGAAAAAAGAAGAGCGCCGTCCAGAGCCGCGCTGTGCATACATCATCACACAGTCGGCCAGCAGGGGATCGCGCTTCCATTTGTACCACAGACCGGTCTTTCGGCCCGCGACATAGCGGCTGTCGCGGCGCTTCAGCATCAGGCCCTCTATGGCGGCATCGCGCGCGCGCTCGCGAATGGTGGACAGATGCTCGAAATGATCGGCAGCCACGACTGCGGATATGTCGAACCGGTCGGACGGCAGCCGCGCCACGAATGCCTCCAACCGCTCCCGCCGCGCCGTCCACGGCAGATCCCGCAAATCCTCTGCGCCGTCGAAAAGAATGTCATAGGCGCGCACAAAGGCCGGGGCCTCTGCCAGCATCTTTTTCGTCACTGTCTTGCGGCCTAGTCGCTGTTGCAGCGCGTTGAAGCTGGCTGCGCCGCCCTCCACACCGCCCTGAGCCTCGCCCCGGACCAGCAGTTCTCCGTCGATCACACCATGTTCGGTGAACGCCTCCGCCACGTCCGGAAAGCTGCCGGTCACATCGTCGCCGGTGCGGCTGAACAGCTTCGTGTCGCCCTTTACATGGTTGAGCTGCACCCGAATGCCGTCCCATTTCCACTCCGCCACATAATCGGCGAGGTCGACCTGCAGATCCTCAAGCGGGTGCGCGAGCATGAAAGGGCGAAAGACGGGAATATCCTCGTGCGTCGGCTGCGCTGTCCGCCCTTCCCCCCAGTCGAACAGTTCCGGATAGGGGGGCGCCAGGCCATGCCAGACCTCCTCAACCGCGTCGACGTCGAGATCGAACGCCTGCGCCAGAGCGGTTTTTGCCAGACGCGCCGACACGCCGATCCTCAATGCGCCGGTCGCCAGTTTTATCAGCGCGAAACGTTCGCTGGGATTGAGCACATCGAGATAATGCGCCATCGCGGCAGGGGCTTCGGCGCGGCCAAGGTGCATCAGCCGGTCAACGACCTCCGCCAGGCGCACATCCTCCACCTGCGCCTGCTCCCCCGGCGGCGGCTCCCACAGCAGGCTGACGGTCTCGGCCATGTCGCCGACATAGGCCCGGCTCATCTTGAAAAGCACCGGATCGACACGCTGTTCTGTCAGCGTCTTGATAAGGCCTGCCTTTACGGAACGGAAATCCAGATCGCCGGTAAGGGCGGCAAGCGCCCAACCGCGATCTGGGTCGGGGCTGCCGCGCAGATAATCGGCGATCAACTTTATCTTGGCGTTACGCGATCTCGTATAGACCAAGCGCTCCAGAAGGTCCGCAAAGGACTTCACGCCGACGTGGATCCGCAAATACCGTCAGTCCGGGTATTCGTCGTGAGGTGGCTGGTAAGGCGGTCGGGTCGTTTTCTTTTCACCGCCGATCAATGCGTGAAACGCCGCTTCGTTTCCGCCGCGCTTATTCCTCCCGCTCCGGCGCGAGAGTGAGAACGAAGCGGGTGCCGCGGGCGGAGCTTTCCTGGAAGAGTGTCGCCTGCGCTTCCCGCGCGAAGGCGTCGATCAGGCGCTGGCCCAGGCCGCCGCCGCCGCCGCTCTCTTCATCCTGGATGCCGACGCCGTCGTCGGTCATCACCAGGCAGATCTCCCTGTCCTCATTTTCCCGGAACACGATTTCTATGCGTCCGGTCTCCCGCCCCACGAACGCATATTTCGCCGCATTTGTCGCAAGCTCGTTCAGGATCAGTCCTACCGCAATAGCCCTGTCGCGCGGCAGCCATATCTGCTCCGCCGAGCATTGGAAAACGATGCCCTCCGGCAGGGTCAGGCTCGCCTCAAGGGAAGTGCAAAGCTCCTCCATATAGCTCTTCATATCGACGCGGTCGGGCAAGCCATCGCCGCGATAGAGCGACTGATGCGCACGGGCGAAACTGCCGACACGCATCGCGGCCTTGCCCAGTGCATCGGCGGCGGGGTCATCATCGTCCAGTTCCCGCCGCTGCAATTCCAGCAGCGAAACGATCATGCTGAAACTGTTCTTTACCCGATGGTCGAATTCGCGAAGGTAGAGGTCGCGCTTTTCCAGTGCGTCGGTGCGTTCCTGAACGGCGCGACGCACAGCGCGGCGAAAGACTTCCGCAAGGATCAGGATCAGCCCGCCGGAAACGACATTCACCGCCACGCGCAGCGGATTCCACGGATCCTCTAGGGTAAAGCTGCCCTGCACGGGCAAAACGAAATACCAAACGAACACTACGCACATGATGAGAGCGAGGAGACCGGACAACCAGCGTGCAAACAAAGCGGCGAAAAGAACCGACGGAAAGATCAGGGCAAACGGGCCGGCGGTGGGCATGACAAGGTCACTGCTTTCGCGGACGGCGAACGCCATTGCCGTGGCCGCGACCGCAACGAGGATTTGCGTAACCACCACGGGAACCCGGGGCGCGAAGCGATCCGGGATATCTAGTTCACCAACCCGCTTCATCAGGCGGGTTCAAGACCAGTCAAAAAGTTCAGAAACATCGCCACCCCCGCGATTAACATACCGCAACCCCTTGCAAGTCCAGCAACTATCCTAGTCGGAACCGCGCGCAAGGACTAGTCATCTTCGTCCTCCCGTCCCACAAGGCTGAGCGCCCGCGCCCTTATCTGGCGCGTCATGCACCAGTGCAGCAGCGCGTCCTCCCGCCCGTGAGTGACCCACACCTCCTTCGGCGCGATTTCCAATATCGTCTCGGTCAGTTCGTCCCAATCGGCGTGATCCGAAATGATAAGCGGCAGCTCGACATTGCGCTGCCGCGCGCGCTGGCGAATACGCATCCACCCTGATGCCATGGCGGTGATCGGATCGGGCAGGCGTCTGGACCAGCGATCGTTCAGCGCACCGGGTGGACAGACGATGATCCTGCCTTTCAATTCGTCCTTCTTTTTGCCCGTCGCCAGAACAAGCGGGCCAAGATTCACGCCCAGATCCTGATAGAGCGTGCAAAGCCGCTCCTGCGCGCCATGGATGTAGATCGGATCGTCATGACCCAGATCCCGTAAATGGCGGATGACTCGCTGCGCCTTTCCGAGCGCATAAGCGCCGACCAGGACGCAGCGCTCAGGATTTGCGTGAAGGGCATCCAGTGCCTTTCGCACCTCCTCCTCGGTATCCGGGTGGCGAAAGACGGGCAGGCCAAATGTCGCCTCCGTTATGAAAACGTCGCAGGGGACTGGCTGAAACGGCGCGCAGGTCGGATCGGGGCGCCGCTTATAATCGCCGGATGCGACGATCCGTTCTCCGCGATAATCCATGACAATCTGCGCGGAGCCGAGGACATGACCTGCCGGCACCAGGCTGACGTCCACCTCGCCGATCCGCTGCACCTCCCCCATCTCCGCAGGAGTTGCAGCAGGATAGGTACCGTAGCGCGTTTCCATGATCGCCAGGGTCTCAGGCGTCGCCAGCACATGCCCGTGGCCGGACCGCGCATGATCCGCATGGCCATGCGTCACGACAGCCATCGGCTGCGCCTCCGACGGGTCGATCCAGAAATCGCCCGGCTCCACGTAAATTCCGGTGGGGTGAGGTTTGATCCAATCGCCGAGCGTTGCCATGCAGGAATAGCGCCGGAGCCTCACCGCAGTTCCCGATCGGCGTGAGATTCACCTTAGGCGATGCAAGTGGTGACAAATGAAACTAATTGCTCCAAGGTAAGGTGGACGTGTAGTTTGCGCATATGTGTCGGTGCCGACAGGTGGTGACGTGCGTTGTATGAAAACGGGTGCTAGGCTGAGCCGATAATGGCCGTCAAAGCCCAGAACATCGAATTCTTGCCGGAGGGGATAGCGAATGAAGCTCGCAAGTTTGAAGCAGGGACGGGACGGACGCCTGGTGATCGTTTCCCGCGATTTGGCCTGGTATGCAGACGCCACTCACATAGCGCCGACACTGCAGCAGGCGCTGGACAGCTGGGATGAAACCCGGCCACAGCTGGAAAAGCTGGCGGAGGATCTGGAGCATGAGGCCATCCCGCGCGAACGTTTCCACGAACGCGAAGCCGATGCCCCCCTGCCCCGCGCCTATCAATGGGCGGATGGTTCAGCCTATGTGAACCATGTCGAACTGGTCCGCCAGGCACGCGGCGCACAGATGCCCGAAACATTCTGGACCGACCCCCTGATGTACCAGGGCGGCAGCGATGGCTTTCTGGCTGCACGCGATCCGATCCCCCTGGCGGACGAGGAATGGGGCCTGGACATGGAGGCGGAAGTCGTCGTCGTCACGACGGACGTGCCCCAGGGAATTACCCCCGCAAGGGCGCTGGATCATGTGGCGCTGATCGGCCTGACCAACGATGTGTCGTTGCGTAACCTGATCCCCGCCGAACTGGGCAAGGGGTTCGGTTTCGTCCAGTCGAAGCCCGCCAGCGCCATGTCGCCCGTTTTCGTAACGCCGGACGAGCTCGGCGATACTTGGAAAGACGGGAAACTGCACCACGCACTGAAGGTCGATTATAATGGTCGTCCCTTTGGCCGTGCCGAGGCGGGCGAGGAAATGACATTCGACATGGGCGTCCTGATCGCCCATCTGGCGAAGACGCGGAGCCTGTGTGCCGGAACCATCGTCGGATCGGGTACGGTATCCAACCGCGATCCCGACAATTCCCCCGGTCGGCCGGTCGCCGATGGCGGCAAGGGCTATAGCTGCATCGCCGAACAGCGCATGGTGGAAACCATTGCCAACGGTAAGCCAGCCACCGAATTCATGAAGATCGGCGACACGGTACGCATCTGGGTGGATGGCGACGACGGCAAGCCGATATTCGGCACTATAGAGCAGAACGTCGTCCCCCTGGAAACGAGCGCAATGGGCGGCCAATGAGTGGCGATCGGCTTCTTTACGATTATTGGCGCTCCTCCGCTGCCTATCGGGTACGTATCGTTCTGAACCTGAAGGGGCTGGAGTACGAACAGAAAAGCATCAACCTGGCGGCGGGCGCCCAGTCCGGCGTCGGGTTCAAGATGTTGAACCCGCACGGTCGCGTGCCCTATCTGATCGACGGCGACACCGGCCTGAACCAGAGCCTTGCCATCTGCGAATATCTGGAGGAACGCCACCCGGAACCCTCGATCCTGCCGGGTGACGCCGCCCGCCGTGGGCATATTCGCGCAGCAGCGCAGATCATCGCGTGCGACGTGCACCCGCTGAATAATATAAGCGTTTTGCGTTATCTAAAAAACGACCTGAGCCAGGAGGAGGACGCCCTGAACGCCTGGTATCACCATTGGATCGATACTGGGCTGCGACCGCTGGAGGAACTGGCGAGCGCGTCAAAGGGACCATATTTGTTCGGCGATACCGTGACACTGGCGGATGTGTGCCTGTCGCCGCAAATGTACAATGCACGGCGGTTCCGCATGAACTTGGAGCCCTATCCGGCGCTCGTCGAGATGGACAAGCGCCTGATGCAGTTGGACGCCTTTCAGGCCGCCCGCCCGGAAGCGCAGGAGGATGCGAGCTGATGGCGAAATGGCTGGTAAAATCGGAACCCTTCAAATGGAGCTGGGACGACCAGAAAAAGAAGGGGGTCGAGTCCTGGGATGGCGTCCGCTCGCCGCAGGCGCTGAATAATATGCGCGCCATGAAAAAGGGCGACGAGGTCATGTTCTATCATTCGAACAAAGGGCTGGAGATCGTAGGCATCTGTTCGGTCGCGCGCGAATTCTATGACGATGTCGATGATCCGAAATCGGGTCTGGTAGACCTGAAGACAGAGCGCGACATGCCCGCGCCCGTCACACTGAAACAGGTAAAGGCCGATGGGAGGCTGGACGATCTGGCCCTCGTCCGTCAGTCTCGCTTGTCCGTTATGCCGGTAAGCGAACAGCAGTGGGACATTCTGTTGGAATTGGCGACGGCCTAGATCAGCGCGTCCAATATGCCGAGCAGCGGCCGATCCGCGGGCGGCATGTCGAGCGAGAACATCTGCGGCACACGCGCCCATTGCAGCGCCTGCCCCTCTAGCCCGCGCGGCGTCCCCGTCCATTTGCGGCACGCGAACAATAGCAGGATAAGGTGGAAACTGTCATAGCGATGACTGGCGAACCCTGTCGGGGCAAGACAGGATTCCTGCGTGTTGACACCCAGTTCCTCGGACAATTCGCGGATCAGCGCAGCCTCTGGCGTTTCGGTGGCTTCGACCTTTCCTCCCGGAAATTCCCATGTACCGGCCAAATGCTTTCCCGGCGGGCGCTGGCACAGCAGCACACGACCATCGCGATCTATCAGCGCGGCTGCGCTGACCAGGACTGTCGGAAGTTCGGGCATGCCTATGCTTAACGCAAGCACCACCCTCAAGGCCAAAGGAATATTAAGAAACGCGCAATATGGCTGTGGCGAATGTTCGGACCATTCCCCCCGGAGGCTCCATGCGGCGCGTTCTAAGAAGACTGACAGGTGACGATTCCGGTGCCACCGCCATCGAATATGGCCTGCTGGCAGCTCTGATCTGCATTGCGGCGATCGCCGGCTTCAACTCATTTGGTGAGGGCCTGTTCAACATGTGGGGGCGCGTCAGCACCGAAACGACGAGCCGGATGGGCTGAACCCCCGCTCGACCGGGCACACGAGCGTTCGAGCGCCAAATTTCCTGCCTATTCGATGTCTAACAAGATTAACTTCTCAATAACCAACCGAGTTAAGAGATACGTAAGAGCGGGTCCGTATAGATTTACGTACTGACCCGGCCGAGGACAGGGTTGGAGACAATTAGTACGTACTAACCAGTTGGAGAACTCTGATGTCTTTCATTCGTAAATTCCGTCGCGACGAAGAAGGCGCAACCGCGATCGAGTACGGCCTGATTGCCGCCCTGATCGCCGTCGCCGCAATTTCCGCCATGAGCAGCCTGGGCAGCTCGATCAGCGGTACCATGACAAACGCAAGTTCCGCCATGACCAACGCTGGCAGCTAAGGGCGAAGACGCACGGCCTTAACGCCCTGCGAATTATCGAACCCTAGGGGCCAAATAAAAAAGGGGCGTCCGGATAACCGGGCGCCCCTTTCTTTGTCATCTGTTTACAACGGCGCTGGCCCGTTGCCCACCTGAACGGTCGTCCCGATCTCTAGCCGTTGACGACGATCTTCATCCGCTGCCCCGCTTGCAACTGGTCGCCTTCGCCCAGACTGTTGAGCACGCGGAAGCGTTCGACCTTGTAATCATCATACGCCATGCGCGCTGCCAATGAAGAAATCGTGTCGCCGCGCTGCACGGTTACAACATCGATAATTTTAGGTCGCAATTGCGCCGCCTCAGCATTCGAAAGCTTCCGGAAACTTTGCGCCGTCTGGCTGACGATGCGCGAATCGTCCGCGTTCGCGGGGCTGAGGAAGATGAAGTGATAGGCCGTATTGGCATCGAATTGATATGCGACGACGGTCACATTTGCCTGACCGCCCTGCACCGGCACGCGCGCCTGACGCGTGGCCGCCGACATCCCATTGATCGTCGTGGTCTGCACATTGGTAAACTGCGCCTGCGACGCCGATTGCCCCAGAAGGCCCTGGAACACCTGATCCACATGGTTCGAGATACTAGCGCCTGAAGCCAGGCGACCGCCGGAGAACTGGATCTGCGTCTGTGAAGATCCGCTGGTTCCCACAACTGCCTGAGAGCTGTTGTTGAGATAAAAACCGTCCGGAACTTCAAACGCCAGTTTCAATTGCGGATGCCGGAAGCGATGCTTGTCAACATAACCCTGAGTAGGCGAGTCGCCATAAAGCATTCCGTCGATCGCATTCATGAAGGGCGCTGTGCCCTCCTCCAGCTGATCGGGAGACAGCCCGGTTTCCTGAGCCTTTTGGTTTGCACGCGCGACGCGGTCGGAACTGAGCGGGTGAGAGCGCGACCAGGCAGGAATCTGCGCCGCTTCATCCTGGCCGCGGATGCGGGCCTCCAGCGCAGACTGTTCCCCGAGCGACGCCAGAATGTCTGCGGATTCATAGGGATCATACCCCGCCTCCGACATATATCGGATGCCCAGATCGTCAGACTGATATTCCTGATCACGCGAATATTTCAGCGTGGCGACCTGGCCCACCTGTCCCGCCAGCTGCGCCAATTGGCCGGAGCCGGTCAGGACACCCGCCAGAACGGAAAGCAATCCTGCGCCAAGGGCCGCGTTCTGGCGCCTCTGCGAATGCTGTGCAGCGACGTGCCCGACCTCATGGCCCAGGACGGAGGCGAGCTGCGCCTCGTTTTCCATTATCGCGAGCAGGCCACGCGTGACATATGTGTAGCAGCCGGGGATAGCGAAGGCGTTGACGACCTGGCTATCCAGCAGCGTCACGGTACATTCCTCGCCGGTCGTGGCGAGGCCGGATGCTACCGAAACCTGCTTCCCGACGCGCTGCACCATGTCGGTGCCCGGGCCATCATAGGCACCACCGAATTCGGCGAGGATCTGTGGATGCGCCTGCGCGCCCGACTGGCGTTCGGACGCACTGATCTGGCGCGGGTTGTTTGGATCGAAATTGCCCACGCAAGAGGACAGCGCCAGGGATGACACAGCAGCGAGGGCAACGAGCCGGGCTTTGCGGCCCTGCTGACGGGGTGCGGACATGACGATACTCTCCCTGTACGAATTTGTTGAAGCAGCAACCGGCCAGGGTGGCGGCTGGTTCCCTAAGGAGCCGTCGACGTCGCGGCGCCAGCCCAATCGGAAATTTCAACAGCAATCCGGTTCGCGGCCACGGTCAATGCCGCAGCAACGGCAGGCCCTGTTTCTACGGAAACCGGCTCAACCACCTCGAACCGGCGCGTCGCGATCAAACCCGCATCGGGGGTGGTCAGCGTGGCGTTGTACCCGACACGCACTTGCGGTGCGCCGCGTACATCGAGTTCGAATGCAGCAAGATTACCTGACAGCCGCGCCGCCGGAACGATATCGATGCTGCGCTCATCGAGCGCGGGGCGGCTGGTCCGCGCTTCGAACGTGTCGAGTAGCACACGTTGAAAGAGGATATTCGGCTGCTCGATCCAGCCAGCGGCAGGCAGATATTGGATCTCATTGTTTGTGGTCACCACGGCCACCCGCGTCGTCCGGAGTTTTCCGGGTACGTCTGGCAGTGTGATCAGGACCGGTGCACCGGTCGGCTCCGCGACGGTTGGCGCGGTCGTCGCAAGCGTCAGCAGACTATCTGGTACGGGATTATTGCCGCCCAGCTGAACCAACGGCCCGCAAGAGGCGGTGGCGATGCCGGCAGCCAGAATGACGGGAAGACATCGAACGGCGCGCATCATTCCGCCTCCTGCGGTTCATATGTGGGAAGGGTTCGTCCGCCCAGAAGCGCCCCGGCTGGATCTTCGTCCAGCTTGGCCGCAATCGCGCCTAAGGACGTGGACGCCTGCCTGAGATCACGGACGAGCAGGTTGACCTGAGGCAGGGTCTGCTGATTCACCTGATCCAGGCTGCCATTGGCGGTCGCGGCGGCGCTTTCGATCTCGGCAAGGGCTGTGTTCGCACTGGCAAGCGTCTCGCGCAGGTCCGCCATCATCGGCCGGCCTTCACTGTCGAGCAGCTCGTTGGTGGTTGCGGAAAGCTTAGCGATCTCGTCTGCGGCGCGCGACATGCTCGCCACGGCGGCGCGCGCCTCTGTCACCGTCTGCGCTATATCTCCATCACGCGAGGCAATTGCGCCGGTGATCGTTTCCGTATTCTTCAAAATGCCGGAAATCGTTTCAAGGTTCTGTTCGTCCAGAATGAGGGCCAGCCGCTCCGTCAGCGTCGATACGCGTTCCAACAATTGCGGAGCCGCGTTCAGCAGCGAATCAAGCGTGCCGGGCGCTGTCGGGATGACGGGAACGCCGAACGGCCCGTCACCGGTAATGGGCGGCGCGCCCTTTACCGCGCCCTCCAGCGACACGATGGCTACACCGGTGAAACCCACCGAAGAGAGCGTTGCGGTCGTACCCTCAAGGACGGGGGTGTCGCCGCGAATGGAAATGCGGACGCGGACAAATTCCGGAGAATTGGGAAGTATCGCGATTTCCCGCACGCTGCCCACGGGAACGCCGGAATAATTGACTGCGCTGCCCTGCGCCAGACCGCTGACGGAGGCGAAGAAGATGTCGTATCTTTTCTCATTGCCGGTATCGACGCGGGCGATCCACAGAATGAAGGCGAAGAGCGCGACGAAGAGGACGAGCGCCGTCGCGCCGACGAGGATATGGCTGGATTTCGTTTCCATCAGGCGGTTGCCGCTTCCCTGTTGCGATTGGCCGTTTTGGCGGCCGATGCCGCACGTCCGCGCGGGCCCTTAAAGTATTCCTGTATCCAAGGATGGTCGATTTCAAGCAGTTCCTCAATCGGTGCGGCGGCAAGGACGGTCTTGTCCGCCAGTACGGCGACGCGGTCGCATATCGTATAAAGCGTGTCGAGATCGTGCGTAATGAGAAACACCGTCAGCCCCAGCGCCTCCGACAATTCCAGGATTAATTCGTCGAACGCGGCAGCGGCGATCGGATCGAGCCCCGCCGTAGGCTCGTCAAGGAACAGCAGGCGCGGATCGAGCGCCAGCGCGCGGGCCAAAGCGGCGCGCTTTCGCATACCGCCCGACAGCTCGCTGGGATATTTCGGACCCGCCTCCGGCCCCAGACCCGTCAGGCCAATTTTATAGCCGGCGATTTCGTCCATCAATTCCTGCGACATCTTGTGAAATTCGCGCAGCGGCACCTGCACGTTCTCGGCAACCGTAAGAGTGGAAAAGAGCGCACCATTCTGGAACAGGACGCCAAAACGCCGGCGAACCTCCAGCTCCTCCTGTTCGCCGAGTCCTTTCACAGGCTTTCCAAAAATGTGCACGTCGCCTGCCGTAAAGCTTTGCAGGCCGAGGATCGACCGCATCAGCACCGTCTTACCGGTACCGGACCCCCCGACGACGCCGATGATTTCCCCGCGCTCCACAGTCAGATCGAGGCCGTCATGCACGACCTGTTCGCCAAATCTGTTGACCAGGCCTTTCACCTCGATGATCGGCCCCTCATGATCCTCAATGTCGGCTGTTTCGGCTGCCATGATCAAAGCCAACCCAGCACGGAAAAGAAAATCGCGAAGAAGGCATCGAGCACGATGACAAGGAAGATCGCCTGCACCACCGCAGCCGTGGTTCGAGAGCCGACTTCCTCGGCGTTCCCGGAAACCTGCATTCCCTGGAAACAGCCGGTGACTGCGATAATGATTCCGAACACCGGCGCCTTGATCAGGCCAACCCACACATCGGTGATTGGTACCACCTCCTGAATACGAAGAATGAACGTCACCGGGGGGATACCAAGCTGCAGCCAGCTGATCAGCGTACCGCCGATAATTGCCATGATGGCACCATAAAACGCCAGCAGCGGCATGGCGATCGTCGTCGCCAGAAGCCGGGGGAGGACCAGGACCTCTATTGGCGGCATGCCGATGGTGCGCATGGCATCCACCTCCTCGGCCAGCTTCATTGAGCCGATTTGTGCGGCAAATGCACTGCCGGAGCGGCCGGCAACCATGATGGCCGTCATTAGAACGCCAAGTTCGCGAAAGGTAATGCGACCGACGAGATTGATGACAAACACTTCGGCACCAAACTGCCTCAATTGTACCGCCCCCTGCTGCGCAATAACAATCCCGACAAGGAAGCTCATCAGACCGACAATGCCGAGCGCACTGACCCCTACCACCTCCGCCTGCCGCATGATGGCAAGCCAGCGCAGCCGTCGGGGATGGCGCAGATTCTTGACCAGCGCGAGCATCGTCATGCCCAAGAAAGCAAGGAACGTCCCGAACTGGTGGACGCCTCCTTCTATCCACCCGCCGATGCGGGCCAGCACCGCATATCGGCGCTGCATCTGTGGCGGTCGGATCTTTACGGTCTGATTCGCCTTGCCGACCTGCTCGATCAGGCCCTGAATGCGGTCATCTGCGCCGGCCAGTTCGGTTTCATACCCGTGCTCGCGGCGATTTTCGATAAGACGATAAAGCACCCACGCACCGGTCGTATCGACGCGCTTCATGTCTTTCAGGTCGAGAACGATGGGAACAGGATCATCTTCCATTTCCCGAAGGCGCGGCGAAATCTTTTCAATGAAACGCACGGTCAATCGTCCGTGCAGCGTTAGCCGCCGCCCCTCATCGGTTCGTTCATCGTGAATGGTCGCTTCGCCCATGGGATGAACGCTTTAACGGCGACACTGCGGTTTCACTAGACGGGGGCCGTGGAAAAAACATGGGACAGATTTGGCACGGGCTGCTGCCCACTTTCTGAACAGCACTTTAACTCGTGTTAACAAGGCGAACTGCCGAATTTATCGCTTGGAAAACGTAAACGTTTCGTTTACCTTTCGTTACCAACCCTCGGCTTCGACTCGCCTGGTAAATGTTTGACCGAGTAATAATAGCTTTCCAAAAGGGTGCGAAAAATGAAGTATTTGATTAGCGTAGCCGCGGCACTTGCCGCTTCAACCGCCGCTCAATCCGCAGTCGTCACGCTGGACGATTTCGAAACCGAGCTTTCCAATTCTCCGCTGGCAACGAGCGGCTCCACCGTTACGTCGAACGAGATGATCACCGTTGGTGGCAATCAGTTTGACCGCACGACGCAGCTGACGGTCGACGGCAACGCGAATGGCGCGCCCTCCGAAGCGTCGGCGCGTACGGTCGTGCGGGATGGCAGCTTCGAATTTTCCTTGTCCAACGACACCGGCGTTACGTCGATCCTGTCGCTGTCCTATGATGTGGCCGGCCTGTTTTCGGCTGGCGTGACCGGCCCCACCGGCGTCCTGACGCTTAGCGAACTGTTCGCGGATCGCCCGCGCACTTTCACGCTCAGCCTGAATGGCGTCGAGCAGGATACCGATGCCGCGCTCGTAGATACGGAATTCGGTTTCGTTCGCGACGTCATGCTGGAATTCGACACGTCCTTCCTGACGGGTTCGGATGTTTTCACGCTGACGCTCGACTCGGGCGCTGGCATCAGCCCCGGCGATGCGCTCGACCTGCAGATTGGCGAGCTCCTCCTGGATGTCCCGGGTGGCCCGTTCGAACTGCCAGTCGCTGAACCCGCCAGCCTCGGTCTCCTTGGCCTCGGCGTACTCGGCATTGCCGCCGCACGTCGTCGTCGCAAGGCGATTGCCAGCTAACCGCAACAAAACAGCCTTACTTCAATGGGCCATCTTTCCTTCGGGGAAGGTGGCCCATTCTGTTTCACACTCTCGGATATGAGGGTCGTCGTAGGACGGGACGAATAGCCGAAGGCATCGCGACCGGACAACAGACAGGGGAGGTCGGTCTGATCGCCTCCACGAACCGACGTCTCTGCCTGCCAAAAATTCACCCGCCGTTCGGAAAAATCATATCGCTTATGACCACGTTTTTCCGGAAAAGGGGGGCACGTCGCCTATCCCTCTGCCGACGTCGCATGGATCAGGTTTCTCAAGCGATTCTTGAGGGCGAGCAATTCGTGGGCCGTCATGCTGTCTGCTACGTGGGCCTCAACGGACTTTGCGGCGTCGGATAGCTCCTTGAGCGCCTCCCGTGCGGCGTCCGTGATCCACAGGGCATCGCCACGCCGCTCAATCATGCCGCGATAGACCAGCCTGTCGATTTCCGCTGTTCCTTCTGTCGCGGCGGCGGCCTCAATCAGATCGTCCATATCCGCCTCTGCCCAGCCATCCCGCGCAGACAGCGCAGACAGCAGCACATGATCCGCCTCGCTGAGCTTATGATGGTCGAGAACGACACGAACATCCTGATATATTTGGAACCGTGCCCGACCGAGCAAATGGCCGACGAAATCCTGATCGAAACTATAATCCTCGGTCGACATGCCGTCCGCCGAAAGGGCGTCGGCAATGCGCGCCGCCAGGACGTAATCGCCGCCATGGTAAATCAGCGGCGCCGACCCAGCCTGCGTGAACTCCAGCACCTCCCCGACAAAGATGACATGATCGCCGCCATCATATTGATGCGCCGTGCGGCATACGAAACGTGCGGCGCATCCGTCGATCAGGGGCACGCCACCGTCACCCCGCGATAAATCCAGCCCCGCGAACTTGTCCGCCTTGCTGGTCGCGAACCTGTTCGACAGGGACTGCTGCTGCGAGGACAGGATGTGAACCGCAAAATGATCCGCCTGCTTGAATGCGGGAAGGTTGCGGGAGGCTCGCGCCAAGCTCCATAATATCATCGGCGGGTCCAGCGAGACGGAATTGAAGCTGTTCGCCGTCAGGCCCACGTCGTGACCCTGGGCGTCGACCGTCGTCACCACCGTGACGCCGGTAGCAAAGCTGCCGAGAGCGTCGCGAAACGAACGCGCGTCAAATGTGGAATCTACCATTTCCGTCCACCTGTCATCTAAAACCCTGGCCTGAGACACGGGCCTAAACTGAATCAGGAACGCCCGAACGGCGTTTCCATGTCCCCGAAAGCAAGTTAGACGTTACCGCCATGAAAATCATCCTCGGCAACAAACGTTATTCCAGTTGGAGCCTGCGCGGCTGGTTGGCCGCCAAGCAATCCGGCCAGGCGTTTGACGAAATGGTGATTCCGCTACGGACGCCCGAATGGCAGGAAAAGGCCGCAGATCCGAATGTGATGCCGTCCGGGCGTGTGCCTACGCTTTGGGATGACGGCATCGCCGTCTGGGAGTCCTCGGCCATTATCGACTGGCTGGCCGAGCGCCATGCCGACCGCGGCTTCTGGCCGACCGATGAAGCAGCGCGCGCCTTTGCCCGCTCAATCGCGGCGGAGATGCACGCTGGCTTTACCTCCCTCAGACAGCAATGCCCGATGGACGTGCTCGCCCATTATCCCAGCTATCGCCTGACGGACGGTACGCAACTGGACGTGGAGCGGATCGTGGCTCTCTGGTCAGAGGCCCGGAGCAGATTCGGTCGGAACGGCGACTTTTTGTTCGGCGATTTTGGCGCAGCGGACATGATGTACGCCCCCATCGTCATGCGTTTTCGGACTTATGATGTAAAACCGTCTGGCGAGGCACAGGCGTATATGCACGCGGTCCTGGACCATCCATGGCTGGTCGAATGGTGCGCCGCAGCCGCCGAGGAGCCGGCGGACTGGATCATTCCGGCCTATGCCGAGCAAGCGGCGCAGTACGCCTGATGGCCATGTTTGCCGATCTTCGCCGAAAATGGCTCGCCGGGTCGCTGGAGCGGCAGGAAAAAACCGGGCGGTCGCGCCTGCCCGCGCGGGTGGCGGGGGTGCCACGATGGTTACTGGGCCTCGCAGCCCTGATCCTGTTCCTTATTTTCTATTGGGGCATCCTGGGGTGGATATTGGAGGACACGTCGACTGACCTGACGCTGCGCCCCTCCGTAGATGCCCTGCCGCCCGGCGGCAGCGTCACCGTCGGATCGCTGGCGGCGCTGACTGAGGCGGAGCTGGGTCGTGCAGGATGGAGCCCGAACAATAGCTGGCTGCGCCCAACCGCTTTCCAGACCGAGATGCCCGCCCTGCAAAGGGGAATCTATCCAGTCCTTGCCGGTGTCGCGACCGTGCTGGGGTCCAGTGGCGACGAAGATCTCATGGATGTTGCCGACGATTTTTCGGTCGGCCCCGACCGGGATTGGCTACACGGTGATTTTCCCTTCATCGGCGGCAGCACGGAAGGGCATATGCGCGACGCAGCCGAAGCACTGACCCGCTATAATAGCCGACTGTCGGAGGGCGATGCGGAGCGGCTGACCGGGGCAAATAATGCGCGCCAGCTGGTCACAATGATCGGGGGACGCCTGACCAACGACATTCGGAAATTTGACGCGGCCCTGCGCAGCGATGCCGGCATCGCTGCGGTCGATTATCAAGAGGTGCGCGGCAAGGCCTATGCTGCGGCAATCCTGCTGCGCGGCGTCCAGAGCGATTTCGAACCCGTTCTGCGCGACCGCGAACTGACCTCCATATTGGTGGAAGCCATAGAAACGCTGGACCGCGTCGCGAGCGAGGATCCGATGTTTCTGACCGACGCCGACCGTACCGAGCAGGCCTATCTGGTGCGTAGCGCGGTAAGCTCCCTGTCGCGAATCCGGGCCGGCCTGCAATGAGCGATGAGGACGTTCTGCACCCCGCCGCCCCCAGCCTGACGGGGCCGGGATATCTGCTGGTCGTGGATGGCAGCCAGGAATCGGCCCGCGCGTTGCGCTATGCCGCAGGCCGAGCGAAGACCATGTCAGGTTCCATCACATTACTGCACGTCATCGCGCCGCCGGAATTCCTGCAATGGGGCAGTGTTCAGGAAATGATCAAGGCGGAAGCGCAGGAAGACGCCGAAGCGGTGCTGGGCCGCGCCGCCGAGCAGGTCATCGCCATGTCCGGCATTCGTCCGTCTTTGCTGATCCGCGAAGGCAAGCTGGTCGATGAGGTGACAAAGGCTCTCGCCGACGACCCAACCCTGTCCGCACTGGTGCTGGGCGCAGCGGCGAAGGGCGCCCCCGGTACACTGGTACAGCATTTTTCCGGCGAACGTGCTGGCGCCCTGCCCGCCGTCGTCATCATCGTGCCGGGCGCCCTCGACGAGGAGGCGATTGATCGTCTGACCGGACACCGCGCCTAAACACCGGACGTGCGGAAGGCGCACAGCACCCGCCCGCTTGAAGCCGCCCTGCCAAATCGCCACATCGGGGCGAACGGAGATTTCATCATGCACGTCCAGACGCAGACCACACCGAACCCCGCCACCCTGATGTTCCAGCCAGGCCGGCAAGTCAGCCCTGCGGGGACCCATGACTTCACCTCCCCCGAGGAGGCGGCCTCGTCGCCATTGGCGAATGCGCTTTTTTCTCTGGGAGATGTGACCGGAGTCTTCCTGGGCGCCGATTTCGTTTCCGTCACCCGCGACCCGGCAGGCGCCGACTGGGCGCAGCTGAAGCCAGAAGTCCTTGCGATCATCGTCGATCATTTTGCAAGCGGCGCGCCGGTTATCATCGAAAGCGAAAGCTATGAAGCGCCCGCGATCGCCGAGGATCCAGACACGGCCGATATCCGCAATCAGATTACCGAACTGCTGGACGAGCGTGTGCGGCCCGCCGTCGCAGGCGATGGTGGCGACATCGTCTTCCACGGGTTTCAGGATGGCATCGTCTATTTGAAGATGCAGGGCGCCTGCGACGGCTGCCCTTCGTCCACGGCGACGCTGAAGAATGGCATCGAGAATCTTCTGCGTTACTACGTTCCAGAGGTGGAGGAAGTGCGCGCCGTTTAGGCCCGGTCGTCTAAATCTGGACCAAGCCGGTTGCCTGTGTCGGAACCTGTGGCTATCCGCGATGCAAAATCGAAACGGAGGCTTTCATGTCCGATCATTTGTTGAGCGACCGCGACCTAGACCTGATCTTTCGGGAGGCGCGTACCTATAATGCGTGGTCCGACAAGCCGGTCAGCAAGGTGGAATTGCACGCCATCTACGAGTTGATGCGCATGGGGCCGACATCCGCCAATTCCTCTCCGGCACGTCTGGTTTTCTGCCAGTCCGAGGAATCGCGGGAAAAACTGGCTCAGTGCGCCTCCGAAGGCAATCAGGAGAAAATCCGGTCGGCGCCGGTCACCGTCATTATCGGCGAGGACATGGAATTTTATGAAAAGCTGCCCCAGCTCTTCCCGCATGCCGATGCGAAAAGCTGGTTTACCGGCAGCCCCGAGCTGATCGAGGAAACCGCATTCCGCAATTCCAGCCTGCAGGGCGCCTATCTGATTATTGCCGCTCGGGCGCTGGGCCTCGATTGCGGCCCCATGTCCGGGTTCGACAAGGACAAGGTGAAGCAGGCCTTCTTTGAAGGCACCACCATTCGCCCCAACTTCCTCTGCTCGCTGGGGCACGGCACGACGGAAAACCTTTTCCCCCGGTCGCCGCGCCTCAGCTTCAACGAAGCCTGCGAGATTCAGTAGCCGGAAGGATGATTCTTGCGATTGGCACCGCACATCGGGCCTGCTCTCTGGCGCTGATCCAGGATTGCCGCGTCACGGCCCGCGTTCACGACGTCATCGGACGCGGACACGCCGAAAAGCTGGTGCCAATGATTGCGGATCTGGTTGGCGGCAATGCCATCGACCGCATTGCCGTCGAGGTAGGGCCGGGCAGCTTTACCGGGATTCGCGTCGGGATCGCCGCTGCAAAGGCGCTGGCCTTCGCTTGGGGCGTGCCGGTTAATGGATTTCTGTCGACGGAGGTGCTGGCGGCCCGCGCTGCGTCAGAGCTCGCCCGGGATAGCCGCATCGCCGTCGTGCTTGACGGCGGCAGGGGCGAAGTGTTCCTGCAATATTTTACGGGCACGTCTCCCGTCGGCGACATCCTTGCCATACCGGCGGCTTCCGTCGCGATCGATGCAGAGGTGGCGATTGGTACGGGTGTACCGCTGATCATGCTGCCTGCTGGCGTGCGCAATCTCGGCGCACATATTCCCGATGCAACTGATGTACGCCTGCTACCAGCCGATCGACTGTCGGCGCGCGATGCGACGCCGGTTTACGTGCGCCCGCCGGACGCGAAGCCCCCCGCCGCCCGATGACCATGCAATTCCGCCCCGCCACAGCCCGCGACACCCTGTTGCTGGCGTCTCTCGCCCGGGAGGCCTTCGATCCAATGTTTGGGGAGGGCTGGTCCAGTTCCCAATTGACGGGCACATTGTCGCAGCCTCACGCCTGGTCGGAAATCGCAAGCAGAAACGATACCCCCCTCGGCTTCACCCTCAGCCGTATCGCTGCGGATGAGGCCGAATTGTTACTTGTTGCCGTACATCCGAAGGAACGCGGCCAAGGCCTTGGTCGTGAACTATTACTGCGTGCTGCAGGTCACGCTGTAAATAATGGTGCCCGGTTCATGCACCTGGAAGTCAGAAAGAATAATTTGCCTGCACTCAATATTTATCGTGCAGCAGGATTTTGCGAAGTTGGTCAACGTACTGCCTATTACCGGGGCATGGATGGGCATGCACATGATGCGGTAACGATGAAACGTGAACTGCCGATCATTTCTGCTTGAATTAATATTTGCGTTTTTTCTCTGATGGAGACATATGCGCCCATTATGGGCCTTACCCGCCTCCATCAAATTGAATACAGGAAATTGCAATGGACGACGAACTGAACGCGCACGAAGATATGATGGGACTAACGGCGGAAATCGTTTCCGCCCATGTCGGAAACAATACGGTCGCAGTTAGCGATCTGCCTACACTTATCGAACAGGTTTACACGACGCTGGCGAAACTTGGTGGTGAAACGCAGGAAGAAGTTCAGCAGGAACCCGCTGTTTCTGTGCGTGCATCCGTCAAGCCCGACTATATTGTCTGCCTTGAAGACGGCAAGAAGCTGAAGATGCTTAAAAGGCATTTGATGACAAGCTACGGCATGACCCCCGACGATTATCGTCGCAAATGGAACCTGCCCTCCGATTATCCCATGGTCGCCCCCAATTACGCGAAGCAGCGCCGCGAACTGGCCAAGAAGATCGGCCTGGGCACGAAAAAGACGCGCGGCCGCGCCGCCCCCAAGAAGTAGCCTCATCTCGCGCCCCTAACCGTCCGGGTTTGGGGCGCGGATTTATCCCTGGCCGGATGCGCTGCGGAAAAAGCCACGCTTTTCTGCCGGACTAAGAAGCAGCCCTCCCTGCATCGGGGCGCTGAAAAAGGGATCGACCTGAACACATTGTGCGTTGAGCGAAGGGACTGTCCTGCGCCCCGCCGCCGGGGCATCCTGGCTTATCGTAGCGAAATGACGACCGCCCAGACGTCAAGAATCGGAAGCCCTTCTGACCGACACGACCGATCTTTTGATGGACCATCCTTCTGATCCTGTGGCGTACGATAGTGAGGCGCATCATCGTATCCCTTGGGAGAGGATTGCGCCTTTTCTCTTCATCGCACTGCTTCTCGTGCCTGCCAACTGGCTGATCAGGAAACTGTTTCCGCAACACCAGCCGTGGTTGCCGAAGGCGTTTCATCGCCTGATATGCTGGGCCTGCGGCATCACCGTGAAAACGCATGGCCGCCGCGCGCGTGGAACCGTCCTTTATCTTCCAAACCATATCAGCTGGGCGGACATCCCTGCGCTCGGTTGTCTGATGCGTGCGCGGTTCGTCGCAAAAGAGGAAATCGGCCAGAGCCGAATGATGCGCTTCTTTTGCGAGCAGCAGCGCACGCTGTTCGTGAAGCGGGAGAGCCGCCGCGATGCTGCGCGGCAAGCAAGCGAACTGTCCGCCGCACTGCATGCAGGCGACAGCGTTGTTGTATTCGCCGAAGGGACGACGGGGGACCTGCGACGCCCCCTGCCCTTCAAATCCTCGCTGCTTTCCGGTCTGACCGAGGGGCAGCTGGAACATGTACGCATCCAGCCTGTCTCCATCGCCTATACGCGCGTCAGGTCCATGCCGGTGGTGCGCGGCCGCTTCCCTCAAATCGCTTGGCTGGGGCATTTCGCCATTGAGGATTCGGTGAAGCAATTTCTCCGCCTGCGTGCCGTGCGCGTGGACATTATCTTTCATGAACCGCTGGACCCCGCCGCGTTTGAAGATCGCAAGCAACTGACCCGCGCCGTCTCAGCTACGGTCGCAAGGGGTTACAGGCGCGCAATGCGCGACTATATTAAGCCTGCATGACGAATCACCCTATTTCGACGGAGCCCGCGCGGCACCCGTGACTGCCCCCAAATCCTATTTTGTCAAAAGCTACGGCTGCCAGATGAATGTCTATGACGCGGAGCGCATGGGCGAGTTGCTGGAGGCGGACGGCCTGTCGCGCGCGTCGACACAGGGCGAAGCGGACCTTATCGTCCTGAACACCTGCCACATCCGTGAAAAGGCGTCCGAAAAGGTCTATTCCGAAATCGGCCGTATCGAGAAGGCGGGGCGGTCGCGCGAAGGCGGCAAGGCGATGATCGCCGTGGCGGGATGTGTTGCGCAGGCGGAGGGCGCGGAGATTGCAGCCCGCGCGCGCGGCGTCGACCTGATCGTCGGACCGCAAGCCTATCACCGCCTGCCCGCCATGGTCGGCAGCGCGACGCGCGGCGAGCGTCCGGTCGATACCGACCTGCCGACGCTGGCGAAATTCCGTGCGCTCGGCACCGCGCGCAAGGCGGCGCCCTCCCGCTTTCTGACCATTCAGGAGGGGTGCGACAAATTCTGCACCTATTGCGTCGTGCCTTATACACGCGGCGCGGAAGTTTCGCGCCCGGCGGCGACCCTGCTGGAGGAGGCGCGCAAGCTGGCGGACGGCGGTACACGGGAAATCACGCTGCTCGGCCAGAATGTGAATGCCTATGATGACGGCGCGGGCACCGGCTTTGCCGATTTGATCGCGAAAGTGGCGGACATTTCCGGCATCGACCGCATCCGCTATACCACCAGCCACCCCGCCGACATGACCGGGGAACTGATCGCTGCCCACGGCGAAATCCGGGAACTCATGCCCTATCTGCACCTGCCCGTGCAGTCGGGGAATGATCGCATCCTGAAGGCTATGAACCGCAGCCATACGGCTGAGAGCTATTTGGAAAGCATCGCTGCCCTGCGCCGGGTGCGCCCGGACATGGCGATTTCCGGCGACTTCATCGTCGGCTTTCCCGGAGAGACGGAGGCGGAATTCGAGGATACGCTGCAGATCGTCCGCCAAACGAACTACGCGCAGGCCTACAGCTTCAAATATAGCCCGCGTCCCGGAACGCCGGCCGCAGACATGGACGATCAAATTGCCGAGGAGGTGAAATCGGACCGTTTGCAGCGACTTCAGGCGCTTTTGAACGAACAGCAGCTTGCCTTTAACGCGGCCAGCGTCGGTACGCGGACAAGCGTGCTACTGGAACGGGCCGGCAAGCATGCGGGACAGTTGATCGGAAAGACCCCCTGGTTGCAGTCGGTTCACCTGCACGCGCACGGCGCGAAGACAGGAGAGATTGTCGACGTTCGCATCGAAAGCGCGGGACCCAATTCCCTGTCGGGCGTTCTTGCGGAAAGAAAGGCGGCGTAGTGACAATATCTGTGGTCATGCTGGACCGGCTTCAGCATCGAACAGTGTCAGGAAAGAGCAGCGCTCCTCGGCAGAACGGCCGTGGTTACGACCGCCCTTGTGCGGGACGAGGCCGATAATGGCAAAGCGGAAGGCCTCTTCTCCCGACGTCGTTACGGCAAATGATGCGGCACGGCTCGACATCGCATTTGATCGGCCGGAACTGCTCGGCCCGCTGTTTGGCCAATATGATCAGAATCTGATCGCCATCGAGAACCGGCTTGGTGTCTATATCGCCGCGCGCGGCGATAAGGTCACGATCGAGGGCAATGCCGAAGCCATTGCGCGGGCACGCGACGTGCTGACGGAATTACACCAGAAACTGATGCAGGGCAGCGACGTGTCGGTAACCGATGTGGAAACGGCCATTGCCATGGCGGACGCTCCCTTGCTGGAGGGTATTGAGAGAAAGCGGGAAAAACGCCCGCAAGTGGTCATTCGCACGCGCCGGAAAACGATCGTGCCGCGCACGCCGATGCAATTGCACTATATGCAGGCGCTCGCTGCAGAGGAGATCATCTTTGCCCTGGGGCCAGCCGGTACCGGCAAGACCTATGTCGCAGTCGCTCAGGCAGTTTCACAATTGATCACCGGCAGCGTCGACCGGCTGATCCTGTCGCGCCCCGCCGTCGAGGCCGGCGAGCGCCTGGGCTTTTTGCCGGGCGACATGAAGGAAAAGGTCGATCCCTATTTGCGGCCGCTATACGACGCGCTTTACGATATGTTGCCGTCCGATCAGGTAGAGCGCCGCATCGCCTCTGGCGAGATAGAGATCGCGCCGCTGGCCTTCATGCGTGGCCGCACACTTGCCAATTCGTTCATAATTCTCGACGAGGCGCAGAATACGACGCCGCAACAAATGAAGATGTTCCTGACGCGGTTCGGAGAAAACAGCCGCATGGTCGTGTGCGGCGATCCGAAGCAGGTGGATCTGCCCGACCCAGGCCGCTCTGGCCTGGCCGACGCCGTGTCAAAGCTGGAGGGGATCGAGGGCACTGCGACGGTTCGCTTCGGCGCGGCTGACGTCGTTCGCGCTCCCATCGTCGCACGCATCGTCGCCGCATATGAGGGCAATGATGCTTGAGGTGGAAGCGAGTACGGAGGGCGATGACTGGCCCGATTTAGCGTGGCGGGAACGCGCGGCGACCGCAGTGCGCGCGGCTCTCCTCGCCAGTCAGCACCCCCATCTGGTGGAGGGGCGGCTGACCACTGAGGTTTCCGTGAAGCTGTCGACGGATGCGGAGGTCCGGACACTCAATTCGCAATATCGGGGCAAGGACAAGCCGACCAATGTCCTGTCCTTTCCGCTGGTACAGGCGGATCTGCTGCCCGCGATGACCAATTCGGACGATGGCGAGGTTCTGCTGGGTGACATCATCCTGGCCTATGAAACCTGCGCGCGCGAAGCGGCGGAAAAGGACGTTTCCCTGGAACATCATGCTGTGCACCTGATCGTGCATGGGACGCTTCATCTGATCGGTTATGATCATGAGAATGAGCCGGATGCGCTCGTGATGGAGCGGCTGGAAACGGACATTCTGAAAAAACTGAATATTGCCGACCCCTATGCCGAACGCCCTGCCGCGCCGGACGAGGCAGAGGACCAATAGACATGGCATCGTCGCCGCCTGACCAGACCCCCAATCGCCCTGCAATGCGGTTCCTGAAGACATTGCTGTTCGGGCGCGGCGATGCAACGCTTCGCGAATCCATTGAGGAGGCGCTGGATGAACATGGCGCCGACGACACATCCGTCGCCGGCGACCTCAGTTCCGACGAACGCACTATGCTGCGCAACCTGCTCGATTTCGGCGAGCGTCGCGCGGGCGATATCATGGTGCCGCGCAGCGACATCATGGGCTTCGAGGCGTCCGGCAGCTTTGCCGGGCTGGTGCAGGCCTTTGCCGAGGCAGGTCACAGCCGCCTGCCCATTTATAATGGCGATTATGACAGCGTCCTGGGCATGATACATGTCAAGGACGCCTATAATGTTTTGGCTGCGCACGGACGCAATGCGGACCAGCGTCTCGACGCCATCATTCGGCCCGTCCTCTTTGTTCCCTTCGCCATGCGCGTGCTTGATCTTCTCGCGCGGATGCGGGCGGGGCGGACGCACATGGCTATCGTCATTGACGAATATGGCGGCACGGACGGCCTCGTGACAGTAGAGGATATCGTCGAAGAAATCGTCGGCGACATCGAGGATGAGCATGACGATCCGGAAGAGGAATCCATCGTCGCACTGCCGGATGGCGCGTATGAGGCAGATGCACGCCTGGACATTCACGTGCTGGAGGAGCGGCTGGGCAGCGATTTAGTCGATGCCGTCGACGGCGATATCGACACACTTGGCGGCCTGATCTTTATGCTGGCGGGAGAGGTTCCCTCCGTCGGTACGACGCTGAAACACCCGGAGGGCTGGAGATTTGAGATATTGGCCGCGGATGAGCGCCGCGTCGAACGTGTCCGGGTAACGCCCGATGCGTGATCAAAAGGCGATTAACCCGGTTGAAGCAGACCCCCCTTACGCTAAGTGAACCCACGAATTGCGACGCCCGGAAATAAGGGGCGGAACGCGCCCGACCAGCCAATTGAAAGGCAGATTGCGAATATGGCCCTGGACGACAATCCACCCCTCGACGAACGTCTGGAAAACGTCGGTGCGGGATTTATCGAGGCGCTGTATCGCAAATATGCGGAAAATCCTGTCTCGGTCGATGCGGGCTGGCAAGAATACTTTGCCGGACTGGAAAAGATCGCCGATTCGACTGGTCCATCCTGGCAGAAGAAAAACTGGCCGGTCGCGACGACCGACGAGCTGACTGCCGCGCTCGACCCCACGCAAATGACGCCGGAAGCAGCACCCAAGCCAAAACTGACCGGCGCCGTGGCGGAGGCTGACCCGCAAAGGCGGGAAATCAGCCATGAAGATATCCGGCGAGCGGCAACCGACAGCCTGAACGCGATGATGCTGATCCGTACCTATCGTGTACGCGGACATCTGGCGGCCGACCTGGATCCGCTGGGCCTGACGGAGCGGGAAATGCCGGTGGAACTGACGCCGGAACATCACGGCTTCATCGGCGCCGATCAGCATCGCGTCGTGCACCTTGGTGGTGTCATGGGGCTGGAGGCGACGACCGTTGCCGAGTTGGTGCCTATCCTGCAGTCGAATTATTGCGGCCATGTCGGCACCGAGTACATGCATATAAACGACCGGACGGAGCGCCGCTTCATTCAGGAGCGTATCGAAGGCCGCGACACGGAAATCACTTTTACGCCACAGGGCAAGAAGGCCATTCTCAACAAGCTTATCGAAGCCGAAGAGTTTGAGGGGTTTCTGGGCCGAAAATATGTCGGCACCAAGCGATTTGGCCTGGACGGCGGCGAGGCGATGGTCCCCGCGCTCGAATCCATCATAAAATATGGCGGCGCTGGCGGTGCCAAGGAAATCATCATCGGCATGTCGCATCGCGGCCGGTTGAACGTGCTCGCCAATGTCATGCAAAAGCCTTTCCAGGCAATCTTTCATGAATTTGCCGGCGGATCATCGAACCCGGAGGACGTCGGCGGCTCCGGCGATGTGAAATATCATCTGGGCACCTCAACCGACCGGGAATTTGACGGCAATCTGGTGCATCTGTCGCTGACGCCAAATCCGTCGCATCTGGAGGCTGTCGATCCTGTCGTCCTGGGCAAGACGCGCGCCGCTCAGCAGTTGCGGGGCGATCTGACGCGCGACGAGGTTGTGCCGTTGTTGCTGCATGGCGATGCGGCCTTCGCCATGCAGGGGGTCGTGGCGGAATGTTTCGGCTTTTCAGGCGTTGAGGGCTATAATACCGGCGGCTGCATCCACTTCGTCATCAACAATCAGATCGGCTTTACGACCAGCCCGCAATTCGGTCGGTCCAGCCCCTATCCGTCAGACATGGGCAAGATCGTGCAGGCGCCGATATTCCATGTAAATGGCGACGATCCGGAGGCGGTGACCTTCGTCACAAAGGTCGCGACCGAATTTCGCACCCGCTTCAACCGCGATGTCGTCATCGACATGTGGTGCTATCGCCGGTTTGGCCACAATGAGGGTGACGAGCCCAGCTTTACCCAGCCGCTAATGTACAAATCGATCAAGAACAAACCCCATGTCAGCCAGATGTACGCCGACCGCCTGAAGGAAGAAGGACTGATCGACGACAGCTGGATTCAGGGCGTCAAAGATCAGTTTTCGGCTTCACTGGAAGAGAGTTTCGAGGCTGCGCCAGGATACAAGCCCAACAAGGCGGACTGGTTCGAAGGGCGCTGGGTCGGTCTTGGATTACCGGGCGGAGAGGAAGGCGATCGCCGCGCCGCCATAACCGGCGTTGATGCCGACAAGCTGCGCGACCTGATGGCGAAGATCAGTGCGGTGCCGGAAAATTTCACCATTCACAAAACCCTGAAGCGCGTGATGGATGCGCGCGTGAAGGCGGTGAAGGAAAATGCCGGGATCGACTGGGCAACGGCGGAATCCCTGGCGTTCGCATCGCTGCTGACGGAAGGCTATGGCGTCCGACTGTCGGGGCAGGATTCCGGCCGCGGTACATTCAGCCAGCGTCACGCCGTATGGACCGATCAGGCCAGCGGCGAGAAGTACGTCCCGCTGAGGGAGGTGGATGACGCCTTCAAGGTCTATGACAGTCCGCTGTCCGAATATGGCGTCCTTGGTTTCGAATATGGCTATGCGCTGACCGATCCCAAGTCCCTCGTCATGTGGGAGGCGCAGTTCGGCGACTTCGCCAATGGCGCGCAGATCATCATCGACCAGTTCATCGCCTCCGGAGAGGCAAAATGGCTGCGATCCAACGGTCTGGTTCTGCTGCTGCCGCACGGATATGAGGGTCAGGGACCGGAACACAGTTCCGCCCGGCCCGAGCGCTTCCTGCAGCTGTGCGGAGAGGACAATATGCAGGTCGTCAACGCGACGACGCCGGAAAATTACTTCCACGTCCTGCGGCGACAGTTGCACCGCGATTTCCGTAAACCGCTGGTGATCTTCACCCCAAAATCGCTGCTGCGTAACAAGGCGGCGACCTCAACGCTCGACGAGCTTTCCGGCGATACGCATTTCAAGCGTATCATGTCCGACCGCATGGACATTCCCGATGAAAAGGTCGAGCGACTGATCCTGTGCACCGGCAAGGTCTATTACCACCTTGCGGAACGCCGCGACGAACTCGAGCTTGAGAATACCAGCATCGTTCGGATCGAGCAGCTATATCCCTTCCCGCTGGACCCGCTGGTCATTCGCCTGAAGCGGATGAAGAACCTGAAAACGGTGGTCTGGGCGCAGGAGGAACCAAAGAACCAAGGCTATTGGTTCTTTACCGAACATTATATCGAACGTGCGCTCGACGGCGCGGACAGTAAGCCCCAGCGGCCGATCTATGCCGGCCGCAAGCCATCCGCGGCGCCCGCCACTGGCATTGCCAGCCGTCATGCCGCACAACAGAAACAACTGGTCGAAGACGCGCTGACCGCCTGATCCAGAATATGGCAACCGATCCAAGGAATTCGAAAATGCCCATCGATGTCTCCATTCCCGCCCTCGGCGAATCCGTTACCGAAGCCACCGTCGGCGAATGGCTGAAACAGCCGGGCGACAGCGTGGCGGTGGATGAGCCGATCGTCAGCCTGGAAACCGATAAGGTCTCCGTCGAGGTCCCGTCGCCTGTCGCCGGCACCCTGTCGGAACAGCTGGCTGAGGTCGGCGACGAGGTCGAGGTGGGCGCCATCATCGCGCGCGTCGAGGAAGGCGCTGGCGGCAGCAAGGATGGGTCCGCCTCCGCGAAGAAAGCGGATTCACCTGCGAAATCGACATCCTCTCCGGAGGCCGATGCGGAGACAAAAGCAGCCGAGGACGACGACAGCGCTGCGGGCGACGACACCCTGTCGCCGGCGGTGAAGCGCCTCCTTTCCGAACATCAGCTTGACGCTGCCGACATAAAGGGCACCGGCAAGGGAGGGCGCCTGCTGAAAGAAGACGTGCAGCGCGCCATCGCCGGTGGAGACAAGGGCGCAGAGGCGAAGAAATCCGCGCCCGCAGCCTCTAGTTCCAGCTCTTCCTCGGCTGCACCCGCCCCTGCCGGGGGCCGCAACGAAGAACGCAAGCGCATGTCGCGCCTCAGGAAGACAATCGCCTCCCGCCTGAAGGAAGCGCAGAATACAGCAGCCATGCTGACGACTTTCAACGATGTCGACATGACCGCCGTCATGGAGGCGCGCGAGAAGTACAAGGACACGTTCGAGAAAAAACACGGCGTCCGGCTGGGCTTCATGTCGTTCTTCACGAAGGCATGTTCCCTGGCGCTGCAGGACGTGCCCAGCGTCAATGCGATGATCGACGGCGACGATATCGTTTATCGCGACTATGCAGATATCGGCATTGCCGTTTCCTCTCCGGGCGGCCTTGTGGTTCCGATCCTGAAGAACGCCAATGCTCTCACCTTTGCCGAAACCGAGAAGGCAATTGGCGATTTCGGCCGCCGTGCCCGCGATGGCGAACTGAAGCTGGACGAACTGCAGGGCGGTACGTTCACCATTTCAAATGGCGGCGTATTCGGCAGTCTGATGTCGACGCCCATTCTGAACGCACCGCAATCGGCCGTTCTGGGAATGCATCGTATTGAGGACCGCCCCGTCGCCATCGACGGCCAGGTCGTCATCCGGCCGATGATGTATCTGGCGCTCAGCTACGATCACCGCCTGATCGACGGACGCGAGGCCGTTACATTCCTGGTACGGGTGAAGGAAGCCATCGAAGATCCGACGCGGCTGGTCCTGGATCTCTAGAGCCCCATTTGGCGAAGGCTGCTCAGCTAGCACAGCCAAAGCCCTGATATCTGGTCATTCCCACATTTTTGGGGACGACCAGATATCAGGTGGCCCAGATATAAGGTGGCTTCCTTACGCTCCTGCTTTCCCAAGTCGCGCCAGCGCCTGCTCGCGGCCAATCAAGGGCAATAGCGCCGCCATCTCCGGACCGTGGTCCTGCCCGGTCAGTGCCTGACGCAGCGGCATGAACAAACCCTTTCCCTTACGGCCGGTTTTCGCCTTCAGCTCGGTGGTCCACCGCTGCCATATGTCATGGGACCAATCGAGCGCTGCGAGTGTCTCGCGCGCAGCGGTCAAGAATTCATGATCCTCCGCCGTAAATTGCGCATCAACGGGACCGGTGACGAGCTGCCAAAGCGCGGCGGCGTCGCCGACAATCTCTACATTCGACCTCAGCGCCATCCAGGCTGGTTTATCCATGCCGGTCGGCAGGCGGTCCGCTACCCGGTCATAATCCAGCCCGTGAACAATCTTTGCGTTCAGCGGGACCAGATCGGCAACATCGAACCTGGCCGCCGCGCGAGAGAAGGTGGTGAAATCGAAACCTTCCGCCAGCGCGCTCAGATCGTCGACCGGTTCAATAGACCGGGATGTGCCGATGCGCGCCAGCAAAGCAGCAATCGTTACCGGCTCGATCCCCAGAGCACGGATTTCGTCCATGCCGAGGGAGCCGGCACGTTTCGAAAGCTTGCCGCCCTCCGCGCCTGTCAGCAGGCTTATATGGGCGAACCGCGGCGGCGGGGCATCCAGCGCCGCGAACATCTGTAGTTGAACGCCGGAATTGGTGACGTGATCCTCGCCCCGCACGACATGCGTAATGCCCATGTCAATGTCGTCGACGACACTGGGCAGCATGTAGAGATAGGATCCGTCGGCGCGGCGCACGACGGGGTCACTTAGCGAGGCCGGATCGACATGCGCTGGGCCGCGGACCAGGTCGGTCCACTCGATCGCCGCGTCGGTATCCAACCGAAAGCGCCAATGCGGTTTCGTGCC
Source organism: Alphaproteobacteria bacterium UBA3612 (assembly GCA_002375465.1). Taxonomy (GTDB): domain Bacteria; phylum Pseudomonadota; class Alphaproteobacteria; order Sphingomonadales; family Sphingomonadaceae; genus Pacificimonas. Next base: position 118,316 of record DFLT01000004.1, on the reverse strand, counting down.
CGCCTCTTCCAACTGCGCACGATCCTCTTCCGACAGGCGAAGGGCGGCACGGTCGTAAACCGGCGGCAGCCGACGCGATAATTGCACCTTCCGCTTTACGTCCAGTTCTTCCGCCGTTTCATAGGCCGGGTAGATGCGACCGGCCGCCACCAGACGATCGAAGGCAGCATCGTAAAGCGCTGAACGATCGGATTGCCGCACTTCACCATCCGGCGACAAGCCCAGCCAGCCCAGATCCTGGCGAATGGCATCGACATATTCCGGGCGGGATCGCGCCTGGTCCGTGTCATCGAGGCGCAGCATGAATCGTCCCGCATTCGCGCGGGCAAACAACCAGTTGATCAGCGCAGTACGCACATTGCCGACATGCAGGCGGCCCGTCGGGCTAGGTGCGAAACGCGTCACGATATTGCTCATTCGGCACATCCTTCAAAAACTCGCGGCACTGCCCTGTTGGCAGGTGCCAGCGCCACCTTTGCCGAGGACGAACGAAGCCGCACGCGGGTGCGCGACAGGTTCAATCTGGCTGGAATCATTTGCGAAGTCTTAAGGCACGTCTGTCACAGGCGAAAGCCATGTCTACGTCGCGCTTTGCAGTTGCCGTCGCCCTGCCCCTGGCGCTGCTGACGTTCGCGCTCATTCTGCTGCTGACGCCGGTCCGCTTCGATAACCCGGCCGAGGCGTCGGTTCCGGGCCGCTTCACCTGCGACGTGACTGGCGTTCATGATGGCGATGGCCCGATCTACTGCGCGAACGGAGCCAAGATACGGCTGACGGCAATTGCCGCTAGGGAATTAGACGAAACCTGCCGTCCTGGACATCCTTGCCCAACCGCCAGCGGCGCCGCCGCAAAGGCCGCTTTGAACAAACTTGCGGGCAGACAGCGCCTGCAGTGTGAAGCGACCGGTCGCAGCTATGGGCGCGTCAACGCCTGGTGCTGGCGACCCGACGGTACAGAACTCAACTGCGCGATGGTAGAAAGCGGCACCGCAATGGCATGGCCACGCTATGACCCATCAGGTCGTCTTTGCGACACCAGCAACAGCAGCACCTGATCGGACCGGTGAGCTATTCTATCGCTTTCGACGCACGCAGCGCGTTATATTCTTCCTCGCTCACCCCTGCCTCCGACAATATCTCGCGGGTAGCGCTGCCGGGTTTTGTCGGCGGCGTCGGCGCGTCGACCTGCGTCGACGAATAACGCGGCGCGGGCGCCGGACCCATTATGCCGCCAACATCTACAAAGGTTTCACGCGTGACATTGTGGGGATGAGCCGCAGCCTCCTCCATCGACAGGACGGGGGCGACGCAAACCTCTGTTTTGCTGAACAGCTTCTCCCACTCGTCCCGCCTCTTCGTCAGGAACACCGCCGCCAGCTTCTCCTTTAGCGCAGGCCAGCGGGCCGGATTCATTTGATCGTCCAGCGCGGCGTCATCCCCTAGGCCGATGATGCGGCGCAGTTCGGCGTAGAATTGCGGTTCTATCGCACCCACGGCGATATATTTGCCATCGGCGGTTTCATATGTGTCGTAAAAATGCGCCCCGGTGTCGAGCAGATTGACGCCACGGTCGTCGCGCCAGAACCCCGTGCCCCTGAATTCCCAGATCATGCTGGAAAGCAGTGCGGAGCCATCCGTCATGGCTGCGTCGATGACCTGGCCCTTACCCGTTTTGCCGGCATGCAGCAGGGCCGATACCATGCCGAAGGCCAACAGCATGCCCCCGCCCCCAAAATCGCCCACTATATTCGCGGGCGGCGTCGGCTTTTCACCAGCGCGCCCATAGCCGTGCAGCGCGCCCGACAGGGCGATGTAGTTGATGTCATGGCCCGCAACATCTGCATATGGGCCATATTGGCCCCAGCCGGTCACACGGCCGTAAACCAGCCTGGGATTATCCTGCAGCAGGGCGGCGGGACCGAGGCCCAGTCTTTCCATGACGCCGGGGCGAAACCCCTCGAACAGACCATCCGCGCTCGCCGCCAGGCGGCGGACCAATTGCGCACCCTCGGGCGACTTTAAATCGACAATGATGGAGCGGCGATTGCGGCCCAGAAGGGGCTCAGGCCTGGCACCGGCACGTTCGACGCGGATGACATCTGCACCGTGATCCGCCAACATCATGCCACAAAATGGCCCCGGGCCGATGCCGGCAATTTCAATGATGCGAAGACCGGAAAGGGGGCCGGGCATGGTGCGCTCCCTGAAACCAAATGCGAAACGGCGCCCCGATCAGGGGCCGCCCATCTCAATTAGCACGGGGTTACGCTGCACACCCCCTCCCCTTCCGGAGAGGGAGCAAAATAGACAGGGCGAACTAGTCGTTCACCTGTCGCTTGAAGAATGCGGGGATTTCCAGCGGATCATCACCCTTTGATTCTTCCTTTTCACCTTCACTTGTAAAAAGGTCGTCGCGGGAACGCTTCGCTTCCGTCTTGCCCTTGCCGATCGACGTCATGCGCTCGAACAGGCTGGGACCGCGGGTTGGCGCGGCGGGAGGGGCCTCACGCGTGGGACGAATATCCTCGGAATAGGGGCGCTCGGCTGCAGCCGCTTCTTCGTCTGCGGCCTCATCTTCGGACGCGCGCAGCGGGGTAACATTGGTGTGTACGAGGGGAGCATCCGCAATGGAGGGCGGAGCCTCCAGCACGATCTCTTCCTCGGAAACAGCCTGATCGACCGCGGCTTCGAGAGGCAGCGGTTCTTCCTCGGCGGTCACTGTCGGAGCTGCCATGGAAGCTGCTTCTGGCAGCGTCTCTACATCATCCCGATCTGGCATGTCCTCAGCAGCGGAAGGCTCGGCCACCGCCGGTTCCGCAGGTTTCGGCGCGGGCGTGGGCGAACTCGCCTTGCTAGCGGGCGCCATCCCGCCAAAGCTTCCCGCCACGGTCCCAAAGGCAGGCTTCGGCGTTGCCGCCGGCGCCGCCTCGTCACGCGCCTCGGCATCGATACCCGTGGCAACGACGGACACGCGCAGCTTGCCGTTAAGCTCGGCATTGAACGCAGACCCGAAGATAATGTTGGCGTCTGGATCGACCATGTCGCGAATATGATTGGCGGCCTCGTCGACCTCCATCAGGCCCATATCGTCGCCGCCCGTAATATTGATCAACAGCGCCTTCGCACCGCGAAGCGAAACCTCGTCCAGCAGCGGGTTCGAAATGGCCTTGTTCGCTGCCTCGATCGCGCGGCCTTCGCCTTCGGCTTCACCCGTCCCCATCATGGCCTTGCCCATTTCGGACATGACCGTGCGAACGTCGGCAAAGTCCAGATTGATGAGGCCCGGCATCATCATCAGGTCGGTAATGCCGCGAACGCCCTGATGCAGAACCTGGTCCGCCATCTGGAACGCTTCCTTGAACGTCGTCGACGGGCTGGCGATCATGAACAGGTTCTGGTTGGGAATGACGATCAGCGTGTCGACATGCTTTTGCAGTTCGGCAATGCCGGTTTCCGCCGCCCGCTGGCGCTTCGCGCCTTCGAAGTTGAATGGCTTGGTCACGACACCCACGGTCAGAATGCCGCGTTCACGCGCTTGCTGTGCGATGACGGGCGCCGCGCCCGTGCCGGTACCGCCGCCCATGCCGGCCGTGATGAAACACATATGCGCGGAGCCGAGAGCCGCCTCGATCTCGTCGAGATTTTCCTCTGCGGCGGCGCGGCCGATCTCAGGGCGCGCACCTGCGCCAAGACCCTGGGTAATCTTGTGCCCCAGTTGAATCCGCGTGGCAGCTGCGCTGGCGGCAAGCGCCTGTGCATCTGTATTCGCGACACAGAATTCGACGCCTTCCAGGCCGGAATCGATCATGTTCGCTACCGCGTTTCCGCCCGCTCCGCCGACGCCGACGACCGCGATGCGGGGCTTCAATTCCGTAAGTTCCGGACGCTCGAACTCAACCATGATGCGCTCCTCGTTTCCTGTCCTGGCAACCGTAGCAATTCCGCGAGTCGCCGTGAATCCCTAAAGTGAGCCTGTTCAAATGTTTTGCTTCAGCATTTTCAGCATTTTCCGGAAGCCCGTACCTTCGACGGGTGCGAAACTGGTCTGTTGGCGATCCCAGAAACGGGGCGCCTCCTCCGATGCTATCAGGGCAAGCCCGGTCAGGACGTTGAATGCGCTGGCCCGCTGCTGTTCCGGAAAGCCCGTCAGACCAGACGGAGAACCTACCCGCACGTGACGGCCAAGCACGCCTTCGGCATAATCGTCGATGCCTGCAAGGGCCGCCCCGCCACCGGTCAGGACCACCTGCCGTGCACGCGGTCCTTTGAACCCCAGTTCCTCGAACCTGTCCTCGACCAGCCCGAACAGCACGTCCAGGCGCCCGCGAATGGCTTGAATCAGTTCGGCGCGCGGCCGCTGATACAGCGCGCCGCCGCCCTCCAGCCCTTCTACGTCGATCCGTTCATGATTGTCGCGCGGGACCGAATTGGCGGAGCCCTTCAGCGCCTTCAGTCGTTCCGCCGCCACCAGCGGCGTGCCAAGCGCGCTGGCAATGTCCGCCGTCACATCCTCACCGCCCATCGGAATCGAGGAAAACCCCGCCATCATCCCTTGCGCGAAGATCGCGATGTTCGTGCGGCCGGCACCCAGGTCGATCAGGGCGCAGCCAAGATCGCGCTCCTGCGCCGACAGGCAAGCGCGGGCGGCGGCGACCGGCGCCACTACCAGTCGCGCGACATTCAGGTCCGCGCTTCTGACCGCCGTTTCCAGGTTCTGCATGGGCGCCCGGTCGGCGCTGAGAATGTGGATTGCAACGCCCAGCGTCTCCGCATGCAGGCCGAGCGGGTTCATTACCGCATTCTGCCCGTCGAGCGTATAGAGCGCAGGCTCGGCATGCAGGATGATCTTGCCACCTGGTTCGATCTCTGCCTTCGCCTCTGCATGAACATGATCGAGGTCAGCACGCTCGATCCGCTGCCCGCCAATATCGACCTCTACCGTCGCCAGATCGCTGTCGATGCCGCCTGCCGATACTGACACCGTCACATCGCTGACGGTAACGCCGGCATTCTGCTCGGCCTTGGCCATTGCCTGCCTGACAGCGGCCTCGACGGCCCCAAGGTCGGAGACGAGCCCGTTCTTCATACCGCGACAAGCAAGCTGGTGGACGCCGATCACGCGGGGGGCGTCCTCCTCCGGCCCCACCAGCGCGATGAGGGCGGCAACCTTCGAGGAACCAACATCCAGCACCGCGACGGTTTTTTCTCCGCGCAGCTTGGGTGCCTTGCGGCTCATATCTCCGTACCTTCTACCGTCATCAGCGGATCGCTGTCGGAATCTCCGCGGCGCACGATCATCTGCTTGGCCACCCGAAAATCGAGCGACCGAAAGCCGCGTCCGGTGAGGCCCGTGTCGCGTTCCAGGCGGACGAATGCATCCAGCGCCCTGCGAACCGATCCTTCTCCCTCGGGTAGCATGACCGTTTCGCCCGATTTCAGGATAATGTCCCAGCGGCGACCGCTGCGCCACACCGCGCTTTCGAAATGTTCGGCCACGGCAGGATATTGCGCCAGGATCGTCACCAGACCGCGCACATGTTTGTCTGCACCGTCATCGACGATCAAAGGCAGGTGCGTGAAACGCTCCAGATGATCGGTCGGCAGGACCTGCCCGTCCAAATCGATCAGCCGGTATTTACCGTCATTCTGCCAGATGGCAGCAGGCTTGCGTTCGGTTATGTCGATCAACAGGCGGTCGGGCAGCACGCGGCCAACGCTTGCCTGATCGACCCACGGCAGCAGTTCGACCTGATATTTCACCTCGTCCAGATCGACCAGCAGCATGGAATCCGAGGCGCCATCGAGCGCGGCCGTGTAAAATGGCAGCTGCGACATTTCGCGGGTGCCGGTCACCTCGACATCGCGCACCTCGAAACCCGCCAACGCAACCCCGCGCGCCGCCCCCAGCCAAAGCCTTTCGGGCAATTGATACAGCCACGCCCCGCCCAGCGCACCACAGGCGACGATGGTGGCGATCGTCGGCGCCAGCCAGGGGCGCGGCGACTTCACCTTGCGGCGCATCGGCGGTCGTTTCGCCGCAGTGGGCGCGCGGCGCGATTTCGGTGCGGGCTTTCCGCGTTTCAGAACGACGCGATCGCTCATGAGGCGCTTTCGCCCTTCAGCGCCTCCTCGATGATGCACTGAACCAGCTGTTCATAGGTGATGCCGCGATAGCGCGCTTGTTCAGGCACCAGACTAAGCGGCGTCATGCCCGGCTGTGTATTCGTTTCCAGGAGGAACAGCCCCTCTGGTCCGGTATCGTCATAGCGGAAGTCGGAACGGCTGACCCCCGCGCAGCCGAGCAGGCGATGCGCCGTCAGGGCATCGGCCATCGCGCGGTCGCGAACCTCTGCTGGCAGGTCGGCGGGGCACCGATGGTCGGTCAGACCCTCCGTATATTTCGCCTCATAATCGTAAAACCCGCGCACGGGCACCAGTTCTGTTACGGCAAGCGGCTCGTTGCCGAGAATGCTGACCGTCAGCTCCCGCGTGCCGACGAACGGCTCCGCAAGCAGTGTCGTGAAGTCCTGCCACGGGCCGGGCGCATCGCGAGAGATCGGCTGTCCATAATTCGATTCATCGGTGACGATAGCAATCCCGACCGACGACCCCTCATTGACCGGCTTCAGAACATAGGGGCGCGGCAAAGGATCACCCGCGAACAGCGTTTCTGAACGGACGATCTTACCCTGCGGCATGCGAATACCGGCAGGCACCAGCACGCGCTTCGTCAACTCCTTGTCGATGGCAACGACCGAGGCGGCGAGACCCGAATGCGTATAGCGCAGACCGAGCATATCGAGCATGCCCTGTACGGCGCCATCTTCCCCCGGAACTCCGTGGAGCGCGTTGAAAACGATGTCGGGGGCCAGATCGGACAATGTGCGCGCCACGTCCCGCCCCATATCCACTTCATGCGTATCGTGGCCAAGCGAACGGCACGCATCGGCCACGCCCTTCCCGGACGACAGCGACACCTCTCGCTCTGCGGACCAACCGCCCATCAGGACGCATACCTTCAGCTTAGCCGTCATCGCGTCCCCACCCGTTGGATTTCCCATTCCAGATCGACGCCGAACTCATCGCGAACGCGGGCGCGTACTTCCTCACCCAGATCCTCGATGGCATTTCCGGTCGCCGTTCCGGTGTTGATCAGGAAATTCGCATGTTTCTCACTGACCTGAGCGCCGCCTACCTCCAGACCGCGACAACCGGCGGCATCGACCAGTTGCCACGCCTTGCGCCCATGGGGGTTCTTGAAGGTCGAGCCGCCCGTCTGGGTGCGCGTCGGCTGAGAGGCTTCCCGCTGTTGCTGGATTTCGTCCATGCGGGCGCCAATAGCGGGAGGATCGCCGGGCCGCCCCTGGAAAACCGCCTCCACGACAATGTCCCCGGCGCCGAGATTGGAATGGCGATATTCATAATTCAGCCCCGCCGCGGCCAGCGTATCGACGCTGCCATCGCGTCGCACGATCTTCGCCTCCACCAGAATATCGGCAACCTCATTGCCATAGGCACCGGCGTTCATGCGGACCGCGCCGCCAACGGTGCCGGGGATACCCCGCAGAAATTCCAGCCCCGCAACACCTGCGTCGCGCGCGGCCGATGCGACGGAAATGCCCATCGCCGCGCCGCCCGCCCGGACCAGCATGCCATCGACCGCGATCTTTCCCATCGCCTTTGGCAAACGAATGGTGACCCCCGGAACGCCGCCGGAGCGGACGATCAGGTTCGAGCCGACGCCTACGGGCATAACCTGGACTGCGGGATCGAGCGCGCGCAGAAAGCTGCTGAGGTCATCCAGATCGGCGGGACGGAACAAATGTTCCGCCGGTCCACCTGTCCGGAACCAGATGAAACCCGACAGGTCGGCCTGTGCCTCCAGCGTGCCGCGTACGGGGGGAAGGGTGGCCATGATGCGCGGTGCGCCCTCCCCCCTTCAAATCGTTCCGGCACGCGCGAGGCGGATCGTGTCCGCAAGCCCCGCGGCCCATTTGGTGATGTCGCCCGCGCCAAGACAAATGACGCGGTCATCCTGTCGCACGACGCCGGCAAGCGTCTTGGCAAGATCTTCGGCGTTCTGAACGATGGCCACTTCGCGATGTCCCGCCTGCTTCAGTCGCTCGACCAGCGTTTCGGCGGATATTCCCTCGATGGGCTGCTCTCCCGCCTCGTAAACGGGCGTGACATAGACGATGTCGGCATCATTGAAGCAGGTCGCGAAGTCATCCATGTGATCGCGCAGCCGCGTATAGCGGTGCGGCTGGCACACGGCGATGACGCGGCCCTTCGCGGATTCGCGCGCGGCCTGCAGCACGGCCTTTATCTCCACAGGATGATGGCCATAATCGTCGATGATCAGCGTGCCATCGACGACCCCGACGCGGGTGAAGCGCCGTTTCACGCCGCCAAAGCGCGCGAAACCCTCCCGGATTGCCTCGTCAGTCAGACCCAGTTCCAGCGCGACGCCGATTGCGCCGAGAGCATTCTGGACATTGTGCCGGCCCGGCATGGGCAGGAAAATATCCTCCAGCTTTCGTGATTCTCCGTCACGTTCGCGGATGATCACATCGAAGCGATTGCCGTCGGGCTCCGGCCGGATATTCTCGCCGCGAATATCGGCTTGGGCGCTGAAACCATAGGGTACCACGCGGCGATCGCGCACTTGCGGCAGAACGGCCTGCACATCCTTGTCATCGATGCAGAGAAATGCAGCTCCGTAAAAAGGGACATGTTCGACAAATTCGACGAAGGCCCGCTTGATCGTGTCAAAATCGCCGTAATGATCGAGATGTTCGGGATCGATATTGGTAACGATGGCCAGCGTTGGCGGCAGCCGCAGGAACGACCCATCGCTTTCGTCCGCCTCCACCACCATCCAGTCGGATTTCCCGACCCGGGCATTGGTGCCGTATACGTTGATGATACCGCCATTGATGACCGTAGGGTCCATGCCGCCGGAATCGAGCAACGCTGCCACCATGGACGTCGTCGTCGTCTTGCCATGTGTGCCGGCAATCGCGACATTCGATTTCAGGCGCATCAGCTCAGCCAGCATTTCCGCGCGGCGAACGACAGGGATGCGTTTTTCCAGCGCCGCCTCAATCTCTGGATTGCCGCGCTTGATCGCCGTCGACACCACGACGACGCTAACACCGTCGATATTCTCCGCCTGGTGGCCGATATGAACGTGAATGCCGAGTTCGCGTAAGGATTCGACCTTCGAGCTTTCGGCTATGTCCGATCCCTGAACGTCATAGCCCAGATTCTTCATTACCTCGGCAATGCCCGACATGCCGATACCGCCAATGCCGACGAAATGGATCGTTCCGATCGCCTTTGAAAAGCGCGCCTGGGCGCGGCGTTCGACAATGGGTGCGGCAGTGGTCACAATCTATCCTTCATTTACTGGCCGAGCGCTTCGGCAATATCGGCGACACGCGACGCCGCATCCGGCCGTCCCACCGACTTGGCGCAGGTGGCGGCATTCGCCAGCGCCTCTGGCTGTGCCACCATCGCAGCAATCTGGGCAGCCAGCGCCTCTGGCGTGAATGCTGTTTGCCTGAGCATGGCAGCACCGCCCGCGGCAACCATTTCCGCTGTATTCGCAGCCTGATGGTCATCGGTGGCTATCGGCAGGGGCACAAGGATCGCAGGCCGCCCCGCCGCCGTCAATTCCGCAATGGTCGATGCGCCCGCGCGACCTATGAACAGATGCGCCCGCGCAAGCGCGGAGGGCACATCCTCCATATAGGTATAAAGGTCCGCGGGAATGCCGCTGTCGCGATAGGCGGCGGCGACATCGGAAATATCCTCTTCCCTTGCCTGCTGTGTCACGGTCAGGCGCTGACGCAGCGGCAGCGGCAGCAGCGCCAGCCCCTGCGGCACCACCTGCGAAAGGATGGTCGCCCCCAGCGATCCACCGAGTACCAATATACGCAAAGGCAGCAAGTCGTCGAAGGGCGGAAACGGCGCATCCGCGAGAGCGGCCACGTCCGCGCGCACGGGGTTGCCGGTCAGCGTCGCCTTTTCGACCGCCGCCAATTGCCGTGTTTCTGCAAAGCTGGTGGCGATGGCATCGACGCGCGACTGCAGGACGCGATTGACGCGGCCAAGAACGGCATTCTGTTCGTGAATCAGCGTCGGCACGCCTGCCTTGGCAGCCGACAACATGGCAGGCAAAACCGGATATCCGCCAAACCCGATAACGGCGAGCGCCGGATCGTCGGATAAAATCTTTTTCGCCTGGCGCCGTCCGCTGGCGATTTTCCACATGGCACCTGGCCATTTCAGCGGATTGCGACCGATGGTAGCGGCATCGACGATGTGCCGGGCGTTACCCTCGAACAGGCCGGGCAGTCGCGCTCCACGCGCATCGGTAATCAGGCTGACACGATGCCCGCGACTTTCCAGTTCGCGGGCAACGGCATGGGCGGGTACCATATGTCCCCCCGTACCCCCGGCGGCGACAAGGAAATGGCCGCTGCTCATGCAGGCGCAAGTCGGACGGAGGAAATCGGCTTCATGAATCGGCTGCGCCGGGTCAGTGACAACAACATGCCGGTCCCAATACAAAGCGCGATAAAGCTGGAGCCGCCATGTGATATGAACGGCAGGGTCATGCCCTTCGACGGCAACAAATTCGTCGAGACACCCATGTTGATGAAGGCCTGCAGGCCGATCTGCACTACCAGACCGGTCGCCGCCAGCGTCACAAAGGGATCATCCTCCTCGAACAATTGCGTCAGCACGCGCACGACGATTGCCAGGAACAGGCAGGCGATCAGCAGGCAGGCAATCATGCCGAACTCTTCACCGATCACCGCGAAGATATAGTCGGTGTGCGGTTCGGGCAGGCTGAACTTGGCCTGTCCCTCACCGGGGCCAGTACCGAAAAATCCCCCGGAGCGAATGGCGTCGACGGCGCGTTCGACCTGATAATTGTCGCCCTCCCCCGTCAGGAACCGGTCGATACGGCTGGTGACGTGCGGCACGAACAAATAGGCGAGGCCAAGGCACGCCACCGCCAGAACGCCCAGCACGGCCAGCAGGGTCAGGCTGAGACCGGCAATGAAGGCCTGCGCGATCCATACGGCGGAAAACAGGGCGGTTTGCCCCACATCGGGTTGCAGCATCAGCAGCGCGGCGACCAGCACCAGCGCCAGAGCAGAGGCGGGCAGGGCCGGCACCTTCGGATCGTCGAACCGCAGCGCCAGGATCCAGGCGGACGCAACGATGAACATCGGTTTCAGGAACTCCGAGGGCTGCACGTTCTGACCGCCGATGGTCAGCCAGCGTACCGCGCCATTCACCTCCGCCCCCACGAACGGAAGCACAGCCAGCGCCAGCATGCCGAGCCCCGTGCCGATGATCGCCAGCCTCTTTGTCCAGGCTTTTGGCAGCATGGAAACACCCAGCAGGACGGGCAGGCCCAGCAGCACCCACATGATCTGCCGCTTCAGGAAGAACATGGCGTCATAGGTGAAATTGGCGCCCGACAGCCGCTCGGCCGCAGCGGGCGACGCAGCGGCGACGGCAATCATGCCAATCGCAATCAGAATAAGCACCATGCCGAGCAGCGGCCGGTCAATGGTCCAGAACCACCGCCCCAGCACCGTCCGGTCGCTGCGACTGAAAATATCCCCCGGCTTCACGCCCCCAACCTTTCCACGAGAGTCCTGAATTCATCGCCGCGATGTTCGAAATCGCGAAACTGGTCGAAGGAGGCTGCGGCAGGCGACAGCAGGATCGTGTCGCCGGCGTCGGCCTTGGCAGTCGCGATCTGAAAGGCATTGGCGAGTGTCCCCGCCTCTACGATCTCTGGCACCTTGCCCCGCAGCGCCTCGGCGAAAACTGGCACGGATTCGCCGATCAGATAAGCAGTGCCGACATTCCCCAGGAACGGGATACACGCATCGAGATCGGCACCCTTCGCCCGTCCGCCGGCAATCCAGTGGACATGCTCGAACGCGGCGAGCGCAGGTGCCGCGCTTTCAGGGTTCGTCGCCTTGGAATCGTTTATGTAGCGAACGCCGTTGACGACGCCGACTTGCTCCATCCGGTGCGGCAGACCGGAAAAGCTGGAAAATCCGGCCAGTATCTCCTGATCTGAAACCCCCAGCGCACGCAGCGCCGCAATCGCCGCAGCCGCATTCTGCCGATTGTGCGGCCCGGCCAGGCCGGGCCAGTCCTCTTGCCGATCAAGAAGCGCCTCGCCCACCGGAAGGATGCGATCGTCATGTGCGCGCGCGATAGAGGTGGAGAACGGATCGCGGCCGGCCACCACTGCCCTACCCTTACCGCTCAGCATCTGGATCAGGCGCGCCTTCGACGCGGCATAGGCGGCCACAGATCCATCGTAACGATCCAGATGATCGGGTGTGATGTTCAAAAGCACGGCAATATCGCACGCCAGACTGCGCGTCAGGTCGATCTGGTAGCTGGACAGTTCCAGCACATAGACGCCCTCGCCCACCGCATTCGGGGTCAGCGGCTCCTGCGACAGGATTGGCAGCCCGATATTGCCGCCCATGATTGTCGGAAACCCCGCCTCTGCCACCACATGATGGATAAGGGCAGTGACGGTCGACTTGCCGTTCGTGCCGGTGATACCGACCACCTTGTGCGGCGGCAGGTCAGCGCGCGCCTGGGCGAACAATTCTATGTCGCCGATGATCGGCGCACCCGCGCGCCGCGCCCGCTCGCTGAGCGGATGCGTGTTAAGCGGCACGCCCGGCGAGACGACCAGCGCATCGTACGCGCGCAAATCCGCCTCCATCGGATCGACGGCATCGACGCCCTCAGGCAGCGCAGCGCGCGCCTCCTCCCGGCTGTCCCACGCATCGACGCTCGCACCCGATGCCGTCAGCGCCTCAATGGTGCTGAGGCCCGTGCGGGCTAGGCCGAGAACGTGAAAGCTCTTCCCGGAAAAGGCCGCGCTAGTAATCATCTGAGCTTCAGAGTCGCGAGGCCCGCGAGGGCAAGCACGATGGAAACGATCCAGAAACGGATGACGACCGTCGATTCCGCCCAGCCAAGCGCCTCGAAATGATGATGGATCGGGGCCATGCGGAATACGCGCTTGCCGGTCATCTTGAAGCTGGCGACCTGCACGATGACACTGACCGTTTCCAGCACGAAGAGCCCACCGACGACCAGAAGAACCAGTTCGTGATTGGTCACGACCGCTACCGTCCCAAGTGCGCCGCCCAATGCCAGACTGCCCGTATCGCCCATGAAGACGGCAGCGGGCGGCGCATTGTACCAAAGAAAGGCCAGACATGCCCCGATAATGGCCATGCAGAAGACGATGAGTTCCCCCGCATCCTCTACGTAAAGAATGCCGAGATAGTCGGAAAATCTGGTATTCCCCACCAGGTAAGCGATGACGCCAAATGTCAGAACCGCGATGATCACAGGAAATGTCGCCAGGCCGTCAAGGCCGTCCGTCAGGTTCACCGCATTGCCAAAGCCGGTCACGATGAAGGCCGCAAACAGGATATAAAACGGCCCCATTTCGAGACCCACGGAAAAGAAGGGCAGATAAAGCGCCGTGTCGGTCTTGTCCGCGATCAGCCAGCAGGCAATCCCGGCGATAATGAATTCGAACAATAAGCGGGTCCGGCCGCTGACGCCCTTGTGCGTTCCCTTGGAAACCTTGCTGTAATCGTCGGAGAACCCAATCAGTGCAAAGCCCAGCGTAACGAATAGTGATGTCAGAACGAAGAGACTGTCGAGCCGCGCCCACAGCAGCGTCGAAACCGTCAGCGCCACCAGGATCATCAGGCCGCCCATAGTGGGCGTGCCGCGCTTCGTCAGCAAATGGCTCGCCGGCCCATCTTCGCGGATCGGCTGTCCCTTACCCTGTTTGGAGGCCAGCCAGCGGATCATCCGCGGCCCGATCAACAGCCCTATTGCCAGCGCCGTCATCACCGCCGCACCACTGCGAAAGGTGATATAGCGAAAGAGGTTCCACACCCCCTCGAACTGAAACGCGTCGGCAATGTGGTAGAACATCAGGCATCGGCCCCCGTGAATGCCGCAACGAGGCGGGAGAGGCCGTGATAGTTCGACCCCTTTATCAGTACCGTATCACCAGCCTTCAGCGTATCGCGCAACCAGTCTTCCGCACCGGCTGCACTCTCCAGATGCTCGGCGCCGATCTCATCCGCCAGCGGGCGCATTTCCTCGCCCAGCAGCAGAACGGGACTGGCGCCGGAATCTGCAATCGGCTCTGCCAGCGCGCCGTGGATCTTCTCCGATTCTGTTCCCAGTTCACCGATCGCGCCGAGGACGGCGATGCGGCGTCCCGGCGTTGGCGCATCCCGCAAGACCTCAAGGGCCGCGCGCATAGAGGCGTCGTTCGCATTATAGCTTTCGTCCAACAATCGCACCTCGCCGCCCTGCCAATTGATGACATGCTGGGCGCCGCGCCCCTGCAGCCCGCGCATCTGCGCCAGTCCCAGCGCGGCGGCGGTCAAATCGGCACCTGCGGCATAAGCGGTGGCGAGCACGGCGAGGCTATTGCGCTGCCAGTGAAGACCCGGTTGCCTAAGCGTGAAGCCGATCTGCTGATCGTTGATCGATATCTGCAAAACCGTTCCCGTGTCGATTTCCGCCGACCGCAGCGGGCGCACATCGGCGCCCTCATTCAGGCCGAAGGTCAGGATGCGAGCGGCGTAACGTTCGGCATGCTGCTTCAGCCGTGCAAAGTGCGGACTGTCGAACGGAAGGATCGCCGTGCCGCCGGGTTCCAGCCCCTCGAATATCTCGGCCTTCGCATCGGCAATGGCTTCTTCGCTGTCGAAAAATTCCCGGTGTGCAGAGGCGATGGCAGTAACGATCGCGATATTGGGCCGGACAAGGCGGGTCAGAGCGGCCAGTTCGCCAGCATGATTCATTCCCATCTCGAATATGCCGAACCTGGTATCCGCCGGCATTCGCGCCAGGCTTAGCGGCACGCCGGTGTGGTTATTATAGCTTTTTACGGAGGCATGGGTCACGGCGGGAGCGGCCTCCGTAAGCGCCATTTTCAGTGCTTCCTTGACGCTGGTTTTACCGACGCTGCCGGTTACGCCGATGATCGTCGCATCGGTGCGCGCGCGGGCCACCCTGCCAAGGGCCTGCAACGCGGCAAAGCCATCCCCTACCAGGACATGAGGTGTTTCAATGGGTTGAGACACAAGACATCCAGCGGCGCCACGGGATACCGCGCTGGCGACAAAGCGATGGCCGTCCGTCTCGGCACCCTTCATCGCGACGAACAATTCACCGCCGATGACTTCACGGCTGTCAAAGGTCACGGCATCGACACTAAAATCGCCGTGTGCGGTCCCACCCGTCGCCGCAGCGATTTCGGTGGAGGTCCACAGGTCAGGGCTCACGACGCCACTTCCCGGGCGACGGCCACATCATCGAAGGGCAGGACGCGATCACCAACGATCTGTCCCTGCTCGTGTCCCTTACCGGCGATCAGCACGACGTCGCCGGCGGCAGCGGACCCGATGGCGGCGCGGATTGCCTCCCGACGGTCGGCAAACTCCTGCGCCGGCCCGGTTTCGGCCAGTATGGCCGCGCGGATAGTGGCGGGATCCTCGCCACGTGGATTGTCATCGGTCACGTAAAGCTCGTCTGCTTTTTCCCGCGCAATCGCGCCCATCGGGCCACGCTTTCCCGGGTCGCGGTCCCCGCCAGCACCGAATACCAAGTGCAGCCGGGCGTCGGTATGCGGCCGTAGCGCGTCGCACGCAGCAGCGATGGCGTCCGGCGTATGAGCATAATCGACATAAATCGGCACACCGGCCTTAGACAGCGCGACCCGCTCCAGACGACCGCGCACCGGCACGACACGTTGCAAATTGGCCAGCGTTGACCGAACATCCGCTCCCAACGCGATGGCCAATCCAGCGGCGACGAGCGCGTTGGCGGCCTGATATGCGCCGATCAGCGGCAGATTGACGGTGTGAACGTCGCCCCCTGCCTCGATCTTCAGCATCTGCCCCAGGTGCGTCGGTGTCTGTTCGCGCAGCTTTAACGTATCGCCATGTCGTCCCACGGAAATGATGCGAAGGCCACGCTCTTGCGCGATCTGCGACACCTTGGCGGAGCGATCGTCCTCGGCCCAGATCACCGCCGCGCCGCCGTCGCCGACAACCTCTTGGAACAGGCGCATCTTCGCCTCGAAATAGGCGTCCATCGTGCCATGATAGTCCAGATGATCGCGCGACAGGTTCGTGAATGCAGCAGCAGCGACCGGCAGGCCCTCAGTGCGATATTGCGACAGGCCATGGCTTGACGCCTCAAAGGCGGCGTGGGTCACGCCCTCCCGCTGCAAACCGGCCATGTTGGAAAGGAAGGTGACGATGTCGGGCGTCGTCAGGCCGGTCGAAACCTGTCCTTCGCTGGTCGTGACGCCCAGCGTGCCGATGCTGGCGGCATTATGTCCGGCAAAGCGCCACAACTGGCGCACCAGTTCCACCGTAGAGGTCTTGCCGTTCGTACCCGTGACGGCCACCGTGTATTCCGGAAACGGGCCGTAAAACCGCGCAGCCAGCCGGGCGAAACGCTCGCGCGGTTCGTCAGCTTTTATATGTACGGCACCTTCGACCGTGGCTTCCGGCCGCGCGACCACCGCCGCTGCGCCGGATGCCACCGCATCGGCGATGAAATCCTCTCCGTTGAAACGCGCACCCCGGAACGCCCCAAACACCGCACCGCGCGCGACCTTGCGATGATCGATCGCGAAGCCGGTGATCTGGGTTTCATCTTCGTTGCCGAGAAGTTTTCCCAGTTGCACCGCTCTACCCCGCTTCCTTCACGTCGCGCACCTGCGCCAGTACTTCTGCCATGTCGACGTCCTTCGTCGTGGACGGCGCCACATCCAGGATCGGCGCGATACGGCTGACCACCCTGCTCACGACCGGCGCGGCGGTCCAGCCCGCTGTGGCATAGCCGTATGTTTCCTTTATTCCCTGCGGTTCGTCCAGCATTGCCAGCACGACGTAACGTGGATTGTCCATGGGAAACGCGCCCGCGAAGGTCGTTATGAGGGATCGCCGTGCATAACCGCCATTCTTGGGCTTTTCCGCTGTGCCCGTCTTGCCGCCGACGCGATAGCCTTCCGCCTCTGCATTGCCGCCGGTGCCCTGCATCACCACCAGACGCAGGAGGGCGTTCATCTTTTTTGACGTTTCGGCAGAAAAAACCCGGCGCCCCTTCGGCTTGTCGTCGGCGCCGAGCTTCATCAGCGTCGGCTGATAATAGATGCCGCCGTTGACAAGGGCGCCATAGGCCGCCGCAAGGTGCAACGGCGTCACCGCCAGGCCATGGCCATAGCCAATGGTCATCGTCGAAATGTCACCCCAATTGTCCGGCCTCAGGGGCATTCCGCGCTCTGCAAGCTCAATCACCGGCTTGTCCAAAAGGCCCAGGCTGGCGAGATATTTCTGTTGCCGTTCCGGGCCGATTTCCAGCGCCATTCGAGCCGTGCCGATATTGGACGAATACATAAAGATCTCAGGTACGCTCAACCAGCGGTTCTCACCGTGGAAGTCGGTGATGCGGAACCGTCCGGCCTTGATGGGCGCGCTGGCATCATATCCCTGCGCCATGGAGGTGACGACGCCGCTTTCCAGCGCCATGGCTATCGTCAGCGCCTTGAAGGTCGAGCCAAGCTCATAGACGCCATAGGTCGCCCGGTTGAACCGTACATCATCCTCTCCGCCCGATCCGGTCGCGTCGGGGGAGTTGGGGTCGAAGACCGGCTGCGACGTCATGGCAATCAGTTCGCCGGTACGTACGTCCATGACGATTCCGCTGCCGCCAATAGCGGAGTGCTTCTGCATCTGCGCGGCGAGTTCCTGCACCAGGGCATGCTGCACGCGCGTGTCAATACTGAGGCTTACCGGTTGTTCCAGCCGTTCCGGATCAAGCAGGCGCGTATCCAGCTGCTGTTCCAGTCCCGCGGCGCCCTTGCCGTCGATATTGGCATAGCCGATCGTATGCGCGGCAAGCGTTCCGTTTGGATAGACACGCTCCCATTCCCGCTCGATTTCAAGGCCGGGATCACCCAGCGCCTGCAGCGCCATAGCATCGTCGGGGTGGACGCGGCGCTCGACATAACGCCACTTCCCTTCGTGCCGCAGCTTGCGTTCGATATCGGCGGGATCGCGTTCACCGATGATTGCGGCAATCTGGCGCGACAGCTGTGCCGGATCCGACAGCAGGTCATGCGGCCGGACGGCGAGATAATAGGCCTCGAAACTTTGCGCCAAGACAACGCCGTTGCGATCGAGGATGGGCGCACGGGGGCGCACCCCCTGCCATTGATTGACCACCTGTGCGCTGCCCGCCGGATCGGTGAGGGCAAGATCGGCAAGACGCGCGCCGGTCAGCAGGGTCAGCCCGCCAAACAAAGCGAGCCCCACCACCATTCTTTGACGGGCGCGCTGCAGCTGCGCCTGCCGTTTTCCCGCAAGCTGAATCCTTAAAGTGCGAAGCGCACCTGGACTCACCGTAGCACGACCTTACGGAATCCGGCGCGTTCCAGAGTGGCGGCGGTCTCGACTTCGGTAATGAACCCGTCAGAGAAGAGGTCGGCGGACGCGGGCGCCGCCGTCGACACCGTCGCGGCGGACGGCGCTCGCGTGGACAGCGGCGGCAGGTCCGCCGGATCGGAGGACGCGAGGACGACGTTGGCGGGCGTCTTTGCCTTGGCGCGAGCGGGAGCACTGGCCGGCTTGCTGTCGGTCAGCGGCTGGGGCACCTCCGGCTTGCGGTCCGCCAGCGCGATGGAGCGCACCACGGGCTTGTCGCTAACGGCGGAATCCTCGCCATCGCGGATAACGGCCAGCTGCATTTCGGGGGCCGCTTCGCCCGCCATTACGGCAGCGAACTGGACCGGACCGCCGACAATCTGACCGGGCTTGGGCGCGTGGTAGCGCCAGACGCTGGCGTTGATCGCCTCCAGCCTGTCGAGATTGGCAAGCGTGCCCAGCTCGCGCTCCAGCTTCGCAACCAGTTCGGCATCCTCGTCGATCTGCTGTTGCAGCTTGGCGATGTCCTCGCGCTTTTCGGCGACATGATAGCTCGACAGGTAAAGCCCCATCGTCGCACCGACGGTGAGCACTCCCAATCCGATGGTTCCGAACCTGCTCATGCTGCTCTCCCTGGCCGCCAAAGGGCCCTTGCTGGCGTCCCGCCATCATTTTCGTCGGTCCAGGCACGCGCATCGGTGCGGACGGCTGATCTCAAGGTTGCCGAGCGCGCGCGGGGATTGCGGGCCATCTCGGCCGCACCTGCGCGAACGGCGCGCGCAGGCTTTGCGAACGTCGGCGGCGGCGCGCTATCTTCTACCTGCGGCTGGTGACGCGACCCGCCCGGATCACCGCCGCTGCGCGTACGCAGGAATCGTTTGACGACACGATCCTCCAGCGAATGAAAACTAACCACGGCCAGGCGCCCGCCGGTCGCCAACAGGCGCTCAGCCGCTTCAAGCGCCATTTCCAGTTCGCCAAGCTCGTCATTGACGGCGATGCGCAGCGCCTGGAATGTCTTGGTCGCGGCGTCGGTTTTGGCACCGGGCTTTTGCCCAGCCGCCCGGCGCACGATCTCGGCCGTTTCATGCGTGCGTGTCAGTGGGCGAGCGCCGACCAGTGCACGGGCGACCCGGCGGGCGGCTCGCTCTTCGCCATAATGAAAGATGATGTCGGCCAATTCTTCCTCATCGGCCTCGTTCACCAGATCGGCGGCGCTCGGCCCCGACTGCGCCATCCGCATGTCGAGCGGCCCGTCCGCCTTGAACGAAAAGCCCCTCGCCGCCTGATCGATCTGCATGGACGACACGCCGACATCCAGCATGATGGCATCGACGTGGCTCACGCCGCGCGCGGCAAGCTCCTCGGTCATGGCCGAAAAGCGGCTCTCGATCAGCGTCAGACGATCGGTTTCCTGCGCGCGACCTGCCGCGATGGCATCGGGATCACGGTCGAATCCATACACATGCGCCGCACCGGCAGACAGGGCCGCGCGCGAATAGCCGCCGGCACCAAAGGTACCATCGACGACGACGGCACCGTCCAGCGGCGAGATCGCGGCCATCACTTCATCCAGAAGGACGGGCGTGTGCGGGGCATCGAAAGCGGCGGCGTTCATTTCGCGCGCGCCTTTTTCAGCTTGTTACGCACCAGCTTGTCGAAGATCGGCCGCTTATTATATTGCAGGAACAGATCGGGGTTCCACACCTGGAACCCACGGCTGCCGCCGCCGACGAACAGCACGAGCGCGTCGATTTCGGCGATTTCGCGCAGCTCTTCGGGAATGACGCAGCGCCCGGTTTCTTCATAGCCCTGATTATGGGCGAGGCCGAACGTGCCGAAGCGCGCCTCCTCCTCTTCTTCCGAAATCTCGTCGGCGGGGAAACGCTCCGCATGGGCGGCATCGATACGCGCCATGCCCGCGCTGTCGAAACAATCGAGGCAATCCTTGTCGGAACGGCTGGGCATGAACACGACGCGGCGGTCGCCGGCATTTTGCTGGATCACGTCGCGGAAAGCCGCAGGGATAGAAATACGCCCCTTGCCGTCCACGCTGCCCAGAAAGATGCCTTCATAACGACCCGCGGCCACGCGCATTACCCTCCCAATGGCCGGGACAATGGTAAAACGCCCGTGAAAACAGAGGCCTGCCGTCAGGCCCCCTGTTCACTGCCCTTGTTAAAGGGGAACGCACCACATCCCATGTGCACAAGGGACTATATGGGTAGGCATGGGAATTCAACTGGAATTCATGGGAATGAAAATGTTTTCTGTGGGCGCGATAACGAATACAATGACTTAGGCGCAAGACGGTGAAAGCCCCGGCCAAGCCGCAGCTTAACCATTGCCTGTGGATAAGTCTGTTAGAATTTATGCGGAGACGACTGTATTTCGCCGTGACGGATTAGATCTCCGTCACTTCCCCATCGGTCGATAATTTGGGCAGCGGCTCCGCATTCGGATCTTCCGGGATCAGCGGAAATTCGCGCGAACCGGGCGGCGTCAGCGGGTCGGCAACGATAGGCGGCGGCGGCACGAATTCGGGTTCGCCCTCCTTATCCTGATCCTTGTCCTCGCCACCCGGCACGACACCTATCGTCGCGAGCGTGTCGTTCGGCGATTCCCGCGGATCGACGAAGCCCACAGGTCCGAGAAGCGCCGCAAAAAGCAGCGCCATCAGAAAGACAAGGGCAAGACCCGTCAGACCCACACGAACACGGTTCATGTCGGGAAGATAATCTGTTTTCGGACGTATGCCACCCCCGCCCGCGCGCGCTAATCTATCCGATTGCACCGAACTGATGGGCGATCGCCGTCGAGATCATGACCACCACATCATAGGCACTGTCGATCGGATCGATGAAATCCTCGTTGATACGGCCATATTCCGGCGTCGTATCATCGGGATAATCGGTCGGCTCCTCAACATCGAACCGCGCCAGGGATGGTGCCTCCACCGGATAGGCGGCGCGTAACTGCTCCAAAGCATCGTCGATGCGCAGCGACAGGATCATTTCCATGATGTCGTCGCGGGATATGTCGTTGCGCCGGGAAAAGGGCGGGATAGCCGCCGCATTCAGGAAAATATGCTGCATGAGCGCCAGGCGAAGCGCGTGCAGGACGCCCAGCATGCGGCGGATGCCCTCGTTGCGGTCGGGCAGCGTTTCCGGCGGCAATTGGTCGATCAGGCGCCGCAGCTTCAGCCCGTCCACTCGCAATGCCGTCGCAAGCTCCCGGAAGGCCATGGTCCGGTCGTCGCCGGCCAGCCGTTCGGCAAGATCGAGACAGGCGATTTCCCGCTCCGGTTCGGCGCCGCGATAGGGGCGCGTCGCCCAATAGGCCCCGTTGAACATTTCGCCATAGGCAACCAGCGTCTTGATGCTGGCCAGACGGTCGGATGCCAGCACCATGCGGATCAATTCCTGCGCGCGGGGGGAGCGTTCGAACAGCGCGGCAAAACGGTCCGGGTCGCTGGCCGTCGCATCACCGATCCCCGCTATGACATTCACGGGATAGCCTAATTGCTGCAGGATTCCATTATGCGGAATGGCACGGATCCGCCGCAGCGTCATGTCGCGGTCGGCGGCAACGTCGGTTTGCCGGCGCGATTTTCGCGATCCGGTCTGCGGCAACAGCCCCAGCCCGAACGCCGTCAGCGCGCGATTATAGGAGCGGTCGTGAAACATGCGTGCCTGCACCCGCCGCACATCGCGATAGAAATCGAGCGAGACATCCGTTTCCAGATAGAAGGGGTCGGTTTTCGATGCATCCGGCGCCAGACCGATTTCCTCACAGGCGATGCGCGTCAATGTCGCCAACGCAAGCTCGTCCGAGCCAAAGAACACATAGCCGTCGCCGCCCTGGAAACTCGCCTCCGCGACCAGGCCGACCTTGTTTTCGGCAAAGCGCCGCCGGGTCCATGCCGACAGCGGGTATGACAGGCGCTCTTTCATGCTCAGCGGATGCGCGCCGCGCCCCATGCTTTCCCCGTGCGTGTTGAAAATGACGGCGTCCACGTCGGCTAGGCCATGCTTCGCCATCAGCCGCGCCAGCCGGCCCTGCAACCGCTCGATACTCAGGGAAGCGGGGATCTGGCCCATGAAACGGCCGGCATCCGAAAACCCCGTCTGGATCGCCACCCGCCCGCGCGTGCGGGCATAATCCTGATAGACCGGCTCGGCGAGCAGCGCGTCGAGGAAGCGGCCGCCATGTTCCAGTGCGTCCCCCGTTTCGAACAGCGGGGATATGTCGATCTGCTTGTCCACCCCGAACAGCTTCGCAAAGTAGAGCGCGGACAGCACTGTTGCGGGCTGCTCGGTTTCGGCGATCAACAGGCGAATGGCGCTGTCGCCATCGATATGCTGCAGGATCTGCGTAATGCCGATGAACTGGCGGATCGCGGTCGTGCTCTCGATCGCCAGCGCGGCAAAATTGACCTCCAACGGCTTCGCATCCGCAATAAGCTCCCGCAGTCGCGCGATGGCGGTGCGACTGCCCATGGCGAAGCCGGTATCGCTGCCCAGACGGCGGCGGATGGCGTTATCCAGTTGCGATGCGTTCATGCGGAAATGGATGGTGCCGACGCCCAGCCGCTCGCTGCGCATGGCGGCCGACAGGACGAGTATATCTTCAGCCAGTTGTTCGGGCGCCTGCAGCGCGATCGCCTCCAGATCGTCGATAACGGATGTCAGGCTGGTCAGGGCGCGCGGGTCCTCTCGCGTGGCCAGATTGGCGGCCGCGCTGATCTTTTCCGGCGTGTCGAGAGCGGGTTCGAACGCATCCGCAACGCTTTCCGCATGGGTCAACGCCTCGGAAAGCCGGTCGTTGATCTGCTCCAGCCGGTCATCCTCCAGATCCCGCAGGCGGACGAGATAGGTGGACAGCGCCCGCACCTTCTCCTGTAGGCGGAACCGAATGGGCGTCGCCCAGTCGATATCGGTACGCCCGTCCATGTCATAGCCGACCCAGGTGGCAAAACCGAACGGCGCGGGGCGGAGAGTTCGCCATTCATGGCCAAATTGCTTACGCGCGCTTCTGAACAATTGGCGGTTGATCTTGTCGCGGGCGCTCGTGGCACGTGCCAGCGCCGACTGAACCGCCATATGCTCGTCGGCAAGACTGGGTCCGCCCTCCGCCGCGTCTGCGGGCATGGGTTCACCCGCTGCCAGCGCTCCGTAAGCCTTTTGCGACAGCAGGAAGGTCGGGTGGGCGGTAAAAACGCACCCCAGCAGCTGCCGCTCCCACCGGGCGCGAAATGCAGCGAAGTTTTCCGCCATCAGGAAGGGGTCAAGGCTGGCGGCATCGCCCGATTTCAGGTTCACGAACTCGTGCAGCCGTGCGCCCCGCGCCTCGAATTCCTGTGCGGTGATCGCCGCCACCGTCTGCTTCAGCGTGCCAATGTCCGTTTCCCCGCTTTCAAGCGCGCGCGAAAGTTCATAGCCGAGCTGCGCCACCGGGTTGAACAGAGGCGTTTCCCGCGTCCGCTCATAAAGTTCGGCAAGCCGCTGCGTCAGAGATTGGGCTGAAACGTCCATATCCTTGTCAATTCCCTTAGCCGCATGTTGATGGGGCCGTTCGCCGGCGCCGTCCGGTACATGCACTGGTGTGCCATAGTTGCAACCGTTGACTTCATTGTGCGCGATGTGGCGTTTTGCAGGAACAAGCCCACAACTGGAACGATTGACCCACATCCAGCACATCTGAAGCCGCCAGCGACGAAAGCACATATTGATGAGCCGCAAGTCAAGCCTGATCCTGTTCGGTGCCACCGGTGATCTTGCCAAGCGGATGCTGCTGCCGTCGCTTTATGCACTGCACAAGGACGGGTTGCTGCCCTCAGGTCTGACGATCGTAGGCACCGCCCGCAGCGAGCTGACGGACGAGGAATTCCGCGCCAAGGCAAAGGACGCGATCGAAGTCCACCTAGCGGAGGACCGTTATGATCCCGCTGTCATGGACGGGTTTCTGGCGCAGCTGAGCTATTTACCTGTGGACGTGACCACGCCGGAGGGGTTCGACGATCTTGCGCGCGCCGTGGGCGGTGGCGGCGGCGACCTTTCCATATTCCTTTCGACGGCGCCGCAGTTCTTTGAACCGACCATCGCCGGCCTAAAGTCTGCGGGAATTGCTGACGGCGCGCGCATCGGCCTGGAAAAGCCCCTCGGCAGCGACCTGGAAACCTCGCGGCAGATCAATGCGTCGGTCTCGCGCGCCTTTGATGAGGCCCACACATTCCGCATCGACCATTATCTGGGCAAGGAAACGGTGCAGAACCTGATGGCGCTGCGCTTTGCCAATATGATGTTCGAGCCGCTGTGGAACGCGGCCAATATCGACCACATCCAGATAACGATTGCGGAAACGGTCGGGTTGGAGGGGCGCGGTGGCTTCTATGACGATACCGGCGCGCTGCGCGATATGGTGCAGAACCATATGCTGCAATTATTGGCGCTGACAGCAATGGAGCCGCCCGCCGATTTCGACGCGACCGCCGTTCGCGACGAAAAGGTGAAAGTGCTGCGGGCGCTGCGCCCGGTTGCGGATACAGAAATGGTGTTCGGCCAGTACGGCCCCGGATCGTCGGGTGGAAATTCGGTTCCGGGATATGAGGATGATCTGGGGAAAGCCTCCGATACGGAAACGTTCGCCGCGATCAGAGCACATGTCGACAATTGGCGCTGGCAGGGTGTCCCCTTCTATTTGCGGACAGGCAAGCGGTTGGCGGAGCGGCGTTCCGAAATCGTCGTCCAGTTCAAATGCGTCCCTCATTCGATCTTCGCGTCGCGCGGAGCCAAGCTGACCGCCAACCGGCTGGTCATCCGGCTGCAGCCAGAGGAATATGTCAGGCTGCTCGTCATGGCGAAGGAGCCGGGTCTCGATCGCGGCGAGGTTACGCTGCGCCAGGTACCCCTGGACCTCAGCCTTTCGGAGACCTTCAAGTCGCGCCCGCGCCGGATCGCCTATGAACGCCTGCTTCTCGATCTGATAGACGGCGACCCAACGCTGTTCGTGCGCCGCGACGAGGTCGAGGCGCAGTGGCGCTGGATCGACGATATCCGGGCAACGCGGGAAAAATCCGGCGTAGAATTGAAACATTACAGTGCGGGCGGCTGGGGGCCATCCGCCGGCATCGCCTTGACGGAACGAGACGGGGTTTCGTGGAATGACTGACGCAGTGTGGCATGAATATACGGACCCGGAGGCGATGGCATCGGCATCGGCGACGGCGGTGGGCGACATTATTTCCGCCGCGCTGGCCCGCAAGGGATCTGCGGTCGTCGCCGTGCCGGGCGGCGGCACGCCGCGCCCCGTCATGGAGCGTTTGAAGGACAAGCCACTCGCATGGGAGAAGGTCACAATCTTTCCCGGCGACGACCGCTTGGTAGCCCGTGACGACAGGCTGTCCAACTTCGCAATGGTCGACAAGATCCTGGGCTCTACCGGCGCGACGCTCGTCTCCCTTATCGGCGACGATCTCGATCCGGTGGCAGCGGCGGCTGACGCGGAAATCCGCCTCGCCGCGCTCGAATGGCCGCCTGACCTGATATGGCTTGGCATTGGCGAGGATGGCCATACCGCCTCCATCCTCCCCGGCCCGGACTGCCAGGCCGCGCTGCGGACCAAGGAGCGTGTCATGACAGTTACGCCCGACCCCCTGCCCCCAGAGGCTCCGGTAAAGCGCGTCACTCTGACAGGCTCCGCGATCCGTTCGGCCGGGACGATCATGCTGACCATAACAGGGCAAACGAAGCGGCAGATACTTGAGCACGCCTTGGCGGAGGGAGAGCGCAGCGCCTATCCGGTCGGCCCTGCGCTTGCCAGCACTAAGCCCATCATCCATTGGAGCCCATGATGAATTCCACCGTCGAAGCCGTCACCCAGCGCATCATCGAGCGGTCGAGGCCCGGACGCCAACGCTATCTCGACCTGATCGACCGCCAGCGAGAAGAGGGCATCCGCCGCTCTGCGCTCAGTTGCGGCAATCTGGCCCACGGGTTTGCCGGTTCCGGTGATGACAAGCAGGCGATTGCCGCGTCGCAGGCGCCGAATATCGGCATCATCACCGCCTATAATGACATGCTGTCGGCCCATGCCCCCTATTACCGCTATCCCGAGCAGATAAAGGTCTGGGCGCGAGAGGTTGGCGCAACCGCGCAGGTCGCGGGCGGGGTGCCAGCCATGTGCGACGGCGTTACCCAGGGCCAGGATGGCATGGAACTGTCGCTGTTCAGCCGCGACAATATCGCGATGGGGACAACCATCGGCCTGTCCCACGCCATGCACGAAGCGGTACTGCTGCTGGGCATATGCGACAAGATCGTTCCCGGTCTGCTGATCGGTGCGCTTCGCTTTGGCCATCTGCCGTCGATCCTGGTGCCCGCCGGACCGATGCCGTCCGGCCTGCCCAACAAGGAAAAACAGCGTGTCCGCCAGCTATATGCGGAGGGGAAGGCAAGCCGACAGGAACTTCTGGAGGCAGAGAGCGCCTCGTATCACAGCGCGGGCACTTGCACCTTTTACGGCACCGCCAATTCGAACCAGATGATGATGGAGGTCATGGGGCTGCACGTTCCCGGCGCCGCCTTTGTAAATCCCGGTACGAAGTTGCGGCAAAAGCTGACCCGCGCCGCCGTGCACCGGATTGCCGCCATAGGGCGCGACAGCGACGATTACCGCCCGCTGGGCCGCTGCGTCGATGAAAAGGCGATCGTCAATGCCACCGTTGGCCTGCTGGCGACGGGGGGATCCACCAATCACGCCATACATATACCGGCCATTGCGCGTGCCGCCGGGATCATCATCGATTGGCAGGATATGGACGAACTCAGCAGGGCGACCCCGCTGCTGGCGCGGGTCTATCCCAACGGTTCGGGCGATGTGAACAGCTTTCACGGTGCGGGCGGCATGGGGTTCGTCATTCGCGAATTGCTGGCCAGCGGCCATCTGCACCGCGATGTCATGACGGTGTGGAATTCGGACCTGTCCGCCTACGCGCAGGAACCCGCCATGGAAGACGACGAACTGACTTGGCAGCCGGCACCTGCGCAAAGCGCCGACGATGCCATGCTGAAGCCCGCCGCGACCCCCTTTGCCAAGGACGGCGGCATGCGCCTGATGAAAGGCAATCTGGGGCGCGCCATTATGAAAACCAGCGCCGTCGATCGGGACAGATGGACGATCGAGGCGCCAGCCCAGATTTTCGATACGCAGGAGGCGGTGATTGCCGCCTTTGCAGATGGCAGGCTGGACCGGGATGTCGTCGTGGTCGTGCGGTTTCAGGGACCGCGCGCCAACGGAATGCCGGAACTCCACAAGCTGACCCCACCCTTGGGCGTGGCGCAGGATCGCGGTTACCGCGTCGCCCTCCTCACCGATGGCCGCATGTCGGGTGCCAGCGGCAAGGTCCCAGCAACCATCCATCTGAGTCCAGAGGCGCTGGGCGGCGGACCGCTCGCGCGCTTGCGGGGCGGTGACGTGGTCCGCGTGTGCGCCGAAACCGGGTCGATAGAGGCTCTTGTCGACGCAGACGAGTGGGCGGCACGGCCGCTCGCCGAACCCCCGGCCACTCGCGATGGGCTGGGCCGGGAGCTCTATGCCCTCATGCGCGCCCATGCCGACGAGGCGGAAAAGGGCGGCTCCGCCATGCTTGCCGAGGCGGGCCTGTGACGACACGGATCGTCGTCGCAGACATTGGCGGAACGCATGCGCGCTTCGCGCTTGCCAAGGTGGAAAAAGGACGCGTCGAACATCTTGATGAGCCGCTGAAGATGCGCACCGCCGATCATGCCAGCCTGCAAATGGCGTGGGAGGCCTTTCAGCATCATGTCGGCGGCGACCTGCCCCGTGCCGCCGCGATCGCCATCGCTGCGCCGGTGCGGGGCGAGACGATCAAGATGACCAATAACCCATGGATTATCAGGCCAAGTCTGATCGCGGAGAAGCTGGATGTAGACCGGCATTTGCTCATCAACGATTTTGCGGCGGTCGCTCATGCCGTCGGCGCGGCGCCAGAGGACCAGTTCCTCCATCTGTGCGGTCCCGACGTTCCGCTGCCCCCCACCGGAATTGTTACCGTTATCGGTCCGGGAACCGGCCTCGGCGTCGCCCTGTTACTGCGCGTCGATGGCCACACGCACGTTCTTCCGACGGAGGGCGGTCATGTCGATTTCGCGCCATTGGACGCCGTTGAAGACCGGCTGCTCGAACGCCTTCGCGCGCAGCACAACCGCGTCAGTGTGGAGCGCATCGTCGCCGGCCCCGGCCTGCGCCCGATCATGGAAGTGCTTTCGGAGCGGGAGGGGGTAGCGATGCCCTCCGGCGACGACAAGGATCTGTGGACACTTGCGCTTTCCGGCACGAACAGCCTTGCGGCTGCAGCCCTCGACCGCTTCGGCATGTGCCTCGGCGCGGTCGCGGGCGATATGGCGCTCAGCCATGGACCGGGCCCTGTCGTCATTGCCGGGGGTCTCGGCCTTCGCATCGGGCAAAGGCTCGCCGATATCGGCTTTGGCCATCGCTTCGTGGCAAAGGGACGCTATCAGGCAATGATGGAACAACTGCCGGTAAAACTGATCACACATCCCGAACCCGGTCTCTATGGAGCCGCTGCCGCCTTTGCGAAACAGCATTGCGACTAGGGCCGACGGTCCCCATTATGTAGCCTATGACCAACACCGCTACTGCCCAAATCGTCGAAGTCGGCGCCCGCGACGGCCTGCAAAACGAACCTGAGATCATCTCGACCGAGGACAAGGTTTCGCTGATCACGCGCATGATCGATGCCGGTGCGCGCCGCATAGAGGTGGCCAGCTTCGTTCATCCAAAGCGTGTACCGCAAATGGCGGATGCAGAGGCGGTGATCGCCGCCCTGCCCGACCGCGAGGACGTGTCCTATATCGGCCTTTGCCTGAACAAGCGCGGGGTCATGCGCGCCATTGCGGCGGGCGAAGGAAACAAGCGCGGCGTTGACGAGGCCGGTTGTGTGCTCGTTGCCTCGGATACCTTCGGGCAGAAAAACCAGGGGCAGACCATTGCAGAAGGAATTGCCGAAAATCGCGATATGATCCGTCTGGCAAAAGAGCATGGCCTGACTGCGCAAGTCACCATCTCCGCCGCCTTCGGTTGTCCGTTTGAGGGGCCGGTGCCGGTGGAAACCGTGGTTCGCTGCGCCCGTGAAATGGCAGAGGCCGGTGCGGAGGAAATCGCGCTGGCCGATACGGTCGGCGTCGGCGTCCCCGCGCAGGTATCGCATCTGGTCGGCGCCGTGCGCGAGGCGATCGGGCCGGACCTGCCGCTAAGGGTGCATTTTCACGATACGCGCGGCATGGGTATCGCCAACGCCTGGGCGGCGTGGGACGCAGGCGTCAGAACACTGGATTCTTCCCTGGGAGGTCTTGGCGGATGCCCCTTTGCCCCAAACGCGACTGGGAATATAGCCACCGAAGATCTGATCTATCTGCTGGAAACGAGCGGCGTCGACACCGGAATGGACCTTGCCGAGGCCATTGCCGTCAACAAATGGTTCACCAGCGTCATCGGCAAGCCCCTGCCCAGCGTCGTGTCACGCGCTGGCCTGCCCGTAGGTTGGGGCGGGTAAAGGCTTCGCTGCCCATGACCCCGAACACATTAATTTCGCGGGCGGCGATTCATACTGAGTAAGCTCGGCGCCGCAGGCACTGACGACGAGGCGCAGCAGACCCCGACGCGGCTTCTTCGGCTGGCCGAGGGGACGCTCTTTTCCTGCTTCAATTCGGCAAATAGGCCGGATCGATCCGTACGACCGTATCGACCGATGGCACCGCGTCAGCAGTGAAGGGCAGCATAACGCGTTTTCCGTCTGCCAGCTCGATATCCAGTATATCGCCCGCGCCGTAATTCTCGACGGCATGGACACGGCCCATCTTCGTGCCGTCGACGGCCTCAACGGGCCTGCCAACTAGGTCGGCGACGTAGATCTCGCCCTCCTCGAGCGGCGGCAGGGCAGCGCGGTCAACCGTCAGCGCGGTGCCCCGCAATGCCTCGGCCGCCTCCCGCGTCGAAACGCCCTCGAAGCGCGCGACGAGCGTTTTCCCCGCGCGCTTCAGGTTCTTGAGGACGAGTTCCCGTTCCCCGGCGCGATAGCGACCATAGGCGCGGAACCCCGCTTCGCTCTCAGCGAACAGCTTCAGCCGAACCTCCCCCCGCACGCCGTGCGCGCCGGTTATGGCCGCCAACGTGATGGGGGCAGGATCGGTCATGATGCTTATTCGGACTTTTCAGCCTCTTCCGCGGGCGCTTCCTCAGCAGGTGCCTCTTCGGCGGGCGCTTCTTCGGCAGGAGCCTCAGCTTCGGCGGCGGCAGCTTCCTTGGCAGCCTCTTCGGCAGCAGCGGCCTTCTCGGCTTTTTCGTCCGCACGCGCCTTTGCGTTCGCGCCAGGCTCACCCTTCTTGGGGTTGTTGCGGGCTTCGCGCTTCATCAGGCCCTCCGCCTCCAGGAAGCGGGCGACGCGATCGGACGGCACGGCGCCGACGGACAGCCAATGCTTGGCCCGCTCCGTATCCAGCTTCACGCGCTCATCCGAATGCTTCGGCAGAAGCGGGTTGTAGCTGCCGATGCGCTCAAGATACTTGCCGTCGCGCGGGGAGCGCTTGTCGGCAACGACGACACGGTAAAAGGGGCGCTTCTTTGCGCCGCCGCGGGAAAGACGGATAACGACTGCCATTTGATTATTCCTTATTTACAATTTTGTCTGTGATGGTGCGAGTTGTGGAGAAGGCAAGCGAAGCAAAGGCGCCTCATTTGCCGAATTTGTCGAAACCGGGCGGCAATTTGGGCATCTTGCCGCCGCCCAGGGCGCCAAGATCCGGCATGCCGTCGCCGCCTGCGCCGCCGCCCATGCCGAGCATCTTCGCGAAGCCTTTAAGGCCACCCATTTTCTTGATCTTCTTCATGGCGGTGGACATTTCCTTGTGCATCTTGATGAGGCGATTCACCTCTTGCACAGTGGTGCCGGCGCCATTGGCAATGCGAATTTTGCGCTTTGCGTTTAAAAGCTGCGGCCCGGCGCGTTCCTTCGGCGTCATCGAAAGGATGATCGCCTCCATCCGCTTCAGCATATTGTCGTCGGCGCCCGACTGTTCCGCCTGCCGCTTCATCTTGCCGAGGCCCGGCATCATGGACATCATCGCCCCCATGCCGCCCATGCGCTGCATCTGGTTAAGCTGCTGGCGCAGGTCGTTCATGTCGAACTGGCCCTTGGCGAATTTCTTCGCCATGGCCTCCGCCTCGTCGGCCTGCACGGCCTCCGAAGCCTTCTCGACCAGGCTGACCACGTCGCCCATGCCCAGGATGCGGCCGGAAACGCGCGAGGGATCGAACGCATCGAGTGCATCGACCTTCTCGCCCGTACCGATGAACTTGATCGGCTTGCCCGTCACCGCGCGCATCGAGAGCGCCGCGCCCCCGCGCGCATCGCCGTCCATTCGCGTCAACACAGTACCCGTCAGCGGCACCTGCTCGGAAAAACTCTTGGCGACGTTGACGGCGTCCTGACCGGTCAGCGCATCAACGACCAGCAGCGTTTCGGCGGGACTGGCGGCCTGACTAACCGCCTGCATTTCAGACATCAGTGCCTGATCGACGTGCAGGCGACCGGCGGTGTCCAGCATCAGGACATCGAAGCCCTGCAACTTTGCCGACTGCAGGGCGCGTCGGGCGATCTCTACCGGCTGCTGCCCCTCGATGATGGGCAGGGTCGCAACCTCGACCTGCTCACCCAGAACGCGCAATTGTTCCTGCGCGGCGGGGCGATTGACGTCGAGCGACGCCATCAGGACCTTCTTGCCGTCCTTCGTCCTCAGGCGGCGGGCAATCTTCGCCGTGGTAGTCGTTTTGCCGGAGCCCTGCAGGCCGACCATCATAATGACGGCGGGGGGCGTAACACCGATTTCCAGTTCCGCCGCATCGCCGCCCAGCATGGCGGTCAGTTCGTCGGAAACGATCTTCACGACCTGCTGGCCCGGCGTGACGGACTTGGTCACCTCCGCACCGATGGCGCGCGCCGTTACCTTGTCGATGAAATCCTTGGCCACCGGCAGGGCGACATCCGCCTCAAGAAGCGCGATGCGCACCTCTCGCATGGCCGCACGCACGTCCGCCTCGCTGAGGGCACCACGGCCGCGCAGCTTGTCGAAAACGCCGCCAAGGCGATCGGAAAGCGATTCAAACAAGGGGTCCGTAATCTCCAACGCAAAAAACGCCGGTGGGCGAATCTCGCTGACCGGCGGCACCCGCAGGTGTCGGTTCCTGAACTTTCTTTCTGCGTAAAGCTGCCTCTACGCTCTCACGCGCCAATAGGGCAGCGGCAGGCTTGGGTCAAGGTCGGCCCGACCGTCATCGAACCGTGACAAAAGTGCAACACGCCGCGAAAACAAAGCTGGAGCATGCAACCTTGCGTAAACTGTCCCGTTTTCACTGCACGCGATCGACGAACGGAACATCCGATCCGACGCGAGAAAGTTGAGCACCTGCCGATCAGTGTATCTATCGGCGTAATCAGTAAGGAACCATCATGCATAAGAAGTTTATTGTGGCGGCGCTCGCCGCTGTCGCCCTTCCTTTTGCCGCAAGCGCGCAGGAAGCCCCCGACGGCAGCCGCGCGTTCGGTATCGAACCATATGTCGGCGTCGGCGCCGGCTATCATGATTTCGACCGCGACCGCTCCACCGCCCTCGGCGGCGCGCCGGATTCCACCGACGGCTCCCTGATCATGGGTCTTGCCGGCGTTAACGTGCCGCTGGGCGCGTTCTTTGTCGGTGCCGAAGGTAATCTCGCCTACGGCTTTGACGAGATCGAATGGGAATATGGCGCCGCCGGTCGTTTCGGTCTCCGCATCGGCGAATCCGGCCTGTTCTTCGGTAAGGTCGGCTACCAGTGGATCGAGGAAGAGCGCGGTTTCAAGGACGACCGGGGCATGCTGTACGGCATGGGCTTTGAGGTCGGACCGCAGGACATCGGTCTTGGCGGCATTACAGGCGAAAGCGGCGTGCGCCTGCGCCTGGGCGTGGACACGTTCGAGAATTTCGAATCCATCCGCCCGCACGCAGCGGTTATCCTGCACTTCTAGTAGAAGCGCATCCTATCGTGAGAAGGGCGGCATCCGAAAGGATGTCGCCCTTTTCGCATCTGCGCCATGCGCCTACAGTGCCAAGATGACCGATCTGCGCTACACCGTCCGCGATGAAATCCGCCTCGCCTATCGCCACCGCACAGGGAACGGCCCCACGATCGTCTTCCTGCCCGGCTATATGTCGGACATGGATGGTGGCAAGGCGACGGCCCTGGACGAATGGGCGAACGCGAGCGGCCAGGCCATGCTGCGGCTCGATTATTCCGGCTGCGGCGAGAGCGAAGGCCTGTTTGCCGACCAGACGCTCGACAGCTGGCGCGACGACGTAATCCATTTGATCGACGGGATCATCGGGGGCCCCGTCATTTTGGTGGGTTCTTCGATGGGGGGATGGCTGATGCTGTTGGTTGCGCTTGCCCGCCCTGACCGCATTGCAGGCATGGTGGGCATCGCCGCCGCGCCGGATTTCACCGGCTGGGGCTTTTCCGATGCCGATCGCGCAAGGCTGGCGCAGGGTGAAACCCTGTCCGAACCATCCGAATATTCCGACCAGCCCTATATCACTACGGCAGCATTCTGGCTGTCGGGCGAAGCAAATCGCAGGCTGGGCGGGCCTATCCCGCTGGACTGTCCGGTGCGGCTGCTTCACGGCCAGAAGGATGCCGATGTGCCATGGGAAATTTCGCTGCAGCTGGGGGAGAAACTCCGGTCAGCCGACGTACAGATCAGACTGATAAAGGACGGCGACCATCGCCTGTCACGCGATCAGGACATCGCCCTGTTGATCGATACGGTCGCAGCGCTCGTAAAGGACTGACCCAATGCTGATCCTCATGTCGCTTGCGCTTGCTGCGCAGACTGCCCCGACTACCGAAGCAGCCCCGCCGGAGCCGACGGCCCGGGACGCCTATGAGGATTGTATCCGCATGAGTGCCAGCGATCCTACGAATGCGGACCGTCTTGCCCGCCAGTGGATCTCGCAAGAGGGCGGCGCGCCCGCGCGGCATTGTCTGGCGATGACGCAATTACATCAGGAAAAACCGGATGCCGCGGCAGCTACGCTGGTGGAAGCGGCGCGCATCGCTGAAAGCGAGGGCAGTGCCTTTGCCGCTGACCTCTATGGCCAGGCAGGCAATGCCGCCCTGCTGGCAGGGGACGCCATCTCGGCCGAACAGCATTTCGATCAGGCCCTGATCGGTGCCGCGCGCGGACGGGACGATCTGCATGGGCGCCTGCTGATCGATCGCGCATTGGCACGAACCGAGCAGGGCAAGATCGTTGCAGCGCGGGCGGACCTGCTGGCCGCCACGCAGGCCGACCGCAATAATCTGGATGCATGGCTTCTGCTGGCAGCAACTGAGCGGCGCGCCGGTAATATGCCGGCGGCGGAAAGCGCGATTCAGCAGGCAATCCGCCTGGCACCCGACAATTCGGATGTGCTGGAGGAGGCAGCGCGCATCGCTGTAGAGGACGAATAGTCCACGGATAAGAGTAGAGTCTCGCCTGCCCCTTCCCTAGAGAGTCACGTCATGTCCAATCCCCCCCTGCCCGATCCCACAGCACCAGAACGTGCCGATTTGTCGCCCGGCCTACGATTCCTGCTGGATCTGGGGCCGCTTCTCGTCTTCTTCGCGGTCAATGCGCTCGCGCCCGGCGACGATATCGATCAGGCTGTCTGGGCCACCGGCGCCTTCATGATCGCCATCGCCATCACCATGGCCTACAGCTTCTGGAAAACGCGACGCGTGACGCCCATGCAGATCGTCACAGCGGTCATCGTCGGCGTTTTCGGCGGTCTGACCATCTATCTACATGACGAGGTGTTCATCCAGATAAAGCCGACAGTCGTCTATCTTCTGTTCGCAACGATTCTGTTCGTCGGACTGTTCACCGGCAGGCCGTTGTTGAAACTGGTGCTGGAGTCGGGTTTCCCGGACATGTCGCAGCGCGGCTGGGACCTGATGACGCGTAACTGGGCCTTGTTCTTCCTTGCCCTCGCCATATTGAACGAGGTGGTGCGCGCCATGTTCACATTTGACCAATGGGTTCAGTTCAAGGTGTGGGGCGTCACCGGGCTGAGTTTTGTCATGGCCATCGCACAGGCACCGATCATGATGAAACATACCGAGGAAAAGCCGAAGAAGTAGCCTGGCCATATTCTACCTGCCAAGCGCCGTCCCATCATGCTATGGCGCGGGGCATGCTCAACCTGAATGCCATCACCGTGCGCCTTGGCGGGCGCACCATTATCGACCGCGCATCCGCAGCGATTCCGCCGGGCGGAAAAGTAGGCCTGATCGGACGTAACGGCGCCGGCAAGTCCACCATGATGAAAGTCATGATCGGTGAAATCGAACCCGATGAGGGCGAGATGGCGCTGCCGTCCGGCGCGCGCATCGGCTATCTGCAGCAGGAGGCGCCGCACGGCACGTCCAGCCCGCTGGAAACCGTACTGGCGGCGGATAAGGAACGCGCGGCGCTACTGGAAGAATCGGAAACGACGACCGACCCCCACCGGATCGGAGAGGTGCATGAACGCCTGCTGGCCATCGATGCGTGGACGGCGGAGGCGCGGGCAGCGCGCATTCTGGTGGGACTGGGTTTTGACGAGGCCATGCAGGCGCGCCCGCTAGACAGCTATTCGGGCGGCTGGAAGATGCGCGTCGCGCTTGCGGCATTGCTGTTCACCGCACCCGACCTCCTGCTGCTCGACGAGCCGTCGAACCATCTGGATCTGGAGGCGACGCTGTGGCTGGAGAATTTCCTGCGCACCTACCCCTCCACCGTGGTGATTATCAGCCATGAACGCGATCTGTTGAACAAGGTCGTGACGCACATCCTGCATCTGGAGGGCGGCAAGTCGACGCTTTACACCGGCGGCTATGACGCGTTCGAGCGGCAGCGGCGCGAGCGGCTGAACCAGCTGGCCGCCACCGCCAGCAAGCAACAGGCAGAGCGCGAGAAATTGCAGGCCTTCGTCGACCGCTGGCGCGCAAAGGCGTCGAAGGCGAAGCAGGCGCAGAGCCGCATGAAGGCGCTGGAAAAGATGAAACCCATCGCTTCGGTCGTCGAGGACCCGACGCTGAGTTTCGATTTCCCCAGTCCGCAAGAATTGAAACCGCCGCTGATCACGCTCGACATGGCCTCCACCGGCTATGGCGATAAGACCATCCTGGAGCGGCTGAACCTGCGCATCGACCCGGACGAGCGCATTGCGCTGCTGGGGCAGAACGGCAATGGCAAAACGACTCTGGCACGGCTGCTGGCGGCGCAACTGCCCCCCATGACCGGCGAAGTGAATGCCTCATCCAAGATGCAGGTGGGCTATTTCACGCAATATCAGGTTGAAGAACTGGACGTGGATGCGACCCCGCTGGAACATATGACGCGGCAGATGGAGGGCGCAAAGCCCGGTGCGGTGCGCGGCCAGCTGGGCCGTTTCGGCTTTTCCGGCGAACGCGCGCTGCAGCAGGTCGGCAGCCTGTCCGGCGGCGAGCGCGCGCGGCTGGCGCTCGCGCTTATTACGCGCGACGCCCCCCATTTGTTGATC
Source organism: Alphaproteobacteria bacterium UBA3612 (assembly GCA_002375465.1). Classification (GTDB taxonomy): domain Bacteria; phylum Pseudomonadota; class Alphaproteobacteria; order Sphingomonadales; family Sphingomonadaceae; genus Pacificimonas. Next base: position 81,127 of record DFLT01000004.1, on the reverse strand, counting down.
CTGGACGAGCCCACCAACCATCTGGACGTCGATACGCGTGAGGCGCTGGTGCAGGCGCTCAGCGCCTATGATGGCGCCGTCATCATTGTCAGCCACGACCGACATATGGTGGAACTGGTCGCAGACCGGCTGGTGCTGGTCGCTGACGGGACGGCACAGCCGTTTGATGGCAGTCTGGACGATTATACCGACCTGGTGCTGGGCCGCGGTGAAAATGACAATGAGCCCGAAAAGGGCAAGGCCGCCCCATCCGCCGCTGCCCGCAAGAAGGACCGCAAGCAGGCCGCACAGCAGCGCAACCGGGAAAAGGCAATTCGCCTGGAAATCCGCGATGCGGAAAAAGAGGTGGAGCGGTTGGCAAAGAAGCGTGCGGCTATCGACACAGCTCTGCTGGACCCTGCCATTACCGCCGACGGCAAGGCAACGGCCGACCTGATGAAACAGCGCGGTGCCATCGAAGCGGAACTGGAGCGCGCGGAGGCGGCATGGATGGCCAAGGAAGACGAATTGGAACAAATAGCCGCGTAAGGCCGGGAGTGCCCGCCCCGAAGACTATACCCGCTTTGCGACGGTGATCGCGGCGCGGCACCCAGCCCGGATCAACGCGCTGAGCAGCGGATAGCCCGCTGCCTGTTCGGCGCCATGTTCGATGGCTGTCGCCTTGTGCTCCGCCTCTTCCGCCTGGAAATCGGCGATATGGCCGGACAGCTCCGGATCTGTATCAGCGCCGAGAGCCGCCCTTTGCTCGCCATAGTGCCGGTCGATTTCCGTCTCCACCGCCGCAGTGCAGGCCATCGCCGCCTTTGGCCCCATCAGCGCCGTGGCTGCGCCAAGGGCGAAGCCGGCAGCATCCCACAGCGGGGACAGCAGCGTCGGGCGTACACCACGCTCCGTCATCAGCCGGTTAAACGTGTCGAGGTGGCGCTGTTCCTGCTGTTTCATATGGCCGATCTCGCCGCTCATGGGGGAGCGGTTCCCCATGACGGCCAACTGGCCGGCATAAATGCGCGCTGCGCCATATTCGCCCGCTTGGTCCACGCGGATCATCGATTCCGTGTCGATCGGGCGATCGCCGGGCAGTCGTCCGCCTATCTGTGTTTCAGGGTCATCCACAGCGCCGCTCCTGCACCTACCAGAGAGATAAGCGCGTTATAGCCAGCCAGGCTGATGCCGAACAGGCTCCAGGGTGCGGTATCGCAGCGCACGATGGGGGCGGACATGATATCGGCCAGAAAATCGCCGGAAACGGCGAGCGGCGCGGTGCAGGTGGTTGGTCCCGTCCACCAGCCATATTCCACCCCGGCATGCAGTATGCCAATGCCGCCGCTGACCGCCATTGCGAGCGCGGCGAGACCGATAAGAAGGCCGCGCGCCCTGCCCTGCACGAACAGCGCCAGGGTCGCGAGCAGGAGTGCCGCGACGTGCGGCCAGCGTTGCCACATGCACATCTCGCAAGGAGCGAGACCGAACAGGTGTTGTCCGGCAAGCGCGCCGCCAAGCAGCGCTGCGGGCACCAGAAGCACGATCAGATGGGCAAGGCGTTTCAGCGACCGACTCCCAGCGCCTTCATGTCTGCAGCCACCGCCTTCGACAATTCGCCTGCCAGGGCATATGCATCTTGAGGCATATATTGCGTCATCATAACGATACTGGTTCCTGTGGCAGGCTGCGCGAAGCCAAGCGTTCCGGCCGCCCCGCCCCACCCGTAGGAACCTAGCGGCTCACCGCCCGATCCGTCCACGACCACACGCCCGCCCGCACCATAGCCCTGCGCCGGTCCAGAAAGATCAAGGGCTGGAGACGCCAGGAACCGCACATTCTGTGGCAGAAGGTCGGACGTGGCCATTTCTATCGCCGCGCGGGGGAAGATCTGCCGCCCGTCCACCATGCCAAGGGCCGCGACGGCACGCAGAAAGCGCAAATAATCCTGTGCCGTCGACGCGAGACCGCCGCCGCCCGCAGGGAACGCCGCTGCGGCATTATATTCGCTGTCCGGCGGCGCATCGATGGGGATCAGCGTCTCGTCGGACACCGGCAGGCGCATGGCGGGAGGCATTTTGCCGGCGATGAAATAATTCGTTGTCAGCCGGTCATTATCCGCCTGCGGCACAACAAAGCCTGTGTCCTCCATCCCCAGCGGGTCGAAAATGACACGCTGCAGATGCTGGTCCAGCGCCTCTCCCGTCGCCTCTTCGATAATAGCGCCCATAAGGTCCATGGACACCGAATAGTGCCATTCCGTTCCCGGCTCCGCCACCAACGGCAGACTGGCGAGCCGTGTAGCAAATTCCGCCAGGCTTTCGGGCTGCTCGCCATCCCCGGGCAGGGCACCCACGCGGCGCTGTGCTGGCAATATGCCCGCCGCACGGTAGGCGCTGGCGACGCTGTTCGGCTGAAACTGATAGGTCAGGCCGGATGTATGGGTCAGCAAATGCCGAATTGTAATTGGTGTGGTTGCGGGACGCGTATCGCCAATGTCGCCGGCGCGGTCCACAACGACCCGCATGTCGGCATATTCGGGGAAGAAGTCGCTGACAGGTTGATCCAGCGCCAATTCACCCTTTTCTATCAGAAGCGCCGCGGCGACACCGACGATCGGCTTCGTCATAGAGTAAATGCGGTAGATCGACTGTTCGTCCGCCGCAGTGGGTCGCTCGAGACCCAGCGTGCCTGCCTGAATCCAGACGGGCGGCGCTTCGCCACGGGAAACGCCGATGACCATATTCGCGACTTTCCGCTCAGCGACATAGCGGCCAGCAAGCGCCTGCAGATTTTCGAAAGAAGTGGATACCGTTGCGGCCGGCGCTGCTGCGACGGCGGTGGAGGCGGTCGCAGAAACAGCCGATGACTGCGCGCCCGGGCTTGCGCAGGCAGAGAGCAGCGCAAGAGCGGTCAGCGGACCAAGCATCAGCGTCGATTTCATCATTCAGTGCCCAACCTTTCGCGACGCCGTACACATACCCCCCTTACGCAAAGGCGCGGGGCGTGCGTACTTAAAAAAGGAACAGGGCTAGCGGCGGCGCCCCCTACCGCGCTAGCGAGCGCGACCATGAACGAATGTCCCAAATGCGCGAACAGCGCGCCCTTCGACCTGTCATGAGCACACGAACCGCATATGAGGCGCTGATCGCGTCAGGCGAACTGCGTGAGGACAAGGACCAGGCGGCAGCGGCGGCACGGCTGGACCGGTTGCAGACGGAGCTGGAGGCGGGGCGGCAAAGCCCCGGGCTGCTGGCGCGCCTGTTCGGCAAGTCCGCACAGCCTGCGCCCGAGGGCATATATATGTGGGGAGAGGTCGGACGCGGCAAGTCCATGCTGATGGACCTGTTCTATGGCGAGGTCAGCATAGAGCGGAAACGCCGAGTCCATTTTGCCGAATTCATGCTGGAGGTGCACGACACCATGAAACGGGCGCGGGCAAGCGACCGCGATGCGATGGAGGTGGTGGTCGAAACCGTCGCCGGAGAGGCGCGCCTGCTGGCCTTCGATGAAATGCAGGTGACGAACGTCGTCGATGCGATGATCCTGTCGCGGCTTTTCACAGCGCTGTTCGCTGCGGGCGTTACTGTCGTCGCCACATCGAACCGGCCGCCCGAGGATCTGTATAAGGATGGGCTGAACAGACAATTATTCTTACCATTTATTGCGCTGTTGAACCATACGCTCGAAATTGTTGGTCTGAACGGTCCCACAGATTATCGCCTGGACAGGCTGGGCGGCATGGATATTTATTATGTGCCGAACGGCCCCAAAGCCACCGCCGCCCTGTCGGAAGCGTTCTTCCGATTGACGGACTATGATCCCGATGATCGCGAACATGTTCCATCCGCCGAACTGAACGTCGGCGGGGGGCGCACTTTATTTGTGCCGAAATCGCTGAAGGGCGTCGCCGTGTTCAGTTTTAAGCGGCTATGCGGAGAGGCGCGCGGCGCGGCGGACTATCTCGCCGTTGCCAGAACTTATCACACGGTCATCCTGGTTGGCGTACCGGTATTGGGACCGGAAATGCGAAACGAAGCCGCGCGCTTCGTCCAGCTGATCGACGCACTGCATAATCACCACGTCAAACTGCTGATGGCGGCGGACGCGGAACCTGACGCGCTCTATCCGTCGGGCGATGGCAGTTTCGAATTCAAGCGGACCATCAGCCGCCTGATGGAAATGCGCAGTCAGGATTATCTGGAGGCAAGCCACGGCACGTAGCGCCGCGATAAGATCCCGCGCCGTCTAGGCGGATATCGAGGCCAGGAGATCCCGCCATGCCGACCGCTGTGTGCGGCGGGCATGGCGGGCCAGTTTCAAAGGAGGTTAGGCGCCGAACGTGCGCTGCCACCACCCCTTCTTCTTTGGACCTGTGTCTTCGTCAGTATTTTCAGCGGTCGAACCAGCATCATTGGCCGCCGAGTCCGTGCCGTCCGATGACAGCGGAGTGGAGGCGGGCGCAGGTGCCGGGGCAGTCGCTGGATTAGCGGCAGGCGATTCATCGCCTTTCGCCACGGCATTTGCAGGCGCATCCGCCTTTACCGCCTTCTTTCGGGGTGCGGCACGCTTGCGCTTCGGCTTGGCAACGGGCTTTTCATCCGCGTCATCGCCGGCAGCGGTCCCCTCGTCCTTTGAGGATTTTGCGGCCTTCGCCGCCTTGTCGGCCTCGATCTCGGCCTTGGTGCGACGCTTGCGACGCGGCTTCTTTGCCGGCTCCTCCGCGGCCGCCTCGGCAGCAGGCGCAGCTTCCTGGGGCGCTGCTGCTTCCGCAGGCGCCGTCTCTGGTGCTGACGCTTCCGGTGCAGACGTTTCCGTCTTGGCAGCCGCGTCGCCGGATGCATCATCCCCAACGGCTACGTCGCTCTCGGAGGCCTCACCAACAGAGGCGTCGTCCCCGCGATCCTCGTTCCGGTCCGCAGAGGCGCCGCCAGAGCTTCGGCGGCCACGTCCACCGCGGCGACCGCGACGGCGACGGCTCTTTGGTGCCTCATCCTCTTGATCGACTTCCGGCGTTTCGGCCGCCTCGGTCGCATCGCTCGCATCGGTCTCGACGCGATCTTCCGAATCCGAAGCAGCGTCCTTCGCCACCTCTTCGGTGCGGCCGCCGCGCCCGCGTCCGCGGCCACGCCCACGTCCGCGCCCCCGGCCCCGACGCGAAGAACCGTTCGCCTGCTCGCGATCATCTTCCTCTTCGTCTTCGGCGCCATGTTCCTCTACCGGCTCGTCCTCAGTGGCTTCGTCACGCTCTACATTGCCGCGACCACGACGATTGCGACCGCCGCGCCGGTTGCGGCCGCCACGCTCGCGACGATTGCCACGTTCCTGGCCGCGATCGCCGCGATCTTCTTCCTCGTCGGCCTCTTCCTCGTCCAGGACGATGTCGTCCTCTTCTTCGGGCTCTTCCGTCGTCATATCGGGCTGGGAAATGTCCACCGTCGGGGTGGGCGGTCCGCCCCGCGCCTCGAGATCGATGTCGCCCGGCTGCATTTCATATTCCGGGCATACGGTAACGCGAATGCCGTAGCGGTCCTCAAGATTGCGCAGCGATGCGCGCTTCTCGTTTAAAAGATAGATCGCCGTGTCCGTCGGCAGGTGCACTGTATAATCATTGTTACGCCCCTTCAGCGCCTCGGCCTCGACGAGGCGCAGCGCGCCCAATCCGGCGGATTCGGTCGTGCGCGTGACGCCCGCGCCGTCGCACGTCGGACATGTGCGCGTGGATGCCTCCAGCACGCCGGTGCGCAGCCGCTGCCGGCTCATCTCCATCAGGCCGAACTGCGAAATACGGCCCACTTGGATGCGGGCACGATCGTCCTTCAGCGCATCCTTCAGCGCCTTTTCCACCTTCCGGACATTGCCATTGTGATCCATGTCGATGAAATCGATCACGATCAGGCCTGACATGTCGCGCAGTTTCAGCTGGCGCGCGATTTCTCGCGCCGCCTCCACATTGGTCTTGTACGCGGTTTCCTCGATCGAATGTTCGCGCGTGGACTTGCCGGAGTTGATGTCGATCGACACCAGCGCCTCGGTCGGATTGATGACCAGATAGCCGCCGGATTTCAGCTGCACGGAGGGATGGTACATCTCCGCCAACTGCTCCTCTATGCGATAGCGCTGGAACAGCGGCACCGGATCGGCATAGTGCGTTACCTTCTTTGCATGGCTGGGCATCAGCAGCTTCATGAAGCCGCGAGCGTCCTTGAATCCGGCCTCCCCATCGACGAGCACTTCCTCGATCTCCCGCGTGTAGAGATCGCGGATGGCGCGCTTGATCAGGTCCGAATCCTCATGGATCAAGGCAGGCGCGGACGATTCCAGCGTTGTCTTGCGGATACCGTCCCACAGGCGCGTCAGATAATCGAAGTCGCGCTTAACCTCGGTTTTCGTGCGGCTTGCACCCGCCGTGCGGACGATCACGCCCATGCCAACCGGCAGGTTCATTTCATTGACAATGCCCTTCAGCCGCTTGCGGTCGGCGGCGCTGGCGATCTTGCGGGAAATGCCGCCGCCATGCGACGTGTTCGGCATCAGCACCGAATAGCGTCCGGCGAGCGACAAATAGGTCGTCATCGCCGCGCCCTTATTCCCGCGCTCTTCCTTGACGACCTGAACCAGCAGTACCTGGCGGCGCTTTATGACCTCCTGGATTTTGTACTTCTTGCGCAGGCTCTGGCGTTTACGACGCAGGGCGTCGCTTTTCGCATTGTCGACATGATCGTCGTCGCCGCCGGCTTCCGAATGACCGGCGTCGCCATTGTCCTCACCAGTTTCGGCGTCATGCGCATCGTCGTCTAGATCGTCTGCATGTTCCTCTGCCGCGGCGCGTTCCTCGGCCAACAGCGCTTCGCGATCCGCCTTCGGGATCTGATAATAGTCTGGATGAATTTCGGAAAAAGCCAGGAAGCCGTGCCGATTGCCGCCATAGTCGATGAAGGCTGCCTGCAGCGACGGTTCGACCCGCGTTACCTTCGCGAGGTAGATATTACCCTTGATCTGCGCCCGTTGCGCCGATTCAAAGTCGAATTCCTCAATACGTGTTCCGTTTGCGACCGCGACCCGGGTTTCCTCCGGGTGGCGCGCGTCGATGAGCATGCGCGTTGCCATTATACTGTCTCCGTGATCCGGCGGAGCGCGCTTCTCTGACGAGCGCGCGCCGGATATGTGATGGGGCGGGCGCATGGAAATGCGCGCCGCCATTGGTTGAAAATGCGGGTGCCAGCGGCGGCGGCGCGCACGTCGCGAAGCCGGTCGCCCGTTTCTTCGCGTAAGTGTGCTGCACCGTCATGCCGTCTGGCCAAAACCTTCGAATTCGACCCGTGAAAGAACCGGATGGTCCGGGGCCGAGGGAATGGCGATAATTCGCCCCCCAGATCAATCTGGCTAGCAGCAAACTGTTACCCAAACAACATGCAACCCGGCGTTAATTCCGCACCTGCCTTGCAGGTTGCAGGGGCCGGCTTTAGGATTCCCGCCCAAGATCGAGAAAAATGCTGTGTTTCAGTCACCTTCCGGAGCGGGTATGTCGGAAATCCTGTTGGCGCGCCTGGCGATTGCGTTCGCTGCGTTTGTAATGGCGGTGTCGTCGCCCCTGATTGTCAGCCCCGCTGCGGCAGCTTCGCTGAATTCAGTGTCTGCCATGAAAACGGGCGCGAGTGTCGACGTGCGAATCCACTTCGACGGTGCATTTGAAGCACCACAAAGCTTTGCCCTCGCCTCGCCCGACCGGCTGGTCATCGATCTGCCGGGTGGCGCCGCAGGCGGCACGACCTACCCGGGGGCCGGTGAGATTCGCCAGATCAGGACCGCGCAGTTCGACAACCACAAGGCGCGCATCGTTCTCGACCTGAACGCGCCCATGAGCATCGGCAAAAGTGAAGTAGACGGCCAGACGCTGACGATCCGCCTGCAACCGATGGAGGCCAGCGCGTTTGCGGCCCTCGCGCGGAAAGGCCGCAAGACCCTGAAGGGGTCGCGGCAGATCGAGGTTGCCGCCGCATCCCCCCCGACGAATGCCGTTCGCACGAGCGCGACACCAACGCCGATCGGCACCGCCGCCACGGCCGCGGCCACCAAGACCGCTGCCAAAGCGGCGCGAACGCGCCACGCGCCACCCCAGCGTAGCCATACCGGACTGCCCGTCGTCGTCATCGACGCAGGTCACGGTGGACGCGATCCGGGCAGCCCCTCAATCGACGGCAAGCGCGAAAAGGACGCCGTTCTGGCCATCGCAAAGGCCATCAAAAAGGAACTGGATGCGTCCGGCCGGGTGCGAACCATCCTGACGCGCGATGATGACCGCTATATTCCGCACCGCGCACGAACCGACGTTGCGCGTCACAATGGCGCGCAATTGTTCATGAGCATCCATGCTGACAGCTTTCCGCAAAATCCCGAAGTCAGCGGAGCGACCATATATACGCTGAGCGAAACCGCGTCCGACAAGGAGGCGGCGCGCCTCGCCAGCCGGGAAAACCGCTCCGATCTGATCGCAGGCGTCGACATGACGGCGGAAAATGACGACGTTACATCCATCCTCATTGATCTGGCGCAGCGCGAGACGATGAATTCCAGCGCGCAGTTCGCGGCCCTGTTGCAACGGGAAATGGTGGGGGCCGGCGTACCCTTTCGCAGCCATTTTCATCGCTTTGCAGGATTTCTGGTCCTGAAAGCCCCCGACGTTCCCGCCATCCTCTTGGAAACCGGCTATATGTCGAACGAAAGGGACGCCAAATATCTTTTCTCTCGTGCGGGACAGGAGGAAATCGCCAAGGGCGTCCGCCGCGCGGTGGAGGCCCATTTCCTGCGCCGACTGGCGCAAAGATAATCCCACTTTGCAGGTCGGCACCGCTTGACGTTCCGTCGGCTTATCGCAACAAGCGCCCGCAACATTCCGGGAGGCTTCGCTTGATCAAAAAAATCCTGATCGCCAATCGCGGTGAGATTGCGTGCCGTGTCATCAAGACCGCACGCGCGATGGGCATCAAAACAGTCGCCGTCTATTCCGATGCCGATGCAGGTGCCCTGCATGTACGCATGGCAGACGAAGCAGTTCATCTGGGTCCGCCGCCCGCCAGTGAATCCTATCTGCTGGCGGACAAGATCCTGGAGGCGTGCAAGACAACCGGCGCGGATGCCGTGCATCCCGGCTACGGTTTCCTGTCGGAGCGCGCCTCCTTCGTAGAAGCGTGCGAGAAGGCGGGTATCACCTTCATCGGCCCGCCGGCGACGGCCATCGCCGCCATGGGCGACAAGATCGAATCGAAAAAGCTGGCGAGGGAAGCCGGCGTTTCGATCGTCCCAGGCTTTGTCGGCGAGATAGAAAGCGTCGACCACGCCGTCGAAATTTCGGACGGAATCGGCTATCCCGTCATGATGAAGGCATCCGCCGGCGGCGGCGGCAAGGGCATGCGGCTGGCCTATAATGCAGATGAAGTGCGCGAAGGCTTTCCGGCAACCAAGTCCGAGGGACTGAACAGTTTCGGCGACGACCGTGTCTTCATCGAAAAATTCGTCGAGGACCCGCGCCACATCGAAATTCAGGTGCTGGCCGACAAGCACGGCAACACGATTTACCTGGGCGAGCGCGAATGCTCGATCCAGCGGCGGCACCAGAAGGTCATCGAGGAGGCCCCCTCCCCCTTCGTCACGCCGGAAATGCGCAAGGCCATGGGCGAGCAGGCGGTACAACTCGCCTCTGCGGTCGGCTATACCTCCGCAGGTACGGTTGAATTCATCGCGGGCGCGGATCGCAGCTTCTACTTCCTGGAGATGAACACCCGCCTGCAGGTAGAGCATCCGGTAACGGAACTAATCACCGGTCTCGACCTGGTCGAACAGATGATCCGCGTGGCGCAGGGCGAGAAGCTTACTCTGACGCAAGACGAGGTGAAACTGAACGGCTGGGCCATCGAATCACGCGTCTATGCCGAGGATCCCTATCGCTCCTTCCTGCCGTCCATCGGCCGTCTGACCACCTACCGCCCGCCGGAAGAGCGGGAACGAGAGGTGCGCGTCGACACGGGCGTGGTCGAAGGCAGCGAAATTTCGATGTTCTACGACCCCATGATCGCCAAGCTGGTGACCTGGGCGCCGACCCGCGAAGAGGCGGCGGCGCGTCAGCTTCAGGCGCTCGGCAGCTATGTTATTCGCGGCATCGGCCATAATATCGACTTCCTGAGCGCAGTGATGCAGCATCCCCGCTTTCTGGAAGGGAACATCACCACCGGCTTCATCGCCGAGGAATATCCCGAAGGTTTCGAAGGGGCACCGCTGACCGGCGCGCAAAAGGACGCGTTGGTTGCGGGCGCTGCTGCAATGCAGGCGATGCGGACTCTTCGCGCCAGCGATATTTCCGGACAGCTGAACGGCGGGATTCATTTCGGCGACGACTGGGTCGTGGTCATCGACGGTGACAGCACACCCGTCTCGATCACGGGCAACGCGCCGGAATGGGACGTCGCGATCGGCAAGCGCACCCTGGCGCTAACCACGGGATGGATGCCGGGTGACAAGTTGCTGACGGGTACGCTGGACGGCGAACCCATCGCGATCGAGGTCGAACCGCATACGGTAAGCGACCGTCTGGGTATCGGTGGCAGCCGTCACGATGTTCGGACGCTGGCGCCGCACGTGCACAAATTGTCGGCGCACATGATCGAAAAGGTCGCGCCCGACCTGTCGAAGTATCTGCTGTGCCCGATGCCGGGGCTGGTAGTCGCCGTACATGTTGCCGAAGGCGACAAGGTCGAAGCGGGCCAGCCGTTGGCGGTGGTCGAAGCGATGAAGATGGAAAATATCCTGCGCGCCGAAAAGGCGGGGACGATTGCAGCCATCAAGGCAGAGGCGGGCGCCAGCCTGGCCGTCGACGACGTCATCCTGGAGTTCGAATAGGCCGCGCGCGCCTCTGCTCCCTGCCGAGCGTCTGAGGTCGCCTGCTTAGCAACCTCAGACGCTCGCCGTGGATCGGCCATTTCCTGCTAGCCGGTTACGGGTTTCGGGCCGTAACCCGCTCCTCCCCGGGGTGCCGGGTCATCAGGCTGTGACCAGATCATTTCGTCGAAGGGCTTAGCCAACAGCAGCTAGAGCACGTATTTCGACAGGTCTTGGTCCTCCACGATCTCGGCAAGTTGCTTGTCCACATAGGCGGCGTCGATTTCGATCCGCTGGCCGGCCTGTTCCGACGCCGAGAAACTGATTTCCTCGACCAGCTTTTCCAGAACGGTCTGCAACCGCCGCGCACCGATATTTTCCACCGACGCGTTCACGTCCGCTGCCAGCTTGGCGATGCGGTTGATGGCATCTTCGGTAAAGACCAGGTCGACGCCTTCCGTACCGATCAGGGCACGATATTGCGTGATCAGGCTTGCCTCCGTGTCCTTCAGAATGTGGCGGAAATCTTCTTCCGTCAGCCCCTTCAGCTCGACCCGGATCGGCAGGCGGCCCTGTAGTTCAGGCAGCAGGTCCGACGGCTTGGCGACGTGGAACGCGCCCGATGCGATAAAGAGGACATGGTCCGTCTTTACTGCGCCATGCTTCGTCGACACCGTGGTGCCCTCAATCAACGGCAGCAAGTCGCGCTGGACGCCCTCGCGGCTAACGCTGCCGCCGCGCACATCGGACACGGCAATCTTGTCGATCTCATCAAGAAAAACGATGCCGTTCTGTTCGGCGGCCTCGATGGCCTCCCGCGCGATCTCCTCGTCATCAAGGCGCTTGTCAGATTCTTCGGCCAGCAGCACGTCAAAGGCCTGGGCAACGGTCAGCTTCCGCTTTTTCTGCTGCTTGCCCATCTTGCCAAACATGTTGCCGAAATCGATCATGCCGACCTGACCGCCCATGCCGGGCATTTCGAACGGCATTGACGGCGTTGCCTCCACGTCGATCTCTACGCGCCGGTCGGAAAGCTCGCCATTCGCCAGCTTCTCGCGCATCTTCTCGCGCGTACCGCTGGTGGAATCCTTTCCTGCCAGCGCATCGATCAGCCGCTCCTCGGCGTCCTTCTCGGCATCCGCTTTAACGGCGGCGCGCTTCTGCTCGCGGACCAGACGGATCGCCTCCTCCACCAGATCGCGGACGATCTGTTCAACATCGCGGCCGACATAGCCGACTTCCGTAAATTTGGTGGCCTCTATCTTGATGAACGGCGCCTCCGCCAGCTTGGCAAGGCGGCGGGATATCTCGGTCTTGCCGCAACCCGTCGGGCCGATCATCAAGATATTCTTCGGATTGACCTCTTCGCGCAGCCCCTCGTCCAGTTGCTGCCTGCGCCAGCGATTGCGAAGGGCAACGGCGACCGCACGTTTCGCCTCCTTCTGGCCGACGATATAGCGATCCAGTTCAGCAACAACGGCGCGCGGGGTCAGTCCCTCGATCGATCGATCGGGGACGGTAAAATTCTGTTCGGACATCAGGTGGTAGCTTCCAGCGTTTCTATGGTCAGATTATCGTTCGTGTAGACGCAGATTTCCGCGGCGACGGCCATGGCGCGGCGGGCGATATCCTCTGCCTCCCGGTCGGTCGCCTCCATCAGGGCGCGCGCGGCGCTAAGGGCGTAATTGCCGCCTGATCCGATGGCAGTGACATTGTGCGTGGGTTCCAGAACGTCGCCCGTACCGGTCAGGACCAGCGTCACGTCCTTGTCGGCGACGATCATCATCGCCTCCAGCTTGCGAAGATAGCGGTCGGTGCGCCAGTCCTTGGCAAGTTCGACGGCGGCGCGCTTCAACTGGCCGGGAAAACGCTCCAGCTTGGTTTCCAGGCGTTCCAGCAGGGTAAATGCATCGGCGGTCGCGCCGGCAAAACCGCCAATGACGCTGCCGTCACCCAGCTTGCGTACCTTTTGCGCATTTCCCTTCATCACCGTCTGGCCCAGGGACACCTGGCCGTCACCCGCGATAACGACTCTGTTGCCCCGGCGGACGCAGCAGATCGTCGTGCCGTGCATCGATTGTGGTTCAGACATTTTGCCTCTGTCATGATGGATAATCGACTATCGATATGGGCCTTGGTAGAGCGGTTTCAATTCACCGCCCGTTTCGATACCGGAGACCCGTCATGCGCCGCCACCTTACCCTTGCGTCGCTGATCGCCCTGCCGCTGTTCCTGGCAGGCTGCGGCGACAGCGCAAATCTAAGCGTCAGCGAAGGCACCGGCGCCATCCGGCATTGCCGCAGCCGAATGAAACCCTGTTTCCCACCGTCAATACCGCTGAGCCTGGCAGTTGGGGTGAGGGGGAAACACCGACCGCCGCGCCCGGCTTCACGGTTAGCGAATATGCCGGAGGACTGGATCATCCGCGGTGGCTGTACCGCCTGCCGAACGGCGATGTGCTGGTTGCGGAAACCAATGGTCCGCCGAACGAAAAATCGGGTTTCATGGCGTGGATTGAGAAAAAGATCATGTCGCGCGCCGGGGCGAAGGTGCCGAGCGCCAACAGGATCACCCTGCTGCGTGACGCCGATGGCGACGGCACGGTCGATGCCCGCCACGAATTCTTGACGCAGGGGCTGGCTTCCCCCTTTGGCATGGCGCTGGTGGGAGACACGTTCTACGTCGCGAACTTCGCCGGGCTGCGGGCATATCCCTATGAGGACGGTGCAACATCCATCACCGATGCCGGGACCGACGTTCTGGAATTCCCGACCCTTGGAAAAAATCCGGGTCATTGGACCCGCAATCTGATTGCAAGCCCCGACGGTACGAAACTCTATGTGGCGATCGGCTCCGTCTCCAACGTGATGGAAGAGAACCCCGAAGTCGAGGAAGGGCGCGCACGCATCATCGAATATGACATCGCCACAGGGGCTGCGCGTCCCTATGCCACAGGGCTACGCAATCCCGTTGGGATGGCCTGGAATCCGATCTCGGGCGAACTGTGGACCGCCGTCAATGAGAGAGACAGGCTGGGGTCCGACTTGGTCCCCGACTATATGACCAGCGTAAAAGATGGCGGCTTCTACGGCTGGCCGTACAGCTATTATGGCCAGAATGTTGACGACCGGCCAGCCGACAGCCAGCCCGAGCTTATCACGCGGGCGATCAAGCCGGATTACGCCCTGGGGCCTCACACGGCGAGCCTGGGCCTGGCCTTCACGCCAAAGGGAGGCGGTGCGGTCGTTGGCCAGCATGGATCGTGGAACCGCGAACCGCGCAGCGGATACAAGGTTGTCTATGTCCCCTTCGACGGCGCGCAGCCGAGCGGCCCACCAGAAGACCTTCTGACTGGGTTTCTCGTTGGAGATATTGCTAAGGGAAGGCCCGTCGGAGTGGCCTTTGATGAGACGGGCGCCCTGCTGGTGGCGGATGATGTGGGCAACAAGATATGGCGTGTCGTTCCGAAGGTGAATTGACAATTTCTTATTTTCAGCGATGAAACTTGTTCCCGCAGAGGGCGTTGACCCGGCGGAATGTGCAGTATGACCGCAAGCAAAGGGACAGTGATCATGACCAAATTTTTTGCAGCAAGTGCCGTTGTTTTGGCGATTGGCCTATCCGCTTGCGGAGAGCCGGAAGTCGCCGACGACACAATGGTGACCGACGACCCCATGATGACGGACGACACCATGACCGATGACACCATGATGGACGACGGCATGATGACCGACGACACCATGATGGACGACGGTACCATGACTGACGACACCATGATGGACGACGGCACCATGACTGACGACACCATGATGGATGACGGCACCATGACCGACGACACCATGATGGATGAGCAGCAGCCGTAAGGCGGTTGTCGCAAAATGCCGCTCGCCGCGAGGCGACCGGCATACGGTTGAGGCAGCCCGGAGTTTGTGGCCGGTCGGTGTGACACCGGGCACACCCCTGCTCCGGCGGGTCTCTCCTTGGAGGGCCGTTCGCGTTGCGGACGGCCCTTTTCATTTATAGATACCCCGCATGACCAGAACCGCTGAGATCGTCCGCACGACGAAAGAGACCGACATCCGCCTCGCCATCGATCTGGACGGCAGCGGCAAATACAATATTTCGACCGGCATCGGATTTTTCGATCATATGCTGGAGCAATTATCGCGACATTCGCTGATCGACATCGATCTGGTCACGAAGGGCGACCTTCACATTGATCAGCACCACACGGTCGAGGATACCGGCATCGCGTTGGGTGAGGCGGTGAAGGCGGCATTGGGCGACAAGGCGGGGATCAGGCGGTACGGTCAGGCCTATGCACCCATGGACGAAACACTGACGCGCTGTGCGCTCGATATTTCCGGGCGTCCCTACACAGTTTACAAGGTCAGCGTTCCGCAACAGCGGCTGGGGGAAATGGACACCGAATTGTTCCCGCATGTCTTTGAAAGCTTCGCGCTGGCGGCAGGCATCACTCTGCATGTTGAAAACCTGTACGGTGAGAATTCACATCACATTATCGAATCCACCTTTAAGGCGGTCGCACGCGCCCTGCGCATGGGGATAGAGGTGGACCCCCGTCTGGGCGGCGCCATTCCCAGCACCAAGGGGCAATTGGGCTAGGAGAGGGCTGTCATGGCGCAAAGGATCGCCGTTATCGATTACGGCGCGGGCAATCTGCGTTCCGTTGCCAAGGCATTGGAAGTTGCCGCGAAGGACGCCGGCAGGGGCGGACAGATCGTGGTAACCGATTCCGCCGATGCCGTCGCCGGGGCCGATCGCATCGTTCTGCCCGGCGTCGGTGCATTCGGCCAGTGCGCCACAGCCCTGCGCTCCGTAGAGGGCATGATCGAGGCACTGACGGAGCGCGTTATTCATGGCGGCGTTCCGTTTCTGGGCATCTGTGTCGGCATGCAGTTGATGGCCCGCCGCGGCCGCGAACATGGCGTACATCAGGGATTGGGCTGGATCCCGGGCGAAGTGGTGAAGCTGGACCCGCCGGATCCCACGCTGAAAATTCCGCATATGGGCTGGAGCCCCATTTCCCTGAAGCTTGCAGGCCTGCGCCATGCGGCGCTGGGAAAGCTGGAAAATAATGGCGAGGCCTATTTCGTTCATTCCTATCATTTCGAACCCAAGGAACACGCCCATCTGCTCGCCACCTGCGACTATGGCGGGCCGGTGTCCGCGATTATCGGGCGCGACAATATTCTGGGGACGCAATTTCACCCCGAAAAGAGCCAGCATTACGGCCTGGACTTCCTTCGCACATTTCTGGACTGGAATGTCTAGCGGGAAGCCCTAGGTAGCCGGGGTCCTCTCCCGACCGGAACCTGCGAATGCCCTTTACAATCTATCCCGCCATTGACGTGAAAGGCGGCAAAGTCGTCCGCCTCGCCGAGGGCGACATGGATCGCGCCACGATTTATTCCGACGATCCCGTGGAGCAAGCGCGCGCATTCGGAAAGGCCGGTGCCGAATGGCTGCACGTTGTCGATCTGGACGGCGCCACCGAAGGCCGAGCGAAGAACGCCGAAATTATCGAGCGAATCGTGAAGGCGTTCCCCGGACGCGTCCAGCTGGGCGGCGGCATCCGCAACAAGGGCGCCATTCGCAATTGGATGGACATTGGCGTCAAGCGCGTCGTCCTGGGCACAGCCGCCCTGAAGGACCCCGAACTGGTAAAGCAGACCGCCGCCGACATGCCAGGGCGCGTCGTGGTCGCGGTCGACGCCCGTGGCGGCTTCGTCACCACCGAAGGCTGGGCGGAGGCATCCGACATGCCGGTCCTGGACCTCGCGCGTCGGTTTGAGGATGCGGGCGTCGCCGCCCTGCTGTTCACAGACGTCGGCCGCGACGGGCTGCTGACCGGGGTCAATCTGGAGGCGACGCAGGAACTGGCGGAAGGCACCAGCCTTCCCGTCATCGCATCAGGGGGCGTCGCCGGGGCCGACGATATTCGCGCACTGAAAAAGGCATCCGCGACGACGAACATCACCGGCGTCATCGTCGGGCGTGCCCTGTACGATGGCCGGCTGAAGCTGGCGCAGGCGCTGAGTATTGCGGGATAGAAATAGCATCGGCTTCGCTTCCCGTCTGTTCTTCGCTAGGACATAGAAATGGCTGCGGTTCGTATCATTCCCTGCCTGGATGTCGCCGAGGGGCGCGTCGTCAAGGGCGTCAATTTCGTATCTCTGCGCGATGCCGGCGATCCGGTTGAGGTCGCCCGCGCCTATGACGCTGCGGGCGCCGACGAAATCTGCTTTCTGGACATCGCGGCAACGCATGAAAATCGCGGCACCCTGCTGGATATCGTCAGTCGTACGGCGGACCAGTGCTTCGTGCCTCTGACTGTAGGAGGTGGGGTCCGGGAAGTGGCGGATGCGCGCGCGCTGCTGCTGGCCGGCGCCGACAAGGTCGCGGTCAACTCTGCCGCGGTACGCGATCCTGACGTCATTGCGCGGCTCGCCGCCGGCTTTGGCGCACAATGTATCGTATGCGCGATCGACGCGAAGAAAGTGGCCGACGGCCGCTGGGAGCTCTTCACTCATGGCGGGCGCCGCGAAACCGGCATCGACGCCGTGGAATTCGCAAAAATGGCTGTGGCGAAAGGCGCGGGGGAAATCCTGCTGACCTCCATGGATCGGGATGGCACGAAGGACGGCTATGACCTCGACCTGACGCGCACCATTGCCGACAACGTTGCGGTTCCGGTGATCGCATCGGGCGGCGTCGGAAATGTCCGTCACCTGGTCGATGGCGTGCGTGAGGGGCATGCAAGCGCGGTTCTGGCTGCATCCATCTTTCATTTCGGGGAAGTCTCCGTCGCCGAAGCGAGGGCTGCCATGGCCGCAGCCGGGATTGCGGTTCGCAAGGGCGCGAAGCAAAAGGCCGCATGACCGATATTCTGAACCGCCTTGCCGTCATCGTCGCCAGCCGTGCCGATGCCGATCCGTCCGAAAGTCATACCGCCGCCCTGATTGCCAAGGGACGCGCCAAAATCGCCGAGAAAGTCGGCGAAGAGGCCATCGAAACCGTCATCGCCGCCGTTCAGAATGACCGCGACGCCCTGATCGCCGAAAGCGCCGACCTGCTGTTCCATCTTTCCGTCCTGTGGGCGCACGCCGGCATTTCACCGAGCGATGTGGATGCCGAACTTGCCCGTCGCGAAGGGGTAAGCGGTATCGCGGAAAAGGCGGGCCGTACGCGCTGAATGCGCGCAACCGCGGCTTATCATCTTTCCAACCGAGGAGGCTGATCATGACACCCGTACCTGCCACCGGCACCTATGATGAGGACAATGTCTTCGCAAAGATTCTGCGCGGGGAAATCCCGTCGACAAAAATTTACGAAGATGAATGGGCCTATGCGTTTCCCGACCTGAACCCGCAGGCGCCCACCCATATTCTGGTCATTCCCAAGGGAAAATACATATCGTGGGCCGATTTCTCCTCGCGCGCTTCCGATAGTGAAATCGCCGGATTCATCCGCGCAGTGGGAAATGTGGCACGCTCAGCGGGCCTTGAAGAGCCGGGCTACCGTCTGTTGGCGAATGCAGGTCAGGACGCACATCAGATGGTGCCGCACCTTCATGTGCATATATTCGGCGGACGCGCGCTCGGCCCGATGCTTGCAGGCGGCGCGAGCGGCTGAGCAGCACCCTTCAATTGTGAAGGAAATACTGTAAGCGGAGCCCCGCCACACCTCAGGGGGAGATTCATCTATGGCAGGGGCAACCCAAATAAAGGCGCCTGACGGCTGGTCCAGTCGCTCCGCCTTTGTGCTGGCTGCCATCGGCGCCGCCGTCGGCCTTGGCAATGTATGGCGATTCCCGACGATTGCGGGACAGAATGGCGGCGGCGCCTTTGTCCTGTTCTATTTCGGTTGCGTCCTGCTGATCGGCCTTCCGCTGGTCCTGTCGGAAATCATGATCGGCCGCGCCGGTCGGAAAGACGCCGTGGGCAGTGTACAGGCAATCGCCAAGAAATCCGGCGTCAGCCCGCGCTGGGCATCATTTGCATGGATTCAGATTACGGCCGCGTTCCTGATCCTGAGTTTCTACAGCGTCGTCGCCGGCTGGGTGATTTATTATGCGGGCGTGATGGGCGCAGACCTAGTGGGCGCCATAGCCGATGGCACGCCCTTTGTCGGCGCGCTTCAGGGCGAAAGCGTGGAGGCGGTACAGGGACGCATGACCGACCTGTTTGCCAATGTCCCCCTTCTGCTGGGTATGCATCTGATCTTCATGGGGCTGACCTATGCCATTGTGGCCCAAGGGGTAGGAGACGGGATTGAAAAGGCGGCGCTGTACCTGATGCCTGCCTTCTTCGTGCTGCTCGTCGGTATTACGCTTTATGGCGCGACGGTCGGTAATCTGGACGCGACATTTGCCTTTTTGTTCACTCCCGATTTTTCCCGCCTGACCCCCGTTGCCATGAATGAGGCGCTGGGTCAGGCGCTCTTCTCGATGAGCCTGGGTTCGGCCGCGCTGATGACCTATGGCGCCTATGTCGACAAGGGTACAAAGCTTGCGCCCACGGCGGGCATGATCGCCATTGCGGACACAGCTGTCGCGCTGCTTGCCGGTCTGATGATCTTTCCTATCGTCTTTGCGGTCGGACTCGACCCTGCCGCAGGCCCAACCCTGGTCTTTCAGTCGCTGCCCGTGGCGTTCCAGCAAATGCCGGGCGGATCGCTGATCGGCTTCCTCTTCTTTATTCTGATCTTCTTTGCAGCACTGACCAGCTCGATCTCCCTGCTTGAGGGACCAACATCATGGGCGGTCAATGAGCTTGGCTGGTCTCGGCCAGTGGGTGCCGCCATCATCGCGGGCGCCGCATTTCTGGTAGGCATCGCCTGTCTGCTGTCGTTCAATTACTGGAGCGAGGTCCGCCTGTTCTCCTTTTGGCCGATCTTTGAAGACGCAATTATTTTCGACGTGGTCGATGGTTTCACCGGCAAGGTAATGTTGCCACTGGCAGCATTCTTGGTCGCGATCTTCGTCGGCTGGCGCGCCGACAGGAGGCTGGTGCAGCATGAAACGGGCTTGGATGGGCCTCTGTTTGCGCTCTGGCGCTTCCTCGTTGCCTGGCTCTGTCCGATCGCGGTTGGGCTGATCCTGCTATTCGGGCTCTTCCCCAGCCTGCTCGTCTGATTTTTGCTATTTGCCGACGCGACGCAATCGCATAGTTACGCCCATGAAAGGGTCAGTCCCATATGTTTCTTGACCGCGTAAAGCCGCTTGATGCCATTCTCGCCACGGCCGAGAAACATGCCCTCACCAGAACTCTCGGCGCCGTGCAGCTTACGCTGCTGGGTGTCGGCGCCATCATCGGTACCGGCATTTTCGTGCTGACGTCGGAGGCCGCGCAAAAGGCGGGGCCGGGCATGATGTGGAGCTTCGTGATCGCAGCCTGCGTCTGCGGAGTCGCGGCCCTTTGCTATTCCGAGCTGGCGTCGATGGTGCCGGTCGCAGGCAGTGCCTACACCTATACCTATGCGGTCATGGGCGAATTGCTCGCCTGGACCGTCGGCTGGGCGTTGATCCTGGAATATGCCGTCGCCGCCAGCGCGGTTTCTGTCGGCTGGTCGGGATATTTTGTGGGGCTATTAGCTAGTTGGGGCGTGGAATTGCCCAAAGCCCTGACCGTTGGCCCCTATGCGGGCGGCATCGTCAACCTCCCTGCCCTTATCATCGCGCTCCTCGTCACCGTGCTTCTGATGGTCGGCACAACGGAAAGCGCGCGCGTCAACGCCGTTCTCGTCGCGATCAAGGTGACAGCGCTTACCGTCTTTATCGCGCTGACCCTGCCCGTTCTGAACGGCGCGGAGTTTGAACCGTTCATGCCCAATGGAGTGTTTGGCAATGGCAATGGCGCCGGCCTCGGTGTTGTCGGCGCCGCGGCATCCATCTTCTTTGCCTATGTCGGGTTCGACGCAGTTTCGACGGCCGCCGAAGAGACCCGTAATCCCCAGCGAAACGTGCCAATCGGCCTGATCGGTTCGCTGGCCATCTGTACGGTTTTCTACCTGTTGGTCGCCGCCGGTGCGATTGGCGCCGTGGGCGCACAGCCCGTCCCCGGCGCTGACGGCAGCGTTATTCAGCCCGGCACGGCGGAATTTGCTTCGCAATGTCAGGCGATGATCGCCGCCGGTACCGAACCGCTGGTTTGCAGCCATGAGGCGCTTGCCTTCGTACTGAGGGAAATTGGTTGGGAACGGATCGGCGACCTGATCGGTATCGCGGCGTTCCTAGCCCTCCCCTCCGTCATCCTGATCATGCTGTTCGGCCAGACGCGCATATTCTTCGTGATGGCCCGCGACGGGCTGTTGCCGAGCAAGCTTGCCAGCATCCACCCGAAATGGAAGACACCGCATGTGGTGACCATGATCACCGGCGTTGCCGTCGCGATTTTCGCCGCCTTCCTTCCTGTCGGAAAGCTGGCCGATATTTCCAACTCCGGCACGCTGTTCGCCTTTTTCATGGTGGCCCTTGCCGTCCTGATCCTCCGCCGCGCACAGCCGGACCGGCCCCGCCCGTTCCGAACGCCTCTTGTGTGGCTGGTCGCCCCTCTGGCGATGCTGGGTACATTGGGCCTGTTCTTTAACCTGCCATTAGAGGCCAAGATGGTCCTGCCCGTTTGGGGCGGCCTGGGCCTGATCGTTTATTTCCTTTACGGTCGCCGCAACAGCCATGTGGGTCAGGGCATTACCGACGTTCCCGAGGACGATGCGGACGCGCCCCCCGTGCCCGTCCCGCCAATGCCGAACGCCCCGACCCCGGGCCGCAAGGACGCCTGATCCATTCCAGCCACGGTTTGCCGTCGCAGCCGGGGCTGGCATCGGGACGGGTGACTACGCATATAGCCGACATGACACATCCCGACCCGAGCGCGCTGCTATATGGCGGCACCGACCTAGACCCTGCCCGCCTGCCCGCCCTTGTCGGCGATGTTCTCGCCGGGACCGACGACGGCGAGCTTTACGTGCAGAACGCCGTTTCGGAGAGCTTTGCCTTTGACGATGGCCGGCTGAAGAATGCCGGTTACGATCATATGCGTGGATTTGGCCTGCGCGGACTGGCGGGAGAGAAAACCGCCTTCGCGCATTCGAACGTCATGTCAGAGGCCGCGATCCGGCGAGCGGGCGAGACGGTGGGCCTAGCCGCGAAAGGCCATGATGCCATCGCCGCAGCGCCGCCGCCGCGTACCAATCGTAAGATATATGGCGATGAGTCCCCGATCGACGCGACACCCTTCGCGGAAAAGGTCGGCCTTCTTGCAAAAATCGATGCAGCCGCCCGCGCGCGCGATCCGCGCGTTCGGCAGGTTTCTGTGTCCATGTCGGCGTCCTGGTCAGCGATCGAGATCGTGCGCGCCGACGGATTCACCGCGCGTGACCTGAGGCCACTCGTCCGCATGAATATCGAGATCGTGGTCGAGGCGAATGGCCGACGCGAGCGGGGCTATCACGGCCTTGGCGGTCGCTACGATCTGGAACGCCTGATGGCGGAGGAAAGCTGGCAGCGCGGCATCGACATCGCACTGGCGCAGGCGCTGACCAACCTCGAAAGCGTTGCCGCCCCGGCGGGGGAGATGAACGTCGTCATGGGTCCTGGCTGGTGCGGCGTCCTGCTGCACGAGGCAGTCGGCCACGGTTTGGAGGGAGATTTCAACCGCAAGGGGCAGTCCACCTTCTCTGGCAGGATCGGCCAGCAGGTAGCGGGAAAGGGCGTGACGGTCGTCGACAATGGCGCGATGGAGTCCCGGCGCGGATCCCTGAGCATTGACGACGAAGGTACGCCCACAAAGGAAAACATCCTGATCGAGGACGGCATCCTGCGCGGCTATATGCAGGACCGGCTGAATTCGCGCCTGATGGGGGTGGACGCCACCGGCAATGGCCGCCGCGAAAGCTATGCCCATGCCCCCATGCCCCGCATGACCAACACGTTCATGCTGGGCGGGAACGAGGAGCCGGAAGAGATCATCAAGCGGGCCGGAAACGGCATTTATGCAAAAAGCTTTGGCGGCGGTCAGGTGGACATCACATCCGGCAAATTCGTCTTTAGCCTGACCGAAGCGTACAAGATCGAGAATGGCCGCATCGGTGCGCCAATCAAGGGCGCCACCCTGATTGGCAACGGCCCCGACGTGATGACCCGCGTCACCGCCATCGGCAATGACTTCGCGCTGGATGAAGGTGTCGGCATTTGCGGCAAGGGCGGACAGTCTGTACCGGCAGGGGTTGGTCAACCGACGCTGCTGGCCGAGGGCCTGACCGTCGGCGGCACGGCCGCGTGAAGGTTCCTCCACGGGGTGTGGACCGCCCGCGCGCGGAACGCTAACGCCGGGCCATGAACACCACCGCTGCTACCACCGCCGCCATCGAGATTCGCGATCTGGAGAAGACCTATTCGGACGGCAAACGCGCGCTGAAGGGCGTCAGTTTTGACGTGCCGCGCGGCCAGATATTCGGCCTGCTGGGGCCGAATGGCGCAGGCAAATCCACCTTGATCAACATCCTGGCGGGCCTGGTCAACAAAACCGGCGGCAGCGCGAAGATCTGGGGCTTTGACATCGACAAGGACACGCGCAACGCAAAGCGCGCCATCGGCATCGTGCCACAGGAAGTCCTGTTCGATGTTTTTTTCACTCCCTATGAGGCGCTGGAACTGCAGGCGGGGATGTACGGCATCGCGCCAAAGAACCGGCGGTCCATGGAGATTTTGAAGGCGCTGCGGCTGGAGGACAAGGCAAACGCCTATTCCCGCACCCTCTCCGGCGGCATGAAACGGCGGCTGCTGATCGGCAAAGCGCTGGTTCACAACCCGCCCATCCTGATCCTCGACGAACCGACCGCCGGCGTCGACATCGAACTGCGCCAGCAATTATGGGAATATGTGCGGCGCCTGCATGCGGAGGGCACGACCGTCGTGTTGACGACCCATTATCTGGAGGAAGCGGAGATGTTGTGCGATCGTATCGCCATCATCAATCACGGCCAGGTTATCGCGAACGACGAGACATCGACCCTGCTGGCGACCGCACAGGAAAAGGTACTGATCGCGGTCCTCGATGCGGATCTGGCGGCCGTTCCGGAAGGTCTGCCTGTCAAGAAGGCGGAGTTGAAAGGCACGCGGGAGTTGATCCTGACCTATGATCGCAGCCAGGTAACTGCGGGGCAATTGCTCAGCTCTCTCGGCGAACGCGGATTGACGGTCGCGGACGTGACCACGCGGGAGGCAGATCTGGAGGATGTGTTCCTGCACCTTACCCAGGCGGGCATCGTCGATGGCCACTAGGCCGCAGAGCTTCGATGCCGTGATCATCGGCAGCGGCGCGGCGGGCCTTACTGCTGCGCTGAACCTTGCGCGCACGATGAAGGTCGCCGTGCTGTCGAAGGGCGATCTGAACGCCGGCTCCACGACGTGGGCGCAAGGGGGGATTGCCGCCGTCCTGGAGGCGGGGGATACATTCGAATCCCATATCAGCGACACGATGATCGCCGGGGCCGGCCTGAACGATCCGCGCACCGTTGAGTTCGTCGTGGAAAATGCCCCCCGCGCCATTCGCCGCCTGGCGGAATTGGGCGTCCCCTTCAATCCCGACGAGAATGGCGAGGAAGGTTGGCACCTGACGCGGGAGGGGGGACATTCCGCCCGCCGCATCGTGCATGTCGACGACGCGACCGGCTGGTCGGTTCAGGAAGCGCTGGAGCGAGCGGCCCGCGCGGAACCGAACCTGACCCTGTTGCCCGACATGGTGGCCATCGACCTTGTTACCGGCAAACATTCCCCATCCGAAGAAAATGACGGACGTCAGGTCTGGGGCGTCTATGCCTATAATCGGCGAGCCCGGCGGGTCGATACGATCGTGGGCAAGGCGACGGTGCTGGCAACAGGCGGCGCCGGTCGCACCTATTTGTTCTCGACAGCGCCGCGCGGCGCGACCGGCGACGGGATCGCCATGGCATGGCGTGCCGGATCGCGTGTATCCAACATGGAATTCATGCAGTTCCATCCCACCTGCCTTTACAATCTGGAGGTCAAGAATTTCCTGATCACGGAGGCTGTGCGGGGCGAAGGCGGGCTGCTGAAGCTGCCACCGGGCGTGGAAGGCGGCGGTGAACGTTTCATGCCGAGATTCGACATGCGCGGCGAGCTTGCTCCCCGCGACATCGTCGCCCGCGCAATCGATCACGAAATCAAGCGTCTGGGCCTGGACTATGTCCACCTGGACATCAGCCATAAGGGAGATTCGTTCGTCGAGCAGCATTTCCCGACGATCCACAAGAAGCTGCTGGGACTGGGCATCGACATGACCAAGGAGCCGATCCCCGTGGTTCCGGCGCAGCATTATACCTGTGGCGGCGTGCTGGTGGATCGTGCGGGACGAACGGACCTGCCGGGTCTTTATGCGGCGGGGGAGGTATCGCAGTCGGGACTGCACGGGGCCAACCGTCTGGCATCGAATTCACTGCTGGAGTGCCTGGTCTATGGTGAGGCAGCCGCGCAGCATATTCTGGAACATCGCGCCGACATGGCGGCGCCGCCCGACATCCGCCCCTGGGATGAGAGCCGGGTTCGCAATCCTGACGAAGAAGTCGTCGTGCAGCACAATTGGCGCGAAATTCGCCGCTTCATGTGGGATTATGTCGGCATTGTACGCACCGACAAAAGGCTGGAACGCGCCGCCCACCGCGTTGCCATGCTGAAGGCGGAGGTCGAGGAATATTACGGCAATTTCCGCGTGAGTCCCGATCTGATCGAACTGCGCAACCTGATCACGGTCGCGGACCTGATCGTTCGTTCCGCCCGCGAACGTCCGGAAAGCCGCGGGCTTCACTATAACTTCGACAATCCGCACAGCCTGCCCGTGGCATCGGACACGGTTCTGGTACCCTAGGGGGCTCGTTAGCGCACACGCCGATAAAAGGCGGCGAGCCGTTCGGGCGAAACCCCCAACATCCAGCCTGCCAGCATTGCCTGGTTGATTGCCGTCGTCCGCAGAACGCCCTTCGTGCGCCAGCGCCGGGCGGATGTTTCGACACGCTGGGGTAGCGTCACAATGCGCCCCAACCGCCTTGCCCGGCGCACGAGGTCGAAATCTTCCATGATGGGCAGGGCGCCGAATCCCCCCAGCACCTCGAACGTGCGTCGGCGCAGAAACAGGGCCTGATCCCCATAGGGAAGACCGAAGAGGCGGCTGCGGATGGTGGCGGCGCGTGCGATCAGACGTTCCGCTGGCCGGGCGTCCGCTATGCCCAGCGAGAACGCCCCCAGCGCCACCGATGGATCGGCAAGCGTCTGCCTGACACAATCCTGCCAATCAGCAGGCAATTCCGTATCGGCGTGAAGGAACAGCAGCATGTCGCCCGCGCATTTGCTGGCGGCAAGGTTGAGAGCCGTCCCCCGGGCGCCGTGCTTGACGATCACTTTGGCTCCCGCCGCTGCCGCGCTTTCCGCAGTACCATCCCGGCTGCCACCATCTGCAATAACGACATCGTTCACGTCCAGCGCGGCCAGAGCGGCCGCGATCCTCTTGCATTCATTGAAGGCGGGAATGATGACCGCAATCTGGCTCATGCGTTGCGCAGTAGATCTGGCCAACGCGCGAGATCCTCCGGCCGGTCGCAATCGGCAAGTTCCTCCGCCAGCGCCACGCGAAGATTTGCGGCCGCTGCATTGGCGAGAACCTGTGCCAGCACCGTACCGCTT
Organism: Alphaproteobacteria bacterium UBA3612; assembly: GCA_002375465.1. GTDB lineage: Bacteria > Pseudomonadota > Alphaproteobacteria > Sphingomonadales > Sphingomonadaceae > Pacificimonas. The sequence continues at coordinate 54,552 of DFLT01000004.1, read as the reverse complement.
CCCCATTCCACGCCCGCGAACAGCCGCGCATCAGGTCTGCGCATCGCCACCAGCCAAAATCCCCCGTCGACCGCCGGCCCCAGAACCACGGGCGCCTGATCCAGCATGGCCGCCGCACGCGATACGAGCGCTGCATCCATGTCAGGCACGTCGCTGCCGACGACGACGGCAGGCCCGGGTGTCAGCGCCGATAGCATATGCGCGCCGAGGTCCGCGCCTTCTTCCCGCCGAAGCGTCAAACCCCCGCCGAACCGCTGACGCCATGCAGCATCCGACTGGCCTCCCGTGACAGACAGGATCGGCGAAAGTGACGCCAGCCGCGCCAATGCCCGGCGGATCAGACGCGCCTGCAAGTCCGCCGCCCCCTCAGCGCCCAAGGCAGCAATCATGCGCGTTTTGCAACGCCCCGCCTCTGGGTATCGGGCGAAGATGATCGGGCGTAGCGCGGCTGTCACAAACCCACCCTAGCAGCGCGCCATCGAAACCGGGAGTATGTGCATGAGCCTGAAGATGCGTCGCCGTCATTTCCTTGCCGCGGGACTTGGCGGGGTTGCCGCACTGTCGCTGCCGGGCTCCCTTTTGGCCGCCACCCTGGGCCGGGGTTTTACCCACGGCGTCGCCTCTGGCGAGCCGTCCGCCGCATCGATCCTGCTGTGGACGCGCTATGTTGGAACGGGCGATAAGACCAAGCTTGCCGTGGAACTGTCCCCGGACATTGATTTCACGAACCTTGTCGCCGAGAGTGAGGCGGTTGCAAGCGAGGAAACCGGCCACTGTGCGAAAACGACGGTCGCAGGCCTCTCGCCGGCAAAATGGTATTTCTATCGCTTTCGCGCGCCCTCTGGCGAAGTTTCCCAAATCGGCCGTACGCGTACGTTGCCAGCTGGCGGCATGGATCCATTCTCCATGGCCGTGATGAGCTGTTCCAACCTGCCCTTCGGCTATTTCAATGCCTATGCCCATGCGGCGGCGCGCAGCGACCTGCATCTGGCGGTGCATCTGGGCGACTACATTTATGAATATCGCGCTGGCGCATATCCCACCAAGGAACAGATCGTCGGCAACCGTCATGTCGATCCTGCGACGGAGATCGTCAGCCTGAACGACTATCATCGCCGTTACGCCATCTATCGCGCAGACCCGGACCTGCAGCGTCTGCACCAAAATCTGCCCATGATTACCATCTGGGACGATCACGAATTCGCCAATGATGCATGGACCGACGGCGCGGAAAATCACGATCCGGCCACCGAGGGCGACTGGGACGCGAGAAAGGCGGTCGCAAAGGCCGCATATCGTCACTGGATGCCCGTTTCCGACGAACCTTATGCGACCTATCGCATCGGCGACCTCGCGACACTGTTCCGCCTCGACACCAGAATCGAAGGTCGCGACGAGCAGATCGACGTAGCCCGCATCGCGGCGGAGGCCGGCAGTTTCGAGGCGGCGCTGAAACGCATGACAGAACGCGACTGGGCGGATCCGGAGCGGACGCTTTTGGGGGCCAAGCAGGAGGCATGGCTGGCGGAAGCGATGGCTGCGTCCCGCGTCGAAGGTATCAGATGGCAGGTCCTCCCCCAGCAGGTGGTCATGGGATCGGCCTATACGCCACCTGCCGTGACGGAATGGATCGACCCCGCCGCGCCCCCCTTCGTTCAGGAACGGCTGAAAGGTGCGCTTGGCATGGCCAGCGTCGGCATTCCGTCGAACCTGGACGCGTGGGGCGGCTATCCAGCGGCGCGCGCGCGCCTGCTCGCAAGTGCACAGGCGGCAGATGCGAATTTGGTGGTCCTTGCCGGGGACAGCCATAATAGCTGGGCTTTCGACCTAGCGCAGGACAATGCGCCGGCGGGCGTTGAGTTCGGCGTCTCCTCCGTCACATCCCCCGGGTACGAGGCATATTTTACCCGGACGGATCCCAAATTGATGGCGGAGGCGCTGGTCGGATCCAGCCCGGAGATGAAATGGGGGGACATGTCGCGCCGTGGCTATGCCGTGGTCACGCTGACGGGGGAGGAGGCAAGTTGCGACTGGACCTATGTCGACACGGTCAAAAGCCGCAATTCGGCTGCCAGTGTTGGCAAGCAGCTGTCGGTACGCGCCGGTGAGAACCGTCTCGGCGTATGACGGCCTACACCGCAGCGAAATAACGGCACCATTTCGTCGCTACGACGTTCTGCACCGGTAAATCCATGTAGTTGGCGACCGATCCGTCGCCCGGTAGGCCGCAGCGATGTCATCATCAGATCATTCCGAAAAGCTGGACCACGCACCAGCTTTGGCAGCATTCATACGAGACGAGGGTTTTCCCTGCGTCGGCGCGAAAAGCGCGCTGGCCAAGGACAATATCGATATATTGAATGCCCGCGACATACGCTCGGCGTGGGACGATCTGGTCATCCTTCGTCGCCTGCACGAATTCGCTGCTCGCTATGTGCGGGAAGGCGAATTGTTCACCAGCTTTGCGGTCATTTTCGATGGTCCGCTCGATCTGGACGAGCTGGCATTCGAAACCGCCCTCTGGGATCGTGTGCAGTCCCTGCACGACAAGGACGAGTGGAAGGGAAAAAGCTGGGACGAGTCGGTCGACAGCAATCCCGGTGCTTCGGATTTCAGCCTCAGCCTTGGTGGGCAGGCCTTTTTCATCGTCGGCCTGCATCCGAACGCCAGCCGTGCCGCGCGACGGTTTTCGCAGCCGACGCTGATTTTCAATCTGCACGACCAGTTCGAGCGGCTGCGCGCCGACGGTCGGTACGAAAAGTTGCGAGAGACGATCCTGGCGCGGGACCTTGCCGCGAACGGCTCCATCAATCCCATGCTGGCCCGGCACGGCAGCGTTTCGGAGGCGCGGCAATATAGCGGCCGAGCAGTTGGCGAGGATTGGGTCTGTCCCTTTCAACCACACCGGCTAAAGGCCATGGCATGACCGAGCCTACCCGTATCCCGCCGCGGTCGGGGGCCGCGTTCATCCTGAAGCGCGGCGAATTGCTGACCATTATCGATCCCGAGGGCGAGCAGGTCGCCGATCTTGCCAGTTTCAGCCTGGAAGATCCGAACGAAGCGATCTCCAATGGTCGCACGATCGACTATGCATCGAAACTCTATTTCACGACCGGCGACGAGATATATTCGAACCGCAGCAATGTGATGTGGACGATCATGCGCGACGATGTGGGCACGCATGATTTTCTGCTGACGCCCTGTTCGGCGGAAATGTTCCGGAAATTATATGGCGAGGAGGAGCCGCACCGCGGCTGTTTCGGGAATCTTGCCGCCGCTCTTGCCCCGCACGGCGTCAGCCCGGACGCTATTCCCGTAGCCTTCAACGTTTTCATGAACGTGCCCGTCGACGGCAAGACGGGACGGATCAGCGTCGATCCGCCAAAGTCGAAGCCCGGCGACCGCTTCACTCTGCGGGCGGAGATGGACCTGATCATCGGCCTGACCGCCTGTTCCGCCGGACAGTCGAACAATTTCCGCTACAAACCCATCGATTATCTGATCCACTCATGATCGAGATTCTGGAATGGTACGGCGCCATCGCCGGTGCAATCGCTGCCTTCATGATTTCCCTGAACCCAGGCACCCGCAAAGTAGGCTGGGCATTCGTGATTTTCGTGACATCGTCCATTGCCCTGATCGCGTGGGGTTTCCTTAGCGACAAGGGCATAGGCATCGGTGTTCAGAACTGCGTGCTGCTGGTCATCAACCTGATCGGCGTATGGCGCCATCTGGGGCCGGGGAAACCGCCGGAGCCGACAGCAAGCGGGGGCTGAGGGGACGCTATTCCGCCTCGCCGGGCATGATGAACAGGCAGGCGAACGCAGCAGCGATATCCGCGGAAATCTCCTCATGCGGCTCGTCGGTGGCCAAGCCGATCCAAAGCAGGCCGTCGGACATCGCCGACAGGGCTTTTGCCGTCTGCAGGGCCGTCATCTTCAATTTGATTTCGCCCTTCTCCTCCATTGCGGCCAGATGCTGCACAAGCATCGCCAGAGACGTTTCCATAAGCGGCTTAACCAGTTCGTGGAACGCGCCTGGTCGTGTAGCGCCCGTAAGCAATTGCAGCTTTGCCCGCGCGACCGTTTCGATGCTGAAGCCCATCTGATCGTCGAGACAGCTGATATCGCCCTGCCATTCCCTCCAGCTTTTCGGCAGCATTCCCTCTGTCATGGCCGCGAACTGCAGCGCCTGTGTGACGATCTCGTCCTTTCCTGCAAAATGCTTGTAGAGCGCCCCGGCGCTTAGCTGTGCCTCCTTGCAGATTTCCGAAATGGAGGTTCGCTCCAGCCCGACATTGCTGATGCAGTGGATTGCGGCGCGAAGTATTCGTTCGCGCTGGGCGTTCATATGGGCTGCGTCCCGCTTCGGCATTGCATTTCCCTGACAGAGCTGGATTTTCACCCGCCCATATAAACGAAGTTGACAGTTAGGCAAAAAAAGCGGACGATCATTCTCTAATTTTAAATCATCGTCGCCAGGCGGTATCGGAGATGGGGATGGCTATGACCAGCAACGTCAACAGCAGGACGGAAAGCGCACCAGTGGCAAGTCTGGCGCGAACGAACCGTAAATGGGCACATGCTTGTGTGGCCATCGCCCTTGCGCTGTTCGCGGTGTCAGTCTTGGGCGGTTTCCCGGGGAAGGCGTTCTGGCAGGATACGGCTGAGGCCCCCTCGACGACGGCAGTCGCGCCGCTGCCCCCGGCAGACGATGAAGCTCAGCAGGATCTGCCGCAAGACAGCGACACGCTAACGGCTGACGATGTAGAGGCTTGGCTGGACGGCATGTTTCCTGCCGCGCTGGAGCAAGGGAAGGTCGCCGGCGCCGTGGTCTCTGTTGTCAAGGACGGCGAGGTGCTGCTGTCCAAGGGCTATGGCTATGCAGACATGGAAACAGAGGCACCGATGACGGGCGACCGGACGCTCGTTCGTCCGGGCTCGACGTCAAAGCTGTTCACCTGGATCGCGGTCATGCAGCAGGTCGAACAAGGCAGGATCGATCTGGACGCCGACATCAACACCTATCTGGATTTCGAAATTCCGGAGCGGTTCGACCGTCCCGTGACGATGAACGACCTGATGACGCACACCGGCGGCTTTGAAGAGGGCCTGAAGGATGCCATCGTCGACCAGCCGGAGGACTATCAAGCGCTCGACGTGTTCCTGAAGGAGCATTTGCGGCCAATGATCTTTGCGCCCGGAAAGGTGCCGGCCTATTCGAATTACGGCACCGCCATCGCAGGATATATTGTTCAGCGCGTATCAGGTGAGCCGTTCGACGATTATGTCGATCGCCATATCTTCACGCCGCTGAACATGAACCGCTCAACATTCGTACAGCCCCTGCCCGCAGACATTGATGCGGAAATGTCGAAGGGTTACATGTCTTCCGACGGCCCGGCCAAGCCGTTCGAGCTGATCAGTTTCGGCCCGGCCGGCAGCCTGACGTCGACGGCCGACGACATGGCGAATTTCATGATCGCGCTGCTGCAATATGGCCAGTTTCAGGATTCACAAATCCTGCAGCCGCAGACGATGCAGCGCATGTACACGCCTGCTCGCCCGATGGGGGAGGGCTTCACCGACATGGCACACGGCTTCTTCCGCGCCACGCAAAATGGCCGCACGATCCTGGGGCACGGCGGCGACACCATCGTCTTTCACACCGACATGAACATCGTTCCCGAAGAGAATGTCGGCCTGTTCGTCAGCTTCAACAGCCGCGGCCAGGGCGACGCGGTCTATGGCATTCGGCAGCGGCTGTTCAGCAGCTTCATGGACCGCTACTTCCCCGCACCGGACGAAGCGGCGGACCTGCCAGCCATCGCAACGGCGCGGCAGCACGGACAGGAAGTCGCCGGACGTTACGAAACGTCCCGGCGTGTAGAATCAGGTTTCATGAGCCTGTTCTATGTCCTGATCGGACAATCGGATATCATCCTGAATGCGGATGACACGATCAGCATGGCCTCTTCTCCCGACACGAAATATCGGGAGGTCGAGCCCTATTTGTGGCGAGAGGTCGGCGGCACCGCCATGTTGAAGATGGAGGTCGTGGACGGCGTCAAGACGATCGTCAGCAGCGACAACCCCGCCGGGGTGCTGCAACCGGTCCCGCCGCACCGCAATTCAAACCTGAACCTGTTCATATTCGCTGTTTCGGTACTGATACTGATCGGCGGCGTAGTGGCGTGGATCATCGCAGAGGGGGCGCGTCGAACCTATCGCCAGCCGGCCAGCCTGACCGGGCGGCCACTGCTGATCCGCAGGCTGGTGCGGATCGCGACGGTACTGGACCTCGCCTATCTCGGCGCGTGGTTCATCGTCATACAGCCGATCCTGAGTAATAACGTGGCGTTCTATACGGCGGCTCTGGATCCTGTGATCCGCACTCTGCAAATTGCCATGATCATCCCAATCTTCGGTGCGGTCGTGGGCGTTTGGAATGCGGTTCTGTCCATACGTTCCGGTCGCAGCTGGATCATCAAGCTGGGCAGCATCCTGATCGCGGCAGCACTGCTGGGAATATTGTGGATCGCCCATATCGGCGGCCTGATGAGCCTTACACTCAACTATTGACGATCCTGCCGGGTTCGCCCTCAACAGGGCGGACCCGGCCTATTTTCCTTAGATGCTAGGCTCAGGCAGTGCTGGCGTCAGCGAGAGCTATCCTTCGATACCAATCGATCTGCGCTGACCGCTTCGCCGCAACAAACAGGTCAATTTCCGGGCCTGTCACTGACATTACTTCGCTCGCCTATGGATTGCGTTTGCGCTCGATCAGGCGCCGTCGTGGTTGCCTGTAAGTCTGCGGTGCTTTGCGAGGCACCCGCTCAGATCACGGCAAGCTGCCGATTGCTGAGCGTTCCGCCATATTGCCGTTGCAGGCGCACCTTGCGCTCCAGATCGTCGACGATGGCGCCTGAAAAATCGACGCCGCTTAGATCCTCGATAAAGTTTATGCCGCCGGGCGTGTCGACGTTCAGTTCCATCATCTTGTCGCCCGCAATGTCGAGCCCCGTCAGGTACATGCCGTCGTCTATCAACTTAGGGCCGATGATCTCTGCGATGCGCAGGGCGGTCTCGTCGGGCGTGACCATTTCCACGCTGCCGCCGGCGGAAATATTGCTACGATGGTCGTCGGTCTCGCTGAACCTGTGCAGGCAAGCGTAGGTGCCGTCGACTTTCAGTGGCCTGCCGTTCAGCGTGATCATCCGCAGATCGCCATCTTTTGCGGCGGGCAGATATTCCTGCACAATCGCATAGCCGTCGCGAATGACTGCCTCTACGATCTGATTCAGATTTTCCCGGTTTTTCTTGTTGATCAGGAACACGCCCTGCCCGCCCGAGCCCTGCAGCGGCTTGATGACGCCCTTGCCCGAATGAGCATCCAGGAAGCGGGCGATTTCCGCCGGCTCCCGCGTAATGGTGGTGGCCGCACGAACCGCTTCCGGAAAGCCCTGGAAATAGGTCTTGTTGACCGCGTCGGTCAGGTGCTTCGGATCGTTCAGCACGATTGTGTCATTCAGCGATGCAAGCTGTGCGAACAGCAGGCTGGACGATGGCGCCCAGCTACGCGGAATCAGCTCTTCCGCCGGATCGCTGCGCAGCATCAGGATATCATATTCCGCCAGGCGGATGCGCGTACGCTCCATTTCCGGATCCTGCAGATGCGCCAGATAGGTCTTGTCGTCGTCGAATTCGGCAACCTTGCTGACGGTCGCCATCGCGCAGATTCCATCCTGCCAATCGTATATGAAGTCGCCAAGCCCGATCAACGCCACCTCATGACCTCGCGCCACAGCCTTGCGCGCCAGGCGGATGGTCGTGAAATCGTCCTTCTCAGTGGCAACCTCGTTCACGACGAAGGCGATCTTGATAGTGGTTTCCGGCATTATTCGGGGCTTTCCTGGTACAGCGATGCGAGAGGCACGGTTCGGACATGTTGCAGCCTTTGCAGCGCGGCTGGGTCCTCGAGATAGGAAGGGATGATTTCCGGCGCGTGCAAAATGCCGTCGTCGATCAGTTTTTCCAAGCTGTACAATTGCTTGAGTGCAAACTTGCCAAGGAAAAGAATCTCCAGATCGCCATCGTGGCTAAGATAGGCGAGCAGTTCGGCCAGCCCCTTCAAATAGAGGGCATCCTTTGTCAGTCCACCGCCGCGCTTTGCCCGCACGGCAGTATCAAATGCCGCGTCGGCGCTCAGGCCGCATTCGTCCACCAGACAGGCGTAGATTTCCGCGCCTTGTGCCTCCTGCACAGCCATGTGCGCGGCGACCACGCGTGCGGCTAGCGTACGCAGACGACCGGCAGGTAGATAGCCGGCCAAGTACTCGCCCAGAACCGCAAGCCCCTCCTGAAGCACGTCATAGTCAGCCAGTCCCCCAGCCAATGTGTGCAGGGGTTGCCTATCACCGTTGTGACGAGTGACGACGTGTGTCCCGATCTCGTGCTGGATCAGCGGGTTCACCCGGCTTCCAGGCGCGCGGTAGTCGAAGGCAACATGAAAATTCCCCGCCGACACGTACATGGACGTGCCGGGCGTCGGGTCCACGATTACGTCACATGTAAAATCGGGATAATGCTTGCGATAGCGATCAACCGCAGCGCGCGCGGCGTCGCAAACGCCCTCCGCATCCACGTTGCATTCGTCCGGCGGCAGGATCGGCACCGTGGCCAGCAATTCACGGGCGGTTTCCAGCAATTGTTCGCTGACATGACCGAAAAGATCCACGCTTGCCACGATGAACCCCTCGCGACCGCGCATGCGCACGAGTTCGATCTGCCGGTCCAGTTCGCGTTGTTTTTCAAGAAGCAGCGCTTCGATCAGCGGATTTTCGATTTCACGAACGGGTAGTGCGAAAAGCTCCCTTCGCATTCCCGGCGCATCATCGGTCAGCCCTTCGCCGAAGTGACTGTCGGGCATGTCACGAAACCCAGATGCCTGGAAACCCTCCCAGATATGATCGATATTGGTGGGGGTCAGGCGCGTCAGCCAATCAATTTTGCGATCCATTTGCGCAAGTTCGCGATCGACGGAAATCGCAGCATCGCAAAGGCCGGACGGTCGGTCATCCTGTCGCTTATCGGTCGCCGTCACCGTCATCGAGCACTCATCCCGGCGAGGCAGTCGCGCGCTTCCGACACTCCTGCAAGAAAGCCGTCGCGTAAATCCTGCATGGCAAGAATGTCGGCGCTCCGCCCCCATTCATCCATAAATATCTTCTTATCCCCGGGCGCTCGATATCCCGCCTGCTGAGGCATCCATTTGGTCAGCCTGTCACAGGCTTCTGCGGCCATTTCAGTTGTTACAGCATAGCTGAACCGTATGAAGCGGCGTCCATGTTCCGGATCGAAATCCAGTCCCGGGGCGGTGGCGATTCCCGTTTCCGCCAGCAACTTCTTACAGAACGCCAGGCTGTCGTCCGTCAGGTGGGCGATCGATGCATAGACATAAAATGCCCCATCAGAGGGCGCGATGTCGGTGATGCCAAGTTGCGCCAGCGTCTCGATAAGGAGGGTGCGGTTACGGCGATAGACCTCCACTCTCTTGTCCAACTCGTCGGTGCAGTCGAACGCTGCCAATGCGGCATGCTGGCTGAGCGCGGGGGGCGTCAAAAGGAGGTTGCCGGCGCGCGCGCGGGCAGCCGCGACGAATTTCTGCGGACATATCAGCCAGCCGAGGCGCCATCCGGGCATTCCGTAATATTTTGAGAAGCTGTTGACGATGAACGATTCGGGGTCGTGCGTCAGCATCGACTGCGTTTCAATTTCATAGCTTAGACGGTGATAAATCTCGTCTGAGATGATTTGAACATTCCTTTCCCGGCATGCCGCCGCGATGTCGGCAAGCTCCGCCGGAGGAATGATGGTTCCGGTTGGATTGGCAGGGCTGGCGACGATCAGCCCGTCGGGCGCATCGGCGGCGTCGCGGATATGGCGGGCGTTAATCTGAAACCGGTCTTCTTCACCGCAGGCAATTTCAACCGGATTCATGTGGAGCGCACGCAACGAGTTGCGATAGGCCACATATCCCGGGCGTGCCGTCATTACCCGGCTGCCGACATCAAAGGCGCTGAGAAGCGCCAACACCAACGCCGGCGACGCTCCGCATGTAAGCAGGACCTGCTGCGGTTGCACATCGACGTCATATTCATCCTGATAATGTTTCGCGATCCGTTGGCGCAGCGGCATGCTTTCCCAATAACCCATGTCGCCGCCGTCCATCGCGCCGCGTGCAGCCTCGATCGCGCCCGCCGGTGCGCCTTCGGAAGGCTGACCGAATTCCATGTGAATCACGGATGCACCTTGTGCGCGCAATTCATGGGCAAGCTGGCTCACCTCTATGGCGCGGAAGGGATCAATGCCCTTTGTGTCGCTGCTGATGTTCATGGTCACATGTCCAAGTTTGATGGGCCGCAGGCCGCTCGCCCAATTACTGGCGCTGCCCGACCCCGATGGGTGAGATGATTGGCCCGCCCCCGGTTGGAAAGCGGCGCAGCGGGGCGCTGCGGTCAAGATTTTTGCTGTCCTTATCCTTTAGGCCAGCCGTAAGGCTAGCCCGCCGATGCAGCAGAACGCCCTCAGGTCAGATTGCGTCGCTGGGCCTCGATAGCGACCTCCGCGCGCGAGGAAACGTCCAGCTTGCGGTAGATCGATTTCAGATGGTCCCGCACCGTATGTGCGCTGATCTGAAGCTGTTCTGCAACTTCACGAGCACGAAGGCCCCGTCCCACCAATGACAGAACTTCACGTTCGCGGCCGGTGAGCGGGTCCTCGGCGGGATCGTGGACAGGGCGAAAGCGAGCGAGCATCATCCTGGCGATGGCGGGCGACAGCGAAGGCTCCCCCGCCATGAGGCGTTCGATGCGAAAATGCAGCATGTCGGGTTCGGCATCTTTGATGAGATACCCGTCGGCCCCCGCTGCCAGCGTTGCCTCAACGCTGGAACGGTCGTTCATCACCGTGACGGCGGCAACGATGATGTTCCGCCCCGTCTTCAGGCTGCGGATAATATCCCACCCACGCCCGTCCGGCAGATGAAGGTCGACGAAAGCAAAATCGAATTCCTGTTCGACGAGGACCATTGCCTCGGCAAAGGACGCCGCCTCCACGATTTCACTATCCCCCAGCCCCCTTTGGGCAAGAACTCCGTTGATCGCCTGAATCAAAAGTTGCCGGGCGGGCAAAAGGTCGTCGATCACCAATATACGCAGACGGTCCTGTCTGGTCATGATCCTGCCGGCATGTTCAAGGAGATGCGGAAACCGCCCTCTGGCTGCGACTGATGTTGGAAATAGCCATCAATTGCCGTCATGCGCGCGCGCATATTACGTAGGCCGTTACCGTGCCGCATATCCTGACAGCCCCGACCGTCGTCGGTAGCCACTATGTAAAGGCGGCCGTTGTCCACTGTCACTTCGATACTCAGCCGGTCGCAACCGGAATGTTTGATGCAGTTGGTAACCACCTCTCGCAACACCGAGGTGAGCGCCTTGTGCGCCTTATTATCAAGTCGTCCCGGCAAGTCCTTGACTGGCCAGTGCAGCGATATGCCTGATGCCTCAAGCCGTTCTGCCGCCTCTGCACGGCAGTCAGCGAGGATATCCGCAATCTGCCCCTGATCACCTTCCTCCGCCGTCACGATGGCCCGCACCTCCGCCAGGGAGGAACGCAACACCGATTTCAGCTGGACCGGATCGTTCAACGTCAAGCCCGATACCAGGCGTGCCGAAAGATCGTCGTGCAGATCTCGCGATATGCGGCTTCGCTCCGTGCTGACGCCTTGTTTGAATGCTTCCTGCTGCCGCTTCAGGCTGGAGGCGAGGTCGATCAGTCGCGCAGCCAGGTGCCGATCGCGTTCCTGGAACAGCCGCGTACCGCGATTTTTATAGCGGATCGTGAAAGCCGGACAGTCGATGGCGGCGGGCAGGCGCAGCGCCAGTCCATCTTCTGCGATGGCGACATCAGCCGATGAGGAGTGCCCCTGTTCTTCTATCTGAAGCGGGGAGAAGGCCTTGTCGAAAAATGTTTCGCCACTGCTGGGCACGCAGGGGGACGTCCCGGACAAGCGCGATATGGGCCACTTCCTCCAGTAAATCTGCAATATGGGCGCTGCCCGTCAGCCAGCGCTGCACAAAGCTGCGCCAGGGCAGGTAGAAGAAGGGGAGGAGCAGCAACAGGGTCAGTACAGCTGCGCTGCCTACCGAACCGAGCAGCGTGATCAGCAATATATCGACGCTGATCAGCAACAGGCCGAAGGATACGGCGCGGAACATGGTGATTGCCCATTGTTCGCTTTGGAAGAGCGCGTTGCGGCGCAGTCCAAAGGCAACGCCCAGATGCACAATCAGGAAAAAAGCGAAGGCATAGCTTTGGTCGATCAGCGGCTCCATGCCCAGCACCACGGGAATTGCGGCCGCGCTGATGAACAGACCGGATCCGACCAATGTGGAGACGCCGACCCATCTTATTGCCGCACGATGCAGTGGATTCTTTCTGGATTTGAAGGATTGCAAAACCACCAGCAGCAAAATCAGCAGCATTTGTGTGGCCGTCAGAAGCGGCACCTCCGACGGCGGCGATCCCATCAGGTCGAATAGGCCGAGTAGAAACCAGGCACCGAAAACGGCGCCCACCCAGATGAGCGCGCGATTGCTTACGATACGTACCGGGTAGATCAGAAACAGGCTGATCATTGCCGCGCCATAGGTCATCGCGCCGAGGCCATTCACCGTACTCAGCGGAAGAAAGAGCGATGTCGGCAGGGCCAGCCAGCGGGTGCTGTACAATGCGGCAGTGCTGGCTGCGAGCCAAAGGCCAGCGCCCGCGAGACCGAACAGGCGGTTGGGCCAGGCGCGCGGTTGAAGCGCCCAGACCCAAGCGGAAATCACGAAAATTACGAAGCCGATCAGAATCTGCATCCAGAATTCAAAGGGCAGTGCGCGCGACGGCGTCATACGAACCGAGGTCTGCTGCCCGTCTTCGGCCATTAGCGGCATCGTTGCCCCTTCGAGCTGCCTCAGCCAATCGGCGAGTCGTTCCTGACGCTGAAAGAAGCGCTTCTGGTCCGCATAATTGCCGATCGTGTCAGGTTCGGGCGTTAGGTCCAACCGTTCCACATGTGACGCGATGCCGCCCGGCGCGTCAGGCAGGACAGGCTGTCCCAGCATCTTCCCGTCGTCGGTATGGAGGACAATTTTCTCCCCTTCTGCGATCGGCTGTTCGACGAAACGCGGCTGCGCGATGGCCATGAGGGTAATCAGGGCGGTAACCAGGAAGCCGCCGGAGATTGCAAGGGTAAGCAGCGTACCAGGCATGGCCCAAAGGCTGCTACGCGCGAAGTTTGGCATCACGGTCCATTACGGGAAAAAAACGACGGTGGAGCCTTCCGCCTCACTCGTCAAGATTGGTAAGCCTTGGTGCGCGCTCCTTCGAAGAAGAGATCGTTACTCGACCGCCAATCAACCTAATGCTTGTCCATCCCCTGAACGCGGGATGGTCCCCCCAGGCGCATCTTCCTAACCCCCGAGCCGGTGATCCAGTCTCCGATCAGGAAGGATGTTCTCGCTTGTTCAATAAGTTATTTTTGCTGTCGGCCGGATGTGTTCTGGCCGCTACAAGCGCCGCGCAGGCGGAAGTCGATAATCTGGTCAGTCAGGCGCTGGACCTTCATTCCAAACAGCAAGCAGACGCAGCATATCAGCTGCTGGAGCCTGCGCTGGAGCAACGAAGCACCGACCCGGACTATAATTACATCCTGGGCCTCGCGGCCGCGGATTCCGGGCATGTGGCAGAGGCGATCATGGCCTTTCAACGTGTTCTGGCGACCAATCCGGACCATGCGCAGGCCCGTGCGGAGCTGGCCCGCACCTATGCCATGGCGGGCGACATAGACACGGCGCGTGAACAGTTCGACACCGTGGTGAACGACCCCAGCCTGCCCGATCCGGTGCGTCAGCGTTTCGACAGGATCGTGCGCGACTATGACCGGCAAATCGCGGGCGGCGGCAGCTCGGTCAGCGGCTTTGTCGACGCAGCAGGCGGATATGACAGTAATATCAACGGTGCCACCGATGCCGACACCATTGTCATTCCGCTGTTCGCTGCCTTCGGACCCGGTGCGCTGGGCGCCGCAGCGCGAGAACAGGACAAGGCTTTTTACGAAGTTCTGGCTGGCGTGTCCGGTGTCACGGCGGTTTCACGCCAGACACGGCTATTTGCCTCCGTGCTCGGCAATTGGCGCGACAATATCGACAGCAGTGCATTCGATCAGTCGGCAATCACCGGCACGGGTGGCGTGGGACATACTCTCGCCAATCGCGACGTGATTTCCTTTTCGCTTCAGGGTCAGCAATTCTGGCTGGGTCAGGACAGTTTCCGCCAGAGCTACGGCGCAATCGGGCAGTATACCACCCGGCTGAAAAGCGGCGAGGCACTGAGTGTGTCGGCGGAAGCCTTCCGGTTGAATTTCGACAATGATCCCCTGCGCGACGCAAATCGCTACAGCCTGGGCGTTTCATATGCGGCGCGCACGACGATCGTATCGCTGACCGGCGGTCATGAAGAGACGCGACGAGGCGCCGGCGATCACCTCTCCTTCGACTATCTTCGCCTGAATTTCGGCATTGAGCAGCCGGTGGGCACCAACGTGTCCGTTATTGCGGGCGTCGGTGGACAAGTGCGCCGGCACGATGCTGCGGACCCCCTGTTCCTTGGAAAACGCAAGGATGAACAAGTCGACCTGTCCGCAGGACTGAAGTTCCGCATAGCAGAAAATATCTATGCGCGCCCGCGCGTTACCTACACCCGCAACTGGAGCAATTTCGCGCTCTACGACTATGAGCGCGCGACCGTCAGCGTCGGCGTCCGGCACGAATTCTGATTTGGAGAGACCTGATGTTCAACAAGGCAATACTGCTCACCACGGCTTCGCTCCTCACCTTCGCCCAACCGGCAGAGGCGGCACGCTACGTATTCGGGCAATCGGGCCCGGTGCCTGAAAATGCATGGCAAACGCGCGAAACGGGCGTCACCCAGATACGATTTGACGATGGCGCAACCGTCAGTCTGGTGGGAAAATCGCGCTTCCTGCTTACCGGCACCGAGGTCACGATCTCCGAAGGCGCCGTAACCGTCATGTCGCGTGGCGAAAATCCCGTCACGCTTCGTTTCGAAGGGAAAGGCGCTGCCACCGTCCAGGGGGCTGCGAGCCTGACCGTTCACGGCGATGGGGTGCGGGGTCATGTCCTGCAAGGGGCGATGACTGTGGCCGCAAACGGTAGCAAGCAAAGCTTTGACCTCGGTTCGGCATGGAGCATGGCCGCCAATGGTACAACATCGCGCGTATACGCCAATCCGGCGCAGCCCGCCCCGACCGCAACCGTTGCTTCGCTGAAGCGAGAGGGCATCAAGGCTGCCGCGGAAAATGGTCTGCCCGTAACGCTGGGCTTCGCGTTGAACGCAATTGGCGCTGCGCGCGACGTCCAGCAGGCAGCACGCGCGATAGATGCCCGCGCATTCAACACGGCCCTGGGTTCCCTGCCGTCGGGCGATGTGGAGCGATTGCTGGCCTATTCGAACCGCCTGGTGGCCGCGCTCGCCACGGCGCGGACCGGCGATACCGCGTCGCTTTCATCCCCCCTGATAAATGCTTATCTTCGTTTTCTGGCAAATGACGGTGCGGCAGCGGAATTCCAGAATTCCTACAATGCCATACTAACTCAGTACCTCCAATTACTGGCCGCCGGCGGATCTCCTTCCAGCTTTGCAGGCGCCGATCTGGCCTCGGTAAACGCTTATCTGCAGTATCTGCAGAACAGCGGTATGTTGGAACAGATCACGGGCATTCAGCCCGCTCTCGTGACGGCATATCTTGATTACCTCGCCGGCGGCGGAAACCCCGCCGGCTTCTATTACGGCGAGGGCATCGATTCAGAACTGCTCAGCCAATATGCAGATATCGTCTCGGCATATCTGACCTACCTTGCGCAAGGCGGGGACATCGCCGGTTATGACGGCGCCACCTCCGCGCAGATCGCTGCCTATCTTTCCGCGCTAGAAAGCTCGGGACTGCTAGACAGTCTTTTCGCCAACCAGGCATCCGCCCTGCGGGCCTATCTTGCCTTTCTGGACGACGGCGGTGTCCCCAGCGAATTCTCCGGCTTTGATGGGCTGAACCCCGGACTTTCCGATGCCCTCGCTCAGCAATATGCGGCGGCCCTGGAGGCCTTCATCGCATATATTCAGGACGGCGGACTACCCAGCGAATATGGAGTGCTTTCACAGCAATTATTGCTCAGCTACCTACAGGCGCTCAATGATGCAGGCCTGCTGGACCAACTCGCCGGCGATCAGGCGGATTTTCTTGGCCGCTATCTCGCCTTCCTGAACGATGGCGGCGACATCGACGCATTTCCCGATCTTTCTGCAGGACCGAGCAGTGCGGAGCAGCTGGCGATCGTCGACGGCTTCCTCGCTCATATCAAGGCCAATGGCCTGCCGAGCGGCTACACTGCTGCGGATTTTGAAGCTTTGCGTAGCTATTTCGACAATAGCGTCAGCCTGGCCCTCCAACAGGCTGGGCGGACCGAGGATAACACCCTTCTCAATACATATTTCAACTATGTGCGGTTCAGTAATGCAGATGCCGACGCCTTCCCAGGCCTGCCTGCGCTAGGGGGCACAGTGGCCATCTACGCCACCGCGCAGTCGCTGAACCTTCCGCTGGACGCCAGCACCGGTGCTGTCAGCACGGGTGGTTATAACGGTCCGCTCGTCCTGAATGCGGAGGGCGCGCCGGTCTACATCTCCAATGATGTTCTGGTCCGTGGTCCTGTCGTTGCGGAACGGGTCGAAGGTGCGCAGACGGTCTCCACCCGCGTCTATGGCGATCGCTTCACGCAGAACGGCCAGGGCTTCGCCCTCGGGGAGGATCAGGGGCTGCATTTCACAACCGCAGCGCCGGTCACGAACGTGCCGGCAGATGCGACGATCAATTACGTCCTCGACAGCGCCACCAACCCAACCTTCAACGACGGCTCCTCCGCACCGGGTACGTTCAGTGCGGACATCGCCGTCAAATATTCCGGGTCACAGGCACGAATGGCCGCAGAGGGAAGCGTCGTCATGCCGGGCGACACGACCTATACCTTTGCAACGCCAGGTGGCATCGAAGGTCTAGAAAGCCTCACCGGCTCATTCTCTGTCTCTCCCGACTGGTACCCACTTCAGCAGAATGCCGACCTGACCGGTACAGGCAAAGCCTGCGTGTCTGGCGCATCGGGATGCCAGCTTTATCTGGGCGCCACCCCGGCTGGCGACGGAGCCAACGCGCTCGTGCTGGCCTATGGCTCGCGTAATGGCGGCGATGGCAGCATCGGGTTCACCGGCGCGGCAGGCTTTGTGGCGGATACGGGTGGCGACAATGGCGGAAATAATGGCAGCGCTGGCCAAGTCTACGCATTGAACGCGACCTCATACCAGGCGGCAATCTATTCACGCAACGGATTTCGGTTCGCCGAGGTGACGTCTTATACCGGATCAAGCGAACTGGCGGATGATGGTGCCATTGCGACGGTAACGCGCGCTGGCTCAGCCGTCTTCGATCGCGGCACAATGTCCCTCGTCGACCAACTGGGGGATGAGGACATTCTGCTAAGTCGTTACGGGGCTGGCACGTACTCCTCTTACGGTTCGCAAAACACCGTAGACGGCACGTATCACGACCTGGTCACAGTGGCGAAAATAGCTCCTGTTCTGCCAGTAAGCGGCACGGCCACCTACACACTGACAGGCGGCTTCGCCCCGCAGACGACCACCGGGCTGACCGACACCAGCTTCGATCTCAGCCTCGCACTTTCCTTCGGCTACACGCCGCGTATCGCCGCAGAAGGTGTACTCGGCCTCGATACGACTTACACCTTTTCAACTCCCGGCGGGTTGGCCGCCGTTGCCACGGACGGCGTGCCCATGACGGGCTCAGGATATTTAATCTTTGCGCCATTCACATCCGGCACAGGTGATTTCTGTGCATCTGGCGCATCATGCAACGTCCGCCTTAATGCCCTGTTTTCTGAGGATTTCAGTAAGAGTGCAGGATCATTCCGCACTCTTGGTTCGACGGATGTAGCCACCGGCATATACCGGCTGGAGACAGACGACCTAGCCAATCTGTCGTTCGACGGCGGGGCGGGCGTTACATCCGGCACGCTGAATGCTGCTTTCGCCCATGCCTCTTTCCTGCCGCTGACGGTAGATGGCGGCGGCAGTAATATTGTGCGCCGCGTAAGCTCCATTGCTGCCGTCTATGGCGGAACCTTTGATGGCCGGGGCCTGGTGTCGCTCGCGAACGACACCTCCATTCCGAATGCGAATGGGCTTGTCTATATTGACCGCGGCACGTTGCAGACGGCGGACCTTGCCGGTGATGAGGACTGGCAGGTTGGCCGTTATACTGGCGGCCTTCTCGAAGGGCGGGGCACCATCTATGGCGCGGACAACGGCTTCAGCTATGCGCTGAAGGGTGCCACAAAGCCGGTATATTCCAATGAAGGAACGGCACCGGGCACTTTCGCCGGCGCGATGGCGGTGAAATTCGGGTCCACGCCATGCGTGGGCGTGGATGCGACCGTCACAATGCCCGACGCGACGTACAGTTTCCAAACACAGGGCGGCACGGCTAATCCCGCCGGGGGTCTCAATCTAACCTATAGAGAAAATGAGGATCGCCCACAGTTGTATTTCGCTGGCGATCTGCCGGTAACGGTTAGTGCGGATGGTGTGACCTGCTCTATCGGCAGTTCCTGCGATGCCAGCATTACGGACAATGTCGGCGGTGCCGATGGCCGCTGGGCATCGCTGGGCTATATAGTCTTTGCAGATACTGCGGGCGGCATCCCCACCCTTTCAGGCAGCGCGGTTTTCGAAGGCGGTGCCCTGGTGCCCGAGGCTCCGCCGCTGGAAGGGACCGCCGTGGCCGACCAGATCACCACCTACGCATCCTCCATAATCGGCATCGACCGGCGCCAACCAACCACGGTCACCTATGAAGATGTGTCAGGCGCCCCGATCGGCTACAGCTTCTCCCAACCCGATGAAGAACCGACCATCGGCTCGGCTACGCTGAATGAAGCAGGCAGCGTTGCGGGGATCATCGGATGGGGACGCTGGGCCGGCGGCACAACGGGCGGAAACTATTACCAGTTCGGCACGGCGGATCTGCCGGTCAACGGCGGCTGGCATGTCGTTTCCGGCGAACCGGCCAGCAATCTGCCCACGTCCGGTTCCACCACCTATGCACTGATCGGGGCAACGGACCCGACGATCCGCGATGGTTCCCTCGCTCCCGGCAGCGTAACGGGTTCGGCCGCAGTCGCGTTTGGCGCAACCCCGCGCGTTGGCGTGGATCTGAGCGTCACTATCGGCGGGTCAACCTATGGCATCTCCACCGCCGGTGGTGCCGCAAATCCGGCAAGCGGGATGGAGGTCGGGACCAGCGGCAACGCTAATATGACGTTCCAGGATTATAATCTGACGGCCACCGGCACCGGACCTGTGTGCGGTGGAAGCGGCAATTGCGGCGCGATCTTCACCGGCTTCCTGGCGGGCGATGGTGCAAGCCATATCGGCATGTCCTACACCTTTGGGAATTCCGGCTTTGACACCCAGGTCGATGGCGGGGTGGTGTTCGGCAAAAACTAGGACTTCGGGTAACAGCGGCGTTCAGGTCCGGTCATGGTGCGCCATGGGGACTGAGCGCCGCTGCGATTGGTGCAGGCGAGGCTTCCCTCAGCAATAGCTGAATTGATTCAATTGGCTTTTTTCCATTAGCGGTCTTGCGCCGTCTTTAAATTCGATTAGCCACTAGCCGGACGGAGCGCCCACGCAGCAACAAGCGCAGCGATCTGCCGTTTTGCGCGCCGATGCTGATCCATGGGGGACCGGCAAAGGAGACAGAATGAACCCGGCTTTCGCAATTTTGACCGCAGCATTGCTGACAGGGGCGTCGGCAGTTCAGGCGAGCATTCAGGAACCGAACCAGGATAGTGCGATTGGCGCACCTGATTCCACGAGCGCAGATGGACGTTTACGGGCTCTCTACGAAGCGGACTGGCAATGGCAGCTGCAGGAATTTGACCGCATCGAAGAGGCCGATGGCAGCACGTCGCCGGGCGCTTCCCTGCCCTCCGCGACGCCGGCGGCGCAGGCGCGCCGTACCGAGCATGCAAGACGAATGCTGAGGGCCCTCGACACCATTCCGGCGCAACAACTGTCGCAAAGCGAAAAAGTAAACGCTGCTGTTTTCCGTACCTTACAGGAAGAGGCGATCGGCGATGCGAAGTTCCGCGAATGGGAGATGCCGTTCGACAGTGACAGCTCTTTCTGGAGTTACCTGAACGCCCGCACCGGCTTCGACACTGCCGAAGAATATGAACGCTATATTTCCCGCATGCGCGACATTCCGCGTTATTTTGACGAGCAGATCGCCAATATGCGCGCCGGCCTGCAGCGAGGTTTCAGCGTTCCGCGTGTGACATTGGAGGGGCGCGACGCGTCGGTGGAACCCTATACCGCCACCACTGCAGAGGAGAATCCGTTCTGGGCCGCCTTTGCGGACATGCCGGCACGCATTCCGGCAGCGGAGCAGGAGCGCCTGCGCGAAGAGGCGCGTACCGCCATCCGGGAAGCCGTGGCGCCGTCATATGCACGGCTTCTGCGTTTCCTGCGGCAGGAGTATCTGCCCAATACACGCACCGATCTGGCCGCCGAGAAGATGCCCGAGGGGCCATCCTATTACCAGCAGCAGATCAGGCAGTACACGACGCTGGACCTGACCGCAGAGGAGATCCACGCGACCGGCCTGAAGGAAGTCTCGCGCATCGAGGCGGAGATGCGGGCGATCATGGACGAGGTAGGGTTTGAGGGGACGTTGAAGGATTTCAATGCGTCCCTACGCACAGATCCCCGCTTCATCGCCGATACGCCCGATGAGTTGATGGGGGTTTCTGCATACACAGCCAAACGTGTCGACGGAAAGATCGCGGACTATTTCGGCTTTCTGCCGCGATTTCGCTTCACGATCCGTCCCGTACCCGACTCCATTGCGCCGTTTTACACAGCCGGTCGCGGCGGGCTGGAAGCCTGCCTGATGAACACGCACGACCTGTCATCGCGCCCGCTTTATAACATCCCCGCGCTGACGCTGCATGAATGCTCGCCCGGCCATAGTTTTCAGGCGGCCTTCGCACTGGAGCAGGAGAAGGCGCCGGCATTCCGCCGTCAGACCTATTTTTCCGGTTTTGGAGAAGGGTGGGGCCTCTACACGGAATATTTAGGGCGGGAGATGGGCATTTACCGCACCCCCTATGAACGTTTCGGTCAGCTATCCTACGAAATGTGGCGCGCCGCGCGCCTCGTGATCGATACCGGTGTCCACCATTATGACTGGGACCGTCAGCAAGCCGTGGACTATCTGGCGGACCGAACCGCCCTGTCACAGCACGAAGTCGAAACCGAGGTCGACCGCTACATCAGCTGGCCCGGCCAGGCGCTGGCCTACAAGCTGGGCGAAATGACGATACGAAAATTACGCGCCCGGGCGGAACAGGCGCTCGGCGCGCAGTTCGATATCCGTAAATTTCACGATGTCGTCCTGTCGCTCGGCTCAGTCCCCCTGCCCGTGTTCGAAACGCGCATCGACCAGTTCATAGAAGATGGCGGCGATGGCCTGCCGGGCGTGGAATATGAATAATTTCAGCCATTCGTGAATGGTGCGCCCCAGCTTCGTATGAAATTCAACGCTCCGACATGGTGTTGAACGGAGTTATCAATGCGATCCGCCCTCAGTACCGACCGGCTTATTTCTCGTCGCGGGCGGCATTTTCACCTGAGCTGCCGCCAAGAAACAATAATCGACCCCCGTGCCAGTTAAGGCGCTCTCAGCACCCCGGCGATACCAAATTATAAAATATGCTTTCGCATATATGTTTTACGCTTATAGTAGCACACGGAGACAGGGGACACGAGAGCGAGGGGGAGGTTCATGCATCCTTTTAAGCTATTGGGAACAGCGCTTTGCCTGCTGGGGGCGCAGTTGATGCCGGGCTTGGCCGCGGCGCAAGACACCAGGGTGCCGGACAGTACCTATAATCGCGATGTCCCGACGATACAGGACGTGCTCGACTTCGAACCTCCCGAACGATTTGCGAGCTTCTACGAGACCGAGAAGTTGCTTCATCGGTGGGCCGCGAGGATTACGAGGGCAAGAAACTCTACATGCTGATCGTCAGCAGCCCGGAAAACCTGGCGGCTTTGGACACTCATGTGGGAAACCTTAGCAAGCTGGCTGATCCGCGCACCCTAGGTAGCGGAGAGCTCGACGCCATCGTTGAAAATACGCCGGCCACAGTCATGATCTCGACCATCGATACCAGCGAGGCCTCTTCTGTCGAGGCCATGCAAATTGCCGCCTATCAATTACTCGCCGGCAATGATGCACGAACCCTGCGCATTCTCGACAATGTGCTGACCTATATCATCCCCGTCGAAAACCCATCGCCGCGGGACCGGTATGTCTCTTGGTACAATACTGTCCGCAGCCGCATTCCGAAATCCGATCCGAACGCGGCCGAACACAACCCGCCCTGGGGTGTCGGCAACGATTCCAACCATTATCAGCTCGACCCAAATCGCGACATGGTACCGCTGCAAATGCGCGAAGGCCGGGCCAAGGTGGAACTGATCAGAAAGTGGCGACCGGAACTCGCGCTGGACATCCACGAAATGGGCGCTGAATCAACGTTCTTTTTCCCGCCATATCCCGAACCCTATAACACCAACCTGCCCAATGACACGCTGAAGAAGTGGTGGGAAATCTACGCGCAGGACATGCGTAAACAGTTCGACGAGCGCGGTTGGCAATATTTTTCAGGCGAGTCCTTTGGTTCGCCTTTTCTCGGCATGCATACCCTCTACACCCAGTATCATGGCATGATCGGGATACTTTTCGAGCAGGCGGCTGGCAGTGGTGGCCTCGTTCTGGAACGGGAAGATGGCTCCCTGTTGACCCTGCGCGACCGCATACAGCATCACGTCACGGGCATCATGTCCTACCTCGACACGACCGTGGAGAAGCGACCCGAATTGCATCGGGACTTTTACGAGTTTTTCAGGTCGTCGATGAACGGCGTGCCCGATGTCGAACATAAGGCCTACGCCTTTCCGCCTGATGACGACCCAAACAAGATGTCTCAGTTCATCCAAAGTCTGCTCGCCCACGGCATAGAGGTGCAGCGAACGACGGAAGCGTTCTCGGCTCCACGAGCAAAGGGATATTATACCGAAAATACGGAACGCCACGATTTTCCAGCAGGCACGTATCTGGTTTCTCTGCAGCAGCCGCTCAGCCGATTGGCAAACGCCGTGCTGGAGAAGGAGCCATATCACTCCATCCCGGTCTTCTACGACATCTCCGTCTGGGCGCTTCCCTATCAGTACGGGATCGACGGATACTGGATGAACGACGTGCCCCGTGTGCCGACGGAACCTGTTGCACAGCCCCCGAAGCTTCGGGGGGAGATAGCTGGCGGCAGGGCGGGCTTTGCATATGTATGGCCCTATCGCGGCGCACTTGATGCAGCAGCGGCGTATCGCCTCGCCGAAAGCGGCGTCAGCCTTTATCTGCAGCCAGGGCCCACCGTGCTGGACGGCACCTCCTACGATGCCGCCTTCGTTGCCCCGGTGGCCGACAATGACGAATCTTTCCACGATACTGTAAAGGCCGTCGTGGAAGAGATTCCTGTGCAGGTCAAAGCTGTGTCGACCGGGTATTCGTCAGAGGGTTCGGACCTG
Organism: Alphaproteobacteria bacterium UBA3612; assembly: GCA_002375465.1. GTDB lineage: Bacteria > Pseudomonadota > Alphaproteobacteria > Sphingomonadales > Sphingomonadaceae > Pacificimonas. The sequence goes on along the minus strand of DFLT01000004.1, from coordinate 30,700 downwards.
GGATCGGGCAGCATGCAGCCTGTTGGCAAACCTGCGGTCGCAGTGCTTACCCGCGACGGCACGGATACGTCGGCGTGGGGCAGCTTTTATTTCTTCTTCGACGAAATGTACCGTCTGCCCTTCACGCCAATCACTGCCCAGCAACTCTCGGAGGCCGACCTGAGTCGGTACAATACCATCATCATCCCGGATGGCGGACAAAGCGTTCGTCGCGGGGAAATCCGTGGCAAACCCTACGAATGGTATTTCCGAAAGGAAGGCACCCAGCACCTGAAGGACTGGGTAGCGCGCGGGGGCACGCTGATCACCGTCAAGGGCGGCACCGCCTTTGCATCTGGGGAGGGCGGCGAGTTGACGAGCACGAAATCGCTAGGCTTGACCAAAGAGACGCCGGGCGCGATCTTGCGAGTTGAGGCCCGGAACCAATCGCCGCTGACCGCCGGTTATCCGTCCAACTTCCACGTCCTTTCCAGAAACACCCGGCTGTTCTCCGCCGGCGACGCTGGCCGTTCGGTCCTTTCATATGTGGACGCGGGCGCGATGAATGTTGCAGGATATCTACTCGAAGAGGACGAAGCCAAACTCGCCGGAACCGATTTCCTGATGACCGAAACGATAGGCAAAGGGCGGGTCATCATGTTCGCCGAGGATCCGAATTTGCGTAACCAGTGGACGCATTTGCATCAGCTGATCTTCAACGCCATCTTATTTGGGCCGTTGGTGCGATGATAAGATCCAAGCGATGCAATAGAAAACACAGGGAGGAAAAAGGCCAACGCTTGAAACCGGGACGAAATGGACGATTTACGCAGCTGACCTTCCCGAACGACCTTGTCGCTTTGTCATGCCGTCTTAGGCCAGGCCTTGGGCGGTCAAAATTGCCGGAATTCTAACTTAACCCCACCTCTAGCGGTCGGGCCTAGCTTTCCGTCATCGTCACCAGCGCGTCATGGATCCTGGCCAGTTCGAAATCGAACGCGCGATCCGCATTGTCTTGTTCGGATGACATGCGCTGGATGTCCTGCACGATCTCTCTCATCGGTGCGTCGATGGCCGCGATCTCGTCGCTGGAAATCTGCTGTTGCTCGTCGCGAACGCGCAATTCGTTGTGGATCATGCCCATGATCGAATTCCACAACCAAGACAGTGAACGCGCCAATTCGTCCCCTTGAAACCCTAGTTCGGTCAACGCGGTCGCAAGGGGCGCCGAACGGTTCATCCACGCGATCGAACCGTGCCCGCCCTCCCAAACCAGCATATCGATCAGCTGGGGGCGTTTCTGGAAATGGCTGCGGACCAGCCGAGCCCATGCCATTACGCGCTCGACGGGCGGTTCGGCCTCCAGTGCAGTAATATCAAGACCGGCAAGCATCCGGTCGGTCAGCGCCTGCAGCAGCGCGTCCTTATTGTCGAAATAGGTATAGATCGCCATCGGCGTCATGCCTACTGCGCGTGCCACCCCGGCCAGGGAAACGGGCACGCCCGGCTGCTGCTCGGTCAGCGCGATTGCAGTCTCAAGAATGTGATCGTGCGATATGCTGCGCGGCCGGCCGCGCTTCGACTTCTTAATCACCTTGCTCATTTCGGGGCGTTGCCAATATGCCTCTTGACTGTCATCGCCCGCGCTTACGCGCTTCCGCCCCGAGAACCAAGTCGGCTGCGCCTCATCCGCCGTGGGCCATGTTGATGCCTCCCAATATGCGTCTAAGACTGCGCTGAGATTAGCCCGCCCGCCCGGGCATCCCCATGACAACACGGTCTTTCACTTACTTAATTTGAGAAGTGTTCTGTACGCATTTCGTCGCTTGACGGTATTCCAAAATGCCTTAGAGAAATTCACTGGCAGACGAAAACCTTCGCGATCGAGACGAGGGTAACGTTTCAGGGGGAGTGACAGCCAACATCCGGCCAATGTGCCGGATCGCAAAAAATCCGTTTTCCTTCGCAAAACCCTGCTCGATCCGCGCCCACTGTGGAGCGTGCGACGGGAATTGCGAGCTCACTCACGGATATTGGGGAGGATCAATATGCGTAACAGGGCAGTGACGACCTTGATGACAACCACCGCCGCGTTCGCGGCGGTGCCAGCACTGGCGCAGACTACGGGCGATGTGGCGCCCGATGCCGGACCGGCCGGCCTAACGGAGATCGTCGTGACTGCGCAGCGCGTCGAGCAGAATCTGCAGGACGTGCCGGTCGCGGTGACGGCGATCGGCGAGGAAGAGATCGGGGACAAGCGCGTTACCAGCGGCGCCGATATTGCCGGCCTTGTCCCGAATCTGAATTTCACTCAGGCGGGGGTTCCCTCAAACCCCACCATACAGATCCGCGGCATTTCCTCGGGCACCAGCAACAACGCGGTGGATCCCAAGGTCGGCGTCTATGTCGATGGCGTCTATGTCGGCCGCACCGTCGGCGCGCTGTTCGACCTGGCCGATATTCAGCGAATCGAAGTGCTACGCGGCCCACAAGGCACCCTGTTCGGTCGTAACGCCACTGGCGGCGCCCTTTCGATCACCACCGCAACTCCTTCGGGTTCTCTTGGGGTCAAGGGCTCGATATCCTATGGAAACTTTGACGCCTGGCGCGGTAAGATAAGCGCCGATCTGCCACAGTTCGGACCGTTTTCGCTTCGTGTGTCATACCTCCATGACGAAATCGGCGGCTACGTCGATAACGCGCTTGGCGGACAGACCATTGACCTTCGTCCCCGCGCCGAAGATTTCGGCGTTCTGACCTTTGCGAATGAGTTGGGCACGCGCAACGTGGATGGCGTGCAGGTAGCATTGCGGGGTGATTTTGGCCCAGTAACTGCAGACTATAAATTCGATTATACCGATCAGAATGGGTCGCCACAGCCATCCCAGACCTTTGGCCCCCTTCCTGAACCTGGCGGGGATCTGCTTCTCGGAATTCTCTCTCTTCAGCCCCCCGGCAATCGGTATAATTTCTCGCCGGACGGCGATCGCCTCAACCCGGTATTCAATGCTACGAGCAACGAGCATATCGTTGCCCAGGGGCACAGCCTGACGGTGGAGATCCCCACCGACTTCGCAACTATCAAGAATATCGCTGCCTATCGCAAATTCAGGCAAGATCCGTATATCAACGATCTGGCCTCCTCGGGCGGCTTGCTGTTCACCACCGCGCAGTTGCAGAACCTGTTGACGGGAAACATCGGCGGGGTTCTCGATGCGGCGAACGCTCCCGGACCCAATGACCAATTCTTCACGCTCCTGACATCGCGCGCGACGGAGCAGTGGCAGGTCTCGAACGAATTCCAGATCCAGATGCAGCGCGATTTCTTTGACATGACCTCCGGCGTCTTCCTTTTCCACGAAGATAGTCCGGCAACCGACGTTTTGGGTATCTACCAGCCCGTCGATAACGGCGTCATCGTTGACGGGTCGCAGGTCGGTTTGATCCCGGGCCTGCCCCCTGGCTCTTACGATTTTGACGGCGATGGCGTGCCTGAAACCGTTAATCCAAGTCTTGATGGCACATTTGGCAGCGGCACCACGCGTGGCGATTCTATCAATGACAGCGTTGCAATCTATACGCAGGTCACGTTTAAGCTATCGCCAAGCTTCGACGTGTCGCTCGGCGCGCGCTATACGTGGGATGACCGAGAGACAAACATCACCGAGGTCGCAGGAGCGCAAGGAACTGTGCTGGGCCTTGGCACTTACAAACAGAGCTTCGAGAAGTTCAATTATACCGCGATCGTGAACTGGGAGCCCGTGAGGGACATCCTGGCATACGCCAAGATTGCCACGGGCTATGTCGCGGGCGGCATCCTGTCGGGCATTCCCTATGATCCGGAAAGCCTGACGTCTTATGAAATCGGATTGAAATCGCAGCTGTTCGACGATCGCTTACGGTTCAACGCAGCCGCGTTCTATTCTGATTACACTGACCTACAAACGCAAAACTTCATCAACGGGCGCCAGACATTCGACAATGCTGGCGAGGCTGAAGTGAAAGGTTTCGAGATCGAAACCACTGTTGTTCCATTCTATGGCTTCGTACTGACCGGAAACATCGGCTACAACGATCTCGACTACAAGACTTTCATTCTAAATGGCGTGGATGTCGCCGATGTTGCGACAACTACGTACAACTCCAAATGGACGGGACGAGTCGAGGCCGCATATGAGAGCGACCCGTTTGCCAATGGTGCAAACTTCTTCGCACGCCTTGGTGCAAGCTATCGCGGATCCTATTTCCTGGTTTCGACGCCGATCCTGGACCTGTTGGGCGACCCGACCGGTCAGACGCTGTCGCCTCTCGAGGACAGTCGAAAGCAGCCCTCCTACTGGCTGGTCGATGGACGAATCGGGGTCGGAGCGATTGATTTCGGAGGCGGTAGCGTCGCGATCTCTGCCTTTGGCAAGAATCTTACGAACGAGACCCGATTCAATTTGGAGCGCCGACCCTTTCGCTCACCGGAACCAGCCTGCGCGGCCGTCAGTATGGGCTTGAGGTCACAGCTGCGTTTTGATCGCGCGAGCGGATGACAACCGGTTAGCCCATCCTCGTTCGCGTGCCCACCAGAGGTAGGACATTGCGGGAGTTGAAGGGCAAGCCGTCCTGACCGTGAGGTGGAGGCGCGGCATCGGCGCCTCGCATTTATCACGATCAAGCCCGGCAAGTGGCGATGGCCGCAAGGCCATCAGCGTAACTTCCGGTTGTCACCGGCTCGACACTCAGGTATAAGTATAGGGTATAAGAAAATTACCGCTGAGCGTAGTTTCGAACTAGGGGAGAGAAGGATATGACGGACAACATCGCATCTCGTGTCAGCGAAGCCGATGTGGCTTATTTCAATCAAGGGCAGGTTCATCACGAGACCCAGAGTTCTGTCTTGATCAGCTCCTCGCCATACCTCAACGATCCGGAACTGCGCGACCTGATCGCGCAGGAAATGCTCCGCCGCAATGGTCCGGACTTGCCATCGACGGCTTATATTCCGCACGTTGTGAAATGTTTGATGAAATACGAGGATTGGCCTCGGATCTTCCAGCTTTTCGAGGAAGAAAAGCAGCGGCTGCCGGAATTCAAAGCCTGGTTGGAAGGTCGCAAGGTTTCCCTCTTCAAACCGGAGGAACTTGAGGATCCCAAAGCGGGCACGCTGAAGGAGGTGGTGCACGATTTCGTCGTCAACTCGCCCTACAATATGGACTTCTTTTACCAGGGACTAAAGATCGAGAACGACTTCGATTTTTACCAGAAAGAGCGCACCCACTCGCACGATATCGAACATATGATCACCGGTTTCGAGACAAATCACGCCGGTGAGATCGCCTTGCTCGAAGCGAACGAGGTGGCGGTCTACAATTATTTCGTTCCTGAACTCGCCGCTTTCTTCAATCGCACGGGCGCCTATCTCAAGGCGAAGACGATGATGAAGAGCGGGCTCCACTATCCTGAAAGCTACGCCATCGAAGTGAAGGCGCGGCAGGTTGGTGCGGCGCAGGGCGCGAACTGGAAGCACCCCCTATTCCTCATCCCGTTCCGCGATATGCTTGACCGCCAGCTAAGCGATATTCGCGAAGAATTCGGAATCACGAACCCGCCGCCCCCGGGCGAGTGGGCGTATACCACTGCGTTGTCCGAGGACGAACGCCTGCCTGACAATGACGTCGCCGCTCACGCCCAGGCTGCCGAATAGGGCTCGTTTGGATTTAGGCGCTCTGGGACAAAACTGAGTTCACGGAGCGCCTACGCCGCCTTGGGCACTCCAAGGCGATCTGCGGCCGCGCCGCCAAATGCAGATCGAGTGGGTGACTGCGATAGTCACGCCAAGCCACTCTCGAAAGCTATACCCGTAATAATCTGAAACCCGGTCGCCGGTCAGTCGCTCGACCAGTGAAACGCCGTTCTCCAGCCGCCGAGACCAAGTGATCTCCCTGTTAGCTTGAGGAAAAGGCCGGTAAAGCTGAGAGCCGCACCGTGTGCCGCAAATCGCTGACGCCCCTTGTCCGCCCCAAGACCGGCTGTGACGAATTACATACCAATTAGATTGGCCTCTTCACGGAAGGCATCGGATGTCCTGTTTTGGTAGCGGCGACACAGACCAATCTTCTCGAATCCCCTCGCCCCGACTTCAGAAAAAACCCGCCCGGCAATGACCGGGCGGGGAGAGTGTAGCGGCTATGCGCTTACAGGGAGGGGAATAGCGGAGAAGCTTTATTCAGCCGCTTCTAGAATTCTCTCATTCTCATTAGCCAGCGCCGGAACGAGATATTCTCCCGGACGCGCATCCGTCTGCTTCCCGTCGCGGAAGGTTGCTACGCCGTTAACGAGCGTGAGACGCATGGGCGCGGCCGGACGCGTAAAGCGCCATGTCGTGCCCCCCTTGCCATCGGGCATGTCCCATGCCTTTTCGATGGTCTGGTACTCGATCTCATCGAGGTCGAAGACTGCGATGTCGGCGCGCTTGCCAACTTCAAGCGTTCCGGTTTCCTGAAGATTGAAGAACCTTGCTGGTTTGCCAGTCAAATAATGGACCGCCTCTTCCATCGTCAGGTGGCCTTCCGCCACATATTTTGTGAAGGTGAGGATATTCTCGCCACCACCACACAACATCTGGAGGTGGGCGCCGGCGTCGGAAACATTGCCGAGGGCCTGCTCGCTCTTCATGAGCTCGACGGTCAATTCCTCGTCCTTCGGGAAGGGTGCCATGTGCACGGTCGACTTGACACCGTTATCGAGAATCCAGTCGGCCATCGCGTCGCTGCGGTGCTGACCGCGCTCGTCAGCATATTCCTTCAGCGTTCCGCCAACCGGCCCCTTGCCGTTTTCCGAATCCAGAAGGAAAAGCTCATCCGGATTCTTCAACGGGGAGTGATCCCAGGCCTTTGTGTCCCAGCTGTTGCGAGCACGGACACGCCAGTCTTCGTCAGCAAGCAGAGCCCGCTTCTCGTCATCGCTATCGGCCAAGACGACTTCGTGCCAAACGTAGTCGTTCGATTGCGCGAAGATCAGCGATTTGGTCAGGCTAAGTGTGCTCGTTGGCGAAACATGAGCAAATCCGGGCCATACGTCGGCCCCGGCTTCACGCATGGAATTGAGCGTTTCCTGGCACTTGGCCAGAATAGGCTTCTGGAATCCCAGCGTCGGCACCGCGCCGGCAATCTGCATTCGGATGCCACGGCCACGCGTCAGACGTTCGAGACGCGTCATCTGATCAGGCGCGGTCATGCGCATGAAGGTATCGACGATAACCTGGTATGTGGTTTGCGGATACCGCGCCATCACATCGAAAAGGGCTTCAAACTCTTCATCCTCCGCTTTCAGTGTCGGGATCGGACGATCGTCGCCGTCATGGTCGTGCAGATTGTCCGACAGGCCAAGCGCGCCTGCATCCAGTGCATCTTCCAACAATTCCGCCATGCGCTCGATTTCCTGCGCGGTCGCAGCACGTTCCCAGGCTTCAACACCCATGGCGGCGAGGCGGAGCGCAATGTGCCCGACATAAGCCGAATAATTCAGGGGGATTTTCACCTTTGTAGTCATGGCGTTTTTGTATTCGGACCATTTTTCCCAATCCCACGGCACGTGCTCCAGGAACGGCCCCATCGGAATATCCTCGAAAAACGAGAAGATTTTGATCATCTCCATCTGCGCGGCCTTCTCCTTCGAGAGCGGCGCAGCGGTAAAACCACAATTTCCCAGGATGACGGTGGTCGCACCATTGCCTGGCTGCGGATCCAATTCCGGCTGCCACCACATCGAGGCATCATAATGTGTGTGGGTTTCGATAAAGCCGGGGGTCACGTGACATCCCTTTGCATCGAAGACCTCTTCGCCGTCCCTGGCGTCTAGGGAGGGCTCGATTGCTGCTATGCGGTCGCGCTCGATACGCACGTCGGCCTTTCGCGCCGGCCCGCCGGTTCCGTCAACAACGGTGCCGTTCTTGATCAGGATAGATGTCGTCATCTCGGACTCTCCTTAGTTTGTCATCGCATTGTCGGCCTCTCGGGCTTCCCGATGAGGCACGTTCAGGGTTCAGTGATTACTCGGCTGCCTGCGCCTGCATCTCGGCGGCAAGTTCGGGCGTAAGGAACTCGCCCGGCAACGCATCCGTCTGCTTTCCGTCTCGGAAAGTCGCCACGCCGTTGACCAGCGTCAGTTTCAGGCCGCCTGCGGGGCGCGTATAGCGCCACGTGGTACCACCCTTTCCATCGGTAACATCGAAGCGCTTCTCCATGTCGTGCTGCTGAATATCTTCCAGATTAAACACGACAATATCCGCGCGCTTGCCAATGTCGATCGTGCCCACATCGGCAAGGTGGAAGTGATCGGCGACCTTGCCGGTCATCGAATTGATCGCTTCCTCAACTGAAATCGCTTTCAGTTCCTTCACATATTTGGTGAGATAGATCACATTTTCGCCACCGCCACACAGCATCTGCAGATGTGCGCCGGCGTCGGTTATGTTGCCTACCGTTTTGGGATCGCGCACCATCTCCACAACCGCGTTATCATTCATTGCCATCGGCTCCATCCGGATGGATGAAGAGACGCCGTTTTTCAGCAGCCACTCGGCCATCGCGTCGGAACGATGAACGCCAAGTTCTTCGGCATATTCGGCCAGTGTACAGAACGGACCGTGTCCGCTGTCTGAACCCAGTTCGGTCAGCAGCAGCATATGCGGCTGGCTCATCGGAGAGTGGGCGTAGACCTTATTGTCCCACGATTCGCGTGCCCGGGCGCGCCAGTCCTCGTCGCGCAGGATTGCCGCCTTGGCTTCCTCGCCTTCGGCCAGCACGGCTTCGTGCCAGACATAGTCACCCGATTGCGCGAACAGCAGTGATTTGTAGATCGACAGCTGCGCGGTAAGCGGTACGTGACCGTAGCCAGGCCAGACGTCGATCCCGTCCTCGCGCATCGCACTGATGATGCCTATCATCTGGTCCAGCCGATAGGTCTGATATTCAGAGGTCGGGATACCGCCGGTCAGCTGGATGCGCACATTCCGCCCTTTGAGCAGGCGATGCATGCGTTCCGCCTGTTCGTGTCCATTATCGCGCATCAAAGCGACATCGATGATGCACTGCATGGTGGAGGCCGGGTAGCGTTCGAGCACATCGAATATCGCTTCGAACTCGGCATCGTCGGCCATCAGCGTAGGAATTGGACGGTCCTCGCCGTCATGGTCCAGCAGGTTGGTAGAAAGCCCGAGCGCGCCGGCATCGAGCGCATCGACCAACATCGCCTGCATCTTCTTCCGCTCTTCAGCCGTGGCCACGCGCTCCCACGCCTCCATGCCCATTGCCGCAAGGCGAATGGCGATGTGCCCGGCATAAGTCGCCTGATTGACCGGAAGCTCAATGTTCCTTTCGACCGATGCCTTGTATTCGGACCATTTGCGCCATTCCCAAGGCACGTGCTTCTGAAAAGGTTCGAGCGGGATATCTTCGAAGAATGAGAAGATCTTTGCCATCTCAAGCTGCACTTCGGGATCATCATGGATCGGTGCTGCTGTGAAGCCGCAATTGCCGGTGATGATCGTTGTCGCGCCATAAGCAGGCAGAGGGTCAAGATCGTTCTTCCACCACATTGTCGCGTCGTAATGGGTGTGCGCCTCAATAAAACCGGGCGCTACGATGGCGCCATCCGCCTGGAACACCTCTTCGCCATCCCGCGGCGAAAGATGTTCGCCGATCTCGACGATGCGACCATCGGCAATGCGCACGTCGGATTTGTATCCCTTCGCACCGGTGCCATCAACAACAGTGCCGCCCGCAATTAGCATATTAGACATAAAATGATCCCTCCTCCCAATAGTGCCTCGCTCTGTGAAGGAATCACCACGATTCCCGCCCCGCTCAGCTTATTTTCTTATAGCTTATAGAATATAGCTGCAAGGCTCGCAAGCCAAAGCGGCGATCCGTCGCGATCGTGCACGATCACCGCCCTGAGTGCGGCGGGGAATGCGCATCTTATATGGCGCTCTTGCCAGTCGAATTCTTCGTTCGCCGCCTTCCTGCCCCTGACCAGCGCACCAGCCTTCCGACCCCGGCGGGCTCGCTACCGGTGGCTGCCACAATGACCGAAGGAATGGCGGACGACACTGTCACCGCCCCGCCGCCCCGACTTCGACTGCGCGACCGCACCGGACTCTTTCTAGGGGACCGCGCCTTCAGGAATTTCAGTGAAGCCCGAGCAGCAGGTGCGACGCCCGCCTGTATCGGCAATCCGGGTACAGTTTACATATAAACCGGGATGGCGACGGAGTGGGCACAGATGAGTGTCCCGCCTTCCTTTTTATGAAGGGGGGTGGAGTGCGGTCATCCCGCACTCAAGACTTGATTGCTTGGATTAGCCGGAAGCCTACGCCCGCAATGATCATAAAAGCGAACTGGTATATCGGTAAAAAAAGTGCGACCAAATGGTTGCTGAGGCCGGGGTTTATCGCCAAACCCCAGATTAGAATCGGAGCACCGGGCACAAGTAATATAGCTTGGAGGGCACAAGTAATATAGCTTGGACAGTGAGCCAGAAAGGCGATCCTTTTGCATCTGATACCAACAATACTAGAAGCCCAGAGACTCCTGCCGGAGCAGCGGCCCAGGCAAGGATGCCAAGGCTTCCTGTCGGAATGAGCAGACTTGCCAGTATCGTGTAACCAATTGCCGCTAGCAGTGCATAAATACGAAGAGAGTTGTTCCTCGGCACCACAATGCTAATCCGACCATTTGAATTCATCGACTCTTCGATGCCCCGAGAAAATGTATGCAATTCAGGCCGCCTGTACAACGCGCGACGAGCGCTAGTTGTCAATTCCAATACAGCTCGATTTCTTGGTCCAGCAGCCCGCCAAGTTTTCATGCGGGAGGTTGCTGGCGGGCCACTCGCGATGAAAATGCGAACTATGTCTTCGCTATAGCACTATGGTGATTTTGCATTCGGGGCCCTCACTCGCGGTTTGTCGCCCTCTGCCGATGGGCCGATAGGCCCCGCAACGGTTCTGACCATATAAGATCGAGAATCGGGGGACTGTAATGTTCTTCTTTCCCAATCGTCTAATAGGAGATGCGCGGCATCTTTTTGAGAAACTGATTTGGGAAGGAACATGCAGGTCTTCGCAGAGGCTCTTCGGCACAAAATATCGCGTGGTGCTCTGAAGCGACGATTAGCTGCGACGGGAAATTTTGCCCAGGTTCCCAGTCCAACGGGCCACGTCGCAGCGAGCGAGTGATATGCCGTTCAATATGCGTCAGCTTCGATACGCGATCGCGGCAGCGGATCACGGTAGCTTCTATCGAGCGGCCCGCGCATTGGATGTCGAGCAATCCACCCTGAGCCGGGCGGTCCTCAAGCTGGAACGGTCAATTGGCAGCGAACTGTTTATCAGAACGCGGGCCGGGGTGAAGATTACCAAGATAGGGCGGCAATTCCTGCACAGTGCCCGGCCGATGGTCGCCAATGCCGACCGGATGATCGCTACGACACGTGCAGCCGGCAAAGGCCGCGCCGGCAATCTGACCGTTGGATTTAACAGCTCGATATCGGCGGGAAACCTACGCGCGACCCTTGTCAGCTCTCAGCGCGATAATCCGGACGTCGCCATAGAAGGTGTAGAGGCGGATCGAAGCGTTCTGTTTGCAGGCATCGATAGCGGCGAGATCGATATCGCCATCTTGATAGGGGAAGTCGACCGCGACGACTATCGCCACGTTTCGTTCTGGAGCGAGCATGTCTATTTGGCGATTCCAAACAATCATGAACTCGCTGAGCGTGAAATCATCAATTGGACGGACCTGCGCGAACAGCGCTTCGTACTTCCGGCAGCCGATCCTGGTCCCGATATTCGCGACATGCTGATCGGGCGGTTATGGCAATCTGGTGGTCATCCTGACGTGTGTCTGCATCCGGTCAGTCGCGAGACGATCCTAAGCCTGCTTGGTGAAACCGGTATGCTCTCAGTTGGCTGTGAGGGCGTTACCGGCGCGCATTATCCAGATGTTGTCTATCGTCCGGTGCAAGGCGAACAGGGACCGGCACTTGTTGTATATTCCGGGTATTGGCGGGCGGACAACGCGAATCCCGTGCTCAAACAGTTCCTCGGCTACGTTCGCAATCGCTATGCTTTGTCGTTCGAACTCGACACGGCTGCGATGGGAGCCCGCCGCTCGGGAGAGTCGACATGACGCAGGGCAAGACCATAGTCATCGTGCTAGTCCTCCTCGCCATCGGGTTCGGTGCTGGGTTCGTGTTGCGACCTGTCCTTGCTCCAGTCGAAGTGACCACGGTCGAACCGCCGGTTCACTCAGCGCAATCGAGCGATGCGCGCGGCGTCCAGTATTTCGTCGCCAACGCCGAGGAGGCACGGCAGGTAATCCAAGGCTGCCGTGACGGTTCGGTACGCGGCGCTGAATGCGCCAGTGCGGAAGAAGCGATCATCAAGATCGAGGCCGACGAGCGCCGCCGCCGGTTCCTGGGTGATTAAATGAGAAGGATTTTAGACCTTGGTGGCCCGCCGATGCTTTGCGAAACCGCGATCGGTCGCCATGAACCGTGCGACCATCGGCGCAATGAGCTTTTCCGCCGACACGGCATCGCCACCCGTCTCTGCCGCCAGAGCGGCGGCATAGGCAGTCAGATCGCGATGGACGGATGCGGAAAGCTCTATCGTAAGCTTGACCGGCTTGTCGTTTACCAGCGGCCCTAATTTCAGCTTTGTCATCGCATTGCTCCAACAGGCTCGAGGATCAGATCGCGGGTCAGGATCACGCGAAGTGGGTGGCCAGGCCGGATGGTGAGCGTCGGCTGGATATTCAGCTGCCGATCGACGATCCGCTGGCCGGTCTGATTGATTGTATCCTGGCTTCCGCGCCTTAGAGCACGGATGAGGTCGTCGTCGCCATCCGCTCCGAGTTCGGCACCGACACCGAGCAGCGTCGAGATGGCAGCAGCGCGCATCAGATTGCCCCAATGCTGATCCACGCCGTCCTGCAGCCCGGCGAACCCGGCTCCGTCAGCGGCAGGCTGACGATCCAGTGCGATCGAGCGACCGCCGGGGAGGATGAGGCGATCCCAAGCGAGCAGCACGCGGGTCTGCCCGGCGGCGATATCGCTGTCATACTCTCCGATCAGGCGCGACCCCTGCGGGATCAGCAAGATACGTCCCGTAGGGCTATCATAGACATTCGCGGTCACCTGCGCGGTGATCTGGCCGGGAAGATCGGAACGAATTCCAGTGATGAGGGCGGCTGGAATGATGCTGCCAGCCTGAAGGATGTTGGGCGATAGGGGCGTTGTCAGCTGTTCAACGCTCGCGATTCGCGGGTCGGAAGTGCGCTCTAGAAATGCGCGCTTACCGGCCACATTGCTCTGCGGTGCAGCTGGAGGCTGCGGCCCGGCATCCGGGACTGCAGGAGCGGCCGTCAGGCTCGGGAGCGATGGACTAGCTGCCGACATACCCCGTCCGCCACCGGTTCCACCGAGAAATACATTGCTCGTGCGCGCGGCGTCGCGTTCTTGTTCAGCACGTTGACGAGCGGCCTCGGCAGCCTGCGCACGAGGATCAGGCTGGGCCATCTGTGTGCCGACCGGCGGAAGCAGCACGTCTTGCCCACGTTCCTGAGCCGCGACGATCGGCCCACCAAGATCGCCGGGAAGCGGCGGACCGAGCTGAGGGACATCCGCATAGTCGCGCGGCCCCGAGGTAATTGTCTCGGCCTCAGAACGGCTCTCGGTATTGTAGAGTTCTTCCGAGGCGCGTTCGTCCGCCGGTACAAGCGCGTAAATGAGCGAACCGCCGACACCGAGCGCGGCGATCCCGCCGACCACCGTCAACGCTTTTCGCGACAGGCGCACGACGCGCGGTGCGTCACCGCGCAACTGGAAAGGCCGCGGATCGGCCGGCGTCGGTTGCGGACTTTCGGACGGTTCGATGGCGTGGGTTGCTGCGATGGCGGGTTCCTCGCTCATCGACGACGCTCCCGTCCATCGTCGCGCAGGACCCGTACGCGCTTCTCGCTGCGCTGGTCGCCCAGACGCAGTTCGGCGGCGGCGAACAGACGATCGACCACCATGTAGCGGCCCTGCACGCGATAATTGACGAGTTCGGCATCGCCCGCCGCGCCGGTCACGAACAGCGGCGGCATCTCGCCCTGAGCGATCCCCGCCGGAAATTCGATGAACACCTGCCGTCCGTCGTCGAACGCGCGCAAGGGTGTCCAGGGCACGCGATCGCCCTCGATCCGATAGCGAAAATTGAGCGCGGACAGGTCAACGCCGCTCGCAACCGGCGCGGCGGAGGCTGCTGCCGCATTGGCGCTGCGCAGCGCGATCAATTCATCCTGGGGATAGGTCCAGGAGACCGATGCCATATAGGTCGAGGGCGTCGCGCGCAGTTCGAGGTGATAGGTGCGCCGGTCCGTGTTGACGACGAGATTGGTGGCGAGATCCGGACGGGTCGGCTTGACGAGGATATGGACGCGCGCTGCGGGTCCGCTGCCACTTACCGTATCACCGATGATCCAGCGCACGGTATCGCCCGCCGCGACCGGTCCCGGCCCGACCAGTTGTTCGCCTTCCTGCAAGGCGATGTCGGTCACCTGCCCGGGCGCGGTGTAGATCTGGTAGAGCGCGCCGTCCGCCCAGGGGTAGAGCTGGATGGCGTTGAGGAACCCTTCGCGCACCGGCTGCATGCGCGCGGCGTCGTTGGCGGCGCCGATGCGGCGGCGCGGATCGGCGGGTTCTGATTCCGGCTCGCCGTCCGGCACGGGTTTCAACTGGCCGGGCAGCGGCAGCGGTTCGGGAACCGCGACCACCTCGACGGAGCGCGACAGTTCGGGTGCGAGCGTCGCCTCGATTGTGCGTGGCGGATCATCGTAGGCGATGTTCGGAAGGTCGGAAGTGGTGGCGCAGCCCGCCAGACCGAGAGCGGCGGCAAGCAGGGCTGTGGGGGTAGCGCGATGGGTTAAGGCTTGCGTCATTGCGACAGCTCCTTCGACCAGTTGAGGGCGTTGACGAATATGCCGAGAGGGTTCTTGCGCAGCGCATCGGGCGTGCGCGGCGGCTGCACGACGATGGTGAGGATCGCCGACCAGCGTTCGGTGGCGGTGAGGCTGCCGTCCTGATAGCGACGCTCGGTCCAGGCGACGCGGAAGCTGTCGGGCGAGGCGCGGATCACGCTCGAGACGTCTACCGCCACCTGTACCCGCCCGACACTTACAAAGGGGTCGTTGGCGCGCGCATAGTCGTTCAAGGCCATCGCGCCGCGATCGGTGGTGAAGTCGTAGGCGCGCAGCCAGTTCTGCCGCACGATGATCGGATCGGCGGGGACGGAGCGCACCTGCTCGATGAAGCGCGCGAGATGGAACGCGATCTGCGGATCGGTCGGGCTGTAGCCAGTTTCCGCGGGCGCTACCGCCTGCGCCTGCCCGAGCGCATCGACCTCGACCACCCAGGGCACGATATGCCCGCGCGCGGATTGCCAGACGAGCCCGCCGGCGAGCGCGCCCGACAGAGCAAGGGTTCCGAAGAAAGCCAACCGCCAGTTTTTCGCCTGCACACGCGCGGAGCCGATCCGGTCGTCCCAGACCTGCGCGGCGCGCTGATAGGGCGTGACCGGTTCGGGCGTCTGGCCGTAACGGATGGTGGGTCGTCGGAACATTAGGCTCAATCCTTCTCTCTGACATCGACCGACGCCCCGCCGCCTCCGCCGTCGCCAGAGCGCAGCGTATGTGCGGCAACCGTCGCGCCATGGGTCATTGTCTGGCGGCGCTTCATCGCCGCCGCCCAAGCGGGCTGGCCGTCCGGGGATGATGCGGCGGTGGGCGCCCCGTTCGAGAATGTCGCGCCAGCGGCGGTCGCGCCCGCGCGCGCGCCGGAACGATAGCTGTCCTTGAGGGACGACGCGGCCTTACGCAGCGGCGAGGTGGCCGCGCCGAACGCGGCCTTGCCGACGCCTGCCGCTCCGCCCGCCACCGCCGCACCACCGCTCTTCCCGGCCGAGCCAAGGGCATAGGCGCTCCGCGCACCGCCCGCGGCAAATGCGCCACCCCTCGCGATTCCGGCGGCAGCACCAAGCGCCGCGCCGGTGCCGAGGGTAGCTGCTGCGGCACCGCCTATAACCACACCGCCTGCGGCGAGCGCGGTTCCCGCAGCCGCACCCGCGCCCAGCGCCGGGCCGCCCGAGACGATGCCGTTGGCGATCGATGGGCCGAAGATGCCGAGACCCAATAGGCAGAGCGAGGCGAGCACAATGGTCATCGCGTCCTCGATCGTCGGCTGCACGCCGCCGAACCCTGCGCGGAATTCCTCGAACAGCGTGGAGCCGATACCGACGATGACAGCGAGCACGAGCACCTTGATGCCCGAGGATATCACCAGCCCCAGCACCCGCTCGGCCATGAAGGCGGTCTTGCCGAACAAGCCGAACGGGATAAGCACGAACCCCGCCAGCGTCGCGAGCTTGAACTCGATGAGTGTGATGAAGAGCTGGATCGAGAGGATGAAGAAAGCGAGGATGACGAACATCCAGGCGATCAGCAGCACGGCAATCTGGATGAAGTTCTCGAAGAAGGCGACCCAGCCCATGAGGTCGGAAATGGATTCGAGGATCGGCTGTCCGGCGTCGAGCCCGACTTGCGCGACGCGGCCGGGCTGGAGCAATTCGGCCGCGGAAAAGCCCGTGCCCGAGGCCTTCAGTCCCAAGCCCGCAAAGCTCTCGAAGACAATGCGCGCGAGGCTGTTCCAGTTGCCGATGATGTAGGCGAAGACGCCGACGAAGAGCGTCTTCTTGATAAGACGCGCGAGAATGTCGTCGTCCGCACCCCAGGTCCAAAAGAGCGCCGCCAGCGTCACGTCGATGACGATCAGCGTGGTGGCGATGAACGCGACCTCGCCGCCCAAGAGGCCGAACCCGCTATCGATATAGCGGGCAAAGACATCAAGGAAGCGATCGACGACGCCGGTCCCGCCCATGTCAGTTGTCCTCGGACAGCGTTTGGTCGATGCGCGCCATCGGCCGAGCGCCGGGTGCGAGAAAGCGCCGCCGGTTCTCGGCCCAGGCGCGCATGCAGTCGCGATCATCCGCACCCGCGGCACCCAGCGCTTGGCAGCGACGTAGTTCGATCAGCAGCGGATCGATTTCGGCGGGTTGGACCTGCGCGACAGGCTCCTCGCGCGATGGTTCGGGCGCGCGACTCATCTCGATCGCAGTCATGGTGATCGCGATGGCGACGAAAATAACGGCGCCGATGCGCGCGATGAGCTTGGGTTCCATGACGCGTCTCAGTCGCGGAACATGCGAGCGTTGCCGGGCTCGTAGCCGACCGCCGGAGTGAGAAAGCGGCGAAGCTGCTCGCGCGCCTGTGCCTTGGCGGCGGCGCGCTCGGCCATGCCGAGCGCCTGCGCGCGACCCTGCGCCGCCATCAGCGCGGTGAGGTCGGCGAGTTGCTGCGATTGCAGCGCGACGAGTTGATTTCCCGCCTGCGCGGCCTGGAGCGCACCGGTTGCCGACTGGCTCGCGGTAACGAGCCGTTCCAGGCTGATGCGCGAACCATCGATATTGCCGACCACGCCCGCCTGGACCTTGAGCGCATCCTCGAACGCGGCGACGCTCGTCTGCCAACGCGCTTGCGCTTCGGCGACGAGTTGCCGGTCCGAGCCGGACAGATTCGTCCCGCGATAGCTCTGGGCAAAGGTCTGATCGATCTGCTGGACGTCGTAGGCGAGCCGCTGCGCCTGCCCCAGCAATTGCTGGGTGCGCTGGAACTGGGTCTGCACATCCTGCAGCTGGCTCAGCGGCAGCGAGGTGAGATTACGCGCCTCGTTCAACAGCGATTGCGCCTCGTTCTGGAGGCTTTGGATCTGGTTGTTGATCTGTTCGAGCGTGCGGGCGGCGGTCAGGACGTTCTGCGCATAGTTGCTGGGATCGTAGACGATGCCGCCGAACTGGGCGTGCGCGGGTGTGGTCATGGCGACGACGCCGAACACGCTGGTCGTGGCAAGGGCGCCCGCCATCAAAGCGCGGCGCAGCAGGGATTGAGTCATATCTGGGGTTCCTTTTCGGGGAGCGGGTGCGCGTCTTCCCGGTCGCGCGCCGGCGATGAAGGTTCGGATGCGGGAAGGAGGTCGATCGCCCAAGCACAGCCGCGGTGGCGCAGCCATTCGGCAGCGAAACCATCTGAGCCGTGGGTCTCGATCAATTCGGCTATCTTGAGCTGGTCGGTCTTCGAAGAGGCCGCGGCGAAGGCAAGTGCGACCTCGCCGAGCCCCAGCTCGAACAGCCGGTTGCCCCGCCGTGATTGACAATAGTAATCGCGCTTCGGAGTAGCCCGGCTGAGTATCTCGATCTGCCGCGCATTAAGCCCGAACCGCTCGTAGATGGCGGCGATCTGCGGCTCGGACGCGCGCTCGTTTGGTAGGAAGATACGCGTCGGGCAGCTTTCTATGATGGCCGGAGCGATGCTTGATGTCTCGATATCGGCGAGACTCTGCGTGGCGAAGACAACGCTGGCGTTCTTCTTACGCAGCGTTTTCAACCACTCGCGCAGTTGCGCAGCGAAGGCCGGACTGTCGAGCACGAGCCAGCCTTCGTCGATGATGATGAGCGTCGGCGAACCGTCCAGCCGGCCCTCGATACGGTGGAACAGGTAGGACAGAACAGCGGCAGCCGACCCGGCACCGACCAGGCCCTCGGTCTCGAATGCCTGGACCGATGCTTCGCCCAACCTCTCGTCCTCGGCGTCGAGCAGCCGGCCCCACGGCCCGCCGATGCAATAGGGCTGGAGCGCTTGCTTCAAGTGCTGGCTCTGCAACAGAACCGCGAGGCCGGTCAGCGTCCGCTCGTGCATAGGCGCAGACGCCAGCGAACCGAGCGCCGACCAAATATGCTCCTTGGCTTGCGGATCGACCGCGACGCCTTCGCTGCCAAGGATCGCCGCGAGCCATTCAGCCGCCCATGCGCGCTCTGCAGGATCGTCGATGTGAGCGAGCGGCTGCAACTGCACGCCATCGCCGGCCTCATCGGCAAGCATCCCGCCCAAATCCTGCCAGTCGCCGCCCATGCCGAGCGCGGCCGCGCGGATGCTGCCGCCGAAGTCGAAGGCGAACACCTGTGCGCCGTCGTAGCGGCGGAACTGCATCGCCATCAGCGCCAGCAGGACGCTCTTGCCGGCGCCGGTCGGGCCAACGATCAGCGTGTGGCCGACATCGCCGACGTGAAGGGAAAATCGGAACGGGGTCGAGCCTTCGGTCTTGCCATAGAGCAAGGGGGGAGCGCTGAAATGCTCGTCCCGTTCCGGCCCCGCCCATACCGCTGACAGGGGAATCAGGTGGGCGAGATTGATCGTGGAAATCGGGGGCTGGCGGACATTGGCGTAGGTGTGGCCGGGCAGGCTCCCCAGCCATGCCTCGATCGCGTTCATGCCCTCGGGAATGACGGTGAAATCGCGGCCCTGGATGACCTTTTCGATCAGCCGCAGCTTCTCGGCGGCAATCGCCGAATCACGGTCCCACACCGTCACCGTCGCGGTGACATAGGCCATGCCGGCATAGTCGGCGCCCAGTTCCTGCAGGGCGGTGTCGGCATCGGCGGCCTTGTTGGAGGCGTCGCTGTCGAGCAGCGTCGAGGCCTCGTTGGTCATGATCTCTTTCAGGATCGCCGCGACCGATTTGCGCTTGGCGAACCATTGCCGGCGTATCTTGGTCAGCAGTTTGGTCGCGTCGCTCTTGTCGAGCATGATCGCGCGGGTGGACCAGCGATACTCGAAGGCCAGCCGGTTCAAGTCGTCGAGCAGGCCGGGAAATGTGACGCTCGGGAAACCGATAACGGTCAGCGTCCGCAGGTGATGATCGCCGAGGCGCGGTTCGAGCCCTCCGGTCAGCGGCTCGTCGGCAAGCAGCGCGTCGAGATGCATCGGCGTTTCCGGCACGCGGACGCGCTGGCGGCGGGTCGAGATCGTGCTGTGCAGGTAGGCCAGCGTCTCGGCGTCATCGAGCCAGTGGACTTCCGGCACGAAGCCTTCGACCAGATTGAGCACGCGGTCACTGCGATCGGTGAAACTCTTGAGCAGTTCCCACGGGTTGACGCCGGAGGTCGAACGGCCCTCGTAGAGCCAGCCCTCGGCGCGCGCGGTGTCTTCGGCGGGCGGCATCCAGAGCAGCGTCAGGAAATACCGGCTCTCGAAATGCGATCCCTCTTCCCGGAATTGCTCGCGCCGCTCCATGTCGACCAGCGCCGAGACCGGATCGGGAAATTCCGAGTCAGGGTAGTCGAGCGCGGGTCTGCGTTGCGCCTCAATGAAAATGGCCCAGCCCGAGCCCAATCGCCGTAGCGCATTGTTGAGCCGCGCCGTAGTCGCGACCAGTTCGGCGGGCGTCGCGCTGTCGAGATCGGGACCGCGAAACTTCGCGGTACGCTGGAACGACCCGTCCTTGTTGAGCACCACGCCGTCGCCGACCAGTGCAGCCCAGGGCAGGAAGTCGGCCAGATGCGTGGCCTTGCTGCGATATTCGCGCAAGGACATCATGGCCGCGTCCACGCCGGGTAGCGCAGGTGGCGGCGCGCGACGTCGACGAATTGCGGATCGCGGCGCGCGGCCCAGACGGCGAGCGCGTGACCGACGACCCAGATGACGATCCCGGCGATCCACAGACGCAGGCCGAGGCCGATCGCGCCGGCTAGCGTGCCGTTGACGATGGCGAGCGCACGCGGCGCGCCGCCCAAGAGGATCGGCTCGGTTAGCGCACGGTGGACCGGCGCAAGGTAGCCCGGGATCGGCTCACCGCTTTCCATCAGACCAGCGCCCCACCGCCAAAACTGAAGAAGGACAGGAAGAAGCTCGACGCGGCGAAGGCGATCGACAGGCCGAACACGATCTGGATCAGCCGGCGCGCGCCGCCCGACGTATCCCCGAACGCGAGCGTAAGGCCGGTAATGATGATAATCATCACCGCGATGATCTTAGCCACCGGACCTTCGATGGACTCGAGGATCGACTGCAGCGGGGCTTCCCATGGCATCGACGATCCGCCGGCGTGGGCCGGAACGGCAATGGTCAGAGCTATCAGGCTGGCGGCGACGGCAAGCATGGCGCGGTTCGCGCCATTCCGAAGGGCATGGGTCATTGGTGGTCTCCACGGTTTGGGGTTGTGAGGGACGTCAGCCGGTAATCTCCGGTGGTCGCATCAATTCCATCGACGCGGGCCAGTTCGGCGAGGCGGCGGCCATGACCGTCGCGTGCGAGGACAGCGACGAGTTCGATGGTCTCGGCCAGCAACGCGCGCGGGACCGTGACCACGGCCTCCTGGATAAGTTGCTCCATGCGCCGCAGTGCGCCGAGGGCGGTCCCGGCGTGGATCGTGCCGATTCCGCCCGGATGGCCTGTGCCCCAGGCTTTCAGAAGATCGAGCGCTTCCGCGCCGCGTACCTCGCCGATAGGGATGCGATCGGGACGAAGGCGTAGTGACGAGCGGACAAGATCGGACAGCGAGACGACGCCATCCTTGGTCCGCATGGCGACCAGGTTGGGCGCGGCGCATTGCAGCTCGCGCGTGTCTTCGATTAGGACGATGCGGTCGGCGGTCTTCGCGACTTCGGCCAGTAGCGCGTTGACCAGCGTCGTCTTGCCGCTGCCGGTGCCGCCGGCGACAAGGATGTTGGCGCGTGTCTGCACGCCATCGCGCAGCGCCGCGGCCTCTGCCGGCGACATAATGCCAGCCTCCGCATATTCGTCGAGCGTGAAGACGGCGACGGCAGGCTTGCGGATGGCGAAGGCAGGCGCTGCGACCACGGGCGGGAGCAGACCTTCGAAACGCTCCCCGCCTTCAGGTAGTTCAGCGGAGACGCGCGGAGAACTGGCGTGGACTTCGACACCGACATGATGCGCGACCAGGCGGACAATCCGTTCGCCATCCGCGGCGAACAGCGTCATCCCCGTATCACTGATGCCTTCGCCGAGCCGATCAAGCCAGAGCCGTCCGTCCGGGTTCAGCATCACCTCGATCACGGCGGGGTCGTCGAGCCAGGCCGCGATGGAAGGCCCTAGCGCCGTGCGCAGCATCCGCGCGCCGCGCGTTTTCGCTTCGGATGGGAGCGGATGGACGGTCAAGGTTCGGCCCCTGCTTGTCTGCCGGGCGAATTGCCGCCCGGCTGTCGGGGCACATCAAGAGAGCCAGAAAAGCACCAAGCGCAACAGATAGTTGGCAGCGTAGTGAGGGCGGCGGCAATTACTTACTTACGGCGCATGACCTCGCAAGGTAGGCCCGCGTTGACGAACTCGATTCAGCACCAGTGGCGTTGGATGAACGGGTGGCGGGCTTCTGACGGTCCTATATTGCAGCGCGCGCAGCTCAACGCCCAAAGTTTTCCGAGTTTTCGTGAGCGGCTTGTCGGTCGGTCCTAGGAATTCGTGTTTCGACCGCATCTCGCCCACCTTCGCTTGAGCGAGGTGTAATGATCTCGTTCTATCGGCGTCTCTTAATGCGGACAGGAAATATGACGAATTCGAGCAAGACAGGCGAGCAGGAGCCCGAGAGGGACGAACTGGAGGCGGCAAGGCCTGCGGACGCTGCCGTTCGCCGAGCGCTGATTGAAGCGCGCGAAGAATTCTTACAGTTCTTATACCGACGGGTTCATGATCGGTCCGACGCGGAAGAACTGTTGCAGCGCTTCTCGCTGAAGGCGCTCGAACGCGCCAGCCAGCTTCGGGAAATTCGCAGTGTTCGCGGTTGGCTTGGACGGATCCTTGCGACAACGATCATCGATCATCATCGTCGCGCCATCCGGCAGCGTGGGCGGGAGGTCGATGTGGATCCCGGCGATATCGACGGACTGGCTATCGAGCCTGATGATGAAACGGATGAAGCGATCTGCAATTGCCTCCACCGCATCCTTCCGACCCTGAAACCGGAATATGCCGATGTCCTGTGGCGTTCGGATATCCTCGGTGAACCAAGGGATCGCATCGCGGCTAGTCTGGGCACGACACTCAACAACGTGAACGTGCGAATTTATCGAGCCAGGCAAACGCTTCGCAAGCGGCTTGAGGAAATGTGTCTTTCCTGTCCGACACACGGATTTCTCGATTGCGAATGTGAAGAGATCGAACAATTCCGCCAGCGCGCTGTCGACGCCAAGAAGACGATGAAGAACATTGAGGAGAAGGACGTTTGACCGGACGCATTGCAATTGTCACCGGCGGGACACGCGGGATGGGCGCTGCGATTTCGAAGCGCTTGAAACGAGCCGGCCACACCGTGGCGGCCGTATTCCACGGAAACATGGCCGCTGCGGAAGAATTCCAAGCCGAAACGGATATCCCGACGTTCCATTGGGATGTGGCTGATTTCGATGCTTGCCATACGGGGGTGGCAGCGATTTGCGAGGCGCTGGAGGGACCGGCAGACATACTGGTCAACAACGCTGGCATCACCCGTGACGGCATGCTGCATAAAATGAGCGCACAGCAATGGAACGAGGTCATCGCTGCCGATCTGACGTCGTGCTTTAACATGTGTCGAGCAACTATTGGCTCTATGCGGGAGGCGGGCTTCGGTAGGATCGTCAACATTTCTTCGATAAACGGACAGAAGGGGCAACTCGGGCAGACGAACTATGCTGCTGCGAAAGCCGGCATGCTCGGATTTACACGAGCATTGGCGTTGGAAAGCGCAAGCAAGGGCATTCGTGTGAATGCTATCGCCCCGGGCTATGTCGCGACCGATATGACGGCGGCAATGCCGACCGGCGTACTCGACTCCATTACGGGACAGATTCCAGTCGGGCATCTCGGAACGCCCGAGGAAATCGCTCGAATCGTGGAATTCCTCGTAGCTGACGAAACCACCTTCATCACCGGATCCACCCTGACCGCCAATGGCGGTCAATACATGATTTAACATGCGACCGAGGCAGCGCTCAGATGACCACCGAATCCCAAATCGTTCTTTGCGCCGCTGTGCGGACACCGATCGGTACCTACGACGGGACGCTCAAAACCATCCCGGCGCCTCAGCTCGCTGCGATTGCTGTCGAGGCAAGTCTCACACGTGCCGGCGTCAATCCCGAGACGATCGATACAGCGATACTGGGCCAAGTGGTGCAAGCGGGAGCGAAGATGAATCCGGCTCGGCAGGCAGCGATTACGGCCGGCCTTCCCGTCTCGGTTCCCGCAATGACCGTAAACCGCGTGTGCGGCTCGGGTGCGCAGGCAATAGCGACGGCTGCTCAGGAAGTGATGCTCGGCTTGGCGCAAAGCGCAATCGCGGGTGGAATGGAGAATATGGACCAGTCGCCATATCTGATGACAGGCGGTCGTTGGGGTTACCGAATGGGGGACGCGCAGATCTATGATTCCATGCTGCGAGACGGGTTGAACGACGCCTTCACCGACCATCACTCGGGCTGGATTACGGAGGATCTCGCAGACCGGTTTCAAATCTCGAGAGATACGCAGGATCGCTGGGCTCTCCGCAGCCAGCAACGCTTTTCGGCAGCGCAAGCGGCCGGCAAGTTCGTGGACGAGATCGTGCCCGTTGACGTCCCATCAAGAAAAGGCCCGGTCATCTTCGACAAAGACGAGCACAACCGGCCAGGCACGACATTGGAGACACTTGCGCAGTTGAAGCCGGCTTTCCGTAAAGACGGCACGATCACGGCCGGGAACGCACCCGGACTGAATGCCGGCGCGGCTGCGATGATCGTGGCGGGAGAACATTGGGCCGAAAAGCACGGGGTGGAGCCGCTGGCGCGGCTCGTGGCCTTCGGCGTCGGCGCAGTCGAACCTGGGATGTTCGGACTTGGGCCGGTGCCTGCGGTCCGCAGAGCGCTGGAGCTGGCCGAATGGACGCTGGCGGATGTCGAGCGCATTGAAATCAACGAAGCATTCGCCGCGATCGTTCTCGCGGTGATTTCGGAACTCGGTCTGCCCGAGGATATCGTCAACGTCGAGGGTGGAGCGATCGCGCATGGGCATCCCATTGGGGCTACCGGTGCCGTGCTGACAACTCGCTTGATCCACTCGATGCGGCGTGACGGTGTGAGGCGGGGACTTGTCACCCTTTGCATTGGCGGCGGCCAAGGAATCGCGCTCGCACTCGAAATCCCTCGTTGAATTTTAGGGTTTGCCGCTCGGCGAACACCGCATGATCTCGGAAAGGAAAGACCCAATGACCGACAGTAAAGAGACAACGATTGCAGGATTTGACCAGTTGAAGGACCTCATTGCTTTGTGGAGTTCGCCCATCACTAACGGTGCGGGGGTTGCGGAAGACAACGTGCGACGGGGCCAGGCCTTGGCTCAGGATCTTCAGAAGATATTGACCGATGGCTACGGAGAAGAAATGAAAGCCGTTCTAGAGGGCAACGAGCAGATCCGCCGATCATTCCAGGATTTACTGCAGATCCGACAGCCTCATGACCTGCTTGCTGCCCAAACCGAGTTTCTAGCCCTCGTTATGGAACGCGTATCGCAAAGAGCGAAACGCTGGTCGGAGACATCGCAAAAGATCGGCGACTGTTGCTGTGCAACGGCGAATGAAGCGGCAGATGAGATGCGTCGCCAGGCTGTCGAATCCCAAAAATAGGTCGCGAACGCCCAAGAGCAGACGGACCGGATAACCGGAACGGCATATCGTCTCTCGCTTCGGCACAGTTTCGCAATTGCCGGTGCCGGATGCGCCGCGCTCATTTTTCCTAGGATCCAACTTTCGGACGGCACGAACAGAACCGAGGAGCCAAACATGACCGACGTCAAGCAGGCACAGCCGACAGGTCACGGGGAAGCGAAAACTTCACGTTCCGCTACCGAAACGCTGCCGGCCCGCGTGCAATCGATAACGGCCCTTCCAGCGGTCATTCCTCGTCAGGACGACCGCGCGGACGAAAACCCATGGCAAGGCTTCTGGGCGTATCAGCGAGACGCATGGGAGCGCGGCATCCTGTTCTGGGACACGCTTCGGCAGCGCGCGGTCAATATGATCGCGCACGAACGCGCGGGAAAACCGCCGTTGCTCGATTTCGAATATGAAATGATCCTCGATGCGCGACGCTTCGACCAACCCGCGAACTATGCGCTGTTGCGTATCACGCGCATCGACGAGGCCTGTCTCGAAGACTGTTTCGACCCGAGCAAGCCACCCGTCGTGGTCATGGATCCGCGGGCCGGGCATGGCCCCGGCATCGGCGGGTTCAAGCGCGATTCCGAGATCGGCATCGCGATGCATCAGGGCCATCCCGTCTATTTCGTGTCCTTCTTTCCGGAGCCGTGTACCGGCCAGACGCTTGGTGATGTACTCCATGCACTGCGCCGCTTCGTCGAGGAAGTGGTACGCAGGCATCCCGGCGAAGCGCCGATCCTGTACGGCAATTGCCAGGCAGGCTGGGCCGCTACGCTGCTGTCGGCGGATTGCGAAGGTCTGGTCGGTCCCACCGTTCTCAATGGCTCTCCGCTATCCTACTGGGCCGGAAAATCGGGCGTAAACCCGATGCGGATCGCGGCAGGCTTCGTTGGAGGCGCATGGATGACGCATTTCCTCGCCGACCTGGACGATGGCCGCCTCGACGGTGCGTGGTTGATCGCGAATTTCGAGAATCTGAAGCCCGAATCCGTATGGGACAAATATGCCAATCTGTTCACGGACGTTGACACGGAACGCGAGCGGTTTCTCGAGTTCGAACGCTGGTGGAATGCCTGGTATTTTCTGAGCCGCGAGGAAATCGTGGCGATCGTCGAGAATCTGTTTATCGGAAACAAGCTCGAAGAGGGCAAGCTGCACGTTTGCGACGGCTGCACGGTGAACTTGCGGCATATCCGCAATCCACTGGTGATATTCGCCTCATACGGCGACAACATCACGCCGCCACAGCAGGCGCTTGACTGGATACCGGCGGTCTATCGCGATACGGCTGATCTCAAGGCTGCCGGGCAGCGCATCGTCTATCTGACCAATCCGCATATCGGGCATCTCGGCATCTTTGTGTCGGCGAAGGTCGCGCGGTTCGAACACCGTGCGATCCTGGAAAGTATCGAGGAAATTTCGGCGCTGCCGCCGGGCCTCTACGAGATGAAGATCGACAATCCTTCGGGCGATCCTGATTGCAACAAACCCTCATATACCGTCCATTTCGAAGAACGGGACGTCACCGATATCGAAGTGGATATTCCAAGCCAAGCCTTCGAGAGGGTCCGAGAGATGTCGGAGGCGAACGAGGAATTCTACAGCACCTTCATCAGCCCCTTCGTTCGGGGTCTTTCCAACCCCGCAACGGCTTCGATGATCGAATGGCTGCATCCCATGCGGACGAGCCGCTATCTTTTTTCGGAGGAATTCAATCCCTGGATGCGGGCCATCGCGGCGCTTGCGCCGATGGTTGAACGTGGCCGGACGCCGTTGCCGTCCACTGACCCATTCCGTGCAGCGGAACGGGAAGCAAGCGAACGGATATCCAAGATGATCCAACAGGCTCGCGAGCATCGCGACGCTATGGAGGAGGAAGCTTTCGCATTGGCTTATGGCTCCGTAGCGGGCAGGCCAGCGGATCCGGTGGAGAATCACTGATTATACGAGAGTGGCACAGGGCTTTGTCTCTGGACCTGAGAGCGGGTCCTGCGATCAGTTCCGATCTAAGGTGGCCCTTTCCGATGTCGAAACTATCAGTCCTTCGCCGCTCTCACCGCTGGATGTGAAACGCGCCAACTATAGTGCGCACCAAAGCCGACCCCACATTGCGCGAAGGCTGGAATTATCGCTTCGAGCTACATCTCACATCATTCGCGCTGCTCCGCCGCAAACATATAATCGCGCGTACGCGGAACAGCATCGCGCTGAAGAGCGACCTGAAGCTGGAAGACCATGAGATCCCCTTGCCGGAACGCCATTTCGCAGGCAGCCAGATAGAACTCCCACATGCGGCAGAAGCGCTCGTCATAAAGAGCTCGCGCTTGAGCACGGTTCTGCTGAAAGCGAATATACCAATGCAGCGTAAGCGTGGCGTGGAGGCCGCCTGGTCAGCGTGATTTGTTGGCCTGCGAGGTTTTGCCAGCAGCGCGGCGTTTAGCGATGGCGCCGATCCTGAGTTTTGCATCGCGTTCGTCGATTTCGTCGGGATCGAAAGGCTTTCCGTAGCATCCAAGGTGCCATTCGGTGGCGTCTTTGTGCTCAGGATGCCTGGGATCGGACACGGCGTCGAGGAACGCCTCGAAGCCAGGCGTGCCACCGCAGTCCTCGGGCGGAGCGCGATGCTCACCGTCAACATAGCGCGGATATTTGGTTCCGGCTTCGCCATCCCTGACCGCTTCGACGGTGACGATGTGTTCCCAGTTGTCGCCCATGTCGTAGGTATAGAGGATCTGATGGACATCGCGGTCGATCAGCGTCCTGAGCTTGGTGTTTTTGGCCGCGAACAAACGATCGTCGGGCCAGTCTGGATCGAGAACGCCGTAACGCCTCTCGCCTGCCTCGAACTCCCAGAGATGATAATCGAGCCAGCCCATTGCGCCCTGGATGACATCGTGTAGCATCTTGAGGTTGGCATCGATGGGCACCTCGACCCTGCGCCAGATCGAGGGGTCGGTATCGGCAAGCACGACGTGCAGGCGGGCGATGATATCTGTCATGCAGCCAAGCTGACCGGCGTTGCTGCGGCTGTCCAGTTCCACGGCATGAGATCATCCCAACGCGAGGCGGGCCAACCACCGGCGATCTTCCCGATGACATCGGCGATGTATGCTTGCGGCTCGATGCCATTGAGCTTGCATGTCTCGATCACGGAGTAGATCGCAGCCGCGCGCTCACCGCCCGCCTTCGAACCGGCGAACAGCCAGTTCTTCCTTCCGATTGCGACGGAACGCATGGCCCGTTCAGCGATATTGTTATCGATCTCGGCAACGCCTTCGTCGAGGAAGCGTGTGAGTGCGACCCAGCGCTTGCGGCCATATGCGAGCGCTTTCGCCATCGACGACTTGGGTGACAGGCGGCGCAGCGCATCGTCGATCACGACGCGCAGTTCCTCGATCTCGGGCTTGCTTCGCTCATGACGATGTCGCCGGCGGACATCGGGCAGCCTGCCGCGTATCTCTTCCTCGACACGGTAAAGCCGGGCGATGCGCTCCAGCAGATCGGCGGTCAGCGGCGTCGGGCTGGTCTGGTGGTTCTCGAATATCTTGCGCCGGAAATGTGCCCAACAGGCGACTTCCCTGATCCGGCCTGTGGCATAGAGCTTGTCGAAGCCGGCGTAGCCATCGGCCTGGAGCAGACCGGTAAAATGCCTGAGCTCGGTCTGCGGATGGACGCCGCTGCGGTCGGGCGTGAACCTGTACCAGACCAGCGCCGGACCGGCGGCGCCCGATGGGCGGTCATCGACGACATAGGTCCATAGCCGTGCCTGCGCGGTCTTGCCCTTGCCTGGCACCAGCATCGGCACGGGTGTGTCGTCGGCATGGACCTTGGATGCCTTGAGGCCTTCCTCGCGGATGCGGGCAACGATGGGATCGAGCAGCGCGGCAGCCTGTCCTGCCCAACCGGCCAGGGTTGAGCGATCAATATCGATCCCTTGCGCGGACATCATCTCGGCCTGGCGATAAAGTGGCAGGTGATGATCGAACTTGCTTGCGACCACATGCGCGAGTGTCGCGAAACTGGCCTTGCCGCGAGCGACAGCCTTCACCGGAGCAGGCGCCTGCACGACCTTCTCGCAGGACCGGCAGGAGTACTTGGGGCGCACGGTGCGGATCACGCGCCACTGCACGGGTGCAACGTCGAGCATCTCGTCGCTGTCTTCGGCGAGTGGGTGAAGAGCGCCGCCGCACTCGGGGCAAGTACAACTTCCCGCCTCCGGTTCGATCCGGCGGTCGATGCGCGGCAAGTGATCGGGAAGCTGACGGATCGGCGCCGGGCGATCATTGCCGGTTGGCACCGTCGTCGTGGCAACATCAGCAACAGCGGCTTCGCCTTCCAGTTCTTCAAGCGCCAGTTCAAGCTGCTCGACCTGGCGGGCCAGCTTCTCCGACGACTGACCGAAGGTCATCCGCTTGAGCTGGGAAAGCTGGAAACGCAGTGTCTCGATCAGCGTGTCGCGGGCGGCCAGAGCCGCTTCCAGCTCGGCGATCCGGGCATCCTTGTCGATAGTGGATGAGGCTTGTTCCGACACCGCCAATCTCTAGCGAATCGGGCAGTCCAACGCCAGAAAAACCAACGGAATCTGCAGACTTTATCCTGCCAGCAAGGGTACTGCCGTGCGCTCGGGCCGGCGCCAGTCGATGCCTTCCAGAAGCATCGAAAGCTGCGCCGAGGTGAGGCTGACCTTGCCCGTCTTCGTCACTGGCCACACGAAACGCCCACGGTCCATCCGCTTCGAGAACAGGCACAGGCCTTGCCCGTCGTACCACAGCAGCTTGACCAGATCGCCGCGCTTCCCCCGGAAGGCGAACAACGCCCCGCAATGCGGGTTCTCGTGCAGCACTTGCTGCGCCATTACCGCAAGGCCGTTGAAGCCTTTGCGCATGTCGGTCGCACCGCAAGCAAGATATATGCGCGTCGAAGGCGGTAGCGGGATCACCGGACCAGCACGCCGATCACCCGCGACAGAGCATCGGCATCGACCCCGGCATCGACCGTCAGCTTCACGCCCGATGGCAGTTCGATCCCGATCTGGCCGCAGGGCAGCACAGGAGGTGGAACCGCCGGCTGGGAGAGCTCCGATATCTCGACCTCGGCGAATGCTGGTAATGCCGTC